>JASJAW010000012.1 GCA_030066795.1 Dinoroseobacter sp.
CGATCTGAAGCCGGATAATCTCTTCGACAACGGCTTCGAAGCTCTCTGGCGGCTTGTGGTCTCGCGCTCGCAGGGCTTCCGAGAGCGTGGTATGGCTTTGGCTCAATTCGGGCCTTCTGCGAAGCGTCAGGTATTCCCGCGGAAAGGCCAGGCCGATGCACTCTGTATTGTAGCGGATACTAGTGGGGAGGATGTCCTCGAGCAGACTTGTTGCAAACGGTGGCGGGATGTCCATTTCGATCGCGTCCGGGAACCAATCCGGTCCAGTGAAGTGGCGAACGAGGTTGGTGCAGGACCCGACTGTGGCAAGGCAGATTTGAGAGTAGTCCGCGTGGTCGGTCGTAGCGAACCGAAACCGACACCACGCTAAGTCGCCAATCAGATCGATGCGAAGTAGGTCATAGTTGCAAAAGCAGCAAAGCGTCCTGATGAAGCGTTGCAGGCAACCGCCCAGCGTCTCTCCTTCCACGATGTGACGCCCCCATGCGCCGTTGGTGGCGATGTTGAGGTGTGCGCCGAGCTTTGCGCCAAGGAGAGGGTCACCGGCCTGGCGCGCAGCGCTGCCGAGGAATCTGGCTACTGCAACTTCAGGAACGAAGTAGCCTTCTTGCACCGGTGTGTCCGCCGGCAGCCCGGCATCCGAAAACGACCGGCGAAGTGCGCGCGCGCCAAGTTCACCCGCCACGAATTCGGGCATCCCAACCAGCGCACTTGCGGTGACAAGCGGAACCGTCCCAACCATGCTACACCCCTACGTTCTGATCGCGGTGCGTGCATCAGTCTAACGCGGTGTGTCATGAAATGACATATTTCAAATCTTAATCCGGAAGATGCTTAGGCGTACTGTTTTATCAGACTTTTTCAACGCGGATACCGATTTGAACCTCATGATTATTCCCGCGCCACCGCGCTTGCGTTGCGGCAGCCCGTGTTTTGCGGAGGATCCCGACGAGTTCATCGCCCGACACTCTTAGTACCTGGGAGGCACAAAATGACGTCAAGATTTAGCATCGTCCTGATCACCAGCGCTCTTTTGATGGGAGGCGCTGCACAAGCTGAACCGGTCGATACGATAGAGTTGTTCTTCGCACCGGACGGCAAAAAGGTCACCGAAGCGACTTATCCGTCGGCCGAAAGCGCGCGTCAGTACTTGCAAGAGCAAAGCGCGGTTGGTGTGAACAACTTCAATCATCGTCGCGTACTTACGCCCACGGACAAGCAGACTGTCGTGCGCATGAACCGCGATACCTACTACTCCTTCGGTGTCGTCGACGTGTCGCAAGGTGCAACGCTGACCCTGCCCGAAATCCCCGAAGGCAAGTACTTGTCTGGGATGATCATCACCCAGGATCACCGCATCTACCCGATGTTCTATGGTGCCGGCGATCACGAGCTGACCACCCATATTGGCGACCACGTCTTTGTCGTCATTCGCCTTGACGCGACCTTCCCGGTGGAAGAGGCGAACGCGATCCAGGACCAGCTACGGATCACCGCGAACAGCGCCAAACCGTTCACGGCTGAGCCTGTCGAAGAAGCCTCGTTCAGAGAGGTCGAAGCCGCGCTGAAGGCCAAGATGCCGGGCATTGTGCGGCGCGATGGCCAAGACGCTTTGAAAGGGTGCTTCACCTCACCAAACGACGAGTCGAGCAAATTGTTCACCCAGGAAAAGTACGAAGTCTGTTCCGCGATCGGCTGGGGTGGCGCGCAGTTGATCGACAACATCTACGAGCTTTCGCCCGCATACCCCACGGATGTCTGCCATCAGGCGACCTTCGAAGACCCCGAGAACAAGGCATTCTGGTCGGTCACCGTCTACAATGCCGCGGGCTTCATGTTCAGCGACTTCGCAAGCTTGAGTTCGGAATCCGCGATACGGAATGACGACGGCACCTATACGGTGAGCTTCGGGTGCGGACCGGACGCTCTGAACAACATTCCAACGGCAAATGATAGCGGCTTGTTCACCCTGGGCTTTCGGCACTACCGGGTCACCGACAAGGTCATAAACGGCTACCGCGTCCTTCCGACCTTACGGGCGGTCAACTAGGGCGCCGCCGGGCTCGGGAACGCCTGATACGACTGTGCGGTGCCGGCGGTATGCGCCTGCTCATGAGGGAGATGACACTGGGAACACGGCCTTTGTGGGGGCCGACAGAATTGGCAAAAAGGGGGAAATGACGTGACCGGCTTGGATATTTTCGCCTGGATCGTTTTGATCGTGCTCGTCGCGACCGCGATCGGAGTGTTCATTTTGCTCGCTATGCTGCCCGGAAAGATCGCGGCACAGCGCGGGCATCCTCAGAAAGACGCGATCAACGTGGCTGGCTGGCTCGGAGCCTTCTGGGGCGGCGTTTTCTGGCCGATCGTCCTGGTCTGGGCGTTCACCCGATCGCCGTACTGGGAGGCTGAACCTCCCGAGGATACCGACGACGCCAGCGAAGCGGGGCAGAGCGCATGATCGTCTTTCTCACACTGATCTATGTGGTGGTTCTCTTCGTCTTGGTGAAGATGAAGATACTGCCAAACACAAAGGCGACGTGGCTTTCCACAATTGTCTGGGTCGTCGTGCTGTTCATCTTTCTCTTCATTCCGATGCAGTGGGGCGCGCCGTCGGGTCCGACGAGGATCGTCTCGCGCGCCGTTCAGGTCGTTCCGAACGTCAGCGGACAGGTCGTCTCGGTTCCCGTCGAGGCGAACCGCCCGGTTGCAACAAACGACGTCCTTTTTCAGATCGACCCGGAGCCATTTGAACTTGCCGTGGCACTGGCCGAGGCGTCCTTGGTTCGGGTCGAAACCCAGGCGCAACAGGATCAGGATGCGTTGGCTTCGGCGCGGGCGCAATTGCGGCAGGCGCAAGCGGCACGACAATTGGCGCAAAACCGCTTCGATGATGACCAGAAACTCGTAGAGAGCGGGACTATTTCAGAGAACCGTCTGGAACGGCGCGAAGCAGACCTTGAAGCAGCCGTGTCAGCGGTTGAGCAGGCAGAGGCCGCTGTGTCGCGGGCTGAAACCGAAATCGGCGCAGTGACCAAGGACGGCGTCATCGCAAAGGTTGCCGAGGCAGAGGCGAACCTGGAATTGGCCGTCTGGAACCTGGAGCAATCGACGGTGCGCGCACCTTCGAACGGGTACGTGACAAACCTCGCGCTGGCGGAAGGCCAACGCGTTACGAATTTGCCGTTCGCACCGTCGATGGTGTTTGTGGATACTTCCGAGAAGATCATCGGGGTCGAAATCCACCAGATCTATCTTCGTCATGTCCGCGTCGGACAGCCGGTTGAGATCGCGTTCAAGACCACACCCGGCCTTGTCGTCACCGGGACGGTGGAAACCGTCTTTGCCATCGCTTCTCAGGGACAGGCTATTGTGTCCGGAACTGCCATCCAAGCCGGTCAGACCGTGGCAGAGCCGTTTTTTGTCAGGCTCCGTCTGGACAATGATGAGGACCTTGCGGGTCTCAATCCCGGAACGGCGGGCACAGCCGCTATTTATACCGAGAGCGTCGCCGCGACGCATGTCATCCGAAAAGTCATGATCCGGATGGAAGCCATTCTCAACTACCTGAATCCGGCTTTGTGAGCGGCGCATTATTGAAACGTCCGCAAGAGGACAATCGGCTGAAATCACACACCAAGAGATTGGGAGGTCTACCTTAATGATTCGATTGAAGATTGCGAAAGCGGCGAAGGCGGCTGTGCTCTGCACGATCATCACTACGACCGCACAGGCAGACACGTTTAATCTTGGCGAAGCCAGTCTGGCTGACCGCATGACCTACCATCGCGCCATCGATGCTGCGGTCTGGGCCATGCCGTTGATGAACTTCAAGTTCTTCCGGGATGGGCTGGCAGATGTAGGAGTCGGGCCGAACGACATTGGCTACTACTCGGAACTTCAGGACTGGAAATACCAGACGGCCACGCCGAACAACACGACGCCTTACATATCGGCGTATTGGAACATCGAAGATGGCCCGGTGGTGGTAGAGATCCCGCCGTCGGCGAAAGGCATCGGCATCTTCGGCACGCTGATGGACGCTTGGCAACGGCCGCTCGATGACGTCGGAGCGGCTGGCCGGGACCGAGGCCGTGGCGCGCAGTATCTGCTGATCCCGCCCAACTACGATGGCCCGCTCCTGAGAAACGCGTTGATCTACGAGCAGGAGACCCATCACGGCTTCATGATCTTGCGGCCTATCATGGCGGGCGGTGCCACACCGGAGAACCTGGCCAAGGCCGTTGACCTGACCAAATGGGTCAAGATCTATCCCTTGTCCGAGGCCGATAACCCGCCGGCAATGACCTATGTCGACCTTTACGGCACGGTGGTCGAGATGACGCCGAAGATGGATGGCGGCATCTATGGCGAGATCCACGAGATGATCAGCGAGGAGGTCGTGCTCGACCGCGATCTCTCGATGATGGGCATGCTGGCGCACCTTGGTATCAAGCGGGGCGAGACCTTCACGCCGGATGCCCGGTTGCAGGCCATGTTCGATCAATCTGGGCCAGAGGCGTTGCAATACATGATCGAGCAGTATCACCAGACGCTCACGCCTGTCTTCTACGAGGACAAAATGTGGTCAGTCCTGGTGCCTCCCGGTGCAGGGGAGACGGAACTCACCTACGAGTGGCCGAGCTATTACGACTATCACGCCCGGGGCGTTCTCTACTACGCGGTCGTCACCAGCGTGAAGAACTACGGCGATGCCACGTTCTATCTTGGCCTGGCGGAAACGCCGGACGGCCAGTGGCTGGACGGTAGCAAGACCTACAAGCTGGTGATGCCGCCCAACGTGCCGGTGCGCGACTTCTGGTCGATCACGACCTACGATCTGGAGACCGCCTCGTACATCCGCGAAGTCGAGCCGAGCAGCATCGACTCCAATCTGGAAGACGTGGTGAAGAATGCCGATGGTTCTGTGGACATCTACTTCGGACCTCAGGCGCCCGAGGGGAAGGAAAGCAACTGGCTTCCAACGGACCCGAACCGCCGCTTCTTCCTGCTCTCCCGGTTCTACGGCCCAGAACCAGGCCTGTTCGATAAGAGCTTTGAGCTGAACGATATGGAACTGGTCGAGTGATCGCACCGACGATTGGGAGGAAATGACATGAAACCGCATTTCGCCGGGACCCGAACCATGAAGATCGTAATGTCCACTGCAGCAGCTCTGGTGCTGTCCACAACGGCACTTTGGGCGCAAGGCTTCACACCCGAATACGAGGGCGGCTATCCAACGGCAGAGACCGCAGAAGCAGCCTTCGAGGAGTTCGACTATCAAGCCGCGACACAATTCTACATCTGGGCCTACGCCTATCTGAATACGCTGGGTGTCGACAAAGGCATGGCGAAATTCGGCGGTAGTCGCTTCGCCAATCACATCTTCAGTGAGCAGATTCAGCCTCAGCACATCTTTCTGACCGCCAATAGCGAAGTGATCTATTTCGTGTCCCGTGCGATCAATATCGCCGAGGGCCCTGTGGTCTTCGAGATTCCGGCCCGGAACCGCGGGCATTTCTGGGATTTCGGGATGCGCGCCTTGGGCGACACTGGCGATATCGGTCCTGATGGCGGCAACGGCGGCAAATATCTGATAATCGCGCGCGACTACGACGGCCCGATCCCGGAGGGATACACTGTCTACAGGTCCCCCTTCTCGGATTTTGTAATGTATGTCGGCAGAACCTTTCCGGAAAGTGAGGGCGGCGTTGAAGCGGCCGCGAACCAAGCTGCAACGGCGCGGTGGTATCCGCTGTCGCAAGCAGATGCCCCGCCTGCGCGGGAAACCGTGCTCATAGGCAGCATGCCTTTCAGCCAGGACTGGCCGCGGGATGCCGAGGCGTTTGACTGGCTTGGCGAGGTCTTTTCCACGGACAGGGCACCAGCCGAAGGGCTTGCCCATCTCGGCAACATGCGCCGCCTGGGGTTGACCCCTGGCGAGACCTGGGCGCCAGACGATCGCGCGCGTGCCATCCTCGATCGCGCGGCAGCGACCGCCGAGGCCGTGGTTTTGACGATGGCGTTCCAAAGCCGGCTGACCGCGAAAGTCTATCCCGACCGGCAGTGGGAAATTGCTTTTGTCAACAAGGACCCGCAATTCCTCCCCGGCGGCTATGAGGAGGTCGAAGCCCGCGCAGGCCTCTGGCACCAGATAATCGGAAATTTCATGGAACAGGGATCGTCGGAACCAGGCACCGGCCAATTCCCGCTGACCACGTATCGCGACAGCCAAGGCAATTTCCTGAACGGATCCAACACCTACCGTTTGTCGATGCCACCTGCAGTACCCGTTGCGCAGTTCTGGCAGTTGCCGGTCTATTCGACGACCAACCGGGCTCTGGTCCAGACCGATACCGGGATTGCGACGAAATCTAGCACCGATGCCGACCTGATCCTCAACACTGACGGGTCCGTAGACATCATTGTCGGACCGAAAGAGCCGGAAGGCGAGGTCAACTGGATCAAGACTAACCCCGGCGAAGGCTGGTTCACGATCCTGCGCCTCTATGCGCCCCTCGAGCCGATCCTGAGCCGCGACTGGGTACCGAATGACATCGAACGCCTGAATTGATTGCAAGGAGGAATGAGATGACCATCAGAACTCGGATTTCGGCCACCGCGCTGGCCGCTGCGATATCGTTCGCACCACTATCTGCCTTCGCGTTCGACCCGGTCTATGAAGGCGGCTACCCGACCTCTGAAACCGCGGAGGCCGCATTCGAGGAATTCGACTACCAGGCCGCGACGCAGTTCTATGTCTGGGCATATGCCTACCTCAACAGCCTAGGCTTCGAGAAAGGACTGCTGCGCTTGGGCGGCGACGAGCGCACGATCTTCCTCTTCGACAAGCGGATCCAGCCGAACCAGGGGCTTATCACGCCCAATGACGAAGTGGTCTATGTGCTGACCCCGTACATCGACCTGTCAAAAGGCCCGGTCGTCCTTGAGGTGCCGCCCCGCGTACGTGGTCACCTGTGGGATCTTGGCATGCGGGCCTATACCGACTTTGGCGACATTGGCCCGGATCAGGGGCAGGGCGGCAAATACCTCATCTATTCGACGGATTATGAGGGCGAGCTTCCAGACGGGTATTTCGACGTCGCCATTGAGCATTCAAACCTGATCTCACCGGGAATCCGGGCCTTTCCGGGGACGGAAGGAAGCCTTGACGCAGCGGTGCAACACGGCGCAACGGTGCGCTGGTATTACCTGTCAGAGGCCGACGCTCCGCCGAAGAACCCGATCTTCCTGATCGGAGACCGGCCCTATTCGCAGGAATGGCCCAAGGACATCGAAGCCTTTGAGTGGTTGGCCGAGGCCTTCAACCGGGACAAGGTGCCCGCCGCGGGTTTGGCCCATCTGGGCAACATGCGGCGGCTCGGATTCGAAAAGGGGCAGCCCTTTGCACCGGATGACCGCGCCAAAGCCATCCTTGCCAGAGCGGCAAGCACCGCCGAAGCCATTGCCTTGTCGATGGCGTTTCGGCCACGCGTGGATCGGATATACGACAATCGCCAATATGTGCCGTTGTTCACCAACATAAGCCCCGCCTTCCTGCTGGAGAGCTATGAGGAGGTCGAGTCGCGAGCGGGCGGCTGGCATCAACTGGTCGGGAATTTCGTCACACGCGTTCCTGCAAAGCCAGGCACGGGGCAGTTCAATGTGGTTGCCTACAAGGACGCGGACGGCTCGTTTCTGATCGGGTCCAACACCTACCGCCTGCGGGTTCCGGCGGATGTGCCGGTCACGCAGTTCTGGCAGATCCCCGTCTACGAAGTGGCAACCCGCGCCTTGATCAACACGGATCAACAACGCACCTCGCTGTCCAGCACCGATGCGCTTGCCACCAACGACGACGGATCGGTGGACCTGTACTTTGCGCCAGAGCTTCCCGAGGGCGTCCCGGACTCCAACTGGCTCCAGACGATCCCCGGCGAGGGCTGGTTCACGCTGCCGCGTCTCTACGGCCCATTGGAGCCAATCCTGGACCAGACGTGGCGGTGGAATGACTTCGAGAAAGTGAGATGAAGCGGCGACGGACAATGGATATGAGCAAACTGACACAGTCAATTCTAGCGATACTTGCAGTGTTTGTTCTGGGTTCCGTCAGTCAAACGGCATTTGCTCAGAGCGACCTGTCGCGAAAGACAGATCTTACTGAAACCGAGGAGCGGTTGATCTACTCGCGCGCCTATGAGGCAACCCTATGGGCGTCTCCCGCACTGGCGCTTTACGCTCAACACGTGGCGAACCAGCGCGACCTCGGTGGCCATCACCTGGATATCATCTACACCGGCAAGCCGATGGACCATCGCTGGGGCGGCATCACCTACAACAACCAGTCGCCCTATTTCGTCAACCACTTCACGCTCAAAGATGGCCCGGTGGTGCTGGAGATTCCGCCCGCATCGCCGGAGGCGCGTGTTTTCGGGTCCATCCACGACGCCTGGCAGATCCCGCTCGAGGACTTCGGCCCGGCCGGCGCGGACGAGGGCAAGGGCGGCAAGTATCTCGTCCTTCCGCCCGGTTACGAAGGCGAGATCCCGGACGGATATATCGTCCTCCGCAGCAATTCCTACGTGCACTTGATTCCCGGACGCACCATCCCGCGCGACCCGGGGCAGAAGGGCTGGGACGCCGCGGTCGCCTACCTCAAGACAATCAAGCTTTATCTTCTCGCCCATCCGGAACGGCCCACCACGTTCATACAGGGCGCACAGAAGACGTACGACGCCCAGCCGCAGTTCGACCTCAGCGATTTCCGCCTGCTCCATCGAATTGTGCAGGACGAGCCGGTTCGGGAGTATGACAAAGCCATGTACGGTATGCTCGCCACAATCGGCATCGAGCGTGGGAAAGAGTTTGAACCTTCCGCTGAAGTTGCTGCCATCCTCGAACAGGCGGCCAAGGATGCACAGGACTATGCCATCGAGGCCATCCAGTCTGGCGACGCATTCAATACGTTCTGGCAGGACGGCGCCTGGGGCGCATTCAATCTCTCGCCGGAATACATCGAAACACTGGGTACTGCCAACTACGACCGGGGTTTGTTTTACGAAGACCGCTACCTCAACCATTTCTATCTTGCAGGCGGGATTTACCGGCGTTTCGACCCCAGCAAACCCGTTTCGACGGCCTATATGATGACAGCGCGCGACGACGACGGTACGGGCCTCGACGCCTCAAAGACCTACAAAATCCGCATCCCGGCGAATCCACCGATCAGAGATTTCTGGTCCATTATCGCCTACGGCAACGAGAGCCGGACGTTTATCGACTCGCCGAGGTTCACGGTCTCGTCCAACGACGAAGGTCTGAATGTCAACGCGGACGGATCCATCGACCTCTACCTAAGCCCAGAGCCAGTGGCAGGTTATGAGGCCAACACCGTCATCACCAACCCGCAGGAAGACGCCTTCCTCATGTTCCGCTTCTACGGCGCCAAACCGGAGCTTTGGGATCGGGAGTGGGTGCTTGGCGATCCGGAGATGGTCAAATGAACAGGAGAAGCGTTGTCAGCCCGGAAAGGCCGGCGGGTCAGGTCAACCGGATCAGACCAAGGATGGTTCGCGCTTCCGCGTCTCTGCGGGCCGCTTGAGCCCATTCGAATAGCGCATCACGAACATCGAAGGAGGACGATTTCATGCTTCGGACTTTCCTGACGACACTGGTTGCCATGACGCTTCTGACCGGCCCGTCGTCGGCTGAAGGCGACTATTCCGGCATCACGATCAAACGCGGCTACCCGCTGCCGGCGGATGGCGAGCGGCTTATCGAGAACCTGAAGCTCAATCGCGCAATCGAACTGTTTTTGTGGTCCTTGCCCGTCAACCAGAGCTATGCGGGCCGCGACGGTGTCCGGGCGGCGTCCGGGGGCGGCGATCTCGACATCAACTATATCGGCGACTTCTCGGACCACCGCGTCGGCCTCTCGACATTGAACAACGAGACGATCTACGTGATCGTCCACCTGGACTTGTCGGATGGTCCGGTTGTCTACGAACAGCCGGTCATGGATGCTAAGGGCTACATGTTCGGGTCCATCGTCGACATCTGGCAGGTGGCGATGACCGATGTCGGGGTCCCACCCGTTGCACCAGACATGGGCAAAGGCGGCAAGTACCTCATCCTTCCCCCCGGCTACGAGGGCGACGTGCCCAGCGGCTATTTCGTTATAGAAAGCACGTCGAACCTGGTCACGCTGGGCCTGCGGTCGGTCATGCTGGGCGACGCTACGGCAGACGATGCGATCGCCCGGGCGCGGTCAATCAAGGTCTACCACCATTTTGAACCAGAACGGGCGCAGGTCTACACCGATATCGCCGACACGGTCATTCCCGCCGAGATCGACACGGGCGTGGGCGCCTTCCGCCGCATGCATGCCTACATCAACTCGGAACCGATCCGCGAGAGCGACCTCTACATGGTCGGTATGTTGCAGTCGATCGGAATCGAGAAAGGCAAACCGTTCCCCGAAGACGACGCCAGCCTCGCGCTCTATCAGCGTGCCGCGGAACTGGGCTGGATGACCGCCAAGCAGAATACCACGTTCAGCTGGGAGCCCGGGCTCTTCGGCGGTTGGCTGGCGGTCGGTTTGCCGGACACGTGGACGCCCGATTACACCGCAGAGAATGCCATTCTGGTCGATCGGCGTGCCGCATACTTCACGTTGGGCATCTGGCCGCCACGGAACATGGGCACCTCGACCTTCTATACCATCGCCTTTCGCGACGCCAATGATGCCCCGTTGATGACTGGCGGAAACTACAAGATGACGTTGCCACCGGACGTTCCGGTCGCCAGCTTCTGGTCGGTCATCCTCTATGACGCTGAGCGGTTCACCATGATTGAGAATCCCTACGGCAAGTACACGGTCAATTCGCTGAATGAGAACCTCGCGATCAACGCGGACGGGTCGGTGGACGTGTATTTCGGCCCGGACGCCCCCGACGGCCTAGAGGAGAACTGGATCCCCACCACGGAAAACGACTTCTTTGTTGGTGTCCGGTTCTACGCGCCGGACATGAACCGCCTTGGCAAGACCTGGGCGCTGGAACGCCCGGCGTCGATTGATTGAAAGAGGAAGGAATTGACATGAAACGGAAATTGAAAACGACGACTCTCGCTGCACTATTCGCCAGCACCGCCTTGAGTGCTATGGCTGCCGATCCTTTCTCTACTGTCGCCACGGTTGACTCAAGCGGCTGGAAATATGACCCGGCAGACACGGGCATGACGGTTGAGCAGTTCGTCAATGCCGAAGGTCTGCACATAATGACCAACATGCAAAACATGGCTGGTGGCGTGAACAAGCTTTTCCATTTCACGGAACTTGCGAGTGCCGACACTGTATGGGTGGTGTCACCCAATAACGACGTCATTTACTCGGTGGGTACTGTTGATCTTTCGGAAGGCTTCACTGTTCACGTTCCAGAAGACGGCGACCGCTACATTACGCTGCAGATCATCACGCAGGAGCACACGGCTTCGAGCCATGTGGGGGCCGGCGTGTACGAGTTCGCGAAAGGTCACTTTAACGGTACGCACGCGATCGTCGGAATTCGTGTTGGCACGGACGCCACGGCCGAGGACGTCAAACACATCGTCGAAAACGTGCAGCCACGTATGCGGATCGTTGCCAACTCTGCGGAGCCGGTGCCAGCCTATGACGAAGAGCAGCTACTCAAGACCCGTGCGCACGTCATCCAGGGTTACAACGAGCTGCCCAACCTGAACGGTGCCGCGGTTGCTAAAGTTGAGAACATCACTGATTGGGAGAAGTTCACCTACGCATTGTCGGGTGGTTGGGGAATGAATTTTGATGAGATCTCAATGTACGCGCCGACCCTGCCGGTCAGCGCGGACCAGAACAAGTGCTACACGATCACCTTCGACACACCAGAGGTCAACGATTTCTGGTCAGTAACTGTGTACAACAGCCAGAATTATCTGATGGCGGACGACTACAACATCGTCAACACAGGCAACGCTACTCTGAACGAGGATGGCAAGTCCGTTACCATCCACGCGACCAACAACATCGCTGACGGCGAGAAGTATGATAATTTCCTGCTGGTTAGCGAAGACAACTGGACGGCACTGCTTCGGGCCTATGGCGTCAAAGATGTGAAGGCCTTCGCTAACTTTGATGCGCCGGACTGGACTGAGTGCAATTAACTCCAGGCCGGCTGAGCGATCCAGTCGGTCGGTAAAGACGCCACGCACAAGCCCTTCGTCTTTCCTGAGGTCAAGGGCGGGTCTGACTATGCGGCGTCCTTTCTGCCGGTGCCGATTGCTGCCTTCTTCTCTATTACCGTCGACAGCCCTGAAAACTATCTGATGTCTACCGCAGCATCTCTCGCGCGGTCCGTAATGACACTCTCGGCGCAAGGCTTCACACCCGAAAACGAAGGCGGTCAGCTTCCTGCCGGATTTGGTGGAAACAGAGGTTCGAATTTCTCTGCAAAAGCATCAAGCGGCTTTGTCCGCCGTCCAGACATCTGCGGGTACCGAAAGCGAGCAGGTGCAGCGAATGACAGCAATGCCAGCTGTGATCGCAGCATTTGAAGCAAATGCTCAAGGTCAAGTATGGGCCGAGAGCTTTTGTTTTCTCTAGAACTTTGAATGGCAGGTTTGTCCGCATAATTGCCGTTCACTACGGCTTAGCCGCTTAGCTCATGGGGTCAAGCACGCAGCAAGGGCGCTCTGTATAGCCCGTGCGCGCGAGCGGCATAGTGCGCTGACCAATCGTTAAAAACTTAATAGCTGTGGTTCTCCTTATGAAAGCGCACCAAGCAAGCGGTTGGCGTCTCGCCTCAACTCGCTCGAAAATTTCCTGACGGCGATGGCTTCCTCGCTGCGTGCACCGTGTTTCCAGTTCGAGTTGGCAGGTCCTTTGCGCGCTCCCCCGCGTGCGCCGTGCATCCGGCAGACTGGCCACCCGCGAACTGCTGGGGCCCGACAAGGAAGCCCAGTGCGCTTTGAGCGGGCAGAGCACCGAGGTGCGGAGTTCGCGGCGTGCAAGGGGTCGTCGTCATTTTTCGTCACTGTCCGCCCCCTTGGCTTCCACGCTTCCGACAATGGCCTGTCCACCATCTTCGACAGTCACGCGTTCGACCCTAACGGTCTGCTGAGCCTTTGCGCGGTAGCGTTTCAAAGCCTGCATCTGGGTCGTGAACGTTCGCGCCAGTTTGTTAAACGCGCGTTCGGCGCCTTCCTGTTGCTGGAGTGTCTCAACATGGTTCAAGCGCCTTGCCAGCGTCATCGTGGCTTGGTGGGTAGCAGCCATCTGAGACAACAAAAGCACCTCGATTGCATCCCTTGGCTTCATGATATCAACAAACCCAAGGGCAAAGCCCGCCGTGGCTTCGTCTACTCGGTTACCTTCAGAGCCGAGCACCGATAACCCGCGTATAACCTCTTTGATCACACCCGTGTTTGGGGTGGCCTCGACAATCCGCTCCCAGTCCCCGTGGACATCAATGTTCAACTTACCTTCTTCGGTCCACGCCAAGGAGACCATCGGTTCATTGCACCGGCTCTTGTCGATCTCGTTCGCTTTAGCCTTTACGAGTTTCATTGTGGCCCTTTCTATGTCGGGGATGACCGCCTGTTCTGACCCTGCTGTCAGGGGGCAGAGGTCGTCTTCGCTTGCTAGAGGTACCGTCCGCCGGTCATGCGCCGTCCTCCCACGTTTGCGTTTCAGGGCTCCACGATTTTCCGGCCGGGCCATGCTTTTCCCACTCGGAGAGGGTTCGCCAATCGTCGAGGCTCACCACTTTGCCCGTCCAGGTCAGAGGGCGACCACCGGGGCTGGTGCCGTAGGGACTTCCGCCATTTTGCGAAAAAGCTGATTTCCGCTCGGGTGCTTGCGACTTTCGCGACATTTGCGACTTTTGGGCCGTTTCGGGCATAGGTGTCGCAAAAGTCGCAGAAGTCGCAGGGGCTACTCGCGGTTTCTCACCTTTTAAGCCTTGCTGTTTTTGTAGCTTTTGAAGCGCTGCATATGGGTCAAAAATCGCGTTCATGACGACACCACCCTATAAGCGAGTTGGCGGGACTGGCCGTCGACGATTGCCCCCTTTTCCAATGCTTCCAGCCAACCGTGAGCCGCAAGGGTTTTCATCAGCTTTTTGGCGACGACGGTTTCCCGAGCAAAGTTTGGACCGAACCTGACCACGTCGCGTGGGATTAGGTTGTCTGACGAACGGTTCTCGCTAACCGCGATAGACGGCCAACTGTTGTGAACCCATTGCAGGAGACGGTTGGCGGCGTCCGTTTCGGCTGAGACCTCTGCAGCCTCCGACAGCCGCTGGGCCTCAGACAAGTAGAAAGCCGCCAAAGCGATAGCGTCGGCCATAGTGTCAGGGGAAACTTCTGCTGCGTTCAAGTTGTTCCAGAGCGTTAGAACGCCAGCTATCCGAGCCGCTTGCTCGGGAGACTTTGAGGCGAACGCCCTGATATGCTCAAGCGGACCGCCACTGCCCTGCGCCTTTTCGGTTTCCTGGTAATATTGGAATAACAGCTCCCGAGCGCCTTCTGACATTGGCAAAAGTCGCGGCTCCAGCTCTTGCGGCGCGTCTTCTTTGACTGGTTTCGCTGCGTTCAAGAGCGCGGAAACGCGCTGACCCATTGCTACAACCGCTACATCTGCTGCGCTACTCGTGCTTCGCGCAAGGCGTGTGCCAATCGCGCTTTGGGGCTGCGCAATCAGGAACCGCGCAAGGAACCCTTGGCCGCTGGCGACCGGATCGCAAAGTAGTGGACGGGCCGCGATAGGCTGAACCATCAGGTGCATCGCTAAACGCCGCCCATACAGCGTGGAGGCTCCGTCACCGCTGCGCACGCGGTCCAGCGCTTCGCCGCCCCACAGAGACGACAGCCCTGCCACGGTCTTCAGGCGGTTGTCCGAGTTCATAGCGTGGCCACCAAGGAAGCCACCGCCTTCGTCCGAGAAGACCCCAAGACCAGGCTGACCGGTTTGGTAGAGCTTCACCAACCCTTCAAGCGTCGGCTCCTGTGCGGTGAGCTTCGGCGACAGCGGTCTTGCCGGTTCCGGACCGAGATTGCGCAGGTCGGCTTCTGCGGCAGCGGCTGCATCAAGCTTTGAGCCCGTCGCATCGCGGATCAGCCGGTCACGCTTGGCCTGCCAGACTTTGTGCGCCAGCTCCCAGGTCTGCATTTCGTCGCGATAGGTCTCCGCATGATCCCGCTCGTGGTCTTTGACGCCCTGCATCAGCAGCCGGTCACATGCGCTTTTACGTTCACCGGATTGAGCCACGGTCAAAAGAAACAGCGATGTCGGGGCATCAGGTCCAAGGGTCTCAACATTGGCGTGCGCCTGCACGGCCAGCGAGGCAACGGCTAAGGCTGATTGAGCCGCAATGGCGACAGGCGCCTGCGTCTGACGCTGCACGGCCAGTACAGCCGCCTTAAGGTGGCCCAACGCGTTGACGGGATAGTCTTCGCCACGCGGTATCTCGCGAACAAGTGGTTGCGGTCCCTCGGGCTTGTATTCGTGGGGAACAACAACGTTCATACCGCCACCTCCTGCTTGCGGAGGACGTCGTTCCAGTCCTGGCCATCGGGTGCGGGGAGCAGAGACACCGTCCAGCCAAGCCCGTGCGCGCGGGCGGCGAGGTCGTTTCCAGCAGCCCTGCCTTCGGGGTCTCCGTCGGTCGCAACAACGAGGTTGCCGGGACGTTCAGGCAGGCGCAGGCCTTTCATGCCGCTGGTTGAAAGCGCGGCCCAGACGGTTGCGGGTTCGCTGAGAAGGCCTGAGAGCAACGACAGGCCGGTCTCAATGCCCTCGCAAACGACAAGCGGTCCGAGCGTCTCTGACAGGCGCACGGCGCCACCTCGGCAGGGGCCAAGCATCATCTTCGCGTTGTTAGAAAGCCTGTTGCCGGTCTTCGTGAAGAAGGTGCGATGCACACCGCCAGACGAGACGTTGGCAACCATCGCGCTGCAGTAACGTCCGCTCGGTTGGTGGTAGGCGTCCGGCAACCAGCGCAGCGTGTCAGGCAGGTTGCAAGTAATGCCGCGTGACCGGAGGTACTGCTCGCCCTTGGTTCCGGCGAGTGGTTGGCTGGAGCCCCACAAGCAACGGGCACGCTCTAGCTTCTTGGCGTCATCCGCCTTGCGATCCCGTTCAGCCTTTTCCAAAGCACATGGGTCAATTTCGACATTGCCGCTTGCGATGCCGGAGGCGACCAAAAGGTCTCTGAAGTCGCAACTCGACTTCTTGCAGTTCATCAGCAACCGCTCGCCATCGTTGCGGATGCCAAGTGCCGTCTGATCTCGGCGGCGCTCTGGCTGACAGATAGGACACGGGGCTGTGCCGTAGCTGCCGTACCACTTGCCGCCAAGGTCGTGTGTGAGCTGGGCGGGGTCGATAGCATTCATGATGCGACCTCCCCGCCATCGCAGCCAAGCGCGGCCTCAGCGGTTTTTGCTGCGTCTGCCGGATCGAGCGCCCGGAGTGCCATGAAGGCGAGACTTACGCGCTCTTCCAAGGTAAGGCGCTTCCGAATGACGATGCGGAAGCCGAACCATGCATCTTGCGTCCCGAGGGTCAAAACGTAGCCCAGCATCCGCGTAACGCGTTCGTGGGGCTCGGCGTTTGTTGTTAGTGTTGTCATTACTGTCGTTTCCTCAAAGCTTGAAGGAAGCAGGCCGACGCGGTATTCTCGTGTTGCAGCATGAGAAGTTTCGCCCCTGCCCGGATCCTTCGGGTGGGGGTTTCTTATGTGGCATCACGCGCTGCAGTGGCTTCCGCGATGAAGTTTTCGACGTCAGATGCGGGCCAGCGCGACAAGTTGCCGAGCTTGATCGGGCGGGGGAACTTGCCCTCTTGTACCCATTTCCAGAAGGTCGAAATGGCGCAGCCGATTGCAGCGGCGCATTCTCGGTCGGTGTAGAGTATATTGGTCATTGGGAGACCCGAGTTGATTTCTGTCACAACCCAAATTTACCCACCGCCAACTAGTGTTTCATGCCGGACGTACCGCAGACGTTCGCGGCACAATTGTCAAACGCCCAAGCCCTCCACTAGCTTTGATCCGCCGCTCAATCTGTGCGCGCTTTTTGTTGTTGCCCCAAACTTCTCGCACAGCGCGAGTGGTCACCTCATGTCGCCCATGTTTTTTGTAAGCGAGCGAAATCAACTCGCTCGCGCTTGGTTCCGTTTTTCGGGAACGCTCGGCATTCTGCGTTGGTCGAAGGCTGAAGGTATCAACCAGCAACATCATAAGAAGTATGATTGCACCATCTCTAAAGCCATTCTTGGCGCGTTTTTTGGCGCTAAAACTGCGAGGGCCCTTGTAGACGCCTAGAATAATGGAGCCCGCAGCGAGAGAAAGAATTGGGGTAAGCGGGTCTCTCGCCATAAGCTGCCGGCCGATCACATGCTTCAACAGCTCAAATGCTTCGCGGTTCTCTATCGCGGCCTCTAGAAGTTGAACGTGTTTTTCCTCGGGGACGTAAAGGTAGCCCTGCGAAATTCGTTCGTCTCCGATGTAGGCACCTACTTCGTCCGTAGGTTCCGGGGCGTCCACATGTAGAACATCCAGCTCGACTAATAGAGTAAAGTACTCCATTCCCATGAACCCATTACAGGCGAAGGCTCTCTCCAGTTCGATAAATTCAGCCACTTTGTTGTTAACCAAATCAGCCAAATCAGTATCTGCATTCTGTTCGGTCATACCTCTAGCAACCTCACCACTTCACCGCAGCCACCGGATACGTACTGCCCCCAACGCTCCATCAATACGCGGCGCTGTTCCAGAAAGTCAGTCCGGCGATACGCGCGCTCGACCTTGCCGCCAGCGACGTGCGCCAGGGCGGTCTCTGCGACGTTCTCCGGGGCATCCGTCGCCTCCGCGCACCAAGTTCGAAAGCTCGACCGAAAACCGTGTGGGCGCGCCTCCATGCCTGCTCGTTCCATGTAACGGCTCATTGTCGCGTCGCTGATCACACCCCGCCGCTTGTTGGGGAACAGCAGGCCGTCGCGGGCCAGCGGCTTGGCTTGCTCAATGATGGCCAAAGCTTCGGTGGAGAGAGGTACCCGGAAGTCTGCCTCATACCCCTTCTGCGCTTTCATATACTCCGCTGGTACAGTCCATACATCATCGCGCATATCGCGCAGGTTCGCGAAACGGATCGGGCGCGAGCGGAGCGCAGTTAGAATTGTAAGCTTGATTGCGAGTTGGGTGATCGTGCCGTCAGACAAGGTGGCATAGAACTCAGGGACTTCTTTCCAGTGTAGCGCTGGTATGCTCTGAACTTCGTGGCGGCTTTTGCCGAGAAGGGCCGCCGCTTTGGCCGTCGCCTGCAGGTCGACGTCTAGACCCATCGCTGCGCCGTACTTCATGACAATGCTGAGCCGGTCCATGGCCTTGCCTGCGGTAGACGCCTTCGTATGCCAGATGGGGGCCAGTGTGTTGCGGATATCCTGTTGGTCAATGTCCTCGACAGGAACGCGTCCGAGCTTTGGCAGCACATGAAGGCGCAATGGAGAAAACCACCGCCCCGCTTTGCCGTCGTCCTTCAATTGGGACTTGCGTGCTTCAAAGGCCTGTACAGCGACGCTTTCCAGCGTTGCCTGATCCCGGGCTGCTGCACGCTTGAGTTTCTCGCGCTCTTTTATTGGGTCCAAGCCTTGGCGAACGACAGCGCGCCAGCGCTCGGCTTCGGTGCGGGCTTCCTTCAACGTTACGTCGCGGGTCGAACCGAGCCCCATCTCACGGCGTCGACCGTGAATGGATACGCGCAGAAACCACTGACCTCCGCCGTCAGCGCGTTGGTGCAGCCACAGCCCACCACCGTCTGAATGTTTGCCCGGCCTGACCTTCTGAACGACGTTTCCTGGAAGCTTATGGAGAGCTCTCATCATCAACCACCTTTGTGTCCACCTCTGTATATAGGATTGAGATGGACTAAGATAGGGCTGCGCGGACCGAGGTGGGGTCTAAATACCCAGTAAACTTTGGGTTGCTAGGTCTGAGTAGATGGAGATGGACTTCTATATATTGATATTCAATGCGTCTCGACCGCACCATTTTCTGAAAAAACGATTACTATCAGGGCGTTGGGCGCGTGGCTGTTGCTTTGGCATGCCGAGCAAGCCGCATAGGGAAGCAGTCTGGCGATTGGTTCTTTGATAAAGGAGCGTCCCAGCCGGTCTCCGGACGGTTCCGTCCACCGCTGTCACGATAACTCCCCACGGACATGTAGCGCCCGGTCAGTCGCCTGCACCGAAATGAGTTTGGTCTCCGCGCAAACAGCCCGCATTTGATTTTGGTCAAAGTGCTGAGAATCTGTTAAGTTATGATCAGTGCCCAGAACTTCTGTTTTGTAACTTGTGACTGGGGGGTAACAATTATGACAGTTTTCATGCAACGGCTTTTCGCCGTCATGCTGCTTGTGCTCGCGGCAAGTCAGGCGAGCGCTTCCACCTATGGGTATAACCTGACCTTTAAGGACGAGGGCGGCGCCGTCGTTGGCAGCGGGGTGGTGCGATATGATCCTGCAACCACGGAAGACCTCTATCTGGGAGACGAGTCTATTTATCAAGGCGAGAGGTGCTTCGATCCTTCCGACCGGTATTGCTACTAATACGACACCTGGACACCGCTGACAGAGTTTAGCGCCGAGATAAACGGTCGTGATATTTTTGAGACCGGCTCAGACACTACCTTGTGGCTTGAGGGCCATTACAGTTATCACGGTCGATACGGGATTGGCGGGTATGAACCCGGAGTTTGGTGGGTCGGCGACATTTACTTTAATGAATCGGTTTTCGTCACTTATTCACCGCCTTCCGGGGCAGAACTCTTTGAAACAGAGTATTATTTTTCCTGGTTCGGCGATACCGAGCAAGGGTTCGTTTATGAGGAAATTGAGGGCACGGTCGAAATGAGCCTCGTGCCGGTGCCGCCTGCTTTGGCATCCATGGGTCTGGGTCTTTTGGTGCTGGGGGGCTGGCGCCGTTTGAAGGCGCGCTGAACAGCATAGTCTGCCGGCGCGAGGGGGAGCGTTGCAGGATTTGCTGCGTCGAAAGCGGAGCGTGCGAGTTGGGAGAGACCCATCGGGTCTCCGCCGCGTTTGGCTTGCCGGCCCGGCAACTGGAAAGCTCAGCGCTCTTGCTTGACGGACCTCCGCCGCAGTATCCTGTAGGTGGAGTGTTTGGGAGGACATCCACATGGCACAAAAGTCGAGTTCGCAAAAGCCAAAGAGTGTCCGGCAGGAGGCATCCGCACCTTCAGCCACACCGGACGAGACCCATGTTCCGGATTGGGCCGAAAACATGGAGCATACTTTGCGAAGGCTGGCACGGCAGAAAGAAGCGAAGCGGGCAAAGAACCCCGGTCTCTATCGATAGCGCAGGTACCCATGCGCTGAGTAAAGTCGCTTAACTGCCGCCGACATGCGACACGACAAAACCGCGCTTGCTCTCCTTAGCTTTTGACAATGGTGCGGCGGACCGCTGGTACATTGGGCGTGCCCGTTCCGCTTAGCATAGTGGCGTGGGAGGTTTTTCTGAACGGGTTCATTGCAGACGCGGTCCAGACCATGCAGCCCCTGTCCAGCACGAACTCAGTCTTCTGGCCTAGAAAGCGTCCCTTCGTGCCCTCGCGCCGCCGCGTCTGCTGCGCAAGCGAAGTTTCAAGTCCAACGGCTGGAGCGGCGTCGCGGTCGACGCCAGCAACAGATCACAGAAAACGGCTACGGCCGGAGAGGTGCGCACAGCAGGGCCGGCCATCTCGTACGCACGCATCGCTTCACGGACATAACTTGCGTTGCCGGGTAACGACCCAAGCCATTGCAGATACCCCAGATGCCCAAGTTCTTCCGCCTTCGTCTGTGAGACCTGGCCTATGTCGAGTTGCGCTAGCGTGAGTTCGAGCAGCATGTCCTGCATCCATGACATTGTGGATCAATAGGGCGGGGCATCGCGGTGGAACACCCCGCCCGCATTCTTGGCTTAACTCGCGCCGCCGTTGGCCAATGCGTCTACGATTGCACCAAGGTTGTGCCGGAACATCGCAAGATAGCTCGTGGCCGGGCCACCGCGCTCTGACAGCGCGTCGGAGTATAGCCTTCCGCCGATCTCGATCCCGGTCTCGTCGGCGATTTGCCGGACCAGCGCCGGACTGGTGATGTTTTCGACAAACAGTGCCGCCACCTGTTCTTTGCGCAACTGCTCGATCAGCGCGGCAAGGTCCTGTGCGGACGGTTCCGCCTCACTATCGATGCCGACCGGAGCCAGGAACGTCATGCCGTAGGCATTCGCGAGATAACCGAACGCGTCATGTGCGGTCACGACCGTCCGGCGATCGGCCGGAAGAGCAGCAAGTTTTTCTTTGGTTTCGGCATCCAGCGCTTCGAGTTCATCTATATAGGCCGCGGCATTTGCGGAAAATTCGTCCGCGTGAGCGGGCATCACTTCGGACATCGCGTCCGCAATGTTCTGGACATAGACCACACCGTTGGCGAGCGCGTTCCACGCATGCGGATCAACTTCTCCATCCACTTCAAGCGGCGTGATCCCGTCTGTCGCGACATAGACGACGCCCTCTGTTCCAGATTCCGCGATCAGGGTGTCGGACCACGTCTCAAAACCGAGGCCATTGACGAAGACGACGTCCGCCTCGGCAACGGCGCGCGCGTCTGCAACCGAGGGCTGGTAGATATGGGCGTCAGCGTCCGGTCCCACGATGGTGGTGACGCTCGCATGGTCGCCCACGACCTGTTCGACCATATCACCAAGGATCGAGAAGCTCGCCACGATATTGATCTGTTCGCCAGCAGCGGCGGGGAGGGCCGTAAACGACAGCGACGCTGCCGTGAGCCCGACATAGATTGGTTTAAAGAAGGTCATTCTGGTTTCTCCTGAGGGTTTGCGGGGTGAACAGTGGCGGTGTGGGATGCGGACGGTTTTCGGAGCCGGCCGCCAAAGCCCAGCGGCCCGAAGAGCGCTGAGATCGCAAAAAAACCGCCCGCGACAAGGACAATCGCGGGACCTGAAGGTGTTTCCGGGAGCACGTAAGACAGCGTCAGTCCGATCCAGCAGCTTGCCAGTGCGAACACAAACCCAAGCGCCAGCTGCCCGGTGATCGTGTGCGCCCAGTATCTTGCGGCCGTGGCAGGCAAGATCATCAAGCCGACGGCCATCAAGGTCCCAAGGGTTTTGAATGCCGCCAGCAAGTTCAGCACCAAGAGTAACATGAAGGTTTGCTCCACAATCCACGGGCGACGCGCTTGGGACTCGAAGAAGACCGGATCGCAGGTGCTGGCAATCAGTGGCCGCAATAAGAAAGCGAAGGAGACAAGGGTGATCGTTGCGACGCCGCCCACAAGCAGCATCGAGGCGTCTTCGATCCCGAGGATCGAGCCGAAGAGGAAGCTTTTCAGCGGAATTGCCGACCCTGCCGCGGACAGGATGAAAATGCCCGCTGCAAGGGCGACAAGGTAAAGCGAGGCAAGGCTTGCATCGCTGCGCAGGATTGTTTTGCGCGCCAGCAGCGCTGTAAGGATGGCGACGCCGATACCGGCGATCAAACCGCCGACAATCAGGGACACAACCGAAAGCCCGGCGGTCACAAACCCGATCACGATCCCAGGGGTAATGGCATGGGCCATCGCCTCCCCAGCAAGGGACAGTCGGCGCAGGACCAGAAACGCACCGACAGGCACAACCGAGGCGGACAGAACAGTGGTTGCCACGAATGCGCGGCGCATAAACGCGAAGCTCCACATCTCGGCCAGAAGGTCAAACATGTGAGACCTCCGACACTTCGGGCGAACCACGAAACATCCAGGCGGCTTGGCTGGGTGACAGGTAGGCCTGCCGCACCAGCCGTTCCGGTGTCAGTACCTCGTCCACTGTGCCATAGGTCGCCTCACCGGCACCCAGCAGAAGTGCGTGGCTGCAGTGATCCAGCACCGAAGACAGATCATGGACCACCAGGACGACGGCACGACCTTCGTCTTTCCATCGTCGCAGGATCGACAGCAGATGCGCTTCGGTGGTTTGGTCAACCGCGGCAAAAGGTTCATCCAACAGGATCAAGGACGCGTCCTGCATGATGACTCGCGCAAAAAGCGCGCGCTGCAACTCGCCGCCAGACAAGGTGTGTAGCGCCTGATCCGCCAATTCCAGGATGCCCGCTGCGTCAAGGGCTGCGTCAACGCGGTTTTGTTCCTTGAACCCCAGTCCTGACGTCAGCCCGAAACCGCGCCAGGCCCCCATGGCGACAAGGTCCCGCACCCGAATGGGGAACTTGCGATCGAAATCCGTCATTTGCGCGAGATAGCCAATCTCGTTTGGTACGCCGTCGGGCCATGTCAGGCGTCCGGCGAGGGGTTTGTTGAGTCCAAGCAATGTCTTGACGAATGTGGACTTTCCGGCCCCGTTTGCACCCAGCACTGCCAGCGTGGCACCCGCCTCAACATCCATTGAGAGTTGGCGAAACAGCGTCTGTTTCGGATATCCCAGCGCAAGGTTGCGGATCTGCAAAATCGCGGTCATCAGACCACTGCTATGATCATCAGCCAGAGACCTGCTGAAACGCCCAGAGCAGACAACACCAGAGCCGGGACGCTCAGATGCGTCAGGCAGAAACTGTGTGCTGACTGCGCGGCATTTGCCTTGGCTGGGCTTGCGCTTCTATCTCCAGATTTCTGAGGGCGCAGTCTGTGCGGCTTCGCATGGTTTGGCATTGCCACCTCCGACAAGGCAGGGCAATGGCAAAACCACAGTGTCTTTCGGCAAGGGCCGTATCGCACATCGTCGTTTCCCTCCGGGACACCCCGCCCGGGTAAGTTTCGGTTGCAATGGCAGGTCTCCTGACTCGCGGGTCGGCGCTCCCCCTGACCTTCCCGAGTGTTTACAAACCCAGTGGTCCTTTCGGGGTCGCTCTCCGCTCACAGTTGCGGGGGCAGTCACGGACTTGGCGCCTGATGGCTACACCTCACCGTGTTCCCTTTTCATTTCTCGGGCCTTGGGCCGTTGAAAACCATTGCCGGCAAGTATCGTCGCCAGTGCGCGAGCGTCAAGTGTCAAGCAGGGCCGTAATTGCCGCAGCAAGAATGCCGAACAAAAGGGTCCTGCCGTTCCTCGCAGGCGCCAGCATCGCGGCTTGCAGGTGGGATTTGTTATCTAGGGGTTCTTAAGTCCTGCGCGCGAAAAGACCGTGTCGCCGCTTCGCGCCAGAACGTCGAGAATCAAGCCGCTTGCCGTGGCCGCAAGTGCTCGAAGCCCGCTTTCACAGCCGCATCTACAAGCTCATCAAGGTTCTCAATCTTCTGGGATCCACGGAAGCCGCCTGTACGTGTGTGCGGGGCTTCGACCTTGGACTGCGCTGAAATACTCAGCCGACGGCAAAGCTCGTCGACAGTCGATTGGTGGCGATGGGCATCTTCGAGGTGAGTTTCGTAATTAATCTCGATATGAGGAACTTGCGCCATCACTGCGTTTTCGTAATCCAGCATCGCTTCGTTCCAGCGTAGCAATCCGACAAACTTCTCGGGATCGAGGCGCAGGTTCGTGGTGTCCGTGTCTTTCGTGAAATACACACCGGAGTGATGTGCCTTCGCAAGTGACAGGGTCTGATCCCACGTATTCCGCTTCAAATGAATGATCGAGTAATTCATCGAAGTCAGGTGTTCGAAGAATGCCAGCGGGCGGATGACCCGTTGCACCTCCATCAACTGATAGGAAAGTAGCTTAACGCCATAGGCCTGGACGTCTGGCCCTGCGCGCTTAGGCAAATCCCTCAGGAACCCAACCGGTCGCACCACCATCGAATGCAGAAGTTCACCGTCGCACCGAACGCCGTTGACTTGATCGAGAAGGTCGACCAGCAGCGTCGTTCCAGAGCGAGGACGCCCGTAGATAAGAAATGGCTTGGGAGCGTCCGTGTGCAATCGCGCCTTCAGCCAGACCTTCCCTTCCAAGACCATCCCGCGCACACGCAGTCGATGGGGGTGTACGAACTTAAAGAGGCCTTCGCGCGGTTCAGACCCCACAACGCTGGAGGTCGCAAAAGTATCGTCAGTCAGTAAATGCGTGGACAAAGCATGCTCCTGTTTCGAGTGTGATCGAGCCGGCCCTTGTGGCCGTGGGGTCATTTCGATGGAGTAACCCCTAAAATACGGTTAAAAGTGCTTGGGATCAGATGTCGGTCGTTTGACAGGTGTCGGCGTTCGCGGTCTTCTAGCGGACCAAATCCACGCATGTTTTGTGGTCCGACAGGCTGTACAAGCCGTGAAAATTGGGGCGTCTGAAATTGTTGAGTGACTTTGCTCCGGTTCTGTTTGCCCTTACTGTTCTGGCGACGGCCGTGATGGCTGCATCCGCCGCAATTCAAGCCGCGCGGCAATCGTTCGATTTCTTCGGGGCGATCGTTCTGGCGCTGGTCACCGCTGTGGGCGGAGGAACGCTGCGCGATGTGCTTATCGGGCGGTTTCCGGTTTTCTGGATCAACGATCCGACTTATCTGGCCACGGCTGTACCGGTCGGGCTGATTACGTGGTTTGTCGCGTGCCGGATGCCAGCCGGGGGCGGCCGCAGATTGCGTTTGTTGCTTTATTTTGACGCCGTTGGGCTTGCGCTTTTCACGCTCGTCGGGCTGCAGATCGCGCTGAATACGGGGGTGTCGGATCTCATGGCGGTCATTCTCGGCTGTGTGACAGGCATCGCAGGGGGAATGATCCGGGATGTTCTATGCGGCTTGCAGCCCTCTGTGCTCAAGGAAGACCTTTATGCCTCCATCTCACTCGCGGGTGGTTCCGCCTTCATTGTCCTGAGAGATTTCGCGCCTCTTGAGACCGCGCTTGCTACGTCCTTCGCGGCGATGACGATCGCCCGGTTCTGGGTGGTTTGGCGAGGAGCGATCCGGGATGAGCCGCTTTAGCGCGCAAGCCGCTGGGCGGCACGGTCTGCGGCCACATAAAGCATGACAGACATGACGCCGAGCGTCAGCATGGCGGCGAACATCAGGTCGGTTTTTGCGCGGCCATTGGCCAGCAGCATCAAGTAACCCAACCCCCGCGAGGCGCCGACCCATTCGCCGATCACAGCGCCGATCGGGGCGTAGACCGCCGCGAGTTTCAGCCCGGTTCCGAGGCTCGGCAGCGCGTGTGGGACGCGAATACGCCAGAGGACCGCGCGCGGTCTTGCCCCCATGGTTTGCGCCAGATCCAGCCAGCCCTGCGGGGTTCGCATCAAGCCGTCGAAGAAGGCGGATGTAACCGGGAAATAGATGATCAGCACCGCCATTGCGACTTTGGACCATAGCCCGTAGCCCAGCCACAGTGTCAGGATCGGCGCCAGGGCAAAAACTGGCAGCGCCTGGCTGAAGACGAGCATAGGACGGATCAGTTCCTGAGCCGCGCGCGAACTGGCCAGCGAGAGTGCGGTCGCCGCGCCAAGAATGCCGCCGATCAAGAGTCCAAGCGCCACTTCCGAAAGCGTCACCAATGTGTGTTCGCCAATGAGCATGCGGTTCTGCCACCAGGCTTCTGCCACACTTCCTGGCCCGGGCAGAATAAAGCTTGCCACACCTGTGGTGCTGACGATCCCCTGCCAAACCACTAGCGCGAGAACTGTGGCTGATGCTGGCCAAAGAACTGCGCTTGCCCGCATCATGCCGCCTCTCGCAGCCGTCGGAGCAGTGCGCCGGCCGCTGTGAGCGTTTCTGTATCATCCACCCCACGCGGGATCGGGCCCTTCGGAGGGGCGATCTCGGTCATCCCGCGATGTTCCAAGACAGCGATTTTCTGGCCCAACCGCGCGGCTTCGCCCGGATCATGCGTCACAAGCAGAACGGTGCGCCCCTTCAAGAGCTCCACCGCGAGATCCTGCATCTGGCTGCGGGTTTTTGCGTCGAGCGCGGAGAACGGTTCATCCAGCAGAATAACCGGGCGGTCTTCCATCAGTGTTCGAGCCAGTGCAGCACGTTGGCGTTGCCCGCCTGACAATTGCGCGGGCTTCTTCCTTGCATGCGCGCCCAAGCCCACGCGCTCCAGCAACTCCAGCGCGCGCCCTGTATCCGGCTGTTCTTTGCGCAGGTGCGCGCCGGTGCACACGTTGTCTAAGACAGTGGCCCAAGGAAACAGCAGATCGTCTTGAGCCATCAGCGCAACGCGTTCCGGCAGCGGCAGGCTATCTGACGCTGTGATTTGCCCGTCGAAATCCACATGCGCATCGAGGCCTGCAATCAGCCGCAATATCGTTGATTTGCCCACGCCGGATGCGCCCAAAAGGCAGGTCCATTCCCCTGACTTCAAATCGAGTGTGACGGGTGCAAAGAGGCGCCCGGCCTCCGTTTCCGCCGCACCTTTGATCCGGATAGCCGGAGCAGGGGTCATGGGTCGAGCCCCATATCCCAGAAGCCGACCTCCAGTGTTGTCGCCTTTGCAAAAGTTTCCCCAAGTTGTGAGAAGCGCGGTGACAGCGTGTACTCAGCGCCCAGACGATGTCTCAGAGCATTTTCGATGAGTTGCCCTGTTTCTTTGCAGACCTCCTGGTATTCGTCACCGCCATAGGTGCCGATCCAATCCGAGTAAGTGTCGCTGTATCCTGAACTCGCAAGGCGCGCGCCGATCTCACCATAACCCAAAACGCACGGAGCCAGGGCCGCAAGAAGATCGAGGAAATCGCCCGAATACCCAGCCTCCAAAACGAAGCGCGTGTAGGCCATGTTTTCGGCCCGCTCCACAGTTGCTTCCAGCGTGTCCTTGTCGATGCCAGCCGCCGCGCAGATTTCCGTATGCAGCGCCATCTCATGGTGCAAAAGGGCGTGCACAGTGGCGCAGGCAGATTGCATTTCTGCAAGAGTGGCAGCCTTGGCGATCGCCAGGCCCCAGGCGCGTGAAAAATGCATCAGGAAAATGTAGTCCTGCTTCAGATAATGCAGAAACGCGTCGCGCGGCAGGGAGCCGTCTTGCAGCCCCGCAACAAAGGCGTGGCGTGTATAGGCGTTCCAATCCGGGGCTGCCGCCCGCCATTTTTCGAATGCGGAGCCGTAGCCTGTCATTGCGCGGTCACGTCGATGGCTATGGTATTCACCGGTTTGGCCTCTTCAAGGAGACCGGTGCCGACAAGGAACTCCTCGAACCGAGCATAGCGCCCCTCGTCAAGCGCAGCCGGACGCAGCGCAAACCGCGGCAGCGTGTCGACCCAAGCGCGCGCGTTCAGTTCATCGTCCAGTTCTGCTGCGGTGCCCTTGAAGATCTCCCACGCGTCTTCGGGGTGGTTGACGATGTATTGCGTGGCTTTCTCGACGGCGCTGAGGAACCGCGCAATCTTGTCTGTATCAAGCGTTTCCGAGTTCGCCACGTAGATCAGTTCATCGTGCGGCGGGATACCTTCTTCTTCGATGTAGTAACACTGTCCATCGATCCCTTCGATTTCCATCTGGTTGAGCTCGAAGTTTCGGTAGGCTCCGATCACAGCGGCCACCTGACCCGACATTAGGGAGGGCGAGATCGAGAAGTTCACATTCACCAGGGTGACGTCGTCCAAAGCGACGCCGTGGTTGCCAAGCAGCGTCTCCAGCAGCGCTTCTTCCACACCGGCAACGGAGAAGCCGATCGTTTCCCCTTTCAGATCGGAGAGGTTTTCAATCGGCCCGTCGGCCAGGGTCATAAGGCAATTCAGCGGGGTCGCAATCAGGGTGCCGACCCGCAACAACGGCAAACCTTGGGCCACCTGCAAATGCTGCTGGATCTGGTAGGAGACAGCGATATCGCCTTGCCCTGCAGCCACCAACTTTGGCGGCGCTGAGGGGTCTGCAGGGGCGATGACCTCAACCTCCAGACCGGCCTCGGCGAAATACCCGCGTTCCTCGGCCACGATGATCGGCCCGTGATTGGGGTTGATGTACCAATCAAGCAGCAGCGTGAACTTGTCTGCCGCAAGCGCCGGTGTGGCCAGAAGCCCAAGGGCCAGCGCAAAGGGGAGCGATTTCATGGTTTTATGTCTCCGTGTCGGTGTGTGGGGCGGCGGCGAGAACGATCTCGCCCGGCCATGTCAGGGACAGGCGTTGTCCCATGCGCCAGGCCCGTAGGCCAGTCGCGCAGGCGAGAACGACCCTTTGGTCCTTTGGGGGCGACGGCAAACGGGTGTCCGGGGCGTGCCGCACCGCGTTTGGCGTGATGGGCGTCGGGGCTTCGTCGGCTCCGCGCAGTTCAAGTACAAGATCGTCCGGACGCACTTCAGAAGCCGCGACAAACCGCAGCGGTTTCTTCGGCTCCGTTGCGTTATCGAAGCGGAAGTGGGAAATCCGCCATGTCGCGGCGTCGAGGGTCAACATCAGCCCAAGCGGGTTGTCCCCGGTCTTGGTCAGGTGTGCCAGTGCCATCTGCGCTTGAGCCGCGCCGATCATGCCGACGACCGGGCCGCTCACGCCCGCGGTCGCGCAGCTTGCCGCCGTGTCAGGCGGGTCGGGGAAGAGGGCCCGCAGGCTCGGGGCACCGCCACAAGTGCCACAGATATAGCCGGCTTGCTGCAGGACTGAGGCAGTGATCAGCGGCTTGCCCGCGGCAAGACACAGGTCGGAGGCTGTGAAACTTGCCGCGAAACTGTCGGCGCAGTCGATCACCAGATCAACCTCCGAGACAAGGCGCGGCCCCGTGGCCGGGTCGAACACCGTATTATGGGCACGGACAGTGATTTCCGGGTTCAGACTGGTCAAAACCGCTTTCGCGGCATCTGCCTTCGGCATACCGAGTGTCTTGGTCGAAAACAGCGTTTGCCGGTGCAGGTTGGACAGGCTGACTGAATCAGGGTCCACGATGTCGATCGCCCCAATGCCTGCCCCAGCGAGATAAGACAGAACCGGCGCGCCCAGCCCGCCCGCGCCGATCACCAGCACACGGGCAGCGGCCAGCTGTGTTTGCCCTTCGGCCCCGAAGACCAGTTCCTGTCGGGTATAGCGCGTCATACGCAAGCCTCGACCCACTGACCCATCCGCGCTTCCGGCGATTGGTTAAGTGTGATGTCTGTGACGACCGACACGATGTCCGCGCCTGCTTCAAAAACTCCGGGCGCGCGTTCCACAGTCATGCCGCCGATGGCGACAAGCGGAATGTCCCCGATCAGGCGTTTCCATTCGGTGACGCGGTCGAGACCTTGTTCATGCCATTTCATTTTCTTGAGTATCGTCGGGTAGACAGGGCCGAGCGCAACATAATCCGGGCTGAACGCCAACGCGCGGTCAAGCTCTGCGTGATCATGGGTGGACAGACCCAATTTGATCCCGGCGGCACGCAGCGCGTCCACGTCAGCGGTGTCGAGGTCTTCCTGGCCCAGATGGACCCAGTCGCAGCCTTCCTCGAGGGCGATCTGCCAATAATCGTTAACGACCAGCGTGGCATCATGTTCTCTGCAAAGGCCCTTGGCGGCGCGGATCTCGGCCCGGACAACGTTGAGCGGTTGATCTTTGACACGTAGTTGGATGAAGCGCGCGCCGAGCGGCAAGGCCCGAAGAACCCACGCGGCGCTGTCGAAGATGGGATAGAAGCGGGGCAGGGTGCTCATGACAAAAACGCCTGTCCAATGACCGGCGTTGACGGTTCCGCCATCTCTCGCGGCGGCATGGGATCGGCGGCATGTCCCGCCGCGCCGGCCTCAGCCGCCAAAGCCATGGCTCGCGCCATTTGCACCGGATCACCCGCCTTGGCGACGGCTGTGTTCAGAAGAACTGCGTCGAACCCCATTTCCATTGCGGCTGCCGCATGGGACGGCAGGCCAATTCCCGCATCGACCACCATCGCAACGTCTGGAAAACGGGCACGAATGGTGCGTAACCCGTAGGGATTGGATAAGCCTAGCCCTGTCCCAATCGGCGCGCCCCACGGCATCAGCACCTCGCAGCCAGCGCCGAGAAGCCGCTCGGCGACGACAAGGTCTTCGGTGCAGTACGGAAAAACCTGAAACCCGTCTTCGGTGAGGATACGCGCGGCTTCGACCAGTTCGAACACATCAGGTTGCAACGTGTCCGTCTGGCCGATCACCTCTAGCTTGATCCACCGCGTGTCAAAGAGTTCCCGCGCCATATGCGCCGTGGTGACAGCTTCCTTCACAGTATGGCAGCCGGCCGTATTCGGTAGCACGCGTACGCCCAGATCGCGGATCATGTCCCAGAAGGCTTGGCCCTCGCCGCCGGACCCCTCGCGGCGCAGCGATACCGTTGCCACAGATGCCTGAGATGCCTTGAAGGCTTCCGCCAGAATTGCAGGGGAAGGGTACTGTGCCGTGCCGAGCATCAACGGTGTTTCCAGCGCGGTGCCATAGAAGGTGCGCATCGGTCAGCCTCCTTGCATCGGGGCTAGAATTTCGATCCGATCGCCCGTGGTCAGACGCGTGTTGGCCCGTGCAGCCTTGGGAACGAAGGCCTCGTTCACTGCCGTTGCCACACGATCTGAATAGCCAAGCTCCCTCAGCAGCGCATCGAGTGTCTGTGCGCTTGCCTCCTGCGCGCAGCCGTTAATCTGCAGTTGCATTCAGAGCCTCCATCTGTCCTGTGATCCGCTCGGCCACCTGTTGCGCCAGCGCCGGGGCCATTAGATAGCCATGCCGGTAAAGGCCATTGACGTACAAAACGCCGTCTTTTTCGACCACGCGGGGCAGGTTGTCGGGAAAAGCCGGGCGCAGGTCTGTGCCGAACTCGAGGATCTCTGCCTCTCCAAAAGCAGGGTTCAGTGCATAGGCGGCACTCAAAAGCTCTAAGGCGGACCGTACGGTCATCGGCCCTCGCGCGGAACTTTCGATCATCGTCGCGCCCAACATGTACACGCCATCGCCGCGCGGGACGACATAAAGCGGAATCCGTGCATGTAGCAGACGTATGGGACGGGTGAACGCAACATCCCTTGAACGGATAAGTGCCATTTCTCCCCGCACGCCGCGCAGGTTGGCCAGCCTGTCCTGTGCCGCAAGGCCGCGGCAGTCCACGATCTGGCGCTCGGGTGCGGGTGGCAGGGTTTGTATCCCCACACCCTGTGCCCTCAGCCTTGCAACGAGATCAGTCAGGGCGCGTCGCGGGTCAAGGTGGCCTTCCCCGGCGAAGTAAAGGCCAGCAGGAAAACGTCTACCGAGGTCTGGCTCAAGGTCCTGAATGCGCGCGCTGTCGACGGTCTCGTACCCTTCCGTGCGGGAGGCAAATCTCGCGACATCCCGCCGGTCGCGGGGCTGGGCGACAACCAATGTGCCCTTGTGCGCCACCTCGGTTTTTTCAGACCACCAGGCAAGCGCCATTTGCCCGTTGATCAGAACCGGAGGCTCAGCGTTTTCGTATTCGCAATAAGGCGCGAGCATACCGCCTGCCCACCAGGAACAACCATGTGCTCCAGGCGCCCCGGCCGGATCGTGGATGGACACATCAAACCCGCGGTCCGAAAGCTCTGTTGCCACGCACAAACCGGCAACGCCTGCCCCCAGAACGGCAATCCGTCGCGTCATGGCGTCCACCATTCGTGGAAATGGTGCACTGGCCCGTGTCCGTGTCCGACCTGCAGGTCGTCCGCTGACTGGATTGCAGCCTGTAAATACCGATGTGCTTCAGTGACCGCGTCGCGCAGGCTTGTACCTTTGGCAAGTTCTGCAGCTATGGCCGACGACAACGTGCAGCCGGTGCCGTGCGTGTTGGTTGTGTTTTGGCGCGGAGCCTCCAGCCTCAAGGACGGTTTGCCACCTTCCACGAGCAGGTCAATGCATACAGTTCCGCTGCCATGACCGCCCTTCATCAAAACAGCTTTCGCGCCGAGTGCGCACAATGCATGGCCCTGTGTGGCGATTTCGCTCTCAGACGTTTTTTGCGGTTCATGTAAGAGCCGCGCTGCCTCGGGAAGATTTGGCGTCAGCAAGGTGGCTTTCGGCAACAGCGCCTCCGCCAGAGCAGCCTCAGCATCGGCGGCGAGAAGCGCGTCGCCTGATTTGGCAACCATAACCGGGTCCAGCACCACAGGACCTGAAAAACCTTTGATACCGCCTGCAACGGTTTCAATGACCTCCGGTGTCCCAAGCATGCCGATCTTGATCGCTTTCACGTCCAGATCGGAGAGCACTGCATCGATCTGCGCGGCGATGGTGGTGGCAGGGATCATGGCCACGTCTGTCACCGCCCGCGTGTTCTGCGCTGTAACGGCTGTGATTACGCTTGCGCCATAAGCTCCGAGTGCGGAGAAGGTCTTCAGATCAGCCTGAATACCGGCGCCGCCGCCGCTGTCGCTTCCCGCAATGGTCAAGGCAATTGCCATGCTGCCCTCATTGTATGGGCGCTGCGGCGAAGACTGATCGGACGATGGGTATCACCATGTCTCAAACCGTTCCCTCCGCCGGTATTGCCCGGATCAGGTTCCATGGGTTCGCTTGCGCATCTCAGCCCGGCGAGCGGGCACCCCAACGGTGATGTGCGAGAATTAGTCTCGATTGTGCGTCTGTGCAAGGCTTCGCCATCTATACCTTTGCAATTCACGTACTATCTTAGGAGCGGTACAGCACGAGAGTCCCATGCGCAGCCCAACCTTTTTTTCCGCCTGCTTTCTGGCCGTGGCGGTGTTCGTTATTCCAAGTAGTAGCTTTGCTCAGGGACGCCCGGCAGGCGTTGTGACAGAAACGGTCGAAACCCGTACGCTTTCAGAGACATTGCCGGTCTTCGGTCAGATTGTTGCCCGTCGCGATAGTGCCGTGGCTGCGCGCGTAGCAGGAATAGTCGAAAGCGTAGACGTTCTGGTCGGAGAGCGGGTGAAAAAAGGAGATCAGTTGGCACAACTCGACACAGAGTTGACCCAAATCGAATTCGGGCAGGCCATGGCGGCACGTACGGAAGCTGAGGCGGGCATAACGGTTGCCGAGGCGCAGTTGGCGCAGGCGCGCGACACGCTAACCCGTACCGAAGGACTTCGGGAAACCGCTGCGTTCTCGTCGGCCCGCTTCGAAGACCTGACATCTGAACTGGCCCAGGCGCAAGGCCAATTGGCGCAAGCACAGGCGCGTCTTGCAATCGCTGAAGCAGCTCTGGCTCAATCGTCGTACACACTGGACCGCGCGCAGATTACGGCCCCCTTTGATGCAGTTGTCATCTCTGTCGAAGCCGACCCTGGACAGTTTATCTCGGTTGGGGCGGAGGTTGCGCGTCTTTTGGATATCGGCGCATTGGAGGTAGAGGCGCAGGTCCCTGCGACTTTCGTAGCTGCTGTCGAGCCCGGCGTGCCGGTGGACGGAGAAACAGAACAAGGTGTTGAGTTGGACCTGACTGTACGCGCGGTCTTGCCCACCGAAAGCACTGCAACGCGCACGCGCCCTGTTCGATTGAGCGTAGACCTCGCCGCGCTGTCCGGGGATGTCGCCTTGGGTCAGTCGATCACGCTGCAACTGCCGATCGCTCCCCCGCGTGATGCACTGAGCGTGCCAAAGGATGCGCTTGTACAAGGTGCTGGTGGCTGGACGGTGTTTTTGAACGCCGACGGAGCAGCGCAACCGCGCCCGGTTACAATCGGTGTTGCGATGGGTGACAGGTTCGAGGTGCTCACTGGCCTTCAAGAAGGGGACGAGGTTGTGGTCCGGGGGAATGAACGCCTCAGACCTGGGCAGCCGATACAACTCATGGGCGGAACGCCCCCTGCCTCCAACTGACGGGAGCGAGTTTTGGACCCAATTCGCTTTGCCATCGAACGCCCGATTGCCGTCATAGCAGCTGTTATCATGGCTGTGCTGTTCGGCATTTTGGCTCTGACCGCGATCCCGATCCAGTTGGCGCCCGATGTGCGCAAACCCATTGTCGTTGTGACAACGGACTGGCCGGGTGCTGCTCCAGCGGAGGTGGAGCGCGAGATCGTCAATCCGCAGGAAGAGGCGCTGCGCGGGCTTGAAGGGCTCGATATCATGACCTCGCGATCGCAAACCGGCGAGGCTGAGATCACGCTCGAGTTCTCCACCGGAACCAATATGAGCCAGACCCTGCTGCTGGTTTCGAACCGGCTCGACCGTGTGGGCGATTATCCCGACGAGGCAAGTGAGCCATCGTTGGACACTTCTGGCGGAGATGACAGCCCAATCGCCTGGGTGATTTTCACTGCGCAGGAGGGCAACACGCGCTCGCTTCCTACCTATGGTGATTTCGTCGAGGACGTCGTGAAGGACCGTATCGAGAGGGTCGAAGGGGTTTCGGCGGTCAATGTTTTTGGGGGGGTGAGCCGCGAGCTTCAAATTGTTGTTGATCCCCGAAGGTTGGCAAATTTCGGTCTGACCGTGCCCGAGGTCGTGGGGCGGCTGCGCGCGGAGAATATTTCGGTGTCTGCCGGGGATGTCGACGAGGGCAAGCGCCGCTATGTGGTGCGCGCCGAAGGCTCATTGGACACGGTCGAAGCCGTGGAAAGCGTTGTTTTACGCACGGAAGCCGGTAGCGGTCGCTTGGGACGTGTTCTCGTCTCGGACGTCGCCAACGTGCAGTTCGGTTATGGCGAACCGCGCGCCCGCTTGCGTTTCAAAGGTGAGCCGGGATTGGCGTTCAACATCGTGCGGGAGCAGGGCGCAAACGTCATCGAAACAATGGAAGAAGTCCGCATTGTTCTGGCGGAGCTTCGTGAAGGACCTGTAGCCGCGCAAGGTCTGAACATGCGTCAGGTTTATGACGAGACGATTTACATTGAGGGCGCAATCCAGCTTGTCACGCAGAATATCTGGATTGGTGGCGGGTTAGCCGCTCTGGTACTTTTGTTGTTCCTACGAAGCCCGAGGGCCACCCTCGTTGTTTCGCTTGCCATTCCTGTATCCATTGTAGCGACTTTCGTGGCTATGGCTGCAACGGGCCGAACGCTCAATGTCGTTAGCCTTGCGGGTATTGCCTTTGCCGTGGGTATGATCGTCGACGCGGCGATTGTGGTGCTGGAAAACATCTATCGACTGCGCGAACAAGGACTTCGGCGCAGCGAAGCGGCCTATCAGGGGGCAAAACAGGTTTGGGGCGCGATCCTTGTGTCCGCGCTGACAACGGTGCTCGTGTTTGTGCCGATCCTGATTATGGAGTTGGAGGCGGGTCAGCTTTTCCGCGACATCGCCGTGGCGATCTCCGTATCGGTCTTGTTGTCGCTTGTTGTGGCGGTGACGGTGATCCCGGCACTGTCCAAACGGCTTTTGAAAGACGGTGAGCAAAAAACGCTCCCATTGCCCGGGATCGATCATCTCGCCCGCGGCTTCAAGGCAATGGTGATGTGGTACGTCCGCATGACCGTACGGTTCCGAGCTTTGGGCCTCTTGATGGTCGCGCTCATCGCTGGCGGAGCGGCAGCGGCCACGATCTTGTTCCTGCCTCGACTAGAATACCTGCCCGAGGGGAACCGAAATCTGGTGTTCGGTCTGATAATTCCACCGCCCGGTTACAATCTTGATACCACCGAAACCATCGCCGAGCGGATCGAAAATGCCGCGCGGCCGATGTGGGAGGCGGCTCCTGCTCTAGTTACGCCGGAAGGCACACCCACGATCGACAATTTCTTCTTCGTTGCAACACCTGGCAATTCCTTCGTTGGGGCTACCGCGCTTGACGGTCCGCGGGTCGCAGAACTCATCCCGCTCTTGTCCGGTCCCATTTTCGCAGAACCCGGAACGTTTGGCTTTATGACGCAACCGTCGCTCTTTGGACGCGGGGTTGGTGGTGGCCGGACCATTGAATTGAATGTCTCCGGGCAGGATCTTGAGGAGATTCTGGGGGTGGCCGGTCGTGCCGCCGGCATCGTGTCCGGTTTGCTGCCGCGCTCTGAAGGACATCAGTTTCGCCCGATCCCCGGCCTCGAACTGGGCGCTCCCGAGGTGCGCTTGGTACCAGACCGTCTTCGTCTGGCGGATGCAGGCGTCGACGCCGGGGCTCTTGCGGCGACGGTGGATGCGTATAACGATGGATTGCGCGTGGCGGAAATCACCGAAGGCGCGGATCGCCTTAACCTTGTGCTGAAAGGGGAGACTGCGACCGCCGTCGGGCTGCGCACGCAGGATGTGGGCGCGTACCCTGTTGTCACGCCATCCGGTGATATCGTGCCGGTTTCGGCTCTGGCTCAGGTTGTGGTCACGGCCGGGCCGACCGAGATACGCCACCGGGACCGATTGCGCACAGTGACTTTGGAAGTCCGTCCGTCCGATGCATTGCCACTCGAAGCTGCAGTCGATTTGTTGCAGCGCGAGGTTGTCGATGTGCTGGAGGAGCAGGGCTTGCCGCCGGGCATACGCCTGTCTGTGTCCGGCACGGCGGACCAGTTGAGCCAGACTTGGAATGCGATTCAAATCAACCTTGTAGTCGCACTGATCATCGTGTTCCTCGTGATGGCAATTCTGTTTGAAAGCTTCGTTCTGCCGCTTGTGATCCTGATATCTGTTCCGGTTGCCGCGGCAGGCGGTGTTGGGGGATTGGCGCTTCTAAATACCTATCAAGCTCAACCTCTTGATATGCTTACTCTATTGGGTTTTATTATCCTCGTTGGAATTGTGGTAAACAACGCGATCCTAATCGTTCATCAGTCGCTGTTCCATTTGCGTGAGGAAGGGATGAGCCCTATCGACGCGATTGAAGAAGCGACGCGCAACCGTATTCGCCCGATCTTTATGTCGACGCTTACAAGTGTGTGTGGAATGCTGCCGCTTGTGATCTTTCCGGGCGAGGGGTCGGAGCTTTATCGTGGTCTTGGTGCTGTAGTTGTAGGCGGCCTCTCCATGTCGGCCTTCCTGACCTTGTTGACGGTTCCGCCGTTGCTGCGCTTGGCGTTGGTTGCGCCATCCCCGGAGGATGATGTGAAGACGCCCGTTGCTGCACCAGCGCAGTGATCTGTCGCTAATAAGCACCGCGCCTGTCGCTGTTGGCTTGATTGCCGCGCTTTACGGGTTTCTAGTGGGGCTCGGAACCAAAACCGGAGGCCCGGATGCGCATTCCCTGTCCCTTGTGCGGCGACCGCGATTTGCGGGAGTTCAATTACTTGGGCGACAGCACCTATCTTGACCGGCCAGAGTTGGGGGATTCGGACGGATATGATGCCTATCTCCATCTGCGTGCGAATCCAGCCGGACCCACGCGGGAATTGTGGTTCCACAACGGAGGCTGCGGTGCTTGGCTGGAAGTGGAGCGCAATACCGTAACCCATGAGATTACCGGCGCGCGGCTTGTCGCTGACACGGCGGAGCATGCCTGATGCGGCTTCCCGGGGCTGGGCAGATCGACCGCGGACGTGTCATCAAGTTCCAATGGGATGACAAATGGATGTCCGGCTTTGGCGGCGACACACTGGCCTCGGCTCTTATGGCCAATGGCGTGCGGCTTGTTGGCCGGTCGTTCAAGTATCACCGCCCCCGAGGCGTTTGGGGCGCTGGCTCCGAAGAGCCCAACGCGCTGGTCGGTATCGGCAAGGGCGCAGCGCATGTCCCCAACACGCGTGCCACGCAGGTCGAGCTTTACGACGGGCTTTATGCCGTCAGCCAGAACCGCTGGCCGTCGCTGCGCTGGGACATGATGGAGGTCAATGACCTTGCTGCACCGTTTCTGGGCGCCGGGTTTTATTACAAGACCTTCATGTGGCCGCGCAGGTTCTGGGAAAAGCTCTATGAGCCCGCGATCCGACGCGCGGCCGGGCTCGGACGCCTTTCAGGACGGCACAATCCGGATGCCTACGAGAAGGCCTTTGCAAGCTGTGATGTGCTGATCGTTGGTGCTGGTCCAGCAGGACTTACGGCCGCGCTCATCGCTGCGCGCGCAGGCGCAGATGTGATCCTCGCGGACGAAGACACACAGCCCGGCGGTGCTTTGCTGGCCAGTGACGAGGAAATCGACGGCGCGCCCGCGCGGGAGTGGGTCGCCGACATGCTGGGGAAACTGCAGGACACTGGCTGTGTCCGGTTCATGTCCCGAACGACTGTGACCGGGGCCTATGATGGCGGCACATTCGGTGCACTGGAGCGGGTCGGGTTGCATCTGGCCGACCCGCCGGAGCATCTGCCACGCGAGTGTTTCTGGCGCATCGCTGCGAAACGAGCGATCCTCTGTTCCGGTGCAAGCGAACGCCCCATTGCGTTTCAAGACAATGATCGTCCAGGCATCATGTCCGCGTCCGCGCTGGTTGCCTATGCCCGGCGCTGGCAAGTCAGCCCGGGTAAGCGGGTCGCGCTCTTTGGCTGCAACGATGGAATATACCAAGCGGCGCACGCACTTCGCGATGCCGGGCTGGACTTAGTGGCCGTTATTGATCCGCGACCTGATGCGCCTGAGCACGCGGCCCTCCCACAAATCGGCGGTGGAAGCGTGACTGGGACACGCGGGCGCTATGGCTTGCGGCAAATTGAGGTCACGCAGAACGGCCAAGCTCGCTGGATCGATTGCGATGCGCTTGGTGTATCGGGGGGATGGAACCCCAACATTCAAATTGCCTGTCATCTGGATGCTGCGCCGGTTTGGAACGCGGACCTTCAAGCCTTCATCAGCCCGGACGGTGCGGTGCCGGGACTGCGGGCCGCCGGCGCGGCTGCGGGTTCATTTTCCACCGCTCAGGCGATCAGCTCTGCGATGCATATGACGCGCGAGACACTTGCCGATCTGGGCAGACCCGTGCCCGATACCACGCTCCCAAAGGCTGCGGACAAAACGTATCGCGTCTCGCCACTCTTCGAGGTGCCTGTTACCCGGCGGGCATGGCTCGATCTGCAGAACGACGTCACCACGAAAGACGTCAAACTCGCCGCGCGCGAGAACCTGCGCTCTGTGGAACATATGAAGCGCTATACGACGCAAGGCATGGCCCCAGACCAAGGGCGCTCGTCCAATGTCCTTGCGCTGGCCATTCTGGCCGATGCAACCGGCCGGTCCGTGCCAGAGACCGGGACGACCCGCTTTCGGCCGCCCTTCACGCCGGTGTCAATCGCCGCCATTGGAGCCGGAGCACAAGGGCAGGGGTTTGCTCCGAGGCGTCAAACTCCCAGCCACGCCGATGCCGCTTCGCGCCGAGCTCCGATGCTCGAGCCAGGCTTATGGCTCCGGCCCGCGTATTACCCGCGCCCGGGTGACCGGTCCTGGCGCGAGGCCTGCGATCGGGAGGTCGGGTTCGTGCGCAAGGCCGTCGGTTTGTGCGATGTGTCGACCTTGGGCAAGATCGCCGTGCGGGGGCCCGACGCCGGAGCATTTCTGGACCTTGTGTACGCGGGTCGGATGTCGCGACTAAAGCCGGGCCGCGTCCGATATGGGCTGATGCTGCGCGAAGATGGAATGGTAATGGACGATGGCACCTGTGCGTGCCTCGCGCCCGATGAGTATCTGGTCACCACTACAACTGCTGCCGCGGGGCAGGTTTTCCAGCATCTTGAGTTTGTCCATCAGGCGCTGCGACCCAATATGCGGGTCCGGTTCACTTCCGTGACTGACCAATGGGCGCAGTTTGCGATCGCGGGTCCCCGCGCCAGTGAGGCTCTGGAGGCCATCTGGGAAGAGCCGAAGATCGCCCGCGAATTACCCTTCCTTGGCACTGTTCCGGTTCCGGTGCAGGGCAGGGACGCGCGGCTTTACCGTATCTCTTTCTCGGGCGAATTGGGCTACGAGATCGCGGTGCCAGCAAGCGTTGGCCCCTTAGTTTATGCGCGCTTGGCGGAGAAGATAGAGGCGCTGGGCGGTGGGATCTACGGAATGGAAGCTCTGAACGTGTTGCGGATCGAGAAAGGATTTGTCACTCACTCTGAGATCGATGGCCGTGTCACTCCGGGCGATCTTGGCTTGGCAGCGCTTGTGAAGAAAGATGCTGACTTCATCGGCGCAACCGCCCTTAAGCGTCCTGGCTTGCAGGATCCGATGCGCCCGCGTCTCGTAGGTCTGAGACCGGAAGACGGTTCCTCTGAGTTGCTCGCCGGGGCGCACCTCTTTGAACAAGGCGCGGAACCCGTGCGTAAGAATTCGCAAGGACATATCAGCTCCGCCTGCGTTTCCCCAACTCTGGGTGTTCCGCTGGCTTTGGGTTTTTTGAGGGACGGCGCAGCGCGTATTGGGGCGAAGGTGAATATGGTCGACCATTTGCGCGCAAAGACCGTACGTTGCTGTGTCACCGAGCCTTGTGCCTTTGATCCGGACGGAGGGCGGATGCGTGGCTGAGCTTGCGACGATTGAGGAACTGATTGCACAAGGGCCACAGCGGGTAGGCCGGTGCGAACTGTCGTTCATACCACCGATCCGGAAAACATGGCTCGCCCCTTGGCCAGGGGAGCAGGTCGCTTTTTCTGACGCCATGCAGAATGCGTTTGGTCTTGCTTTGCCCGCGTCAGGTGAGGTTCTTCGGGCCGGCACGGTGTCGGTGGTCTGGGTCGGGCGTGAGGCTGCCATTCTGCTTGAGGCCGAAGCCACTCCGGAACTGGCCGCTCATGGCGCAGTGGTTGACGTTTCTGACGGTTGGACGCGGATGCTTATCTCCGGAGAAGATGCAGTGCAGGTTCTCGCGCGGCTCTGTCCTGTAGACTTGCGGACCGAACTCTATGCACAGGAAACGGCGCTCAGAACGCAGATTGGACATTTATCGGCGCTTGTTGTCGCGGGCCGCACGGATGGGGTTGAGCTTTGGGTCATGCGTTCATTTACGGCACACCTGCACGAGGAACTGGTGACCGCGATGGAAGGTATCGCTGCGCGGGCTGTGTCGCTGGGATAGCTGCGATTGTACCCTTGCCGCCAGAGGTCGCTCGCCCGATATTAGATCTATGAGTCTGCCACCGGGGTTTCTCGAAGAACTGCGCAGCCGCACCTCCATCGCGCAGGTGGCGGGACGTAAGCTTGTTTGGGACGCGCGCAAATCAAACCAAGGCAAAGGCGATCTGTGGGCGCCATGTCCTTTTCATCAGGAGAAGACCGCTTCATTTCATGTCGATGACCGCAAAGGATACTATTATTGCTTCGGTTGCCATGCGAAAGGCGATGCAATCTCTTTTGTGCGCGAGACCGAAAATGTCAGTTTTATTGAGGCGGTAGAGATTCTGGCTGGTGAGGCAGGCATGCAGATGCCAGCCCGGGATCCGAAAGCTGCGGAAAAAGCTGACCGCCGGTCGGAATTGGTCGAAGTGGTCGAACAGGCGGTGCAGTACTTCCGCCTGCAATTGTCCACCACAGCCGGGGCAGAGGCTCGCGCTTACCTTGAGAGGCGTGGACTGTCGGCGGAGGCTCAGGCTCGGTGGGAGTTGGGGTTTGCGCCGCAAGGCTGGCAGAACCTGTGGGACCATCTGCGGGGTAAGGGGATAGCCGAGGAAAAGCTCATGGCGACCGGGCTCGCCAAGCCGTCCTCGAAAGAAGGCGGAAAGCCTTATGATGTATTTCGCAATCGCATCATGTTTCCAATAAGGGATGCGCGCGGACGCGCGATCGCGTTTGGTGGGCGGGCCATGGATCCCGATGATCCAGCAAAGTACCTCAACTCTCCTGAGACAGAGCTGTTCGACAAAAGCCGGGTGCTCTTCAACCTGGCGCGGGCACGTGAAGCGGCCGGTAAGGGACAGCGGTTGGTGGTAGCTGAAGGCTACATGGATGTAATCGCACTGTCGGAGGCCGGATTTGGGGCTGCTGTGGCGCCGTTGGGTACTGCCGTCACGGAGCCTCAGCTCCAAATGATTTGGCGGATTGCCGAAGAGCCTGTGTTTGCGATGGATGGCGACAGGGCAGGGGTGCAGGCTGCCATGCGGGTCATGGACCTGGCGCTACCTCTATTGGAGGCGGGCAAAGCTATTCGCTTTTCGCTTCTTCCAGACAAGCAAGACCCGGACGACGTGATCAGCGCTGGTGGTCCGGAAGCGATGGAGGCCCAGCTGGCTGCAGCAAAACCGATGGTGCGCCTGCTTTGGCAACGCGCCACTGAGGGCAAGGTATTCGACAGCCCGGAGCGACGGGCAGCGTTGGACAAGGACCTCCGCGGCTCTATCTCCGCGATCCGCGACCCGTCGATTAAGCGCCACTATGGGGAGGAAGTTCGCCACCTGCGCGAAGATCTCTTCGGGTATTCTCAAAAGCGCAACGCTCCGGGCAAATCAGGCGCAAGCGGTTACGGCGGAGGACGACGCGGATCCGGTGCGCGACTTGCGGCTTTGCCGACCGCTTCGGCGCGCGCCTCCGATCTCGCAAAAGCGGAGTCGACAGAAGCCTGGTTGCGTGAAGCGTTGGTTCTGGCTGTACTGGCCCGGCACCCAGCGATGATTGCGGAATACGAAGATCATCTTCTGGAGCATAGCTTTCAGGACGCTGAACTCGGGCGATTGGCAGCGGCTTTGCTCTCTGCGCCAGACGGAGATCCGGAACTGCAGGGTCATCTGGAGGCAAAAGGCTGTTCTGGCAGTCTTGAAAGGCTGGTCAGCCACGCCCATTTGCGTATCGCCCCTGCGTTGCGCTTTGATGCAACTGCCGACCTTGTTCATCAGACCGTGTCGGAGACTTTTGCCAAGCTATCGGCGCAGCGAGGATGTGATCGGGAAATCTCAGAGGCATTGGACGAATTTGCGAGCCGGGAGGATGAGGGTCTGACTTGGCGACTTGCTCAGGCAGCTGAGGCCCGCAACCAAGCGGAACGCAGTTTTCAGGAGGATAAAACCGAATATGAAGTTGCCGATAATGGTGCGCGACTCAGTCGTGATGAACGCGGCGCCCTTGACCAGTTGTTGAAGGGGATCACCTTCTCAAAAGGTGAGTCGCGGGGGGGCTGACCCCAGATTAAAAGTTAAGTAAACACAGCTACAAGAGCGCGGGCCGAATCACTTTCAAACTGATTCGTTCTGAACGGGCACTACCTAGATTGATCGCAGTGAGTGTCGGCAAGACACTCCTCTGGACCAAGGATTATCGAATGGCCGCCAAGGACACGGACGACCCCAAGACCGACGACCAGGAAAACGAGCCGATGCTCGACATGAGCCAGACCGCGGTCAAGAAAATGATCGCTGAGGCGAGAACGCGTGGCTACATCACCTACGATCAGCTAAACCAGGTCCTGCCGCCCGATCAGGTGAGCTCCGAACAGATCGAAGATGTCATGTCGATGCTGTCGGAAATGGGCATCAACATCATCGAAGGTGATGAAGCCGAGGACGGTGATGCGCAAGCAAGCGGATCAACGGAGGTCGTTGAAACCTCGTCGTCGCGCGAAGTTGCCGTGTCGGCAACCCAATCCGAAACGCTGGATCGTACTGACGATCCAGTGCGGATGTACCTCCGCGAAATGGGATCGGTTGAACTGCTGAGCCGCGAAGGCGAGATTGCTATCGCCAAGCGGATCGAAGCCGGGCGCAACACAATGATCCTGGGTCTCTGCGAGAGCCCGCTGACATTCCAGGCGATTACGATCTGGCGTGACGAACTTCTGTCCGAAGATATCCTGTTGCGCGATGTGATTGACCTTGAAGCTACCATGGGTGGCGCCATGGATGAGGACGATGGCAGCGCGAGTGTGGTCGAAATGGCGGCCAACAGTCCTGCCGCGCCTAAGCCCAAATCGGAAGAACCCGAGCTCGATGCCGACGGCAATCCGATCGCCAAGACCGACGACGATGACGATGACGACGATCAGGCGAACATGTCGCTTGCGGCGATGGAGGCAACGCTCAAGCCGCAAGTGCTGGAGACGCTCGACCGGATCGCGGACGACTACATGCAGCTGTCAGAAATGCAGGACCTGCGCATTTCGGCCACGCTGAATGAGGATGCCAGCTTCTCCTCCGACGATGAGGAAGAATACCAGAAGCTCCGGTCCGAGATTGTAACGCTGGTCAATGGCCTGCACCTGCACAACAACCGTATTGAGGCGCTGATTGATCAGCTCTACGGCATCAACCGCCGGATTATGTCAATCGACAGCGCCTGCGTAAAACTGGCCGACCAGGCGCGGATCAACCGCCGCGATTTTGTTGAAGCCTATCGGGGTTACGAGCTTGATCCGACCTGGGTCGAGCGTATGCGGGAAAACCCTGGGCGTGGCTGGCAGGCGCTTTTTGACCGCTCGACCGACAAGATCGAGGAACTGCGTGCTGACATGGCACAGGTCGGTCAGTATGTCGGTGTCGATATCGGCGAATTCCGTCGGATCGTGAACCAGGTTCAGAAGGGCGAAAAAGAAGCCCGTCAGGCCAAGAAAGAGATGGTGGAGGCAAACCTGCGCCTCGTGATCTCGATTGCGAAGAAGTACACAAACCGCGGCCTGCAATTCCTTGATCTTATTCAGGAAGGTAATATCGGCCTGATGAAAGCGGTCGATAAGTTCGAGTATCGGCGCGGCTATAAGTTCTCGACCTACGCGACGTGGTGGATCCGTCAGGCGATCACCCGGTCCATCGCGGATCAGGCACGCACCATCCGTATCCCGGTGCATATGATCGAGACAATCAACAAGCTCGTCCGGACCGGGCGCCAGATGCTGCATGAAATCGGTCGCGAGCCGACGCCGGAAGAATTGGCCGAGAAGCTCCAGATGCCGCTGGAGAAGGTGCGCAAGGTGATGAAGATCGCTAAGGAGCCGATCTCTCTCGAAACCCCGATCGGGGACGAGGAAGACAGCCAGCTTGGCGATTTCATCGAAGACAAAAACGCGGTTTTGCCGCTGGACAGTGCCATTCAGGAAAACCTCAAGGAAACCACAACGCGGGTCCTGGCGAGCCTGACCCCGCGGGAAGAGCGTGTTCTGCGGATGCGCTTCGGGATCGGTATGAACACCGACCACACCCTCGAGGAGGTCGGCCAGCAGTTCAGCGTGACGCGCGAGCGTATCCGCCAGATCGAGGCAAAGGCGCTCCGGAAGCTGAAACATCCGTCGCGCAGCCGAAAGCTGCGCAGTTTCCTCGACCAATAAGCGTTTGTTTTCCCAATTTGCCAGTAGGCCGAGATCGCTCGGCCTGCTACTTCCCCGCTATCTGAATAGCATACCGGAATGACAGATCTCTTTTTCAGAAACAGGTTTGTTCTGGTTCTGCCGTTGGTCATTATGGTCGTCGCGCCAGCCGCTCTTTCGGCACAAGAGTGGCAAGCCAGAAACAAACATCGCGTCGCGCCGTCTTCCGCCGAAGGCGCATTGATAGAGGTGTACTCTCGTCCGGGGGCGGGTGGGTCTGAGTACTTCTGCGCTGCTGCAGACTATGCAAGGCGGTGGTTCAACAGCAACTACTCTGACCGAGTGGTCGTTGTCATTCCAGAGGCGCCCAGCTCAACCAAACCTGGGTTCCGAAGTGTGCATTTTTCGGTTGTTTCGTTCAGAACGAAACGGGCTGGAAACCAATCGTTATCGTTGGACATCAGTCGCCCAGGGCGCGAAACAACCATTGTGGGGGCTTTGAAAGCGTGTAAGCCTAACTCGAGGTTTGCTATCCCTTGAGACAGCTTCCGGGAGCGCCTTTTAGGCCGGAACGAAGAACGGGCATGATGTTGCGATCGCTTTCGAATAACAACAAATCGTTGTGCGCGGCCGTACTGGTCGCAGTCCTAGTACCCGCTCAGGTTGCCGCTGAATTTAGCTCAAGGACCAGTCAGCGTGTGGTTGCGACGTCTGTTGATGGTGCGCAAATGGAGGTATTCTCCAGACCTGGGGCGGGGGCGACCGATTACTTTTGCTCAGCGTCGCAGTATGCATTGGCCCGACTGAATGCGCACCCGTCGGACCGTGTGGTCGTCATTCGACCGTTGGCGTCCAGTAATACAAGGCCTCGCTTCAAGAGTGTGCTGTTTGCTGTCCAGCCCTGGCAAACGGAGAGGACGCCGAACGCTTCTTTCCTTGTGGACGTAACGCGCGCCGGCACGGCTTACACGAATGCTTTTGGGTTGCGTTGGTGCCGGCGATCGCGCCTTGCGCAGTAGCACAAAAAAGCCTCTAAGCTTCCTTTGATAATGACTCGGAGGGACTTGTGTCTGATCGATTTCTGACAGCGCTGGTTATGTTGTTGCTGGTGGCCGGCGCCGTCTACTTGCTACGTGACCGCATCCCCAGCCCAAATGTCAGTCGCGACCGTCCTTTTGTGTCTTCAAACGGTCAAAGGGTTTTGCCGTCGATTGACGGAGGGCCGACGTTCGAGGTTTTGTCTAGGCCGGGTATGGCTGGACCGCAGTACTTTTGCGCTGCTGCAGAATACGCCCGCAGCGTTTTGCGGGCAGAGATGAACGACGTGCTGGTGACCCTGACAGCTGAGGCGCCAAGCGAGAGCAGCCCGGACCATCGCGGCGTGATCTTCGAGCTGCGGCCAGCGGCGGAGAAAGGAAGCATACAGTCAGGGATCGTTATTGACCTGTCACAACCGGGTCAAAGCCGCTCGATCACGGTTGCCATGACCTTTTGCCGTTAATCCCGCGAAAGGTTACAGCTATGATATGGCGCAGCACCAGCTAACCTGTCAGACGACTGGCCCCGGCCTGTACGAGATCACCAACGATGTAGCTGCTTGGCTGCCTCGCCGAGACGGGCTGCTGACGCTTTTGATACGTCACACTTCTGCAAGCCTTTTGATACAGGAAAACGCCGATCCCGAGGTCCAGACCGACCTGACAGCATTCCTTCGCAGGTTAGTCCCGCCCTCCGACCACCCCAGCATGACCTATCTCACCCATACCTACGAGGGCCCGGATGATATGCCCGGGCATATCAAAGCGGCGTTGCTCCCAGTTAACCTGCAGATCCCAGTGTGTGCAGGCCGGATGAATCTCGGTACGTGGCAGGGTATCTATGTCGTGGAGCACAGGGACCACCCGCACACACGAAGTGTGGCTTTGCATTTCCAGCCTGATCCAGATTGATGTGCCCTGCGTGCCGCAACAGGCTGTAGCCGAAAATCACCTCTACCCAAGGTATTGGCGGTCCCCTATAGTCAAAGTGTCCACAGGGGAACATACCCCAAACACAACACAAGGACCGAGGAGAGGGATATATGCGCTGCCCGTTTTGCGGAAACGTAGATACGCAAGTGAAGGACTCACGGCCAGCGGAGGATCATGTTGCGATCCGCAGACGGCGGTTTTGCCCGGCGTGCGGTGGGCGTTTCACAACCTATGAACGTGTCCAACTCCGAGACCTTGTGGTTATTAAGACAAACGGCAAACGCGAAGACTTCGATCGCGCGAAATTGGAGCGCTCCATCCGGATCGCCATGCAAAAACGGCCGGTAGAACCCGAGCGTTTGGACCAGATGATTTCCGGCATCGTTCGGCGTCTCGAGTCCATGGGCGATACTGATATCCCATCTAAGGTGATCGGCGAGATCGTGATGGAAGCTTTGGCGCGGATCGACACCGTTGGCTATGTTCGCTTTGCGAGCGTGTACAAGAATTTCCAGGCTGCGGATGACTTTGAGGAGTTTGTCGCTGAACTGCGGCCTCCGGCCCCAAAGGATGGTTAAGCCAGCTCGGGAAACCGATCTCAGATGGATGGAGCTGGCGCTTAACCTTGGGCGCCGCGGGCAGGGGAACTGCTGGCCTAATCCGGCGGTGGGCTGTGTCATTGTCAAAGAGGGCGCCGTCGTTGGGCGGGGCTGGACGCAGGCGGGTGGGCGACCGCACGCGGAACCTATGGCTCTTGCCCACGCCGGAGACGCCGCGCGCGGAGCGACAGCGTACGTGACATTGGAACCCTGTGCGCATCACGGGCAGACACCGCCCTGCGCCGATGCATTGGTTGAGGCGGGTGTTGCGCGTGTTGTGACGGCGCTGGAGGATCCGGACCCACGTGTAAATGGAGGTGGGCACGCAGTTCTAAGGGCCGCCGGAATCCCGGTAGACACTGGTGTCGCACGAAAGGAGGCCGTGCGGGATCATCAGGGCTTTCTCTCCCGTATCCGCCAAGGGCGCCCGATGGTTACGCTGAAGCTGGCGACGAGCCTCGATGGGAAGATCGCCACGGCTTCCGGAGAGAGCCAGTGGATCACTGGTCCGGCCGCGCGCCGTGTGGGCCACGCGCTTCGCGCCCGGCATGACGCCGTCCTAATTGGTGCAGGTACCGCGCGTGCCGACGACCCGACCCTGACAGTCCGCGACATGGGCGTCCGCACTCAACCAGTGCGTGTTGTAGTCAGCCGCGCGCTCGACCTTCCGTGTCCGTCTAACCTTACCCGGTCTATTTCGGAGGCACAGCTTTGGCTGCTGCACGGGGCAGATGCGGATACTCCGCAGTTGAACGCCTTTGCGCAGGCTGGTGCGCGGCTGTTCGAGGTCAACGGGGCAAATGGAAGCCTTGATCCTCGCGCAGTTCTGTCTGCGCTTGGCGATGCCGGGCTGACCCGCATCTATTGCGAAGGCGGTGGTGCCTTGGCGGCAAGCCTGATGGAGGCGGATCTGGTCGATGAACTTGCCGTTTTTACGGCTGGTATGGCCATCGGAGCGGAAGGGCGACCTGGGATCGCCGCGCTGAACGTGTCAGAACTACAAGAAGCCAAACGCTTTCATCTCCACGCTCATCGGGAGGTCGGGCCTGATGTTTACACGCATTGGATCCGTCAGCTTTAGCGCCAAAGCCAGCTGTAACTGGCCAGCAAGCCCTGGAGCTTTGACAGCACTTTTAGCGGAGGCGTCGATGCTGTGAAGTTACGGGCTTCCAGGCGCTCGAGCGTAACCTCGACAGGGCAGGCAAGACCTGTCTTTGGGTCCCAGTATCTAGGATACGCGATCAGCGCGGCATGCACTAAGCCATCGATCGTGACCGCGTGCGCCCGACGGCGCGCGAAGGCCGGATGCTCCTGCGGGGCAAGGTCGTGGGTCAGTCCCCATCCTGCATAGAAGGGGAGGCCCAGGGTAACGACCTTTCGCCCGCGCAGGAGTGCTTCGAACCCCATCAGTGAGGTGATCGTCCACACTTCGTCCACCGCTTCCAGAATCTTGGCCGGGTTGCTGCCGGATGCTACGATGTCTGCTCCCGTTGGAGTGGTTCCCGGTCTCAAGCCAGCTTCGACATCGGGGTGAGGTTTGTAGATAAGCTGGGCGTCGGGACGTGTCTGGCGTGCGACATCCAGCAATGCTGCATTCGTCTTCACCGGCCCGGTCGCGCCATGGATGATCGAGGCGTCATCTTCCACTTGCCCGATGACCAGTATTTGTGGTCCTGCGCCGCAAGAAAAGTGGAGCTTGGAGCGGTCGAGATTGTATTTCGTAAGCCCGGTTTCAACGATCCGCCTGCGTAGGCTGGCCGCGCGTGAGAGCTCGGCGGGTGGCAGATGCTCTGATTGTACGATCAGTTCTTCGAGCGCCGAGGGACTTTCCGGGTCGAAGTAAATGCCAACAGGATCCCGTACCAATGACACTGCCGGAACAAGGCTTGCGCCGAGGCCCACTGATCTAAGAAAGCCGTCTTCAACCCCGTGCGTTGCGGGTATGTTGGATTGTTTCGCTTGTCCTTTTCTCCCCCAAGCCAGAATGTGAGTGCCCATTCGGGTGGCGGCGATCTCAGCTTCCGATCTGGTGTTAACAAACCGGACGGGACCTGCCTTGAAGAAGTCTCGTATCCATTTCCGCTTCCAAACGCGCATTCCAAGAGCCACGCTCCCCCGTACATCCTCGCGAAAAGCTCTCGACTGAGCTTCGAGAGCGTCAATCACCGTCTCTGGATCTGTGAGGCGGTCCCGATAGGGATCGTAGTAGAGAGGATATTTAATCAGTACAGCGAGCGCGAGTTGTGCGCGGCTCAGTTTCCGTTGGCGCCGCTCGGGGTGGGGCGCGCGATCATCGCTGAGGCCCCAGCCCGCATAAAAGGCTTGTCCGAACACGCAAGGTCGGTGTCCTGAAAGAATGGCTTCAAATCCGATTTGGGAGCTGACTGTGTAAACCGCATGGGCCTTACCTAGCAGACTATATAGTTGGGCAGGAGGCGCTATGGCGCAGATGTCATCTCCCGCTTTTGTCAGATAGCCCTCGCGCAGCCCCAGTGCCGTTTCGGGATGCTGCTGTATCACAATCTGGCGGTTCGGATGTTCCGCCCGGGCGGCCGCCAACATGTCCAAGAAAGTTTTTTCCGACGCGTTTGCGCCCGCAACAGACCGGTCCCCATAGGTTTGATCGACGACGAGTACAAAGCCGGCAGCGGGATCCACTCCGGTCGCATAGTTGTATTTACTGACTCCTGATGCAGTCAGACGCGCTATCAAAGTCTCGGCGCGGGCGAGTTCGGTTGGGTCTTCTAATGAGGCAGAGTTTAGCAGCCTTTCCAAGTTCGTCTCGGCATTGGCATCGAAATACGCGCCTCCCGGATCTGCAATGAGGCTGAGAGTGGGGTCACCGCAGCGGCCCGGCCTTACAGAGCGCAGAAATCCGTCTTCGAGATGAAGGAGTTGCGCGCCACGTTGAGCGGCCAGCCATTTGCCCCGGTTTGCGGTGCGCCCTTGGCCCCAAATTGCGACTTGGTCGTTCATGCCCGGTACCCCAAAACTCAGGTCGTAACCGGCAAGGTTCAGGATGCGCCGCACCCGCACGTCGCGCAGGTGACTTAAAGACGAAAGGTACAAACGAGAACGCGGAGCAACCGGGGTACCGGATGCTCCGCGCTGTGATGTCATATAGCTATCAGTTGCCGGCGAGCGTATTCAAGTTCGCTGCGGGCTGAACGATCGAGCCGAATACCAAGCTGACGGTTTTGCCCCAGCGTGCCAGCGGCGCTTCGGTGACAAAGATCGTGTCGTTGTCTTGGATAATGAAGTTCTGAGCCACGAACATACCGCTCGGCTGGGTCAGATCCAGCAAGTAGATGATACGCTGATCGCCTTGAATGTCAGGACGGTTCAGAACGTTGCGTGCCGTATTCTGATCCTGCTCACGCAGTACGAACACGCCAGTCGGGTCAGCAATCGCGGGGTTCAGACCGCCTACAGAAGCGATGGCTTCAATTGCTGTGAGGTTTTGCTCGTCAAACGGTACTCGTGTCTGATTGCCAGTCGCACCCATGGAGATGAACGATCTGCGGTCGCGTTCGACCACGATGCGGTCGCCACCTCGGATCGCGATATCCACCGCGGGGTTTTCCAGCAGATCTGTCAACCAGATCCGTTCGATGCGATTGCCGCGCAGGACTGATACCTGCGTCACGTCAGGTTCGACGACCTCAGGGTTCACGCCGCCTGCCCGTGCGAGGACCGACGAAAGCTTCCGCGTCGAACGTTCGATCGGGTAAACGCCTTGGCTGCCTACGGCGCCAACAACTGTTACGGTTGCGCCGTCACCGGCCAGGCGCCGTACGGACACCTGCGGGTCCGGAGTTTGGGTTTCCAGCGCACGCGTGATGATACCACGAAGTGCTTCCGGGGTGTTCCCTGCAGCACGAATTCGGCCAGCGTAAGGAACGAAGATAAAGCCTCCGCTATCAACTTCCACCTGTTCGATGACTGCTGCGCCGTCGCCGCCACGTGCCAGAAGGCCCTCTGTGACGTTTTCCCAAATGGTCAAACCAAGCACGTCGCCAGCCCGGATGGTGTCAGGGCTCAGTTCCGCGGCATTGGTGAAGTCACTTGGGAAGCCCAACTGATTGAAAACGGCAGTTTCCCGCGCAACTTCATCATCAACCGGAACGACAAACGCATCCCCGGCGCGTTGTACCGACGAACTGAGTAGTTGTGACTCGTTCGGGCCGGATTCAGGCAGTCCGCAGCCTGCCAAAGCACCTGCGAGTGTCAGGACAAACAAGTTTCTCAACGTGCGCTGTCCCCGCAAATCGAAAGTAAAGGTGTTCACTGTGCTGCTCCTTAAGGGGCCTTTTAGCTCTCAAGAGAGGACCTTACTGAGCGCAATCTGTGATTCAAAGGCTATTTCAATGCACTGGAGCGAATAGCTCAGGCAAGCGTGGGTTTTTTATCACGCTCGTGTCATGCGATCATCTATCGACCAACCACGTTGAAACGCGGTTCTTTGAGCGGTTTTTCGCCATAAAACTTAGAATAGGGACAGGTTTCTGCCAGCATGAGATCAAGCAGTTCGCGGAATAATTGGCAGCGGCCATGGGCCGCGTAAAAACCTCCGCGAACCTGCGACGTCTGTAGCAGGAAGTGCCGAAAATCCCGATATGCGCCCGGATCGGGTGCAAGAGGACGCTGGAAGAATTCGTCCAAAGATTGCGGCGAGGTCAGCTGAGGTTTGTTGTAGATGGCACGACCCAGTGCTTTGACGGGAAGACCCCGCCATAAGGCCTGCTGAGCCGCTGTTGAGTTGACAGTCACAACGCTGCGCGCAGGGTCCAGCAACGGTGCCAGCTTGCCTCCGGCGACATAGTGCAGCCGGTCGGCAACTCCGAAATGTGCGCCAAGCTGTGCAAGCTTGCGAGGAATCCCCGCGCGCCCGTCCTCAAGCGGATGCGCCTTGAATACAAGGTGGTGGTGCCGGGGCGCGTATTGGGCAAAAGCCGAAACGGTCTCTTCGACCACATCTGCGAAACTCTCGTAGTCGCAATGTGCTGTGAATGAGGTGTCATGTTCCAGTTGGAGCAAGAACAGGTGGTACGGAAACCCTCCGGCTTTGACCCGTCGAGTGGCAATGGTCCTTCGCATTGCGTTAACGGGCATGCTTGCGAGTTTCTTGGCATACAGCGCGAACTCCTGGCGGACATTCAGCGCTCTGTGAGGCGTGAAACCCGGATATCTCTGATTCCGGAGCATTACGTGGAACTGATATCTAGCGCCATGCCAGATATGCTGGCGCATTTCTCCCCATTTCGCTGGGGCTGCTGACATGTCCTGCGCTGGGTTTCCCAGCGCCGCTTGAATATCGGGCAGCGACAAACGCATCAGTTCGGAATGCCCGTTCGTGCCAGAGCGTTCATAGGTGATCCAGGAAGGGCGCAGGTAGCCTTCCTCAAACAGGTGTGTACGCAGACCCATCTGATGGGCGCGGCGAAGAGCGCTTGCATGGATCGGGCGTACATCACCGTACAATACAAGGTCGGTTGCGTTCAAAGCTTCCAGAATGCCGGGGAGTTGCCGCGACCACTCGTCCGGCGTTTCCTTGAACGGAATGTATGTCTCAGGATTTGGCCAGAACCTCGCATCCCCCGCGTTAAAGCCGATCCGAACGACGCGTGCTCCGGTCTCCTCCAGCCTCCGGCCGAGCTCGCCGAAGAAAGGACCGTGCGGGCCTTGCAGAAAAACGAAAACGCGCTGGTGTTCTGGCCGCAGGAAATGACGGAGTTTTGTCATGTGTGTTCCGGTTGATTTCGAGGGTGCACTCTAGATAAGCGCACCAGGTTGCCAAGAGCTAAAACTCGATGAACCAGCCTTCGAAAACCTCCGGGCACCTCTTGTTTGCAACCGACTGGGTGACTAGGACATGAGAAGCGTTGCAGCAGGAGAAGGCTCCATGTTCACAGGAATCATCGTTGATGTGGGTGAAATCACCATGCTGGAACAGGAGGGAGACCTGAGGGCGCGCATCGCCTGCGCTTTTGACCCGGATGGTATCGATCTCGGCGCCTCGATTGCCTGCAATGGTGTCTGCCTTACGGTGATCGACAAAGGCGCCAGCGAAGGTCGTGGTTGGTTCGATGTGCAAATCAGCGCGGAAAGCGTTTCAAAAACTAATATCTCCGAGTGGAAGTCCGGCTCGCCTGTGAACCTTGAACGGGCGCTTAAGGTCGGCGATGAGCTTGGCGGGCACATCGTGTCAGGCCATGTGGATGGCGTGGCCACCATTGTGGACATGCAGGACGAGGGCGACAGCACCCGCGTTACCTTTGAGGCTCCCGCGACTTTGGCTAAGTTCATCGCCCCGAAAGGCTCGGTTGCGCTCGACGGCACATCACTGACCGTGAACGAGGTGAACGGGCTCCGGTTTGGAGTCAACTTCATTCCCCACACAAAGGATGCGACAACCTGGGGGAAGGTCAAAGTCGGCGATCGCATTAATCTCGAAATCGATACTCTGGCTCGCTACGTGGCCCGTTTAGCGGAGTGGCAGTCGTGAGGGCGGGTATTGGCCATAATAACGGGCCGTCGATGGAGCCTGGTTTCACTTATCGGCGGGGACTGTGGCAAAAAGCGCGGAAAGAGCTGATACCCAAAACCCTGCCGATCGAGGTGATACGGGGGCGTGTGCGCCGCGCGAAAGAGCTTGGGCTTCCCTACAAGACCTACGCATCGATACGAGCTTCGAGTGGGCGAGATGTCATCGGGCTGCTTTTTTCCGACAATGCATTGCGCGTACGCCGCGCCCGTTTGCGTATGGCACACGACCGGTTCGAAAAGCTGTCGCAAGTGTCGGGCTGTTCCTTGAGCGCCGCTGTCCACGCCCCTCTGAACCCCGAAGAGGTAATCGAAGCAAACCCGATCCTTACGTTTGCAGGCGTTGCCCCAGGCATAACCGCGACATGGCCCGAAACGGCCACAATGCTCAGGGCGGCCGTGTCACCTGCCGGCATGCCTTTCGACGGCGTTATAATCGTAGGTGAGACCGGTCTGGAACGAGAGTGGTGCGCGGCCCTGAAAGCCGCTTTCTTTCTGCCGGCGCAACGGTATTTCGACCCAACGTCATAGAGCGGAGTGTCGACGGAGCGTCAGGCTGCTATTGATGCACTGGTCTCCGGCCGCTGGCTGGGCTATGCCCCGCTCGAACAGATATAGGGGCCCGGCATGGCTGACACGACATCCTCTGTATATTCGGATGCGATTTCTTCTATCGAGGAAATCATTGATGACGCGCGCAACGGCAAGATGTTCATTCTTGTGGATCACGAAGATCGCGAGAATGAAGGTGATCTGGTGATCCCAGCGCAAATGGCGACACCGGACGCGATCAATTTCATGGCTACGCATGGGCGTGGTCTGATTTGCCTGTCACTGACCGGAGAACGCATTGACCAACTTGGTCTGCCTTTAATGGCGTCCTACAACTCCTCGCGGCACGAGACGGCTTTCACAGTTTCCATTGAGGCACGCGAAGGAGTGTCGACCGGGATTTCTGCGGCGGACAGAGCCCGGACAGTGGCAGTTGCGATCGACGCGGCGAAAGCCGCGGCCGACATCGCATCGCCGGGCCATGTCTTTCCTCTGCGCGCTCGCGATGGCGGGGTTCTCGTGCGCGCCGGGCATACCGAAGCCGCTGTAGACGTCAGCCGTCTGGCCGGGCTGAACCCGTCAGGAGTGATCTGCGAGATCATGAATGAAGATGGCACCATGGCGCGTCTGCCGGATTTGGTTGCTTTCGCTCAGCGCCACAATCTCAAGATAGGAACGATCAGCGACTTGATCGGCTACCGCCGCCGCAACGACAATCTTGTGAAGGTGACGCGCGAAGAATGGGTGACTTCAGAGTTCGGTGGCGACTGGCAGCAGCGCATCTACACCGACGAGACGCAGGGCGCAGAACATATTGTGTTGATTAAAGGCGACATCACCACGCCGGACCCAGTACTTGTACGCATGCATGCGTTGGATCCGATGTTGGATATCATCGGCACCGGTGGACCGGGACGCGCGGGAGAATTCGGAGATGCCATGTGCGAGGTTGCCGACGAGGGGCGTGGCGTGGTTGTTCTATTGCGAGATACCACTATGAAGATGGTGCCAGAGCATTCCGCATCGCCATCAACACTTCGCCAGTATGGTTTGGGCGCTCAAATCCTGTCCTCGCTTGGGTTGAGCGATCTTGTCCTACTGACAAACTCTCCGTCGCCGAAGGTCATTGGTCTGGAGGCCTATGGGTTGAGCATTGCCGGCACGCGTGAAATCCCGTCGCGCCGCATCAAGAAAGGCTGAGTCATGGCTGGATCGGAATCCCATTATGAAATGCCGCTGCCCGAGTTCGAAAAGCCAGTGAAAGTGCTGATTGTGCTGTCGCCTTATTATAGAGACATCGCAGATGGGCTGGAAAAAGGCGCACGCGATGTGTTGGCTCAAGCCGGGGCGGAAGTCGATTTGGTTCATGTTCCGGGTGCGCTTGAAATCCCGCCGGCTATTCGCATAGCGCATTCACAGTCCGACTACGATGCGTATGTCGCATTGGGTTGTGTAATTCGAGGCGAGACCACGCATTACGAGACCGTTTGCAATGACAGTTCTAGCGGATTGATGCAGCTCGGGCTTATGGGTGCCTCACTCGGCAATGGCATCCTGACTGTAGAGAATAAAGAACAGGCTTTGGTCCGTGCTGATCCGAATGGGCAGAACAAAGGGGGAGGCGCGGCTGCGGCGGCCTTGCACCTGGTTGCACTTTCGCGCAAGTACGCGCGCCAGACAAAGGGGATCGGGTTTAAGCCCGGTGCCACCGATTAAGGAGCCGAAATGAACCGCCCCAAACCCTCAGGCGAGGATCGCCGCCAAATGAAATCGGCCGCGCGGCTCTATGCTGTTCAGGCGCTGTTTCAGATGGAGGCATCGGGGCAGGCGAGCGACACTGTGATCCGTGAGTTCGAGGATCATCGCTTTGGTGCAGAGTACGAAGAAGGCACGCTCGCCGAAGGTAATGTGAACCTTTTCCGGAAAACGCTTGATAACGCTGTTAACCTGCAAGCGAATATCGACCAGATGACCGATCGAGCGTTGGTCGCCAAATGGCCCATCGACCGCATTGACCCAACCCTGCGTGCGCTGTTTCGGGCCGCCGGTGCGGAGCTTCTGTCAAGCGAGACTCCACCACGGGTTGTCATAACGGAATACGTGGATGTGGCGCGCGCCTTTTTTCCAGAGGGAAAAGAGCCCAAATTCGTAAATGCGGTCCTTGATCACATGGCGCGAGAAGCGAAGCCTGAAGCTTTCACCTAAAACCGTGCACTTTTTGCGCGTTTGATGGGCACCTCGTTAGTTAGTCCCTCGTTTTTCGGCGCGAAGTCGCGGGTTACCTCGCTGCGGTGCCCTGCCAACTGGCCAAATGCGCTAGTGCGGCTATCTACACAAGGACATCGAAACGGAGTCCTCATATGCCGAACCTCGTGCGCCTTTACCTGCAGCAATGCGCTATAGGGTTTGCCCTTGCCGTTTTGTTTGTCGGCATCCTGTTTGTGTTTGACGTCGGTGGGCTTTGGACTCTGGTGTCGAACTCTGACGTAGGCGTTACGGCCACGATCATGTTGGTGATGTTCAACGCAATTGTTTTTTCCGGCGCTCAATTCGCCTTTGTCATCATGCGGATGGCGTCGCCTGATGAAGATACGTCGATGCATTCTGCTCGCCCTGTGCCGCCTCCGCGCACCCGAAGAACAGATGTCCCGGAAGTGCGCAAAGAGCGGTTCCGTCAGCGCGACAGCGCCTGAGCGAAGCGGCGGGAACCGCCAGTACCGGGAAGACGTGAATTCCCGAGGACCTGTATATACAGGTGGGCGCCAGGTAAACGGACCACGGCCCGGACAGAGCCAGCTCCCTCGGAATTGCTTAAGGCCACCGGAATTTTGCCTGTGTCGAGTACGGCAGAACCCGCCAACCGCCCATATAGGGGGCACTCTGGGGTGGGGCAAGGGAATTCGGACAAGAGAATCTGGACAGATGTTCTTGTTATGTTCATTATCGTCCTATGCCAGATCAATCGGTCACTCTTGAGCTTTTGCAACCGGGTCAAAAACTGGCTCGTGGTGTATGCCGAATGCTGCGGAGCCTGGATTTCGCCTGTCTTGAGGAATTCACACCGGACCGCGGTATGCGGGTGGATGTGATGGGGATGGGGTCTAAGGGCGAGTTATGGATCGTGGAATGCAAGTCCAGCCGGGCCGATTTCATGTCGGACGCAAAATGGACGGGGTATCTTGATTACTGTGACAGGTATTTCTGGGCTGTGGATGCCACCTTCCCCGTTGAGTTGCTGCCCGAAGGAACAGGTTTGATCTTTGCCGACAGTTATGATGCCGAAATTCGTCGTATGCCGGAGCCAGCCGCGCTGGCAGCCGCACGCCGAAAAGTCCTGACACGCAAGTTCGCACGTGCCGCTGCTTTGCGCTTGCATACGTTTCGGGATCCAGATGCCGCGTTGAGTGGTTGAGCGCTTGCAGACCGGCAATTACGGTGCCGGTATTGAAGTGACTGTGAGGGCGGAATGACACTCAGGCATCTTGAGACGAAGCGTGGGCGGCGGCTGGCATATGTAAAGACGAATGGCTCGGGGCCAACGGTCGTTTTTCTAGGTGGTTTGCGTTCCGACATGGAGGGTACAAAAGCCCTGCATCTGGAGACATGGGCGCAAGCGAATGGACAATCTTTTCTTCGCTTTGACTATTCCGGGCACGGCATCAGTTCCGGTGATTTCGAAGACGGCTCGGTCGCCGAATGGGCCGAGGACGCGGTCGACATGCTCGGAGCGGTCACTGAGGGGCCGTTGGTGCTTGTTGGATCCTCCATGGGGGGATGGGTTTCGCTGATGGTTGCCAAGTCGCTCGGGCCACGGGTGGCAGGCCTTGTGACCGTTGCCGCAGCTCCGGATTTCACGGAGGACGAATGGTGGGCCGGGTTCTCGGAGCAGCAAAGAAGAACTCTTCAGCGCGATGGAAGACTGGAGTTGCCTTCGGATTACGACGATGGCCCCTATGTCGTGACTTTGAAACTCATAGAAGATAGCCGACGGATTCTGGTCTTCGATGAGCCGCTTGAACTGCCGATGCCGGTGCGTTTTCTGCACGGCACAGGAGATGAGGTGGTGCCAACCACGCTTGCGTTGCGGCTACTTGACTATGCCGAAGGATCCGACATGCGACTGACGCTTGTTGACGGGGCTGACCACAGGTTTTCGACTCCGGACTGCCTGGCACTTATTACCCGCACCGTTGAGGAAGTTGTTGAGCGGAGCAAACGCGGTGCGTAGCCCTCGTAGTCTGGTCGCTTTGGAGGATTTGGGGCGAATTCGTCTTAGTAAGTATTTTGCATTTCGAGACTTTTTGCACAGCGAAATTGCCGATCTCTATCATATATCGAACATTCCTGAGGATCCCGACCTTGCGCTTTTGGCCGGGCGAAACTTGGCGGAAAACTTGCTCGATCCATTAGTCGAAACCTTCGGCCCTATCGACATTCGGTCAGGCTACAGATCTCCTGAATTGAACCATTTTGGCGCAACCCACGTGACACCGCAGAAATGCGCAGCCAATCCGAAAACCTATGCCGGCCACATCTGGGACCGCCGCGACGCGAAGGGGCGGATGGGCGCCTGTGTCAGTGTCTCGATCCCGTGGTTCGCGGCACAGTATGCAGGTGGCCGAGATTGGCGCGATTTAGCGTGGTGGCTTTGGGACCACCTGCCGTTTCATGAAGTGTATTTCTTTCCCAAGACTGCCGCATTCAATTTGACATGGCGAGAAGCCCCCGAGAAACGGATCCTGTCTTATATCGCGCCAAGGGGGGTTTTATTGGCTCGTGGCAAACAGCCGCCACATGCTCGCGCCAAGGCGTACGATGACTTCCCAGCGTTTCGGCATATTTGCTACCCTGACCCTCCCGCAAAAAGTGCCAGTTGAACTACGTCCGCCAAGCTGTTGCAATGGGGGCAGGGGCTTTGTGTGAAGAGCACGCCAATTCAGCACTGCCTGATTGCAAATGCTCTTTGGCGCGCGTTTTCCAGCCATTGGCCGGTTCCCAGTTTCCAGCGAAATCAATCATTCAGGAGCGGGGTCCATGACGCCTAACCAGCGTGGAAGCACAGAGCCAAGTGATCCCGACGACTCGTACTTCGAGATCAACCTTGCCTTCGATATTCTAACGGAGAGTAGTCACTCGGGAGCAACCGCGCCTTTCCCAGTGCGGTTGCCCGTCTCATAAAGAGGACGCGTTAGCTCACGCTTTGAATGGAGACGACATTCTCACTTGGGTCGCTGTTCGCGTCGATGAACTCAAGGACCAGTGGACGGATATTGTTCCGCCATGACTTGCCCGCAAAGATACCGTAGTGCCCTGCACCCGGTTCAAGGTGGCTTGCCTTCTTGCTGTCGGGAAGTCCGGTGCAGAGGTCGAGTGCCGCAACGCACTGGCCAGGGGCGGAAATGTCGTCATTCATACCTTCGACAGTTTTGACCGCAACGGTTGTAATTTTGCCGATATCCACGTGTTTGCCGTTCACGGTGAACTCATTCTTGGCGATTTCGCATTTCTTAAAGATGCGCTCGACAGTCGAAAGGTAGAACTCGGCAGTCATGTCCATTACCGCGAGGTATTCGTCATAAAAACGGTTATGTGCGTCATGGTCGGCTGCCTCGCCCTTGGCCGCGCGGACGATCTGGTCGGTAAATGCTTTGGTGTGACGCTCTGCGTTCATTGCCATGAAGGACGCAAGCTGCAAAAGCCCAGGGTAAACCATGCGGCCAACCCCTGCGTACTTGAACCCGACACGCTGGAGCATCGTGTGCTCAAGCTGGCCCATTGTGACGCGATTTCCGAAGTCGGTCACTTCGGTCGGCGTGGCGTCCGGGTCGATCGGGCCGCCGATCAGCGTGAGCGAACGCGGCTGCGCTTCTGGCTCTTCTCCTGCCAGGTAGGCGGTGGCAGCCAGGGTCAGCGGTGCAGGTTGACACACAGCGATGACGTGAGTGTCCGGCCCCATCTCTTTCATGAAGTCCACGAGGTAGAGCGTGTAATCCTCCACGTCGAACTTACCCATCGAGACCGGAATATCGCGAGCATTGTGCCAATCGGTGATGTATACCTCGCAGTCCGGCAAAAGGCTCAGCACAGTCGAGCGTAGCAGCGTCGCGTAGTGACCGGACATCGGTGCCACAAGCAGAACTTTGCGCTTTTTCTCCGGGCGACCGAGCACGTTGAAGCGCAACAGGTCGCCAAATGGGCGCGGCACGACGATCTCCGTTTCGACCAAATGGTCACGCCCGTCTTCCGTGACGACTGAGCGGATTCCCCAGTCTGGCTTTGTGACCATACGCGAGAAAGTGCGCTCGGTGACCTGACCCCAACCTGCCATAACCTTGAACATTGGATTGGGAACCATGCCAAGAGCTGGATAAGAAGCCATCGCGCGGGCAGTCGCGCCGAGCCATTCATTCGTATTGCGAATGGACTCCATCAGGTCGTAGGTCACGAGGTATTTCACGCACGGCTCCTTCTTCCGGACAGGCCGGATCAATTCGTCGCTTTGCCCCCCCGTGCCGGCGACGGTATTTTCGGAGTGAATTCATACGGGGGTTTCGGTGGCATGACAACCGAATTGGAAGGGCAGGAAGTCGCGGACGAACAAATGGGTGAAAATCTCGAAAAACTCAATGCGAATGTTGCGAAAATGGAAGAGCTTTCGCAACGATTGGTAAATGCGCTTTCCCAACGTGAGTCGCACGATCAAGGGCTGCAGGGGCCTGGATCCGACGTCTATATGAAGGCGATGGCCGCATATATGACCGAACTGATGTCCAATCCGGCGAAATTGGTCGAACATCAGGTTTCCTACTGGGGCAAAACGCTCAAGCACGTTGTAGAGGCACAGCACATGCTCGCAAAGGGCCAGCTTGCAGCGCCCCATGACGACCACTCGGGAGACCGCCGCTTTAAAAACCCCCTTTGGGACACACACCCCTATTTCAACTTTTTGAAGCAGCAGTATCTGATCTCGGCGGAATCGATCGAGAAGGCGATTGGCGATATCGACGGGCTGGCGGAAATGGATAAGCGCCGTGTGGAATTCTTCTCCAGGCAGATCGTCGACCTGTTCTCACCTGCAAACTTTTTGACCACCAATCCGGACGCGCTTCAGCGTGCAGTCGAAACAAATGGTGAAAGTCTCGTCCAGGGTTTGGAGAACCTTGTGCGCGACATCGAGGCAAATCAGGGCGAGCATTTGGTAACCCTGTCCGACCCCGAAGCCTTTACCGTCGGAGAAGATCTCGCCACGACTGAAGGCTCGGTTGTGTTTCGCAACCGTATGTTTGAGCTGATCCAGTATGCGCCCCAGACCGAAAAAGTACAAAAGACCCCGCTTATCCTGTTTCCGCCTTGGATCAATAAGTTCTACATTCTCGACCTGAAGCCCAAGAATTCCTTGATCAAGTGGATTGTTGAGCAGGGATTCACCCTTTTTGTAGTCAGTTGGGTCAACCCCGACGCTAACTATGCGGATGTCAGCCTCGATACCTACATCGAGGAAGGTTACCTCACCGCGGTCAACGAAGTAAAAAAGATCACGGGCGAGGACCAGGTGAACGCGGTAGGTTACTGCATCGCTGGAACAACACTTTCCGCCACTCTGGCGCTCATGAACAAGCGCGGTGACAAATCAATCAAGTCTGCCACCTTCTTTACAACCCTCACCGATTTTGACGACCCCGGCGAGATGAGCGTGTTTCTAGACGACGATTTTGTCGATGGAATCGAGCGCGAGGTTGTGGAGAAGGGTTTTCTCCACTCCTTTTTTATGTCGCGAACATTCTCATTCTTACGTGCAAATGATCTGGTCTACGGGCCCGCAATCCGGTCCTACATGATGGGTGACAAGCCCCCGGCGTTTGACTTGCTGCATTGGAACGGGGACAGCACGAACCTTCCTGGGAAGATGGTTGTTCAGTATCTTCGTGAGCTATGTCAGGAAAACAAACTCGCCAAAGGAGAACTGCAACTCTGCGGTGAAAAGCTTTCACTAAAAGACGTCAAGGTTCCTGTTTACGCAATCGCCTGCGAAACCGATCATATCGCGGCCTGGAAGGGCAGCTTCGAAGGTGTCAAACAATTCGGAAGCCGGGACAAGACCTTCATTGTCTCTGAATCAGGTCACATAGCGGGCATCGTGAATCCGCCTTCAAAGAAGAAGTACGGTCACTATACAAACACTGATAAGATGGAAAACGCGGACCACTGGATGAAGACAGCGACTTTCAATGAAGGATCGTGGTGGCCGCGTTGGTCCAAGTGGCTTGAACGACGCTCTGGCGCCAAGATTGACGCCCGGCAACCGGGAGATGCGAGTCACCCAATTCTGGAGAAGGCCCCGGGAACCTACGTTGTGTCTCGCCCAAACGTCTGAAAATAAAGAACTAAAAATTTCTCTGCGGCGCAGCATTTTTTCTTGCAATGCTGCGCCGCAGCGCGTATATAGTTTGCAGACGCAGAAAGCATCCGACGGTCGGATGAGGCGCGAGGAGATTAAAAGATGGCTAAGGCTGAAGACTTCACCAAGTACGTTTCGGACATGATGGCAGCATTCCCGGTGGACACCACCGCGATGCAGGACGCGTTCAAGAGCTCCGCAGCTCTGGGCGAGAAAATGTCCAAAGTTGCGCTCGACGCAGCTGACAAATCCACCGAGATTTCCACCAAGTGGACCAAAGAAACCATCGCTAAGCTTGGCGACGTGACTGCCGTTAAGTCCGAGCCGACGGACTACAGCAAAGCGATGACTGACTTCGCATCTGCACAAGCTGAGATGGCCGCAGAAAACATGGCCGCTTTCGCTGAAGTTGCAAAGAAAGTGCAGATGGAAACCGTCGAGCTGATGCTGGCCGCTGGCAAAGAAGTCCAGGAAGAGACAACCGCAGCCGTCAAGAAAGCAACCGCTGAAGCAACCAGCGCTGCTAAGAAAGTCGCTGCTGCCAAGTAAGCGCATTCAAACTGAACACCTTCCTCCTCCCAACTTGGTGTTCTGTTTAGGGGCGGTCCAAAAGGGCCGCCCCGCTTTGTTAGTCAGAAAGCCGGTACAGGATTTCAATGCTGCAGTGCAGAAATTTCTTTAAAAATGTTGCTGCACAGGGTATGGTACCACTCAGGAGTTTTGCCCGTTGGGGCGCAAAGACAGGAATACGAACATGGCACGCAAACCAGCTAAGACTGACGATTTCTCCAAGTACATTACCGATATGCTTTCGGCCTACAAAATGGATGGAGAAGCATTCAAGAACGCGTTTCAAGCCAGCGCTGAATTGAATGACAAGATGGCGAAAGTTGCGCTTGAAGCCGCTGAAAAAACGAATGAACTTTCTGCAAAATGGGCAAAAGACACGCTTGCCAAAATGGGCGACGTGACTACGACCAAGAACGAGCCGCAGGACTATTCGAAGGCAGTCACCGATTTCGCGACAGCACAGGCGGAAATGTCGGCAGAAATGATGTCTGCTTATGCCGAGATCGCGAAGAAGGTACAGATGGAAACCGTCGAGCTGCTGATGTCCGCGGGTAAAGATGCTCAGGAAGAAATGTCTGCCGCGATCAAATCCGCCAGCGACGAGATGACCAAGATGGCGGCCAAAGCGACTGCCAAGAAGTAAAGACCAAGCTTAGTATTCTCAGTCAGGGCGGAGCTTTCTCCGCCCTGTCGCGTTTTTGCAGAGGCTTCCTTTTTCTGCAGCGCTGTCATAAGCTTTGCTGCACCGCAAAAGAAGGAGGGGCCCCGTGGCAGATAATGGACAGCCGCTGTTGATCAAGCGCTACGCGAGCCGCCGTCTCTACAACACCGAGACAAGCGACTACGTAACGCTGGACGACATAGCGACATTCATCCGCGAGGGGCGGGAAGTTCAGATTGTCGACCTGAAAACAGGGGACAATCTAACCCGCCAGTACCTTCTCCAGATCATCGCAGAGCACGAAAGCCGCGGCGACAATGTGCTTCCTATCTCGGTTCTGACAGATCTCGTGCGCAGCTATGCCACCAAATCAGGGTCCGTCGTCCCACAATTCCTCGCAGCGTCTTTCGAAATGCTGCGCGACAGCCAGGAAAAGGTTATGGCAAGTATGCCGAACCCAATGGCAGCTGTGCCTGGTTTTGAGCAAATACAGAAGCAACAGCGGGCATTTCTTGAAACCATGATGGGGGGATGGACAGGAGGCGCTGCCTCCACCATGCCGGGCGCCGATAGCGATGAGCCCACCGAAGCTGCGGCAGGGGATCACAACGAGATTGAAGATATCAAGCGGCAGTTGGCAGATTTGCAGAAGAAGCTCTCGGGAATGAACTGAGCGCGCTGACGCGCAGCAATTCAAGCTGATATCGCAGACCCGCATCAATATCCTGCTTGCATTTAGCATTTCTGGTTGCGGACCAAGAAACTCCCGGTACCGGAACGCGCCGTTCGGAGGGGACAAACCCATTCCATTGCAGCGCGAGCGGCGCGGTATGACGGAGTAAATCGCCACTTTGCGGCCGCGTATCAATTGATGAACGCTCCGCGTTAGGTGCGGGTCTGCGCCCCAGGGGTTCGGGGCTTGAAGCATGATTACGCATCATTTGTTACTGGGGCGAGGATACGGTCTGGTGAGAGCAACAGAAAACTACTCTGCTGTATCAGTTCCCTTCTGTGGTGATGTCTGGTGCGTCTCTACCGGCTGCTCCGGAGGCGCATTGAGAAAGAAGCGCGCGATCTCCGAGAGAATTATGTCGTCGTTGAGCGGCTCTTTGAGCAACAATTCTGCGGTATCAAGTTGGGACTCTGGGATTGGTGATGCGCCCCGGCGGGCAGCAATCATATCTTTCAGAATATCCGTCGAATACTCAGGGTGCGCTTGCACGCTCCATGCCCGACTTCCGTAGCACAAACCAGCATGCTGGCAGAACGAGGACGAGGCCATGGTTTGTGCGCCTGACGGAGCCTCGAGTACCTGATCCTGATGCCAGGCATTCAACGCGAGATCCCCCAGTCCATCGAAAGTATAGATGTGCCTACCTACGGACCAACCGCCTGAGAATTTCTCGACCCGGCCGCCAAGGGCTTTCGCAATCGCTTGATGCCCAAAACAAACCCCGACCATCGGCACATTGCGAGCGTAGGCATCCTGGATGAAGCTCTCCAGCTTCGGCAAGTAAGAGTGCGGTTCGTAAACGCCATGGGCTGAGCCAGGGATCAACCAGCCGTCACAGGCATCGACGGTCTTTGGAAGAGCATTGCCTGCAACCTGAAATGTCTCAAAAGAAAATCCGTTGTGCATTAGAAGCCGGGCGAAAATCTCGGGGTAGGCGCCGTGGTGCCGTACCACGCGCTCTGGAGGCCTCCCACATTCGAGAATGCCAATACGCATCTGAGTGTCTTTCGCCCATTTCTTTAAAAAGCGTACGCGCCGCAATGCCTTCGAGCAAGCTTACTTAGCGCAGCAGATTTGGGCGAACACGCAGCTTCGGTCGGTCAACCGCAACCAGATGACGGTTCAGCCGACGGTTTATCGTACCGAAAACTGCGATGACCGAAAGCGTCAACAGGATGAAATAGAACGCGACGATCGGGTAGGGAATGAATGGGTTGAAGGTTTTGTCCGCAAAGTACTGAGCGTAATAGAGCGCGTCTCCGCGCTGCTGGAAGGCAGGGAAGCCAGCGAAGAAAACCAGCGTTGTTGCGTGGAAAAGGAAGATCGCCTCGTTGGTGTAGGACGGCCAGGCGAGCCGTAGCATCGTCGGCCATGTCACGCGCCGGAACTTGGTCCAGCCGGACAGGCCATAGGCATCTGCTGCTTCCAGATCGCCCTTGGGAACGGATCGCAACGCGCCATAGAAAATTTCCCCAGCATAGGCCGAGGTGTTCAGGAACAGCACTACGAGCGCGCCCAACCAGGCGGAGGTGAACGGGTCGAAGAAGCTCGACAGCGCTTTGAGTTGAATGAAGAAAAAATATGCCAGAAAGAACTGGATGAAGAGAGGCGATCCCCGGAAAACAAAGATGAACCATTCTGCCGGTTTGCGCAGCGCCGCGTTGGGGCTTGCTTTGCCGAGGGCCACGGCCGTGGCGAGAAAGAACCCAAAGATCAGCGCGAAGGCCCCGAAGTAGACGTTCCAAATCAACCCGGACCCGATCAGGACGAACTGCTCGCAAAGGGTGAAATCGGAACGCGGCAAGAGCCGTTCGCCAAAACCGATGGACCGCAGCGCGTAGTCCTGGATCGTCTCGGTGCAGCTCATGCGGCGGCCTTCCGCTGCGCTTCACCAGCCATCGTGGCCTGCCCATGGCTGAGGCGCGTCATCAGCCGCGAGAAGCCTTTCTCGGAAAGCCAGGTGAGCAGCAGGTAAAACACAAGGAGCCCAAGGAAATACCACATCCGCCAGTCGCCATGGGGGTAGTCCGAGAAACGCGCGGTCTTTGAGCCGCCCAGTTCTCGCGCCCAATAGACGATGTCTTCTATACCCAGAAGGAACAGAAGCGGGGTGGCTTTCACGAGAATCTGCCAGAGGTTCGACAGACCGGGCAGGGCATAGACCCACATCTGCGGAACCAGAATCCGCCAGAAGCTCTGCCGCTGGGTCATGCCATATGCGGCAGCGGTTTCAATCTGCGCCTTTGGGACGGCTTGCATCGCGCCGTAAAGCACGTTTGCGGCAAAGGCGCCGAAGACAAAGGCGAAGGCCAGGACCGCGAGTGTGAACCCGTATCCCTCGTGCACCCATTGCGGCGCGGTCGAAAGGGGCAACTTGGCTTCCGCACAAACCACAAAGTCATTGCCCTGACGCACGGCTTCGCCCCAGTCGGGGCATTTCCAACGATGACGGAGGTATTCGAGCCCTTGGTCCAGGGCGATGGGGACGAACAGGAAAAAAGCGATGTCCGGAATCCCGCGCACCATCGCGGTATAGATTTTTCCGATCCAACGCAGCGGCGCGATATGAGACCGCGCAGCCATCGCACCCAGGAAGCCGAACGTCAGGGCGGCAGGTGCTGTGATCGCCAAAAGCAGCATCACGGTCCCGAAAGACGCATAGAACGCGATGTGTTTGCCTGTCGTGAGATAACACGACAGCCAGGTCAGGCCAGAGAGCGTGGATGGATCGGTGCAGTAGGAGAACATGCGCAGCAAAAAGGGGGCACAGGGCCCCCTTTGGATCTGTAGATCAAAAGGTTGCCGAACCGGGCAGCCACTTCTCGATCAGCGCATTGAGCGTCCCATCGTCCTTCATCGACTGGATCGCTGCATCGAACTTGGCTTTCAGTTCAGGGTCGCTTTCACGGATACCCATACCAATGCCGCCGCCCAGCAGAACGTCGTCGCCCACAAACATCAGGTCCGCGTTTTCCGCGTCGAACGGCTCCAGGAAGCCTTTGTCTGCAAGCACGGCGTCGACTTCGCCGTTGCGCACAGCCGCAATGGTTTCGTCCGGCGTGGCAAATTCAAGAAGTGTTGCCCCGGTGCTGGCGATAAAACTTGCCTGGATCGTGCCGGTTTGTGCTGCGATTACGCCACCTTCAAGGTCCACGCTATCGGACATGGCCAGAAAGGCGGATGGGTCGGGCTGCGTGTAGTTCTGTGTAAAGTCGATGACCTCATCACGTTCGTCGGTGATCGACATGCCCGCGATAATCGTGTCGTAGTTGCCCGAAACGAGGTTGGGAATAATCGAATCCCACTCATTGGTGACCCACTCGCATGTTAGCTCGGCACGCGCGCAAAGCTCGTCGCCCAACTCGCGCTCGAACCCGTCAACCTCTCCGGCGTCATTCAGAAAGTTGTACGGAGGGTAAGCGCCCTCGGTGCCCATGCGGATCGTGGTACCATGACCTGCAGCAAAGGCTGCGCTTGCGCTGATTGCAGTGAGTGCTGTTGCGAGAAGCAGTTTTTTCATTTCTTTCGAATTCCCTTGAGTGGTTGTTGCTGGATCTCAGTGTGCTTGCGTGGCGCTGAGGAACTGTTGCAGACGCGTTGATTTCGGCGCGCCAAAGAGTTGATCTGGCGGGCCTTCTTCTTCGATCCGGCCCTGATGGAGGAAGACGACATAGTCCGACACATCGGCCGCGAGGCGCATGTCATGCGTAACGATCAGCATGGTCCTGCCCTCGGTCGCCAGGTCTTTGATCACTTTCACCACTTCCTGTTCCAGTTCCGGGTCGAGCGCAGACGTCGGCTCGTCAAAAAGCAACGCCTTGGGCTCCATGGCCAGCCCGCGGGCAATCGCAGCGCGCTGCTGCTGACCGCCTGAAAGCTGGGCGGGATAGACATCGCATTTGTCGCCGATACCGACCTTCTCCAGAAGCTTGCGCCCCAGAGCATCCATTTCGGCCGTCTCCCGACCCAGAACCGTGACCGGGGCTTCCATGACATTCTCGAGAATGGTCATGTGCGCCCAGAGGTTGAATTGCTGGAACACCATTGACAGGTTTGTGCGGATGCGGATGACCTGTTTTGGGTCCGCCGGATGCCGTGTCGCTCCGCTGCCTTTCCAGGCCACGGGCTCGCCGCAAAACACCACGTCACCCTGTTGGCTGTCTTCCAATAGATTGCAGCACCGAAGAAGCGTGGACTTTCCCGATCCAGATGAGCCGATAAGCGACACGACATCGCCCCGCTTGGCGGAAATGCTGACCCCTTTAAGGACCTCCAGGGCGCCATATGCCTTGTGGAGGTCACGTATCTCGATGACTGGCTGGTCTGTCTCGGTCACGTGTGCTGGCGTTCTTCACTTTGTTGCAAAGCGCAGTAGGGGAAAATTCGTAGGGAATTGCAATGGGCGCAAGCCGCATGACGCAAGGTAAATTGCCCGGTTTGGGCCCAATCGCCCATTTCCTGAGCGCTCAGTCGGACCGTGCCTCTATCCGTTGCCGGGCCAATGCGCTGTCACGGTCGTTCACGCCGAGGAGATTGGCGGCGAGCCGCAGTAGGGTATTTTCTTCCTGATCCCGGACCCCGTCCGCAAGCACGATGTCCCAAAGAGCTTCAATCACTCCGATGCGGTCTTCATAGGCCACGCCATCCTTGATTGCGCGGGTGAAGCGGACCGTATCGGGCGCTTGCGCTTCCAGCGCCTCGGCATCGGAGCGAAGTTTTGCGGCCTCAAATGGGGAAAGGCTGTGTCGCTTTGCAAGAATCTTGTCGATCCGGGCCACCTCAGCGCTTGCGTAGTCGCCATCGGACCGCGCAATGCGGACCAGAAGAGCCGCCAGTGCAAGGCGTGCATCCGGCTCTGGAAGCCGGTCGGGATCGGGCGCCGTCAGGCGTTTTAGGAGGTCACCAAACATTCCAGCGATATAAGCCCGGAAATCGGAAACGAAAAGAGCGCGGCCGGCGTGCCGCGCTCTGACGTGGATGCGTTTTGCGTCACGCGAGTACGATGTTCACTGCGCTTTCGCGGCCGTCCCGACCAGCTTCGAGGTCGTAAGTCACTTTCTGATTGTCCTTGAGGCCGGTCAGGCCTGAGCGTTCGACGGCTGAGATATGTACAAACACATCCTTCGATCCGCCATCAGGGGCGATGAAGCCGTAGCCTTTTGTTTCGTTGAACCATTTCACGGTGCCAGTGGCCATCCGATTTCTCCTTTTGATTCCCGCCCGCGGAACTGCGGCAGGTCGTGCGTCAGTCTTTGGCAGATCGAGACGGACGCCCGGTGGGTCAATGCCCAAAACCGGAGCCAGTGGGTCGAGATGCGGTAACGGTCGCGCAGGGGTCATGACAGTGTTCTTCCGGGCTGACAAGAAATAACCGCGGGGCTCTGACCGCAAAAAGGCAGGCAAGGCGGAAATGTGGCGGATTACGCGTCTCTGCGAGACGATCTGGGTCTGCAAACCAACTTTCTCGCACGTAGGGAAAATTTAACAAAAAAAAGACATAAAATTAATCTTTTATGAGACGAACTTCGCCCACTTTCCGCCATTTGTGGCAGACAATGTCGAACTTGAGTAAAGAGTGTGGCGAAGACGAGTTCCAAATCTGTAGATATCGCTAACAAGGGGATTTTCGCGATGAGCTGCTACTGGAACAAAGCCCGCGCAGGGCGCACGAAAGCACTAGAAAACCTGGCCGCACGCCGTATGGCTGCCGAACTGGGCATGGACAAACCTGTTTTCCGGTCCAACCGCAACGCGCGGTCTCAGGTGATTTTCACGGCAGATCTTGGGAGCCGTGGCCGCACCGAGCTGGTGCACTAAACACACCCGGCGGACCTTGGTCCCGTCCGCCTCCGCCGAGAACGGCACTAAAAAACGCCCGTACGGATCAGGTCCCGTCGGGCGTTTTTCACGTCATTCCTCCAAAAAGTGAAACAAAGCGCGCTCGCGGTATCTATTGTTTCCAAATTGGAAAAAGCGCCACAAAAAAACCGGAATCTCTTTGACCGCACGGCGTTCACTCTGGCCTGCTGAGGGCATAACGGATGAAGAGTGGGTGCGTTATGAGTATCTTGTGGACGGATGAAGGGCGGCACATGCCGTGCAAGGATGCCGCCGAGACTGACCCCCTGATTGACACGGTCCGGACGCGGCGGCTGGCGGCCCTGGAGGCGATCGCGCAACGGCGCGCGCGGGGCGAGACAGAGATGATCGTAAGGGCGCGACGGCGTCACGAGCGCCGCAAGCAGCGGATCAAGTCGGTCAAATAGCCTACGCATGTCTTGCACGTCCGTCCCGCCGGAGTAGGCTGTTCTGGACGATGTTGCAGGAGGTTCCATGTCCGACACACCACGTGGAGCGTTGACCCTCAGAACGCTGGCCATGCCGGCGGATGTCAACGTGAATGGCGATATCTTCGGGGGCTGGGTGCTGAGCCAGATGGACATTGCGGCCGGCATCATTGCTGGCGAGCGCGCGCAGGGCCGGGTGGCAACAGTGGCCATTGATGCGATGAAGTTTATTCGCCCCGTCAAGGTGGGCGATGTGCTGTGTATTTACGCCGATGTCGAACGTGTGGGGCGTACCTCCATGGGTATCTGGCTGGAGGCCTGGGTGCTGCGCGGCCGCATCGGGGCGCGCGAGAAAGTGACCGAGGCTACGTTTACGTTTGTCGCCATCGACGACGAGGGCCGGCCGCGGCCGGTTCCTGATCCGACCACGCGGATGGCTTAAATCGCGGCCCAGTCGGTGAACCGGAACGGCGGCTTTTCCTGAGGCTTGGGCGCCTGCGGGGTGGGTTTTGGGGTTTGGGCATGCATGGTGTGCTCCTTTCTACCCCCTGTCAGATAGGAAGGATGCGCGCCCAATCTGCCGATATTTCGACAGTTTCGCGGTTCTGTGAGGACGTTTGTGCGGTGCGTGAACGGCTGAAACAGATCACGCACCGTGCGCGTGCGGCTTAGTTGGCCGCGTCGGTGATCGCGTCGCCGACCTCGGACACGTCTTCGCCGACACCTTCAACGGTGTTGCAGGCCGCCAGCAGGAAGGGGGCGGTCAGAAGGATGGCGAGGAAGGCTTTGATCTTCATGGGGTCTGTCTCCGGTAGTGTGTGTGCCGGCATTAAGACGCGGAAAGCGAGGAGGGGCAAGCGCGTTCGGGAGTTGTGCTATACTGCGGTGTAAGCATCAGTTTTTGGGAGGGAAACCATGCGCTATATCACGATCACCACATGGGAGCTGACCGACGGGGTCGATTTCGACCTGACGATGGAAAAGGTGGAGGCCAAACGCCTGCCCGCGCTGAAGGAGCTCGGCGCGGAGCGGGTGCAACTGATCCGCACCTCGGACCGGACGGTGGCGGCCATTTCCGAATGGCCCGACAAGGCCAGCCGGGACACGGCGGCGGCGATGATCGAGAATGTGCGGGCCCAGGTGCGGTCCGAAGATCACACCAAGATGACCGGCGAGATGATGGGGAAGGTGGTGGCGGAGGTCTAAAGCTCACGACATGACCGGTGCAGAGGAAATGCTGATACTCACCTGAGCGACTATTTCGGGTTCTCGGCAGGCACGGCGTTGGGTACACTTGTGAGCAGGTTACTGTGAAGGTTCATTTTGGGATCAATTTGCACATGGCTCGATTTCAACTACTCGCGACGTGTTTTGTGTTCGCTTTGTGCTCTGCACCCGTTCGCGCGCAAGACGATATCTCACAAGGCGTGGCCCAGATTATTGTGACCGCCGAAAACATCTGTGGAAGCATCCAAGCGACGGGCTCTCAATCTCAGATTGAATTGGAGGGAGAAGCCGAAGCCGAGCTTTTAAAGTTGACCCGCCGATTGCTGGATCTTGGGATAGAGGGGGCTGCAAACCTGTCTGCAGGCCAGTATAGCGGTGTGTTGCGCGAGCAGCTTGGGTCTGAATTGCAGGACAACAGGCGGTGCAGGGAAAAGGTCTTTGACGCGATGTTCGCAGTTGTCTTCGGCGCGACGCCGGAAACTGCCTTGGATGAAGAACAGCTCGAGTCGTTGGAAGGCCGGGTGCGCCCTCACAGCATGAGTAGTATAGCCAGTGGCAGTGATTTTTCCCTGTCGCCGGGAGAAACGGTTGCGTTGAACGGCAACGCTTTGATTTTCACGGTCGATCGTTTGGGGTTGTACAATCAGAACAACCGCCTCTTCGTCTACTTCACGTATACAGATGGGATGACCGGGCAAAGTGTATCGAGTTATGTCTATCAGGCTGCTCCGATAAAAGCGGGTGCCTGCAATATCATCCCGTACCGTATTGACGCGGAGGCGCAGAAAGCCTCATTCCGACTTTTTTGCAATTGAGGCCTGATCCGCACTACGGCGGCGTTGTTTGAGAAAGTGCGGTCTCAGGTGCGGTCCGAGGATCACACCAAGAGGGCCGGCGAGATGATGGGGGAGGTTGTGGCGGAGGTTTGACGCAAGAAAACCGCTTTATGATGTACTTCTGACTACCAAACTACGGCCGAATGGCCAGTCGAGACAGCCTCTGGCAGCATAAATCTAAAACGGAATTGCGTTTTCGATAGCCCGTCGGAAGTCTCGTTGCAGTTTGGGAGAGTGCACGTCTTTGCCTTCAATGGACACCCTGCTGATTGCGCGGCTCAGGTGATCGATTGTAGTGCTTTTTCCTTTACCTGCAGCGGATTGCATGAAGTCATCAACGCCATTGTCGACTTCCGTATTACTGAACCCCGAAACTTCCGCGATAACTTCTTCCAGACCTGCCTCTACAAAGTGGACTCTTTTGCGCTCGGCATTGAGACCCTGTTGAAGTGAATTTGCGAGTGCGTTTCTGTTAGGGATAATCCCGTGGGCAATCACGTTCCGCTGCTGATTTAGTGCAGTCTCCATGCGATCAAGACGACTTATTATGATGTCTGACGCGGGAAGAGTTGTGCTCTCTACATCAGGGATTTGGAATGGGCCAAGTTGGCCTATGAAGCTCTGTTCTTTTGAGTGGTCAATTGTTTTCTTTAAGCTATCGACCAGTTCCGATTTGAACTTCTCCATCAAAGGGTGACGAAGGTCTTTAGGGTAGCCTATGTATCGGTTTGGTCCGGTATCGAATGGGTAAATCGTATCGTCGTCCTTCACGATAACTGTAGGCAGTTGCGTTGCCATGCGGATTCCAAGTTCGAAGAAAACATTCGGGTTTCTGCCACTGACGTCGCAAATGATGATGTCATCGTTATAAATGTTCTGCAGTATCTCTTTGTGTATCAAGTTCGACTCTAGCGTGTCGCTTACTAGCCTTGCTTTGAAACCGGCTTGTTCAGCAGCATCTTCCAAAATCTTGAGTACATCGGACCAGTGGGAGGCTGACCTCCCGTCGCTCTCGGAGATCGGCATTACTATACCGCAGGTTTTTAGCTTTTCTTCGGTCATACCTAGCTTGCTCGAAATGAAAACCTTCGGAATGAGATAGTGTTCGAACTTAAGAAATTAAACTAAGCCCGCCAATTACCTCGTAAACTTCTTATACTTCACCCGCTTCGGCTCCAGCGCGTCCGGCCCCAGTCTCCGCGCCTTGTCTTCCTCATAGGCCTCGAAATTGCCTTCGAACCATTCGACATGGGCGTCGCCCTCGAAGGCGAGGATGTGGGTGCACAGGCGGTCGAGGAAGAAGCGGTCGTGGCTGATGATCACGGCGCAGCCGGCGAAATCCTCGAGCGCGTCTTCGAGGGCACGGAGGGTTTCGACGTCCAGATCGTTGGTGGGCTCGTCGAGTAGCAGCACGTTGCCGCCGGATTTCAGCAGTTTCGCCATGTGGACGCGGTTGCGTTCGCCCCCCGAAAGCAGGCCCACTTTCTTCTGCTGGTCGCCGCCCTTGAAGTTGAAGGCGCCGCAATAGGCGCGGGAGTTCACTTGCGCGTCGCCAAGTTCGATGATCTCGCCACCGTCGGAGATCTCCTCCCACACGGTCTTGTCGCCTTCGAGCGCGTCGCGGGACTGGTCCACGTAGCTGAGTTGCACCGTGTCGCCGTAGCTGAGGGACCCGCCATCGGGCTGTTCCTGCCCGGTGAGCATGCGGAAGAGGGTGGACTTGCCAGCACCATTGGGGCCGATCACGCCGACGATTCCGCCGGGGGGGAGGGAGAAGGTCAGATCCTCGATCAACAGCTTGTCGCCATAGGCTTTGGTGAGGTTTTCGACCTCGATCACCTTGGAGCCGAGCCGCGGCCCATTGGGGATGATGATCTGCGCCTTGCCGACCTTTTCACGCTCGGACTGGCTGGCCATTTCCTCGTACGCGTTGATCCGGGCCTTCTGCTTGGCCTGACGGGCCTTGGCCCCGGCGCGGATCCATTCCAGCTCGCGCGCGAGCGTCTTCTGCTTGGCCTTGTCTTCCTTCGCCTCGCGCTCCAGCCGCTTGGCCTTCTGTTCGAGCCAGGAGGAGTAGTTGCCCTCGTAGGGGATGCCGCGGCCGCGGTCGAGCTCGAGAATCCAGCCGGTGATGTCGTCGAGGAAGTAGCGGTCGTGGGTGACGATCAGGATCGTGCCCTTGTAGTCGATCAGGTGCTTTTGCAGCCAGGCGATGGTTTCGGCGTCGAGATGGTTGGTCGGTTCGTCGAGCAGCAGCATGTCGGGCGCTTCGAGCAGCAGCTTGCAAAGTGCCACGCGGCGGCGTTCCCCGCCCGAGAGGTGTTCGGGCATCGCGTCGTCGGGGGGGCAGCGCAGCGCCTCCATCGCGATGTCGATCTGCGCGTCGAGATCCCAGAGGTTCTTCGCGTCGATCTCGTCCTGCAGCGCGGCCATTTCATCCGCCGTCTCGTCGGAGTAGTTCATCGCGAGTTCGTTGAAGCGGTCGAGCTTTCCCTTCTGCTCGGCCACGCCCAGCATGACGTTGTCGCGGACATTCAGGCTTTCGTCGAGCTGCGGCTCCTGCGGCAGGTAGCCGACCTTGGCGCCCTCAGCCGCCCAGGCCTCCCCGGTGAAGTCCTTGTCCATGCCGGCCATGATCTTCATCAGCGTGGATTTACCTGCGCCGTTGACGCCCACAACGCCGATCTTGACGCCGGGCAGGAAGCTGAGGCGAATGTTTTCAAAGCATTTCTTGCCGCCGGGATAAGTCTTGGACACGCCGTCCATGTGATAGACGTACTGATAGGCTGCCATGGGATGCTCCGCCGCTGGAATGTGGTGTTTGCGCGGTTCTAGCGGCTCGCGCAAGCAGGGGCAATGGACGGGAAAGAGGCCAATGGCTGGAAGTTTGAAAGAGCTGATTGAGCGAGTGGCGCAGCCAGGCAACGTGGCGTGGATCGGGTTGCGTCCGGCCCGGCGTGAGGCCGTGCAGCGTGTTGAGACCGCACTTGTGTCCGAGGCCGGGCTGGAGGGTGACCGCGCCGGTGCGGGCAAGCGTGCTGTGACACTGTTCCAGATGGAACATCTGGCAGCTATCGCGAGCTATCTGGGGCAGAGCGCGCCGGTCGATCCGGTGCTCCTGCGGCGCAATATCGGGGTGGCGGGGATCAACCTGATCTCGCTGCGCGGACGCGCGGTTACGATTGGTCCGGAGGTTGTCCTGCGGATTACGGGGCCCTGCGCGCCCTGTTCCCGGATGGAGGAGGCGTTCGGGCACGGAGGCTATGCTGCCGTGCGCGGGCACGGGGGGATGACCGCAGAAGTTCTGCGTCCTGGCCAAATTAGGATCGGTGCGCCTGTTACCGTGTTTGAGGGCTGAGGTCGGTCCAGATCAGCGCTGCCTCCGGTGCGTGATGCGCGATCCAGCTGCCCAGCGGTGTTGCGTCCGTATCGTCGAGCGCACCGCGCCAGGTCGGGGTATAGCTTCCATGTCTCTTGGGGATACGCAGACGGGGAAGGCCACAGGTCTCCGCGTCCGGGATGCCGCGTCCGAAAATGACACCCAGCACAAATTCGCGTCCTTGCGGGCCTTGGGCGATGAGCGGGCTGCCGCTGTCCCCGTTGACAATCCGACGGCCATCTTTGCGGACCGGTGGCAGTGTAAACAGCATGCAGGCGTTTTCTGTCCACGGTTGGACCGGACCTGTGCGGCGCGTGGGCTTTTCATGAAAGGCGTTTTTGGCCTCGCCCCAACCGGAATGTCGCAACGGAAGGCTTTTCCAGTCGAACGGGTTCTGAGTCTCGCCGAGCCCAACGAGTACTGGGAGCGGGGTCGCAACCCCTGTAGGTACAGGTTGCTTGAGCCGGAGAAGCGCCATGTCTGCACAAAACGGCAGCACATAGTGCGTTGCGCGGATTCCAAGTCCGAAGCGGTCTTCGTTGGAGCCAAAACGGATGATCGGTTTGTGCTCTGTGCGGATGAGATGAAACTCCATCGGATTCTGCCAGGCTGGCTTGCGCTGCAAATCCCGTTGTTGTGCGAGGCTGGAGCAGGGGAGCGATGTCTCTTCGGGAGCCTTGGTGACAATTCCGGCAACACAATGCGCAGCGGTCAGCACAATGCGCTCGGTAATCAACGCACCAGTACATCCGCCAATTCGTACGACCGCATTCGCTGAAGGGGTGTCGACATCGTCCCGCGTACGGTCCTGCGCTGACGCGGCGAGAGGCGAGGCTGAGATCATCAGTGCGCTCACAAGACCTGTCATGGCACACAAAAGACCAGTGTTTCTATCCATATGGCGACCGTAACAGCCCTCGACAGTGTGTCGAGAGGCCATTGACAGCAGAGCGCTGGCCCGCGAAGGACACATTTGCGCGAGCTGCTGCCCAGAACCGGGGCAGGGAGGGAAGATGAAGCGGACCGGTTGGCCAATTGCGCGGCCCGGACAGAGCATCGGATTGCTGGGCGGGTCGTTCGACCCGGCGCATGAGGGCCATGTCCATATCACGCGCGAGGCGTTGAAAAGGTTTGGTTTGGACCGAGTGTGGTGGTTGGTAACGCCCGGCAACCCGCTGAAGGCGCGACAGCCAGCACCTTTAAGCCGGCGACTGGCTGCAGCGCGAGATCTTATGTGGCATCCGCGGGTCGAAGTAACGCAATTGGAGGCGCAACTTGGCACGCTTTACACCGCGGAGACTCTGGAGGCTCTGCGCGAAGCCTACCCGGGTGTTCGGTTTGTTTGGCTGATGGGGGCGGATAATCTGGCCTCGTTCCACCAATGGGACCGCTGGAAAAGCATTCTTGGGACAGTGCCCGTTGGTGTGTTCGCCCGACCGGATGCGGCGATCGCTGCACTGACGTCGCCAGCGGCCCGCTGTTTTGCAGGGGCGCGTTTGCGCGGGCAGAATATAAGAGGTTTGGGGCGCGCAACTGCGCCGGCCTGGGCGTACGTGACCATTCCATTGATCAACGAAAGCTCTAGCGCGATCCGGGCCGCCGGGCGCTGGTAATGCTTAGCGGCCTCTGGGCCCGAAAATCAGCCAGGCGATGAAGCCGAGAAAAGGTAAGAAAAACAGAACGACAGACCAAACGATCTTCGCCCCGGTTGTCGCGCTGCTGTTCCAGATATTATAGGCTGCATAGAGCGCCAACCCTATTGCAAGGAGGCCAAAAAGGCCAAGTTGGGTTGTCATGGTTCGCACCCCTTTCAGTAGGCGCCAGCGTGGTTTTGGGTCACCCGGAGGTGATGAGGAACAGGTCCGCGACGACCATCAGCAGGACAAGTATGCCGAATTCCATTGATCGCGCTCCGTAAATGAGTTTCAGAGAGTCAAGTGACGTGCGCGGGCCCCGCGCTCGATTGCAGCAGCTGCCAATCGATCAATATTCAGTTGGTAGCGAATTTCGGCAAGCATTTCCAACTCTGTATCGCGCAGCTTGCCATCAGCTGCCGCCACGTCACAGGCAAGTGCATAGGCGGTTTCAGGCAGGTGCTCCGGCAAGGCCTCCTTGATAAGCCCAAATAGGGCGTCGAGACCGTCTTCCTCGGCGAATAGATCGAAAACGATCTGACTGGTTTGACGCATGCGGTCGATATCGTATCCACCGAACACAGGGAGATGGTTCACGATCTGCTCAATCGACAACAATTCGGACGTTCTGATCGTCTCGTCCGAGGCGGACACCGCAACCATGAGCGCGACGAGGGCGTCCTGCGGAGAAAGAGCGGTGTCTGTCGGGGCCATGTCACTTCCTTTAATAACGTGTCACTACCCGTAAATATTGACCTCCAGCCCGCCCCGCAATAGCTAGCGCGGCACGCACGCTGCACGGGGCGGCGTGTGGCTAAGAAAGATCTTTGAAATGTCTGAACTGCGCGAACTCGCGATGTCGTCCAAAGCCTGGCCCTTTGAGGAAGCGCGCCGGGTATTGAAACGCTACGCAAAAGGCGCGCCTGAGAAGGGCTATGTGCTTTTTCAAACCGGCTATGGACCATCGGGTCTGCCGCATATCGGCACTTTCGGTGAGGTTGCCCGCACGACCATGGTGCGCCGCGCTTTCGAAGCGATCTCGGACATTCCGACCAAGCTGATCTGTTTCTCGGATGATATGGATGGTTTCCGCAAGGTCCCAGGCAATGTCCCGATGCAAGAGGAACTGAAAGAAGATCTCAACCTGCCACTGACCAAAGTGCGCGATCCCTTTGGCACGCATGAGGGCTTCGCCCAGCACAACAACGCGCGGCTATGTGAATTCCTTGATAGTTTTGGCTTCGAGTACGAGTTCGCCAGCGCGACGGACTATTACACCTCAGGCCGCTTCGACGAGATGTTGCTGGTGGCGTTGGAGCGGTTCGATAAGATCATGGAAATCATGTTGCCGACGCTCGGCGAGGAGCGCCGCGCAACTTATAGCCCATTCCTGCCAGTTTCGCCCAAAACCGGACATGTGCTGCAGGTGCCGACGCTGGAGCGGAATATAGCAGCGGGCACGATCGTCTATGAAGAACCGGATGGGGAGCGGATGGAGGTGCCGGTCACGGGCGGCCATGTGAAATTACAGTGGAAGCCTGACTGGGCGTTGCGCTGGGCCGCATTGGGTGTGGATTATGAGATGTCGGGCAAGGACCTAATCGATAGTGTGACGCAATCGACAAAAATCTGTCGCGCGTTGGGCCAGCGCCCGCCAGAGTCATTATCCTATGAATTGTTCAACGATGAGCAGGGGCAGAAAATCTCGAAATCAAAGGGCAATGGGCTCAGCATGGAAGAGTGGCTCACCTATGCCGCGCCCGAAAGTCTGTCCTACTTCATGTACCAAAAGCCTAAGACAGCGAAGCGCTTGTACTTTGACGTGATCCCGAAAGCGGTGGACGAGTATCACCAGCAACTGCGCGCTTTCCCGGATCAGGAGTTAAAGGCGCAACTGAACAACCCCGTTTATCATGTACACGGCGGGGACGTTCCAGAATCCAACCTCGTCGTGCCGTTCTCAATGCTGCTAAACCTCGCGTCCGTTGCATCTGCCCACGACAAAACCGCGCTTTGGGGGTTCATTCAGCGATACGCGCCCGAGGCGTCGCCCGAGACACATCCGGACCTCGACGCTGCTGCTGGTTATGCGGTGCGGTATTACGAAGACTTCGTTGCCCCGGCAAAAACCTACCGGCTGCCTACTGAGCCGGAGCGGGAAGCGCTGGAGGACTTGCGCGGACGGCTTTCTGCATGGGAGGGCGGTCTGGATGCCGAAGCGCTGCAATCGGAAGTTTTTGCGGCGGGGCGTGAGCGATTTGACCCGCTGCGCGGCTGGTTCACCGCACTTTACGAGGTCTTACTTGGAGCATCCCAAGGCCCGCGCTTCGGGGGGTTCATCGCACTTTACGGTGTGGACGAAACCGTCGCCCTGATCGACAGAGCGCTCGCTGGAGAGCTAGCCGCCTGATTTGACCCTTCTGGTGAGCGAATTATCTGTTCGGAATCGCTCCGGAGGACCCCAGATGATCAGACGGCTTTTCCTGGCACTATCCGTTGTTTGGGCGGCAAGCGTCGCGCAGGCCGACGACGCGGCCGATATCCAAGCAACGATCGGTGCCCAAATCGAAGCGTTCAAAGCAGACGATTTCGCCGAGGCATTCACCTATGCCTCGCCGATGATTCAGTCGATGTTCGGCTCGTCGGAACGTTTCGGTGTGATGGTCCGCAATGGCTATCCGATGGTCTGGCGTCCTGCCGAAGTGCAGTATCTTAGTCTCGAGGAGCGTGGTGGCAGCCTTTACCAAAAGGTGTTGGTGCGGGACCTGCAGGGTGGCCGGCATGTTCTTGAGTATCAGATGATAAAAAACATGGCGGGATGGCGGATTAATGGCGTCCGCTTGGTACGGGATCCGAGTGTTGGCGTTTAGCGATCCGCAACGGCACTTTCGCGCATTGTACGCTTAGCGCAACACTCGCTTGAGGGGCCGCAACTTGGCTGAACAAAAGTACTACGGTTTTCTCTGCCGGACCAGTCGTGCCCAGGCTTTGCGCTCGATGATTACATGCAGCGTCGCGGCAAAAATCACTGCCCCCAGAAGTAGCTTGGTAAGGGGATGCATCGTCCCTTCGATCATTGCGGCATGCAGGATCGTACCGCTCACAATCAAAATCGCGCATGCTGTATGCGCGATGCGCCAGACGTGTAGTTGAGGACGCCCATGAACGCGCCAGAGTCCTAAGGCTGCGCTGACAAAAACTGCCCACATTGCCAGTGCTCCCCAAATGCCGAAAGGGGCCGGAGACCGGAATAGGAGAACGTCGATCACATCGGGGGGACTTGTAATCCAGAGGCCGGCCACATGGAGGACGACGGCAGTGACGACGAGCACGCCGATCCAAAGATGCAGTCGCCGATTATCAGATGCCCGAATGCCGGGCAAGCGTCCACCAATCAGCAGTGGCTGGAGAAGCATGAGCGCCATGCCAACGATCCCCGCGAACCCGGCCGCGATATAGATCGGCTCTCGCCATGCCAAAAGGGGACTGAAAGCTGCGGCGATGATAGGCACAGCAATGGCGGTGCAGAGTGCCGCCCAGATCAGAAGCGCCCTCATATAAACGGATCAAAGATTAGGTTGGCTCGAGTACGAAATGGGCTGCCAGAGTAGTGTCACTTGAGCTGGCCATTAAGGGGCGCAAGAAAACGGTTTTAAACTCTCCACTGTCATAGGCGAGGTGACCATGCGCCTGACCGAACGCGGGGACAATCTGAGGCATCTCGAGGCGAAACTCACCATTTGCGTTGGTCAGTGTTGCGCCATGGCTATGCGCATCTCGCTCATGTCCCTCAGTCGTATGGGCCCAGATTTGAACACGCTGCCCTGCCAAAGGCGCACCATCGCCTGCACGGCGGACGGTACCCGTCATCCAGAACCCGCCTCCGCCGATACGCTCGACGATCGGTGCGCCGGGGCGATAGTTGTTCGACCCTCCGCGCATCGATGCGGTTGGAGCCACACCTTTTGCTCGGGCAGGTACAACCAGACCACTGGTCGCTGCGGCGGCGCTTGCGATTAGAACGGAGCGGCGGGAAAGAAGGCGGTTGGTCATTCGTCAGTCTCCTGTGGGCCGTGATTTATTCAGCAGTCCGTTGGGGCTTGCCAAACAGTATAGCGCAACTGCGAGTGTTTCCGATCCTAATAACGGACCTTCGTGGTATGAAGAAAGCTCAAAGCTGTGTGATCGCGGACTACAGAGGACGCGGCGTAAGTGGCAAAAACACTGCGTCTTGCGGCTAGGCCAAAAGCCCTCTGGTCCAATTCAGCAATAGATCGTTTTGGAGCTTTCGTGCGCGACGGGCCCACGCGCGACCACCTTCCGGCCGCTCCCGTTGTGCACGGGTCAGAAGCGCGCGCCGATCCAGATCGGCGGACATAATCGCAAAGGCATAGCGTCGTCCAGAGGGGGACACAATATAGCCTCCAAGGGCAGACACAAAGTTTAGCGTGCCGGTCTTTGCGAAGATCGCGGTGGGTGACGATGCTAGCCGGTTGCCTTGGCTGTCGCGCAAGGTGACTGGCTTCAACAGCGGACCAAGGTCTTTGATTGCTCCATCAAGCGTAAGCGCGGTCGCCAAGTCCTTTGCGGATATCCTGGTCGAGTCGCCGAGGCCGGAATGGTCGGCAATGACCATCTCAGCGGGAGCGGGCATTTGAGCCGCAAACCAGCTGGCCATAGCGCGCCCGGATGCCGACAGGCTGTCGGGCGCGATGCCAAGACTTTGTGTTGCCGTGAGACCGACGCACTCTGCTGTCAGATTGGTGGAGTATTTGAGCATGCCGCGCAGGATCGTGGGCAATGGATCACTATTGCGGTCGGTGATCACCCGGGTTGCGGGTATCTCGGCGGGCAGGCTTTGAGCGAGTTGTAAGGTCACGCCATGCTTGGCAGCCAAAGTGCGGAACACGTCTGCCGCGTATCCATCCGGGTCCCTTACAGGAAGCCAGCGACCGCCCTCGCGCCCAAGCGCGCCGCGCGCAACTGTCCAATGATCGTGGCCCTCGCGCCGCTCGTAGGTATAGATCGGAGTTTGGCGCGACTGAACGGACATCGACGACACACGTACCTGCGGACGCAGAGAACCTGACCGCGCATCCATGGAAACCGCGTAGTCGTTGCCCTGTCGTTTCCATTCAAAGTAGACGCGGTTGAAGTTCAGGTTGAGCCCGGCAATCGCTGGGTTGTAGCCCAAATGATCCGGCTGCCCTGGATCAATCGATTTCAGGTCAGGAAGATGGCTGCCGTCATAGTAGAAAGCGCCAGCAACCGCGCTTATTCCCGCGTCCGGGAGCGCGCGCGCGAGCTCGTCGAGAGCATTTGTGTCAAGTGTAGGGTCGCCCCGACCCACCAGGATTAGATCGCCTTTCAGGACGCCGTTTTCTACAGGGCCCGTTGCAAGGAGCTGCGTTTTGAAACGGTATCCCGATCCCAGCGTGCGCAACGCATAAAGCGCGGTGAGGGCTTTGGTCGTCGACGCGGGCGGGAGTTTCAGAGCTGGCGCAAAGCTGTCCTGAATCTCGCCGGTGTCGAGGTCTATCAGGGCAGCGGTGGTGGCCCCTTTGATCTTGGCACGCGCGACCAGATCAGCTGTGTTAGGCAGGCTACGCTGCAGGCCGCCCATCGGCCGCGCCCGAGGGGCAGGGCTGGTTGTTGGCGCATTCGCCAGTGCCGGGCCAGCCGTGCTGGCCGCCAAACCGGCAAGAAGAGTGCGCCTAGAGAGATACAGCGGTCTGCTCATGCGCGTACTAAACCGCAGACCTGTGGCAGGAACAAGGCGGGTGCTTGTTCCGGCGGGTTCTCGGGGCTAAGGCTGAGCGGATTGTTGCAAAAGGCACGCGCATGGCCCTGACGGTTCTGATCATGCTTTTGGCCATGAGCCTAATACCGTTGGGCGATACAGCGGGAAAACTCTTGACCCAAGCCGGTGTTGCGCCTGTTTTCGTGGGGTGGAGCCGCTTTGTGATTGGCGCAGTTCTGATTGCGCCTTTTTCGGCGCACATATTGCAACCAAGCCTGTTAGCTGACTGGCGTATCTGGTTCCGCGGGACATTAATTGTCTGCGGCATAGCGTCGATCCTCACGGCGCTGCAAACCGAGCCGATCGCCAATGTGTTTGGCGCCTTTTTTGTAGGGCCGATCCTATCCTATTTTCTGTCTTGCTGGTTGCTGGGAGAGCGGTGGAGCTGGGCCCGCGCTGCCCTTCTTTTGGCCGGTTTCTGCGGTGTGCTCTTGGTGGTCAAGCCCGGGTTCGGAATGACGCCCGGGCTAGCATTCGCTGTTCTGGCAGGCATTTTCTACGGGCTTTATCTGGTTGCCAGCCGATGGTTAGCCGATGTGGCGCGCCCGCGTGCATTATTACTGTCACAGCTTTTGGTAGGAGCGGTGATTTTGGCTCCCTTTGGCCTCAGCGCCCTCCCGCCGATGTCTTTAGACGTCGCGTGGTTAGTTGTATTGAGCGGCGCCGCGTCGATGCTTGGCAATTTTCTCTTGATCATCGCGTATCGACGCGCCGAAGCGGGAACGCTGGCTCCGTTTGTGTACTTCCAACTCGTTGCCGCGACTGCGCTAGGCTGGTTTGTCTTTGGGGATTTCCCGGATTTTCTTACAGGTGTTGGGCTTGCGATACTCATATGTGCCGGGCTTAGCACGCTAGCGTTGCGTCGAGGCTAAGCCTGCGCGCGTGCCGGTCAAACGCATTTAACCATCCAGTCCTAGGGTTTCATACAAGCCGGCCACAGCCGGTGTTTTCCTGACAGAGCAAATCCAAGGTGTGTTGATGCGCTGTCCTGCGCTCCGCCCCTGTTCCTGCCTGTCGCTCTCTGTATGCGAAAAGGGGTTTTGGATGAACAAGGCAATCACCGACGGGCTCGATCTGATGCCACCAGCGTTCGAGCAAGGGCTTGATGTCTGGTCGCAAGGCAACGGCACGCCCGCCACCGCAACTTGGGACGGCGCGAGCAACGCCGTGCTGGTGCCTGCCGACGCAGATTTCGGAAGCTGTCTGGAGATTGTGAAACAGCAGGACCTGACGCGAATCCGCTTCAAAGGTGAGACCCCGATCCTGCCCGGTTGTTACCTGCGCATAACAGCGCGAATCAAGGTTTTGTCGGGAGCGTTGCCTGAAGCGCGCATCGGATCATGGGCGGGTACCACGGGCGGACAGAGCGTCGGTGGTATTGTAGAGGAGGGACCGATAACGGCGCTGAGTTCCTACGGCAGCGTGTACGAGATCTCCGCCATAGTCGGCTCCGGCAATCGAGGCGGGGTGGATATGGTTTGGGGAACCACCCCGCTATACGGGCATTTTGGCTTGGATCTGAGCGGACCAAATGGCGGTTTGATCCGGATTGACGACATCGAAATTGAAGATATTACAGGGGTCTATTTGCGTAAGCTCATGGATTGGGTGGATGTGCGCGACTTCGGTGCTCGGGGGGACGGTGTCACAGATGACAGCGCAGCCTTTGTAGCTGCTGATGCGGCTGCAAATGGGCGTCGCCGTGTGCTTGTACCCGAGGGGATTTTCTATCTGGCTGAGCACGTAACGATGGTGTCTGAAACCCGTTTCGAGGGCACCGTGTCGATGCCGGACGACAAGCGCCTGTCTCTAACGCGGAACTTCAATCTGAACGCCTACTACGATGCTTTCGGAGATGAAGTTCTGGCATTCAAGAAAGCTGTGCAGACGTATTTCAACTTCTCGGATCACGACATACTTGATTTGTGCGGGCGCTCCATTTCGGTGAGTGAACCAATCGATATCCATGCGGCCGTAGGCAACAAAGACACCATGACCATTCGCCGGGTGATCCGGAACGGTCAGTTCAACTGTGCTGATAGTCCCTCTTGGGACACGGTCGAGGTGACATCAGACGCCACTTATGATCCGGCCGTGCCCTATGAGTTGACTGGTGTTGCGAACATTGCATCGGTCAAGGTGGGAAGCCTTGTGGAAGGGAGTGGTGTTGGGCGGGAAGTCTATGTGCGTGACAAGAACGACGCGACCGGGAAGATCACACTGAGCCAAGCGCTCTACGATGCTGCCGGAACTCGCACTTATACTTTTAAGAGATTCCAGTATGTGCTAGATTTCAGTGGATTTTCGAACCTGGACAAGTTCCAGCTCGAGAATATTGATCTACGCATGAACGAGCGGGCTTCCGGTATCCTTCTGTCCCCGGACGGCGCAACATTTACTGCGGAGAACTGCGAGTTTACCAAGCCGAGAGATCGCGCGATGACCTCCCATGGGGTTGGATGCCAGGGATTGGTGATCGATGGGTGTGTTTTCTTGTCTCCGGAAATCGACTCTCTTGTCGTTGACCGGACTTCGGTTGGTCTGAACGTGAATGCGAACGACGCAAAGATCCGCGACTGCCGAGCGGTGCGCTTCAAGCATTTCCTGGTTCTGCACGGCTCTGGCCACATCATAAGCGGTAACCACTGGTGGCAGGGCGACGGGACGATCGGAGGGCCACGCACTGCAGGTCTCGTTCTGACTCAGGGCAACGTCAAGACTGCGTTGACGGGAAACTACCTCGACAATTCTACCTTGGAATGGACGAACGAGCATGATGCCATTCCGGATTTCACGTCGGGCTTCTCCTTTGGCGGTTTGGCAATTACCGGCAACATTTTTACGGTGAATGGCGCTGGAGAGTGGTTCAAGTTCATATCTGTCAAGCCTTATGGCGCTGGGCACTACATCCAGGGGTTGTCGGTGTCCGACAACGTATTCAAGTCAATCAATGGGCGCATTGAGCGCGTCGACGGTGTCGATACGTCGCTCGCAGACCTTGAACCTGGACAGGCACGTTTGCTGGTCTTTGACGCTAATGCCTTCAACTCCATCGACGTGAAGACGATCAGTCCAGCGCCTTTGTTCCTTGAGCAGACCAGCGAGGCGCGGCAATGGCTGTTGGAAACAAATGGTATCCTGCCGTTCAATGGGCGAACGCGGTTTGTGACATCGCTGGTAGCGGAGTCTGACCTGACCAACGCAAACGGAGACCAGGTCTTCGCGATGCCATTGGTGGATCTGCAATACGGACCGAACAAGGATCAGGTTCTGGTTACGTGGCCCGAGCCGGTGAAGGGACGATTGCACATAACTGTGCGCGCAGACCGAGGCACCTGATTTTTTCGTTCGAGGTGCTTGTGTGAATTCAATTGCCGGTCTACTTGCCGAGCATGTCGGATCATTCTGCGTCACAGGCGCTGCGCACCGAGAACGTTCAGAATTACCCGCGCCCGCCCGCGCTTGAGCCGGCGGGCGCCCGGTTACGCGTCGTGCTTTCAGGGACCGTGATTGCGGATACGACCGAAGGTTTCAGGGTTCTGGAAACCCATCATCCGCCGACCTATTACATCCCGATACCTGATGTCCTTGCCGGTGTCTTGCAGCCGGCAGCGGGGCGAAGTTGGTGCGAGTGGAAGGGGCAGGCGCAGTATTTCGACGTAAAAGCCAATGACGTGGTAAGCCACAAAGCGGCTTGGGGGTATCCTGAACCGACTGCGCGCTTCGCGGCTCTCAAGGATCACGTCGCGTTTTACCCAGAGCGCATGGAAGCGTGTTTTGTTGGTGACGAGATGGTGGAGAGCCAGCCCGGATCCTTCTACGGCGGCTGGGTGACGTCAAACCTGACGGGGATCGTCAAGGGTGGGCCCGGAACCGAGGGCTGGTGATCAGAGTCCGATGTCTTCACGTGTCAGCGTAAAAGCTTTGCCGAAACCTCCGTTCAAATGCGCGATGTTCGGGGTCAGCGTAACGAAGTTGAAATCTCCGAAGTCGATGTACAATTTCGCTTTGGGATGCGTTGAGAGGTAATGCTCCCGCAACGTCACGAAAGCCCCGTCTTCTCGTGTAACAAAGCCGGCAGTGCACTGCAGGGTCAGCCTTGGATGGGTAAGTGGATCGCCTTTGGCGCCCGGCTCCCCCACAAGCAAGGAGCACCGCGGGTCGGTGCGTAACGCCTTGGTGTGATGCGACAGGTCTGAGATCAGAGACAGCGGAGTGCCCTCAGGCGTCGTACCGACGGCAATACGGCTCACCATTGGCGTATTGGTTTCGGGATCTTGAACGCCGATTGCACCGAAGCGCGCGGTATCGATCAACTCGCGCGCGAGGGCGCGGGCTTCGTCATTGGTTGGCCTTATCGGAGATGTTTCTGGCATTGGGGCCCGTCCCGCTTAAAAACATGACTTGGATCAAGGTATTTTCTGTTAGGGTCGCCTAGCCATGATCTTGAAGACGTACTGGCAAGACAAGGACTTAAGTTATGTATTCCAATATTCTCGTCGCGGTAGATGTAGATCATCCAGAAACCGGGGGTAATGCCGTTGAATTGGCGAAGGCTATGGCCGCCGATGGCGCCACGGTTACGGCGCTCTATGTTCTGGAGGCCTTGCCGAGCTATGCCACGCAGTACCTGCCGGAAGAGCATCTGAGCAACCGGATAACCGAGTTCACCAATGTCCTATCGGCTGAGTTGGGTAATCCAGAAGGCGTGACACCTAAGGTGATCACGGGGCATTCCGGGGCAACAATTGTGGACTACGCCACAGATCATGGTGTCGATTGTATTGTCATTTCGTCCCACAAGCCCGGTTTGCAGGACTTCTTTCTGGGCTCGACGGCTTCGCGCGTGGTGCGTCATTCGCCCTGCTCAGTGCATGTGATCCGCTGACCAATTTCTGCCGCGTGTGGTAGACTGGCGCTGAGGAGGAGGAGACATGCCCCATATACGCCAGTCCGCCGATCTTCAGACGGTCATTACCACATTCGAAGTCACGCCCGGGACTTGCCAGGACCTGCTGGACGCGCTTGAGACCGCTTATGCAGATTTCATCTCGAAGCAGCCGGGCTTCATTGCTGCTGGCCTGCATGTGAACGATGCGCGCACGCGGATCGCCAACTATAGCCAATGGCAACGACGGGAAGATTTTCTGGCGATGTTACGCAGTCCAGAGATGCGCGAACGGAGCCGCGCTTTCTCGGCCATGAGCCGCGGATTCGAACCGGTTCTCTATGACGTGGATGCGGTCTTTTGACATTAGAACTCGGTCCAAAGCCCCAGTTTTAACCTGATATCGCTGCCGCCGTTCAAGCCGATGGCAGCTGACGTTTCCAATCTCGCGCGGTCTCCAAGTCGGAAAGCCACTGAAGGGGCAAGTTCCCACGCCGGTTCGGATGCCTGGGACTCGTCGGCGTAGCGCAATTGTGCAAACCACAATTGGCCGGAACTCCGATTTACTCCAAATGTGGTGTCGACTTTGATTAAACGTGTATTGGTTGTCTGGCGATCACGGATTGTGGCATCGACAGTGGCCCATCCGGATCCAAGCGCGCTGTCGAAGCTCATGCCCCAACTGCCACCGAAGACATAGACAGTTTCCGGATAACTATTTGCTCTCTGCCGGGCGCCCAGCCCACCCAAGAGCGCGAACTTGTGGCGACTGGTCTCTACCGGAATAGGTGTCCGCAGAAAGACATAGCCTTCCCCTTCAGTGTAGTAGTCTGTTCCCCCGTCGAACCCCAAGGTCAGGACGTCGCTCAACCCGTATTCGGCATAGAGCGAGTAGTAGAGATCTCGGGTATCGCCGTCGGACGGGCTCTCGATGGAAAATGACAAGAAACTCTCACCGGCCTCACGCGGCCAGGGGCCGGCGAGTGCTGCGGCGCAGCCGAGAAGCCACGCAAGGCAGACCAGTCCGATATGCATACGGTCAGAGTTGTCAATCAAGGTTAACGGCTGGTTAACCGAGAATGGTCAAAAGCTGGGCAGTCTTGCACCGGAGGGCCTGCAAAGGGCAAATACGGGGCAGAATACGGATGCGCTCGACGCAGAATCGGAGCAGGTTATACCCGCAAGACCTGAGGGGGTTCACATGGCGGGCAACATCATCACTATTGCGCAGCAAAAGGGAGGGTCAGGCAAAACCACTCTGGCGGTTAATTTGGCCGTTGCTGCGCGTCGGGCCGGACAGACTGTGGCGGTAATCGACACGGATCCGCAAGGTTCTTTGGGGCGTTGGTTTATGACCCGGCTGGAGCGGATGGATGGGGAACCAGATATGGATTTCTCCACGGCTTCTGCTTGGGGAATCGGGTATGAGGTTGGGAAACTGGCGCGCGAGAATGATCTGGTGATCATTGATACGCCGCCGAAAGTGGACAGTGACCTAAAGCCCGCTTTACGGGCGGCGGATCTGGTTCTGGTCCCGGTGTCGGCCAGCCATGTCGATCTTTGGGCGACTGAAGGGGTTCTGGATCTGGCCGAACGCGTCGCCATTCCGACGCTCCTTGTATTGAACCGGACCCGCGCCGGAACCCGCCTCGGAGCTGAAGTGGCAGAAGCTGCTGCTGCGACAGAGGCGGATCTCGCGGTGGCACAACTGGCAAACCGCATTGTTTATGCCGAAACACTTGGGCAGGGCATGGGTGCACAGGAAAGCCCCAAGCGCGGTGCCGCGCAGGCGGAAGTTGACGCTTTATTAACCGAGGTGCTTTCCCGGCTGGAATGACCTGTTGCAATCTGGCTGCCAGCGCCCATCTGCTGAGCATCAACAGACAGGGAGTGGTGCGATGCAGTGTCCAATCGACGGAACGGAATTGAAGATTGCCGAACGCCAAGGAGTTGAAATCGACTACTGCCCGGCGTGTCGCGGCGTTTGGCTTGATCGGGGCGAACTGGACAAAATCATCGATCGCTCGAATTCAGCCCCGCCTCCGCCGCCGCGGGAAACCTATGATGACGACTACGCGGGCGGTCGCGATCCCCGCCACAGGTCGAAGAAACGCGAGAGTTTCCTTATGGACTTGTTCGATTTCTGACCAGCGCTAGTCGGGGCGCGCGCAGGTATAGGCGCGCCCGTCCGGTAGTGTGCACAGGACATCAAAAAACGATCCAGGCAGAGGCGCGTAGAGCGGCAAAAGATGCTGCGCGTCCTGTTGGTCGAGTTGCGAAACACAAGCGGACTGGCGATAGGTTTCTACCCTCCAAGGGGACGCGTACCACTGCGTATAGGCCGCGCTGACGGCGTCGGGCAACGAGGCGCCACCATCCATTTTTTCCGCGAAGGAAGCCGCGATGTCGTCGTAGCGCGTCATAGTCTGCGCCGCGTGCCACACATCTTGGCGCCCCCCACGTAAGCTCCATGCCAGTGCGACCGCATTGGCCATGGCGTCAGCCTCCAGCGCGAGTTTTGCTTCCACATACGCGTCCTGCGACATCTGAGGGGAAGGGCACAAACCACGCGCCATCTGGTCAAGGTGCCGAACTTCGTGCAGCGCCACCAAAAGCTGCTCCCCGCGCGTCAGGTTCGCGTTCAATGTGATGCGATGTTGCTCCGGTTCATAGGCGCCACGCGGCGCGAGAGGATTGTCATCAAGGCACAACTCCGGCGGATCCACTGTCATTTTGGCGAAATAAGCCGGCGCACAGGCCGCGCAGGCCAATAGCTCGGCCCTGATTTCGCGTAGCGCGGTTTCGGCGGCTCCGTCCTCCCCCGGCAAGCACCGGATCTCACTGTTCGCTGGGCCAAGAGCTCCGACGACCCAGAGGACGACGAGACCGCAAATCGCAAAACGCCTCATTTCAAAGCCCTTGTGCCCCGATCGCGAAGGGTTGGTCTGTCGCAGATCAAGGACGTCTCGGTTTTGTCATGATCTCTTGGCGGAAAGGATTGGGAGGAAGACTCATGCGTCATGTATTCATTCTTGCGTTGATTGCTTTGACCGGCAAGGCCGTTGCCGATCCGGTGGGTATCACCAAGGAGGTGGCATCGGTGACGATCGAAGGGGGCGAGATCGCGCGCATTCAGGACAATGACAACGAAGTCTCGGGCGAATGGGCCCGGACATCGCGCGCTTGCCCGCCCTATTGCATTCAGCCAATGACCCCGGCCGATGGAGTGTCGACCCTTGGAGAGTTGGAGTTGATAGACGCGCTTCAGGACCCCGGTGTTACGGTCATCGACAGCCGTACGCCAGACTGGTTCGAGGGTGGATCAATCCCCGGTGCAATCAACATTCCTTATACAGAAATGACAGACCATCTTGCGGAATTCGGCTGCGAGATTGATTTCGACGGATGGGACTGTACGGCGGCGGAGCCGGTTGTCCTGTTTTGTAATGGACCGTGGTGCGGTCAGTCTCCCTCGGCCATTCGGCGGATGATAGAAGTTGGATTTCCTGCGGATAAGATCGGTTACTACCGCGGTGGTATGCAGGGGTGGCGGATGCTGGGGCTGAGCGTGTCTACGGCTGGCGGTTGAAGATTGCCTTCTACCGGCTGGTCGATTACCTGCCCGTCCATGGAGACAGATCTTAGATTGGAGACCCGCGCAGGACTGCCGGATGCGCTCCGCGTGCTGATTGCGGAGTATCCGCGCACGGGCTGGGAACAGCACAGAAACTTCAATGAACTGGTTAGGTTCTGGTTGTCGCGCCACGTGATGTTCCGGCAGCTTCTCGCACGCTTGCAGGCAGAGACTGAAAGCTACATGGACCGCCAGGTCGGGTTCGACACCTATGCGCCGCGCCTGTCGCAATTGGCTGGCACCTTGTTGAACGAGCTGCATATTCATCACCACGTTGAGGATGATCAGTATTTTCCAAAGCTCGCTGGAATTGACGCTCGCATCACGCGAGGCTTTGAGCTTCTGGATGCGGATCATCACGCGATGGATGGGGTGATCCATCGGGCTGCTGATGCAGCTAATGCTGCTCTGCGCAGCCGCGACGGCGGGCCGTTTCTGGATGAACTTGGAACGTTTGGGCGCTTGCTTGACCGTCACCTTGTCGACGAGGAGGAGTTGGTTGTGCCGGTAATCCTGTCGTCGGGGTTTCAGGGTTAGGCTGTCGGCGCGCTCAGACAGGCCCGAAATTCGGCAACTTCCGGCGCAGCGCCGTCCAGGCTGAAGGGCAGGGCGACGTCTCCGGTGAAGGCGACGGCGGTGGCATTCTGTTCCAAACCGCTCAGAACATTTCCAAAGCCCGTATCGGTTACGGTAAGCGTACGGTCACCGTTTGAAAGTGTTTGCCGGTTAGTGCTGATCGTCAGCGCCGCCGGGCCATTGAACGTGATCCCAAACACTTCGTCCATGGGCCAAGGCGTGGGTGTGGTCAGGGAAATACTGTAGAGCGGCCCACTCGGGTCATAGGTCAGGCGAACCTCGGCGCTCTCCTCGACATGGCTGAGAACACAAAGCCTGCCCTCGTAGTCTGACTCCCAAGCATGGGCCGGTGAGATAAATGCGAAGTGAGAGATAACAATGGGAACAAGCACCGAATTGGTGCCGCAAAACGCTCTAAACGCAAAATTTTTTGACTTGCCCATCGATATACGTAAAGGGTTTTGAGACCCAACTGTTGGTTCCAATCAAACTCGTGATAGCGAAGCGGGCTGCTAAACACAACTTGGCCGCCAGGGCCCGCCACCAAGCCGGAGTTGGATTGATTTTTGCCTGGTCGGGGGCTTGGGCTCGTTTTAGAGCCACATTTTTCGAAGGATGCCACATGCGGCAGGTACTTAGACGCGTCAAAGCTTCACAGATCACATTTCGAAAGTCGGCGCCGCCTGTTGTAGTCATGGCGCTTCGCCGGGGTGGCAGCACAATGCTGGCTGACGCGATTGCTGGTAATCGCGGTGTCTGGTTTGCGGATGAACCGTATGCCATGTTTCGCGACCGTCCGGGAATGCCGATGAAGGCTGAAGCTCTTTTTACACCGGAGCATTCTCATTTCTTCGACCTGAGCGGCATAGAGTTGGAAAAATTCACGTCTTTCTCAAATCGCCTTTTGAATGCCGAGTTCTATGAAATGGGAACGTCCCGAAAAACGCTCCCGGGTCTGCGCGCGGACCGCGTCTGTTTGAAGGTGCTGAATGCGCCGTGGATGCTGGACTGGTTTCTGGAAAAGACGGATGCGAACGTTCTGGCGCTAGTCAGGCACCCGGGGGCGCAGGCTCTTTCGGTGATTTCCATTGGATGGCAGTTTCCTGTCGAAGCGTACCTGAACCGCCAAGGGTTCATGGAGGAGCACTTCACTGATCGTCAGGTTGACGTTGCCCGCCGCATTTTTCGATCCCAGAACAAGCTGGAGATTGGTGTGCTGGACTGGATTGTGACAAGTCATCCGCTCCGGTCCGCGTCTAACGCGCGCTTGCACACGTTGCGCTATGAAGACATCGTGCGCGACCCGGATGCATTCGTTGATACGGTTTTGGTCCGCGACCTCGGATTGGGCGCTGTTGAGACTATGAAGGCGAGTTTTCGACGCCCCTCGGGAAGCTCAAGAATGAGCACGGACACCACTAACGCGGCGATCTCGAAAGGGGATGTCGAATTTCTGCTGCAACGCTGGCGCGCTAAGATCAGCGATGACGATGCCAAGGGCGCGCAGGCCCTGCTGGACACATTCGAGGTCGACGAGTACCGCTTCGTCTAGAGTGTCGCGCGGGTGGTGAACGTCTCAAAAGGCGCAGGGCCTGCCTCACACAAGAGGCGCGTGCGGTTAAGCCTTATGGTGCAAGGCTTCAAGCGCCTGTAGCGTCGAAACACAGCATGACATGAGGATTGAAATGTCCCTGAACATTCTGGTTTTTCTCGGGTCGGTTCGGGACAGTACGCCCCCCCGACCCGCGCGGCTGGGCGAGCGGGTGGCACTGGCCTGCCTGGCGCAGTTGCAGGCGGCCGGGCACGACGTGGCCCTGATCGACCCGTTGGAAATCGACCTGCCACGCCCATTCAAACCGGAATTTGCCTATGCCAAAGGCCGCGCGCCTGATGCGCTGTCGCAACTTGCCGCACAGATCGCAGCGGCGGACGGGTTCGTGATGGTCAGCCCGGAATACAACCACTCTATGAGTCCGGCGCTGGCGGATCTGCTTAATCACTTCGGAAGCTCGCTATTTTCCTACAAGCCAAGCGTGATCGCGACCTATTCCGCCGGGCAATGGGGCGGGGCCCGGGCGGCGGTGAATATGCGGACCTATCTCAGCGAGCTTGGGTGCCTGCCTGTCTCGGCCATGATCCATGTGCCCAAAGCGGCAGAGGTCCTCGACGAGGTTGGAGGGTATCTGAAGGGCGTCGACGCTGAGCGCTGGGCGAGTTATCTGGGCAGGGCGTTTGATCAACTCGCGTGGTGGGCAGAGGCTGCAAAGTTCCAGCGCGGGGTAGCACAGGTCCCGGAGGCGTTTCGACACGATCCATCGCAGCGGAACGCGCCTTGAGTCGAACGGCTCAAATGTCCGTATAGAGCGGAAGGCAGGCATCGGTTTAGAAGGCGATCAGAGCTTATATGGGAGGGCAGTATCCTCCTAAGTCGGCGAAAGGATGCCTAAATCCGCGATTTTGGAGGACAAATCCGACCGTGCGCTTGTCGTGGATCGGTTGTCGAGTGAAAGGTGAACGGTATCATCTCGCGATAGTCGTGAAGAGCCTTGCCTTGGATTTAGAACTCTTCAATTGGTTCAACAGCTGGAACGGCCAGTTTAAATCGCTCGACTTCCTTCTGAGTGTTGCCACCACAAATATGGTCAAGGCTGTGCCGTTTATGATGGGCCTATGGGGGCTTTGGTTCTGGCCAGAAACGCGGGAAGATCGGATCCGAATGCGCAGTGCGCTTACGGCTACTCTGTTGCTTGCGGTTCCGATTGTTGCGCTCACGAGGGCGGTCGCGAACTTTGCGCCGTATACGCCTCGTCCAATCCATACGCCGGGATTGCAGGTTCAGCTATTTGACGGCCAACGCTCGGATGTACTCGATCGTTGGAGTTCCATGCCATCTGATCACGCAAGTCTTTTCATGGGGCTGGCAGTGGCGTTCTTTATGGTTCACCGAAAGGCCGGCGTGTTCTTCGTGTTCTGGGCCATTGTTGTGTCTTCGCTTCCCCGCATCGTTTTAGGGCTACATTGGCCATCGGATGTATTGGTCGGCTGGGGCCTAGGAGCAGGAATTATGCTTCTACTTTTGCGGCCAACGGCGAGGCTGGTGGAGCGGGCAAAAATCGTTCCGTTCTTCGAGCGCAGGGAAGCGATTGGGTATCCACTCTTATTTCTTGCAACATTCGAGGTTGCGCGCATGTTCCAGTCGACACGAGGACTGATTGATCTTCTTTTTTCCTAGCGGCGTTGCGTTGTCTTCGCGTCAGCGCCACTTGGACTTACAGTGTTTTTTGAGCCTGTCGGGCGTCTGATGACTGGCGCGATTGCGCGGGGTAGGGCGCGGGCGGCGACAAATCTGCGAACTTATCAGAGCAAGTTTTCCTGCCTGCCGGTCTTGGCCACGACGCACGCGCCAAATGCGCTCCCTTTGTTTCCCATAAAAGTAACTTAATTCGGAAGACTGCAGGAAAAACTCTCCGGGGAATTTGGATTTCCGGAACCGTCATAGGTCACGACACCAGGATGAGCGCAAACGATCCGCCCGCCGTCTTTTCCGCGAAAGGGCGCCGGCAAACTGTCTGGCGCGACCCCGGTGTCCAGCCACTTATCCATCGCGATGAGGTAATTGGTCCCGTCCGGGCCCGGGCCGCCGTTGCAGTGGGCGATGCCGGGGCGCAAGAACAGCCGCACGTCTTCGCTGGCCGTTGGGTCGAGTGCAAGGATCCGTTCACAGTAGTTCAGGGTGCCGTAGGCCGACATGCTGCCGTCCATCCAACCATTATCGATGATCAACTTGCCGCCACGCGCCCGGAACTCGGACAGGTCCGGATCATCAGCGTTCAACGTCGGGGCGACACGCGCTGCCTTGGCAGCAAAATCGGAAAAGTCGTAGCCAACGTAGCTCCAATCCGGATCGTTCTGGATGAAATACCGTAGGATGCCGTTTGCGAATGCCCATGATCCGTTGGGTGCCGGCGGCGGCTGGAATTCGCCCGTGTCGGAGCCCTCGTGGTATTTGAGGCCAGCATCGGGGTTGTATCCTCCGGTCGTCCAAAGGGTCCACCCAAGTGGGGAGCCCGGCAACTCGGCCCCAACCGGTGTCCCGTGGAGTGTTTGGCCATCGATTTTAAAAGTGTCGTGGATCGCCTTTGCAGCCGCCACCTGATCGGCTGACAAGCATTCATTTGATGACTGTTCTGTGCATGCCAGCGTTGCGACATCGAAGGAGCATTGCCGGGGATCGTTCAGGATACCGTCTGCGAGCCCGTCAAGGCCGTCGCATTCCGTCATGATGGCCTTGCCGATGAGCGCTTGGGCCTCGGCGCCGATCACAGGGTCCGCCAGTTGCTCAGGATCGGGATACATGGTTTGCGCGCGTATGATCCAGCGCGCGCCCAATTCATGCGTCCAGTTGAAAGCCGGAGCCATCGCCACAATGCCATCGAAGTCTTCAGGGTGGCGCTGAGCCTCCATTAATGCCTGTCCGCCGCCTCTCGAACATCCAAAAAAGATGCTGCGCGATATCTCCTGACCGTAATGGGCCTCGATGAGTGGTTTGGAGACAACAGCGGTGCGATGTACCGCCTGGTGGCCAAAGCTTACGAGACGTTCGAGGTTGTTGTACGCCCAGCTTGCATCAAGGCTGTGACCCTGATGCCCCGTATCCGTGCCAACCGTTGCCCATCCCAGTTCGAGCGCATTTACGAAGTCGGAGGCGGCATTAATGACCGATCCCACAAAGCCACCGCCCCCTCCCATCACGAATTTACCATTCCAGTCGTCCGGCAGAAGCAGTTCGAAATTGGTTTCCGTCCCGAGGACCCCTGCAACTTTGCAATGCTGAACCGGGGCCGCTTCGGACGTAACCGACACCATGCGAACATCCGGGAGGGATGGAAATGCGTCAATCGAGCAGTCCGCCGCGAAAGCTGGTCCAAAAGTAACCATCAACGGTGTCACCATGCACAGTGTTGGTTTTCCGAGGGAGTATGAGAAACGGGTAAAGGACATTTGGCACAACCTCCTTTTCTTTCGCCCAGGATGGCGGGTCAGCGACTACCTGCGCCCTGATCCAGATCAGTTCCAATAACCAGCTTAGGCCACGCCGTCCGCGAAGTGGTCACAGAAGTATGGCTGGTGGTTTGAAGAGATGGTGAAGGCGCTCTGTCCGCTGTGCGAGGGCGTGCCGCCGAGCGTGGAGGAGATGGCGGCTGTGGCGCTGGCCCACGGGCAGGAGTTTGTCGGGCCGCCCTTGGAGTAGCTAGGCGCGGCGAAATCCTCAAAGGATTTCGGGCCCGCTTTCCTTTAAGGAAAGCGGCGTCTGGCGGTTGAGCAGGCGTACCGGGGCGCGATTGCAGAAGATCACAATCTGACCGCAGATTTCGACCGCGCGGAACCCGCGCCGCTCGATCTCTGCCATGAACCGGTCCATCCCTACAAAGCGTTCGATATCGCGGGCTTTGCGCCGGACAACTGCGCCTTTCTGGACGGCTTTGGAGGCGAACATGTCGGCCAGCCAGACCTCGGGTGAGAGCGGAGAGTTTCGGTTTTGCATGGGGAGTACAATGGGCTGCGTTTGGTGAACAACAAGCTAAGCCACGAGTTGCGGCTCGGTCAGAAGCTGTCACCCAGACAAAAGTTCAGTTCACATGGCCTCAAGCGAACGGCCAAATTGACCAGACGCGGACGCCATAGTCCTCAAGATCATTCTGCCTCTTTGTCTCGGGATGCGTCGGACAAATGAAGAACTCATATCGATTTTCTTCTGAGCGATCGCGGAGTTTCTCAAGGTCCTTTTTGAGCTTTCCGTTGTTCGCAGGCCTGACAGCTGCGAACAACTCCGCGCCAATGTAACCCGGTCGATTTAACGCCTCGATGTCGAGAGTTCCTCTAGGAGCGTGCGCGCCTGGGTAAACTACAAGGCCTTCTAGATCCTTGTGCCACTGAAACAGTAACTCGCTGGCTTCGAGGGCGCAGAGAAATGAAAAAGTCTGGTTGATCTGTTCTATCAGGTTTAGTGGATGGCCGGCAGTGGGGTGAAACCCAATGGGACGAAACTTCATATCAAACATAGCAGCCATTGGCTCACGTTGTGTATTGAAGTAGTCCAATGAACGCGCCGAGTTTTCTACTAAAGCCTGCTTTTGAATCTGTGCTTCTTCCGCGTTTCTTAATATTAAGCCGGACACTTTCTAGCCTTTCATATTTCCGACACTCCCCGGTCTCGGTTTTGCTATCGAACGGCTAGCAGTATTGTCGTTGGCGTGCGCTGTGGTGGGTGTCCGAAACGGACAGACTTTTTCTGTCTGATGGGCTCGGTTTGGTAGAGGGTAACACGCTTAATGTCTGCGCACTAAAGCTCTACGCCGGTTTGGGTCTCGATTTTCTTCTTTAAGTATCCAACTGCTAACTGTTGAATTATGGTTATAGTCGCATTGCCACCGGTCTTCGCGACCGCGTCTTTTGTTTTTTGCCATATTCCTTCGTCCTGCAATGCCGAAACAAAGTCGTGCCCTTGCGAAGTTAACCTAAATGTGCTGTTCCCAACTTGGGTCATTAAGCCAGCGTCGCACAACAATAGGACATGGTATCTTCGTTTTCGATCCTCTTTGTTTGAACTAAGCGTGTCAGTAACAAGAATAAGCCAGTCTTCCTGCTCAACGAATTCAAACAAAAGAGATCTGATGTAGTCATCGTCTCGTTGCATCTAGCCCTTCCGACGCCGCTTCACATTCCCTCCGCGCTGTCCGGGCCGTCCCGCCGTCGACCGCCCCACAGCCGCCTCGCTCGCGGCGTCAATCGCCGACTGCCGCGCCAGCGGGTCGTCGGCGACGGCAAGATCCACCGCCTCCAGCCGCTTGATCTCATCCCGCAGCCGTGCGGCTTCCTCGAACTCAAGGTTCTCGGCGGCCTTGCGCATCTCGTCGCGCAAGCCGTTCAGATGCGCTTCGAGGTTCGCGCCGTGCATAGGTTTGTCGACCTTCGCGGTGACGCGGTTCATGTCCACGTCGCCCTCGTAGAGGCCAGCGAGCACATCCTCTACGTTCTTCTTCACCGTCTCGGGTGTGATCCCGTGTTCCTCGTTATAAGCCATCTGCTTGGCACGGCGGCGGTCGGTTTCGGCCATCGCACGCTCCATCGAGCCGGTGATCTTGTCGGCATACATGATCACGCGCCCGTCGGCGTTCCGCGCGGCCCGCCCAATGGTCTGGACGAGCGAGGTTTCCGAGCGCAGGAAGCCTTCCTTATCCGCGTCCAAAATCGCGACCAGCCCGCATTCGGGGATGTCGAGCCCCTCGCGTAGCAGGTTGATGCCCACAAGCACGTCGAACGCGCCGAGGCGGAGATCGCGCAGAATCTCGATCCGCTCCAGCGTGTCGATATCGGAATGCATGTAGCGGACCTTGATGCCCTGTTCGTGCATGTATTCGGTCAGATCCTCGGCCATGCGCTTGGTGAGGGTGGTGACCAGCGTGCGGAAGCCGTCGGCGGTGACCTTGCGCACCTCGTCGAGCAGGTCGTCGACCTGCATCTCCACCGGGCGAATTTCCACCATCGGATCCAGCAGGCCGGTGGGGCGGATGACCTGTTCGGTGAAGACGCCGCCGGTTTGCTCCAGCTCCCACCCCGCGGGGGTGGCGGAGACGAAGACCGATTGCGGGCGCATGGCGTCCCATTCCTCGAACTTCAGGGGTCGGTTGTCCATGCAGGACGGCAGGCGGAAGCCGTGCTCGGCCAGCGTGAACTTGCGGCGATAGTCGCCTTTATACATGCCACCGATCTGGGGGACGGAGACGTGGCTTTCGTCCGCGAAGACGATCGCGTTGTCGGGGATGTATTCGAACAGGGTAGGGGGCGGCTCCCCCGGCGCGCGGCCCGTCAGGTAGCGCGAATAGTTCTCGATCCCGTTGCAGACGCCCGTGGCCTCCAGCATCTCGATGTCGAAATTGGTGCGCTGTTCAAGGCGTTGCGCTTCCAGCAGCTTACCTTCGGCGACAAGCTGGTCGAGACGGATGCGCAGCTCCTTTTTGATGGAGATGATCGCCTGCTGCATGGTGGGGCGGGGCGTGACGTAGTGCGAGTTGGCGTAGATGCGCACACGGTCCACCGTGTCGGTTTTCTGGCCTGTGAGCGGGTCGAACTCGGTGATGCTCTCCAGTTCCTCCCCGAAGAAGGAAAACTTCAGCGCGCGATCTTCGAGGTGCGCAGGCCAGATCTCAAGGCTGTCGCCGCGCACTCGGAAGGACCCGCGCTGGAAGGCGGCGTCGTTGCGGCGGTATTGCTGGGCGACGAGGTCGGCCATGACTTGTCGCTGGTCGTACTCTTTGCCCGAGATCAGGTCCTGGGTCATTGCACCGTAGGTTTCAACTGAACCGATGCCATAGATGCAGGAGACGGAGGCCACGATGATGACGTCGTCGCGTTCGAGAAGCGCGCGGGTGGCCGAGTGGCGCATCCGGTCGATCTGTTCGTTAATCTGGCTTTCTTTTTCTATGTACGTGTCTGAGCGCGGCACATAGGCCTCGGGCTGATAATAGTCGTAGTAGCTGACGAAGTACTCGACCGCGTTGTCCGGGAAGAAGCCCTTGAACTCGCCATAGAGCTGGGCTGCCAGCGTTTTGTTCGGCGCAAGGATAATCGCCGGGCGCTGCGTGTCCTCGATCACCTTGGCCATGGTGAAGGTCTTGCCGGTGCCGGTCGCTCCCAGCAGGACCTGGTCCTGCTCACCATCACGCACGCCCTGCGCCAGTTCGGCAATGGCTGTGGGCTGGTCGCCAGCAGGTGCGAAGCTGGTTTCCATGCGAAACGTTTTCCCGCCTTCGAGCTTGTCGCGAGACCGGACGTCTTCGGCGGGGGCGTGTAGAATGGGCTGTGTCATCGGGCGGGTCCTTTGTTCCTGCATAAAATGTGCATCCGGCACTCAGGAGCAAGGCCCGACTCGCAGTTGTTAGAAACGCAGGTGGTCTCCAAACATGTAAGCGGTTGCATCGCAGCACTTGATTCAAGTCATGTTATGGGGATGGCGGACCTAGACCTTAGTCGTAGGTTCCGACATGCGGTCAAATATTTTAATATAAAAATCATAAACTTAAAACGGATTTGGCTTTCGAATTTTTTCCCGGTAGCACAGTTTCCACAGAAACAGTTTGTCAAATATGGCGGATTGTCGGTAGATTTTTCTTGCAAGCAGCAAAGGCTGTCGGTCGGTTCCGCACCACCCACCCCACCCCTCGCTCCCTCGGAGCTGATCGACAGTCGCTTGTGTCTCTCCCAAAAGCTTTTCAAACAGTTGACCATTGTTCACCGCGACTTTGCGTCTGTGCGTCGCACGGGGCTGGCTTGCCTCTGCAACTCGTGCGCGCGATAAACAACGCAGTCAAATGCGAGGTACAACATGCAAGCGCGTATTTACCAGCCAGCCCGAACTGCGATGTCTTCAGGCACCGCTAAAACAAAGGAATGGGTGCTCGAATTTGCGCCGTCGGCTCCGCGTGAGCTGGACCCTTTGATGGGGTGGACCGGATCGGCGGATACACAGGCGCAGGTAAAATTGCGTTTTGAAACAAAAGCCGAAGCACTCGCCTATGCCAAGGAGCATGATATCGACGCTTTGGTATTTGAGCCAAAGAAACGCAAAGCAAATGTCCGCCCGGGCGGATATGGCGACAACTTCGCTACCAACCGCCGCCGGGCATGGACGCACTGACGCGCGGGCTACACGCGCCCGCGGCGCCAGTGGAACGGTTGATCAGGTGAGTGGAACTTGGCCAATCCGGTACTGAACCCGTAAATCGCCGCAAAGACGACCCCTGCGATGGGATGGCGTAATATCACTGAGACGTTGCCGACAGAATTGTTCCGCTCGCTGTCGTTAACCAACAACTCCGGGTATTTCTGATACAGTTCGTTGTTGCCTTCGGACCACCGTCGCCGCGCCTTGATCATGTTTACAAAACCGATCGGCAGAGGCCATTGATAGCTTGCCTTGAGCTTTCGGCGTTCTGACGGCTTGAACTGGAGGCGGACAAACCGATCGTCAGAGTAGACTTTTGGAAATTCCTGCCAGCGCGCGCGGCCTCTGGCATTGAAGGCGTAGAATCCAATGCCTGGAACACCCTCGCTGACAAAGGGCAGGTCCAGCCAGACTTTGGCATAGGCCCGCGTCGCCCAGCTTGGCGAGCGTGGTATGTCGACTGTTCCGCCAATATAGCGCGGAGCATCGTCTTGAAACGCCTCCGCCAACTCCGCGAGAAAGGGCGGGCTTAGAACAACATCCGCGTCCAGATAAGCGCGGTCCTCAAACTCCGCGGCCTGATCTGCGCGGTTAAGAGCATTGGTCTTTCCGGGTTCCTTGATATCGAGGACCGTCAGAGTGAACCCATTGTCGGCAAAACGAGTTTCGTAGCTCCGGGAAATCTCCACGGTTCGGTCGTGGCAGCCATTCGCGGCGACAATGACTTGAATGCCGTGGTCGGGATCGAGACCAACCTGTGCCAACAGGCCCTCGAGGCAGCTAGCAATGTAGTTTTCTTCGTTATAACTCGGAATAATGATCGTGAACATAAACGCGCCTCGCGACACTTGGGTCGTGTTCGGGATTTTCAGGGACCCTACCAATGGAACTCTCACCGCGCAACGAACGCCGGCTATGGTGTCTGAAATGCTGTGTAATCTGCTCACAGCGACTGTATTGGTTGCAAAAACGAGCGCAGTCCAAGGTTCACGCAGAATACAAACTGACCTGGAACCCGCTTGATTGCGCCAGGAAATGCGGTCAGAACGGGCGCCAGTGCTCCCTTAGCTCAACTGGATAGAGCAGCCGACTTCTAATCGGCAGGTTGAGGGTTCGAGTCCTTCAGGGAGCGCCACAAACCCGATAACTCAAACCAAGTTGTACAACCCGTGCAAAAGTCAGGGGCCGCAGGAGGTCCGTTAGAAGCATACGTCCAGTCATACCGCCGACGAAGTGACCGACCGCTTTGCGGACCAAAGAGACAGTCCGCGAACCAAGAATACGGCCCAATCGTGTGAAAGGTGCTGCGTTCGCTCTAGTCTCCGCAATGAGGGCATACAGTACTTTCGAAAGGACGTCGGATATGAACAGATTGGTTGCACCGTTCGGAGCGGTCACACTCTTTGCAGCAATGGCCTCCACCTCGGTTCAGGCGCAATCAGATGTCCTGTCCGCGCAAGAGTCGGACCCGAATCTTATGGGCTGGATGCAGGGGTTTCCGCCTCCGCCAGACAAACTCATCACGCAACCCGACAGCGTCTATTTCAGCTTTCCGCGGTTGCGTTGGTCGGTCTGTCACCTGCGAGAGTTTCTCCCGACTGAAGAAATCAGCCGCGGCCTCCGCGCACCCGTCCCGCATGAATACCCGTCTCCTGCAGAGTTCGCCGATCTACGCCAGCAGATCGACGCGGTCACTTTCACACCGCAAAACAGCGATGAAGAGATGACGTGGGAAGAGTCGCTTTACGCCAACTACACCGATGGCATGCTGATCCTTCATAAGGGAGAGGTGGTCTATGAGCGGTACTTCGGCTGCCTCGAAGAAGACGGCAAACATGCCATTATGTCGATGACCAAATCCTTCACCGGCCTTCTGGCCGAGATCATGGTTGTGGAAGGGGCGCTCGATGATACCGCTCTGGTCCAAGATATCATTCCGGAGATCGGCGGTAGCGCCTTCGCATCAGCCACTGTCCGGCAGGTTATGGATATGACCACGGGTGTGAAATACTCAGAAGACTATTCCGATCCCAACGCCGATATATGGCTCTACTCCGCCGCTGCCAGCCCGCTTCCCAAGCCCGAAGACTACGAGGGGCCGGACGGGTATTGGGAGTATCTTCAACTGGTCGAGCCCGAGGGCAATCATGGAGACGAGTTCCATTACAAGACGATCAACTCCGACATGTTGGGTTGGATCATCAGCCGGGTTTCTGGGAAGTCGGTAACCGAACTGGCCTCTGAACGCCTGTGGCGCCAGATGGGCGTCGAACAGGATGCCTATCAGACGGTCGATGGAAAGGGAGTGCCCTTTGCCGGTGGTGGCATCACCGCTGGGCTTCGCGATCTGGGGCGACTGGGCCAACTGATGTTGAACCAAGGAGAGTTAAACGGCGCGCGGCTCTTTCCTACTGAAGTCGTAACGAACATTCGCAACGGCGGCGATCGGTCGAAATTCGGCGACGGGTTCCCCACTTTCGGCCCCGGCAGCTACACCAGCCAGTGGTGGGTCTTGCACAATGACCACGGGGCGTTCGCTGCGCGTGGCGTTCATGGCCAAACCATCTACGTCGATCCGACTGCTGAAATGGTGTTAGTGCGACTGGCATCCTACCCGCGAGCACAGAATGGTTTCATCGACCCAACGTCGTTACCAGCTTACCAGGCCGTCGCCGAATACCTAATGGAACAGCGATAGTTTTTCTATTGGAGCGACCGCTTTCTGCTTTACGCAGTCAACTGACCGATCTGGTCAGGCTCATTCGCGCCTCAGGTGTCGCGAAGCTGTGCTGTACGGATGGAATGGCTCCTGTGAACTGGTCCACCGTTATGTTTAGGGCACGGAGAACAGAGAGGGGCGAACAAGCGCGATCAGTATTGCTCGTTTCATTCGTCCTTCAAAAGCTCTGTGATACGGGTCATCAACTCCGTGAACTCGCTATCCTTGCTTGCAGAAAGAACGTCTAAAGTGCTTCGCTCAGTTGCGAAGGTCTCAAGTTCGAGTTCGCCCTCCATTACAGCGAGTAGGTCAGAGTAGGTCGTTGAAAAAACCAAATCGGGGGAGCGGGCTTTCTCGTATCGCATCTCCGCCTGCCCATTCTTCACTGAAAGGTGCATGTGCTCTCCGTCAACAACGACCGCTGCGTCGAAGGACATATCTGCTGTCGCAACGCGGTTGGCTGCGACCCCCAATGTCGTTGCGACGGTGCGAAGGTTGCCTGGGGTTGCAATCACCCCTTCGGCCTGGAAACGCGCACCAAAAACGGCGAGCTCAAAAATTACATCTGAGGTCTTTTTCCCCAGGCCGGTCAACTCGTACAGCGATGCCCCGTGAGTGGATTCAGTTTTTCTTGCCAGGCCATCTTCGACCAATTTCGTTAAGCGTTCGGCCAACAAATTGGCCGCGATACCTGTCAGCCCTTTCTGGAGTTCAGTGAAACGGGCCGGACCTGCATGAAGGTCCCGCAAGATAAGGAGCGTCCAGCGGTCGCCGATACGGTCTAATGCCCGGGCAATCGGACAAAGGAGTTTATAGGATCGAGATTTTGCCATTATGCCTCACGGCAATGTTACTTTAAAAAATAAAGTAATTTCTTTATTTCATAAAACACTCTTCGATGGAGGTCTTGCCGATGTCAACCTTACCTAAGATCCTTGTGACAAGCGCTTCTGGAAAAACGGGCATGCACGTGACGGCCCAGCTTCTGCAAAGAGGGGCCCACGTACGGGCCTTTGTACGCAAAACCGACGCTCGTTCAGAACGACTGAAAAGGGCCGGAGCCGAAATCTTCGTTGGCAACCAATACGCGCTGAGCGACATGCGCCGCGCAATGAGAGGCGTTCAACGCGCTTATCAATGTGCGCCGACAGCACCCAACAGTCTGCACTTTAATGCCATCTTCTCGGTTGCGGCGCACGAGGCGAGACTGGAGCATATAGTCACTCTCGGACAATGGCTCTCATCGGTGGACCATCCATCACTGTTCACAAGAGAAGTCTACATTGCGGACCTACTGAACGAGATGTCACCCAAGTATAGCGTAACCTCGGTCATCCCGGGTTGGTTTGCAGACAACTACCTAATGGTCCTCGACATGGCCGCTCATCTCGGTCTCTTCGCGATGCCGTTGGGACGCAAGGATGAACGCAAGAATGCTCCTCCGTCCAATGAGGACATTGCCTCGGTCGTGGTTGCAGCACTAATGGATCCCACCGCACATGCGGGGAAAACGTACCGGCCAACAGGGCCAGATCTGATGTCCCCTGACGACATCGCGGCCGCCATGGGGCGGGCACTTGGTCGGTCTGTGAAATACGTGAGTATTTCCGAGAAAATGATGACGAAGGCCCTGCGCGCCCTTCCGCCTGCAAATTACTCGGAGGCGGCAGTGTCGCAACTGGCCATCTATGCAGAGGAATACCGCCGCGGTAGTTTTGCAATAAACGCACCGACGGATGACGTGCTCAAAGTGGGCGGTCGCTTGCCAGAGGGGTTTGAGAGCATTGTAAGACGCAGACTGGCAGAACGCCCTGATCTGCGTCCGAGTTTGGCGGGGCGCCTGTCAGCTGTCATCGGTTTCACAAAAGTTGCGATAACGCCAGCGCTTGACCTCAATAAGGTTCAATCAGACCGCGATTACGTTCAGATCTCGCGACCCAAATTCAGTCAGGAAACGCCAGACTGGCTTAAGTCGCACGCACCAATCAAGGCCACTGACATGGCTCAGCGCACAACCTAGCCAAGTCGCCACGCCTTGGACACCACCTCACCTGTCGAGCTTTTGCTCTGGCCAACCTTTCCGCTCTATTCATGGAGGCTCCGATGAGCGCGTTATTTTCGTCCCGAATTACGATCAAGGATCCAGAAAAATTCCGAGAGAATCTCGACAAGTCAAAGGCGATTGCCGGCCAGCACGGCGCTGAGTTACTGGCAAGCGCAACCGCCCCCCGCGCTCTCGCCGGCAATCCCGCACCACACCAAATGGTTGTGGTCGTGCGCTTCCCCACTATGGACGCCCTGAATGCCTGGTATGACTCTCAGGCCTATCAAGACCTTATCCCGCTCAGGCTCGAAGCCTCCGAGCAAGAGATCACCGTGTACCAGACCACCGCCTAGCATGATCTTTGCCGGGAAATAGAAGATCGTCGGTCTTCCGCATTTTCATAAGCGGGAGGCTTCGGTGGACGCGTGAAGCCGAGAACACCGAGAACCTTTGTATTGAAGCCTCCAGAGCGTTTGGAGCACTTGGCTCCCGAGGAAACACGGCAAACCGAACCAGTCACTATCTCCTCCATTTTGGCGGGCGAGATAGCCGTCTCACCCTTGGAAATGTCGGAACACACGCCGGTCCACGCTGGCCGCTGCCAGCAACCCGCCCCAAAGTGCGCCGGGGATTCCGGGGCTCGCCACGTCTTGACCAGCGAGATAGAGCCCCGGGATTGGCGTCTGCGCGCGCAGTGCGTCGCACTTGACCCGCTCCGGGGTCACGTCGAGCCCATAGAAGGCGCCGTGGCGATGTCCCGTGTAGCTAACTGTGGTCAGCGGCGTCGCCAGCTCCTTGTAGACCACGAGCTTGGCTAGGTCGGGAAAGCAGGACGCGAAATGCGCCATTAGCGTCTCTTCCGCGCGTTGCTTAAACGTTCCGTAGTCGTCACCTCGCGGGCCGGGAGGACCCTCCGCCCATTTGGCAACCGTTGACCAATCGGCCCAAAAGATCGCTTGGCCCATGTGTTTTTTGCGCGGACCGGGGTCGTGCGCTGTGTTTTTTAGCGAACCGAATGACACTGCCATGTGGGGCGGCGGTCCGTTTGGTGCGTCGCTCCAGACAACATCGGTTTCCCCTGTCGGATAGAACCAATGATTGGCCCGTGTGGCACCAGCCGCTTCGATATCCCCTTCGAAGCCGAAAAAAAGGTTGAAATGCGCGATACTGGACGGGAGTGCACGGATTTCCGTTATCCAGTCTTCATGTCCGCAATCCTCTGGCAAAAGGCTGTCAATTGTCTCGCGCGCGCCAATATCTGAAATAACGACCTTTGCGTGGATCTCGGTACCGTCCTCGATCTTTACGCCCACAACGGCATCGCCCTCAAAGAGAAGATCCGTGACCCGAACGCCCCCGCGGGCTTCACCGCCCTTTTTGGTGATGGTCGGAAGGATGTGGTCGGCATAGGCCGCCGCACCGCCAACAGGGTACCAGGCTCCGCTGGGCAGGTATGCCCCCGCAATCAGCGCATGCATTGCGAAGCTGGCTTTGCTGGGTCGTCCGCCGTGATCGCCCCATTGTGCCGACATGACAGCGGCGAGCTCAGGATTGTCGGTTAGGTCGTCGATAACCTCCTTGGTCGTCCGGTCGATCCATTTAGAGATTGTGCGCCGGTTCCACCAATCGAGCATGTCTCCGGCGATTTCCGGCATCGCCCGGGTCGGAAAGATCTTGTACATCGCCTCGTAGCCTTCACGCATCGCATGGGTCCACGCCTCAATGGCCTCGGTCTCATCGGGAAAGCGATCCTTCAAATCCCGCTCTTGCGCCTCGTAGGGGCGGGTGAGCGACAGCGGCTCGGCAGCTCCAATGTGCAAAGTGTCATAGACCGACCCCATCGGAGCGAATTCGATGGGTGTGTCCGAAAGCCAGTCAAGAAGCGCGCGCGCGCGGTCGCCGGGCGCCATTTCACTGAGGTAGTGCACGCCCACATCCCAGGTGAACCCCTCCCGGGAGAAGCTGTGCGTCAGCCCACCGAGCGTCCAATGCTGCTCAAGGATAAGGACCCTATGCCCGACCTGGCTCAAAGCTGCACCAGCGGCCATTCCGCCCATGCCGGACCCAATAACGATGGCATCCCAGGTGTCGTTCTCAATCTGTTGCATTTCGAACCTCCGTTGGTTGACCGGGAACGATGTCCCAGACTTCGTGGATCCGACCTTCCACAATCCGCCATACGACCACGACGTCTATCGTGATCATTTGGCTCTCGAGGGTCAGGGTATTGCGCGATTGAACGACCACCAGCTCCAACCCTACAGGGGTGGTCGAGATGGGCTCGATCTGGAATGTTCCATGGGTTTTCTGAGCGAGCGTCGCAAAAAAGCCCAGTATTCCCTCTGGCCCAAAATAATCGCCCTGCAACTCGGGCAGATTGGGGTTGGAGTAATGCCAGACAGCATCTTCTGCGAAGAGTTTGGCTGTCGCTGCCATATTGTTCAGATCGAATTGCCCAAGCACGGCAAGAGCCGGATGATTATCGGTCATTCCAGGGTCTCTCCTGTTTGAGATGCTGTACCTGTTGCCTGCGCGATCGCGTTCTCGGCCGCGAAATCATGTGAAGCCACGATGGCCAGCCCGGGCAGACGCTCTTTCAGAGCATGTACTTTCGCGAAGGATGATAGGAGCGTTTCTCTGTCGCCGGTACCGGGAACCACATTCTTTGCAAGCAGCGCCGCTTCGTATGTCAGGTCCCCCACAAGCAGGATCGGATCCCAACCGTCTTGTCGGATCAACATGGACAGGGAGCCCTTGGTATGGCCCGGCGTCGGCAACAGGACCATTGAGCCATCGCCCGCGACGTCGTGGATTCCTTCGAAACCCTCAAAAAGTGGGTCGTCAGTAGGCTTGAACGAAATCTGCCGCCATTTCGCTGACGAGATCTCGATATGTTCTCGCAAAATCCATTCCCGCTCCGGATGCAGTTCCGACAGGATCTCCCACTCCCGGGCGCTCACCAGAAGATCAGCCTGTGGAATCTGGGCGATCCCACCTACATGGTCGAAGTGGAGATGCGAGATAACAGCCGTTCGAATGCCATCAGCAGAGACGCCTGCTCTGGCCAGTACGTGATCGATCCGATCTACTTCTCGAAGGTGAAATCGGAAGATCCGGGGCAGCAAGAAGCGCCCGATCGGCTGCCTGATATAGCTTGTGTCGAAGGCGACGCGCGGATCGATCCCAGTGTCGAACAGCACCATTCCGTCCCGGTGGTCGATCAGGAAACACTGCAATGGCAAGGGCACCCAATCGCGCCCGAAGAAGACCCACCAAAGCTGCGGCTGATTGCTGCCATAGCGATGTTCTTTGTGCTGCTCCGCATGCCCGCATTTCAATGCGCGGACCGAACCAATCGGGTGCTCCGCGCAGCCCGGTTCGTCTGAAAGTTCTTTGTGAGAGTTCGCCAAGAGCAACTCCCTCGAATACCCTGAATTGTAATAGGTGCCGCCGCCGAAGCCGACTGACACAGTCAGCGGTGAGATCACCACCTTTCCCTTTGTGCACGCAATTAAAACTGAGCTCGTTGATTTGTCTCAAGGATTGCTTGAGTAATCTGCGGCACAGGACCACAAGTCTGGCCGCTGTCCGGCCGGCCATAATCCGTGAGGATTTTGAAACTAGCAGAATTAGGCTCTTCGAATGACTCGTGAGACCAATTTCGACATCATACTCTGGGGAGGATCGAGCTTTGTGGGCAAGCTTGTAGCAGAGTATCTGAACACACAATATGGTGCGAATGGCTCTCTGCGCTGGGCGATTGGCGGTCGAAATGAAAGAAAACTGGCGGCGACGCGCCGCGCATTAGGTCCTGATGCCGAGGAACTTCCTCTGTTCGTTGGTGACGCGTTTGACCGCCAATTTCTCGGATCCATGGTTCGAAACACCAAAGTGGTTCTCTCGACCGTTGGTCCATACAAGCTCTACGGTGGTGGCCTCGTCGAAGCATGTGCCGAAAACGGAACCGATTACTGTGATCTGTCCGGTGAGATAACCTTCGTCCGCGAGATGATGGATCTGCACTCGGAGCGAGCCCGGGCGTCGGGTGCAAGGATATTGACTTGCTGCGGCGTAGACTCGCTCCCGTCGGATCTGGGCGTCTATATCCTCCACCAAGCCGCGCGTCGGCGCTCCGATAGTTCCATCGCGCACGTAACGAATGAGGTGCACGCCTTTCGAGGAGGGTTCAGCGGAGGCACCATTCTGAGCCTTTGCACTATGCGCAACGAGGCGGCTCAGAGCGCCAGGATCGCAGAAATTCTCGAAAACCCTTACGCTATTTGCCCACCGGCTCGACGCCGTGGTGTACAGCAATCCGATGTTGACGCCGTGCAGCAGCTTGAAACTGGAAAATGGTTGGGGCCATTCTTTATGGCGATTGTGAACACGCGGGTTGTTCACGCCACAAACGCGCATCTGGAATATCCCTATGGACCGGACTTCACCTACATCGAAGGTATGAGTGTCGGCGGTAGGCTGGCCGCAAATCTTCTCGGTGCGTTTTCACGCGCATTCTATTGGGCATATAAGTCTTCGCTATTAAGGGATTTTCTTGAGGCAGTTCTTCTGCCGAAACCTGCGAAGGGCCGTCAGAAAAAGTTCGTGAGCAAGGGTTTTTCGAATTTCGTCTGTTTGCCCGCACTCGATCAGGTGAGCGTCTGAAGCTAATCGTGAGTGGTGACCGTGATCCAGGTTACGGAGCATCAAGCAGGATGATCGGCGAGGTTGCAGTTTGCATGGCAAAGGATTTGGAGAACAGGGCTCTGCCCGGTGGGATTTGGACACCTGGCGCTGCGATTGCGGATGAGATCATACCTCGTCTCATCAAGAATGCCGTGTTAGATTTTCAGTTGGTTTCTGAGGTGGATTGAAGAAGTCTCGATCTATTGATCGTTCTCGAAAGACAACCCGATGAGTGTCGAAGGCACAATCAACTTTGAAACAGGGGAGCGTCCTTTCAACCTTAGTCAGGACCACCCATGCTGCCGGACCCACGGTTGGACCTAATCTGAAAGAGGACATTCACCTGTGCAGAGAAAAGTAGTGCTCGGAATTTACTTGGTTGTCGGCCTCGTCAATCTCATCATGGGCGTGATCTATTTTTCCTCCAACGAGTTTCTATCTTATCATTCGCAGGCAACAGGTGCTTCATGGGACGAGGTTGATCCCAGCACGCAAACGTTGATCCTCGCGTTGATGAAATTGGCCGGCGGAGGTTGGCTCGCCTTGGGTTTCTTCACAATTTCACTGACGCTAGCTGAGTTAAGAAAGAGCAACTCGTTTGCAAGGTGGATACTCCCGATCGGAACGATCCTTTTCTATCTCGTAAGCTTCGTCGTGACTTGGGGGATCTATCGAAATACCGGTGCGGCATCTCCATGGGCGCCATCTCTTGCCATGATTGCGTTGGCTCTTGTTGCTTTCGCTGCCGACGCACCGTGGGCCAAGCAGAAGCGTCGCCCGACCTGAAACTCTCTTGGCTGGATAACGACAGGAATCAACCCTTAAGAATGGTTGCTCCAACCCACCACACCACACACACGCAGTTTCCTTTCGATTGCTGGACTGACGAGGGTGGCGTGCTCAAGTTCGCGCGCCAATTTTCGCCGCACTCGGATAGATCAAACGTGGTCAGAAAAGAGAACGCGTTGCTGCCAATCAGCCGTTGTTTGTCCTGAGGCAACTAAGTGCCGAAAGCGAAGGTTCCGTATAAAAGCGGTAAATCTCCGCGCCGAACCGTCGGAAAACAGGGGCGTCGAAAAAGTCGTCGCCCGTAACTCGGTGCGCCCGATGACTTTTGTTCCTTTCAATCACTCGATTTGAAATGGCACCACATTTCGCGCGCGATGGTCGACTTTGATGTCTTTAGCGAGCGGCGGTACCGACCGGTGCGCGCAGTTCTCGCGCTCGCAGATGCGGCAACCGGTTCCAATAGGCTCGAATCTCTCCGGGTCCGTGACATCCAAATCATCGGCATACACAAGTTTGCTGGCATACTTAGCCTCACATCCGAGACCGATCGCGTATTTTCGGGAAGCTTTGCGAAAGTCAGAGCTGCGGATGGTTTTGCTGAATGCGAGGCAGAGATACCGAAGACCGTCCGGGGTGCTGGCGAGTTGCCGTAGGATTTCTCCATGACTTTCAACGGCGCTATGGATATTCCAAAGCGGGCAGGACCCTCCGAAACGTGTGAATTGCAGGCTGGTCGCGCTGTGTCTCTTGGTGATATTGCCGGCACGATCAATACGCAAAAAATAAAACGGCACCCCTTTGTTCCCGGGTCGTTGTAGCATACTCAGCCGGTGGCACACCTGTTCCCGGCTGGCATCAAAGCGGAAGGCCAGCCGATCTAGATCGTGACGGGTCTCCGCCGCTGCTTCGAGAAATTCCAGATAGGGCAACACGACTGCGCCTGCGAAGTAGTTCGCGAAAGTCATACGGCAGACTTCACGGGCGCTGGAGGAATGAAAGCCCGCCTCGTCGAGTAGTTTCTCGATTAGGTCGCCTTGTTCAAGCAGGCCAACTTGGTAAGCCATCTGGAACAGATTGGTAGCAGCGCTGGATGTGGCGCTGAGATGAAGCGTCCGGGAAATCGGATCGTAGCGGCGGATAGCACCGGCTTCCGCGGCGCTTTTTGTCTCGACGACACGTATACCGTGCGCATCACTCAGATAGTCCGCGAGGAGCACATAACGTTGCTTTCCGCTTTGAGTAATCGTGCGGGCGAAGCTTTCCGCTTCGCGGTCGAGCTCGTCGATATAATTGTCCTTGTAGTGGAAGTAATCACGGACTTCTTCGTAGGGCACGGGGGCGACGGCAGCCTCTGTTTCAGACAGCGTGGTGTCGAGCTGGCCGAGTTGTTCGCGGGTTTTCTGGAAAACCTGATACAGCCCTAGAAACGCCCGAACCATATTCGGAGTGTTCGAGGCCGCGATTTTCAGCTCCTGAGGCAAAACATTGGTATCGGAAAAAACAGGATCTGCGAGGATTTCACCCAAATCCACCGCGATTTTGCCAGACTCGTCTAAGGCGAGTTCCGACAGGTCAAAGCGAAATTCGTTGAACAGCGCAAGGATGACAGAGGCTGAAAGAGACCGATGGTTGTTTTCAATTTGGTTAAGGTAACTTGTTGAAATACCAAGTTTTCCGGCAAACTCGGCCTGTGTCATCTTATGACTTTGGCGCAAATTCCGGATGCGCGCGCCCCCAAAAATCTTGCGAAGATCGTCGGTCATTCACATTTTCGCATTTCGCGTATTACAATTTGCATCTTTTCACAGTGTAACACGTTCAGTCCTCGACGCCCAGTATGTCTGCGCTCTAAGGCAAGCCAACGCGAGACTCTGCACGATACGGCACTGATTGAGGACACGTTGCACATGAAAAAGGTTGCTTTGGTTACAGGCGGCACCCGCGGCATAGGTGCCGCAATTTGCAAGGAGCTTTCGTTAGCAGGGTATGAAGTCGCTGCCAACTATGCCGGCAATGACGAAGCAGCGATCAAGTTCTCTGAAGAAACCGGGATTCCCACCTACAAATGGTCTGTTGGGGACTACGAGGCCTGCGTCGGGGGGATTGAAAAGGTTGAGACCGATCTGGGCCCGATCGATGTGTTGGTGAACAACGCCGGCATCACCCGCGACGGTATGTTCCATAGGATGACAAAGGAAAAGTGGGACACGGTAATCAACACCAACCTGAACGGTTTATTCCACATGACTCATCCTGTCTGGAGCGGCATGCGCGAGCGCAAATTCGGCCGCGTCATTAATATCTCTTCTGTGAATGGCCAAAAGGGACAGGCCGGTCAGTCCAATTACTCCTCTGCCAAGGCTGGCGATCTCGGCTTCACCCGGGCGCTGGCGCAGGAGGGCGCGCGCACGGGCATCACGGTAAACGCTGTCTGCCCCGGCTATATCGGCACCGAGATGGTGCGTGCCATCGATGAGGATGTACTGAACAAGCACATCCTGCCTCAAATCCCCGTGGGCCGCCTGGGCGAGCCCGAAGAAATCGCACGCTGCGTTGTATTTCTGGCATCCGACGACGCGGGTTTCATCAACGGATCAACCATTTCGGCCAACGGCGGACAGTTTTTTAGCTGATCGCCCCAAGGGAGGAGAAAGACCATGGGAAAGTACGCAGATGTCTATGCGGGGTGGAAGCAAAACCCCGAAGCGTTCTGGGCCGAGGCAGCGGAAGCTGTTGACTGGACGGTGGCGCCGAAAACGGTGCTAGATGACAGCAGTGCGCCTCTCTATCGGTGGTTTGCGGATGGCGAAGCGAACACCTGCTTCAATGCGGTTGACCGGCACGTGGCGGCCGGACGCGGAGATCAAGCTGCAATCATCCACGATAGCCCCGTAACGGACAGCAAGACGACGATCACCTACGCGGAGCTTCAGGACAGGGTCGCGCGCCTAGCGGGTGTTCTGGCGGAGCAGGGTGTGGTCAAAGGCGACAGAGTGATCATCTACATGCCGATGATCCCTGAAGCTCTGGAGGCGATGCTCGCCTGTGCGCGCATCGGGGCCGTGCATTCGGTCGTCTTTGGTGGCTTTGCGGCGCACGAGCTAGCCGTCAGAATCAACGACGCGGCGCCAAAAGCTGTTCTCAGCGCGTCTTGTGGGATCGAAGGTAAGCGCGTCATTGCATACAAACCGCTCCTGGACGATGCCATCGCGCAGTCCGAGCACAAGCCGGACTTCTGCGTGATCTTGCAGCGTCCGCAAGCCGAGGCCAGCATGGAGGAGGGCCGCGATCTTGATTGGGTCGCATCCACCTCCGCGGCGGCGCCGGTTGGATGCACTCCGGTAGGTGGCGCTGACCCTCTGTACATTCTCTATACCTCGGGTACGACTGGCCAGCCGAAAGGTGTGGTACGCCACAACGGTGGGCACATGGTGGCTCTCCTTTGGACGATGAAACACCTCTACAATGTGCAGGCCGGCGACGTGTTCTGGGCGGCTTCCGATGTCGGTTGGGTCGTTGGGCACAGCTATATTTGCTACGGTCCGCTTCTGGCTGGCTGCACAACGATGGTCTTTGAGGGCAAGCCTGTGGGCACGCCAGACCCGGGCACTTTCTGGCGCGTCATTGAAGAGCACGATGTAAAAGTCCTGTTCACCGCGCCAACCGCGCTCCGTGCGATCAAGCGCGAGGATCCCGAGGCGGAGTACCTGAAGAAATATGACCTCAGCGGCTTGCAGGCACTCTTCCTTGCTGGGGAACGCGCCGATCCGGACACCATTAGCTGGGCGCAAACCCATCTCCGGAAACCAGTAATCGACCACTGGTGGCAGACAGAGACTGGTTGGGCAATCGCTGCCAATCCACTGGGCATAGAAGAGCTACCGATTAAGCCGGGCTCTCCGACCGTGCCGATGCCCGGCTACGAGATCGATATCCTCGACGATGCCGGTCATCCGGTCGCCCCCGGCACACTTGGCGCGATTGCAATTAAACTGCCGCTTCCCCCGGGGACACTACCGACTCTGTGGAATGCCGAGCCACGGTTCCGCAAAAGTTACCTCGACACGTTTCAGGGATACTATGAAACCGGCGATGCGGGCATGAAAGACGAGGACGGTTACGTGTATATCATGGCGCGCACCGACGATGTCATCAACGTGGCCGGTCACCGGCTTTCGACCGGTGCGATGGAAGAAGTTCTGAGCGCCCACCCTGACATCGCCGAATGTGCGGTAATCGGCATCGGCGACAAGCTCAAAGGTCAGTCCCCTCTGGGCCTCGTCTGCCTGAACGCAGGCGCAAAGCGGGCCGAGGAAGACATTCAGAGTGAATGCGTAAAGCTCGTGCGTCAGGAGATTGGCCCCGTGGCCGCCTTCAAGCAATGCATCGTAATCGACGCACTGCCCAAGACGCGCTCTGGCAAGATCCTGCGCGGTACGATGGTGGCCATCGCCGACGGCACGCCCTGGAAGATGCCTGCCACCATAGACGACCCATCCGTTCTGGACGCCATCTCGTCGCGCATCAGTGGCCTTGGCCATCCCACATCCTGAAGACATTTGAGAGGAGATCCCCATGAAAGACGTTGTCATCCTTGACGGAGCCCGCACGGCCATTGGCACCTTTGGAGGCTCGCTGGCTGGTACTCCGCCGACGCAACTCGCCACGGCTGTCGCAAAGGAAGCTATGGCGCGCTCAGGCGTAGAGCCGGGACAGATCGGCGCCTCGGTCTTTGGTCATGTCATCAATACCGAAGCCAAGGACATGTACATGGGCCGCTTCGCCGCCGTTGAGGCAGGGGTTCCGGAAGAGGCAACCGGGCTGACCGTGAACCGCCTCTGCGGCTCAGGCGCTCAGGCCATCGTGAACGCGGCTCAGCACATCATGCTTGGCGATACCGAGTACGCTCTGGCCGGTGGTGCCGAAAGCATGTCGCGCGCGCCGCATTCCACGCAGTCGATCCGCACCGGGCAGAAGATGGGCGATGTGGCGTTCTCCGATATGATGATCGGCGCATTGAACGACCCGTTTGGCGTGGGCCACATGGGCGTGACGGCCGAAAACGTGGCCGCTGAAAACCAGATCACCCGAGAGCAACAGGATGCCTTTGCCGTAGAGAGCCAGCGGCGTGCCGCTGCTGCGGTTGAGGCCGGCCACTTCCAAAGCCAGATCCTGCCTATCGAGGTAAAGGTGAAGCGTGATATGGTGTCTTTCGCGACCGACGAACATATCAAGGGCAGCACCACGATGGAAAGCTTGGCGAAACTGCGCCCGGCCTTCAAAAAGGACGGGTCCGTAACCGCAGGTAACGCCTCGGGCATCAACGACGGCGCGGCGGCGTTGGTTCTGGCTTCCGCGGATGCCGCGGATGCAGCCGGACTTAAACCGCGCGCGCGCCTGCTGGGGTACGCTATCGCCGGCGTGCGTCATGAAGTGATGGGGATCGGGCCAATTCCGGCTGTGACACAACTTCTGCAGAAGATCGATATGACCGCGGACCAGTTCGACGTGATCGAGTCAAACGAGGCCTTCGCTGCGCAGGCCTGTGCCGTAAACGCCGGGCTTGGCTTCAACACGGACAAGGTAAACCCGAACGGTGGCGCCATTGCTCTTGGTCACCCGATCGGGGCGACAGGCGCCATCATCTCGATCAAAACGCTCTATGAGCTGGAACGCATTGGAGGCCAGTACGGCCTTGTCACGATGTGCATCGGGGGCGGCCAGGGCATCGCGCTGGCTTTTGAGCGTCTGAACTGAAACAGGCTGGTGGCGCCAGTGGGCGCCACCAGCGATGATTATGACTCGCGGGGAGGAAACCGTCATGTCCGATGAAACGCCCGAAGCTCAGCTTCCTGATGTGAATGAGACGGCGCAGCGCATGATGGCACTTGCGCAGCGCTCCGTTGCCGCAGCGACCAAAATGCAGTCGCGATCCGTCGCACAGGCGACGGGCTCGGAGTACCAGTTGATGGACGGCGCCACATTGGCTCGTGCCTACGCCAACGTCTGGGCGCGCGCCCTTACGAAGCCACAGGAGCTCTGGACCGCGCAGCTTAAGGCCGGGACTGCTATGTTTGAGGCTTGGCAGGCCATGTTTGCGCCCCCGGACGAGAAGGTAAAGGACCGCCGCTTCAGAGATGATAGTTGGTCGGACGACCCGTTCTCGCGCAGTTACCGCGATGCTTTCCTCGTCTTCGAAGGCGCAATGGAAGATCTTTTGGATACACTGACTGAAGAGGGTCGGGATGACTTGCGGGTGAAGTTCTACACCCGGCAAGCGATCAGCGCTCTGTCTCCCGCAAACTATCTGGCCACCAACGCCGCGGCCCGCGCAAAGATGCTGGAAACTGGTGGGCAAAGTGTGCTCGACGGGATTGAAAACCTGCTCACCGATCTCGAACGCGGAGAAGGACGCCTCGATATCGCGACCAATGACAGCGAGGCCTACGAGGTTGGGGTAGATCTTGCCACGACCGAGGGAGAGGTCGTGTTCCAGAATGAGTTGATGCAACTGATCCAATACCACCCGCGCACGGAAACGCAGCACAGGGTTCCGATGCTGTTTGTGCCTGCGTGGATCAATAAGTTCTACATTATGGACATGCGCCCCGAAAACAGCCTGGTCCGCTATGCGCTGGATCAGGGACATTCAGTCTTCGTGATTTCCTGGGCAAACCCGACAAAAGCGCATGCTGATCTCGATTTCACCGATTACATGCGGCTCGGTCCACTTGCTGCGCTGGACGTCATTCGCGACATAACTGGCGAAAAGAAAGCCAACGTACTCGGGTTTTGCATCGGTGGCATTCTGGTAACCGCCATGCTCGGCTACCTTGCAGCAAAGGGCGACGACCGTATCAACAGCGCCACAACGCTGGCGACCATGGTGGACTTCGAGGATGTGGGCGAAATCGGCGTCTTTATCGACGACGACCGGCTGGAAATTCTCCGCTCACACATGGAAGAAAAAGGGTATTTGGAGGCGCACCATCTCCAGGACATGTTCTCGATGCTGCGTGAGAACGACCTCGTCTGGTCGTTCTACGTGTCGAATTACCTGCAAGGGGACAAGCCGAGACCGTTTGATCTTCTGTATTGGAATGCGGATTCCACGCGTCTGCCGAAAGCCATGCTGCTGTGGTACCTTGAGGAAGTCTATCTTCGAAACAAGCTGCGACAGCCCGGCGGTCTTGAGATGGATGGCGTGAAGATTGACATCTCGAAGATAACGCCGCCCATGTTTGTGCTGGCAACGCGTGATGACCATATCGCACCTTGGACGTCGATCTACCCGGCCACACAGATCATCGGAGGCGAGGTGGAATTTGTTCTGGGCGGGTCTGGTCACATCGCCGGCGTGATCAATCCTCCGGGCAAACGTCAGAAGTATGGGTACATGACATCCTCCAGCTATCCGGCTTCGGTTGAGGCTTTTCTCGCAAATGCCGACGCTCACGAAGGGTCATGGTGGCCACACTGGTCTGAATGGCTTGCCGAAAAGAGCGGCGAGATGGTCGCGCCTCGCAAAGTGGCGAAACGCGGGCGTTATAAGTCCTTGGAGCCGGCACCGGGCAGTTTCGTAACCGCTAAGCCAACCTGAGCGCAGTCGCTATAGAAGCGGGCGCAGGCCGGATATCCCAGAAGGTGCCGGCGCTGCAACTATACTGCCGGTCAGAAACCGACGGCGGGTCCTTCGGGTACCTTCGGTTTCAAATCACACTTTGGAACAGGCCGGTTTGGGCTCGAAGGCAGTGGCGATCCAGGCCGCGAGGGTCGCGCTGAGGCCCAACACAACCAGTGCACCCAAAATAGCGAGGCCAACGCCGGCAAATGCGCCCAGGACTGCGAGTGCGAGAACCAGGCCGAGGGCCGTGCAAATGAAGGTCTTAAGTCGGGTCATGAGATGTCCTTTTTGCTTTCGATACAACGGAGGTAATGCAGCCGTCTGGCATCTGCCTGACCCCAGGCTTACAATTCTGTAACCTGCGCAAATCGGACCGTTACGGTCAGCCCGCGTCCGTTTGGCCCGTCTGACAAGCTCAGATCTGCGCCATGAAGCTCCGTAATCGCCCGCACAAGCGACAAGCCCAACCCGAACCCTTCGGTCTGGCGCGTGGTTTCCCCTTGGTAGAGCGGCTGCAATACGGCGTCACGGTCAGCAAAAGGAATGCCGGGACCCTCATCACTCACGATCAGACGGGGACCATGCACTTGCAAGGCAATGATTTGTGTCTGCGCCCCGTGCCGCAGCGCGTTCTGGATCAGGTTGGCCAGTAGTTGCACCAGCAAGTCATGGTCTCCCTGAACCTGCGCGGGCTGAACTTTCTCAATCTTCAGGACCTGGCCGGCATCCTCTACAACCGGCCCAAAAGTCTCGCCGACAAAATCGACCAGGTCGCCGAGATCGACCGGCGTAAAGGCCTCCCGTCCCGCGCCGCTTTCAATTCGAGCCAGCCGTAACAGCGCTTCGAAGGTGTCAGTAATCCGATCAATCTGATCCAGTGCAGACCCAAGCACTTCAGGCAGGTCCGGTCGGTCTTGTTCCGTGCATACAAGCAGGTTGCTTTCAATCTCCGCTCTCAGCCGGGCAAGCGGTGTGCGTAAGTCGTGCGCAATATTGGAAGACTGAACACGCATCTGGGTCATTGCCATCTCGAGCCGCGCGGTGGTGGCATCGATCCTTTCGGCCAACAGGCTCAGATCATCCTGACCTTCCAGATTGATGCGCGTGGCCAAGTCCCCCCGGGCCACTTTTGCCAGCCCATCATTGATCGTACTCAATCGCTCCTGACTACGTTTCGCCATCCACAACCCGGCAAGCGATGAGATCAGGAGTGTTGCCACAAGACTAAGCTGCATGCCGCCGGCCAAGATGTCCCGCAGCTCTTCCTGTCTTTCCGTATTCTCACCCAGTTCGATCTGCCCGTGCGGCGTGCTCTGCGCAAAATAGCGCATTTCCGTAGTATCCTTTGGCAGGTCACGTGTTTCAAACCCGTCGCGACGCTCCGTGGCCGTGAACAGTACGGAGGTTTCGCCATTGCCCGGCTCTGGCAGCGTTTCGCCGGCGTCCAAGGCCGCGACCGCTGCCTCCATTCGCGTTTTTAGCCGCGCGTCGACTGCCTGCAGCATCTCGCGTTGCACGAGAAAGTAAGTACCGCCCCAGGCAATCAACGAGACCAGGAAGAATAGCGCCAGCAGCCAGAGTGTCTGGCGCACGACGGATAACTTCAGCAGTCCGCTAACCCGGCTCAAAAACATAGCCAGTGCCTCGAATGGTCCGGATCAAGGTGTCGCCAAAGGGTTTCTCGATCTTGCTGCGCAACCGACTGATATGTGTCTCCACGACGCTGGTTGTCGGGTCAAAGTTCATGTTCCAGACGCGTTCCAGCAGCATAGTGCGGGTTTGGACGCGTCCTTTGGAGCGGATGAACACCTCAAGCAGCAAAAACTCCTTCGGGTTGAGGTCAATCGGTTTGCCCTGACGCGTGCAGGTGCGCTTATGAAGATCGATCACGATATCACCTGCTGACAACTCCGAGGATTGCTCGGTCGTAGCTGTCTGCCGTCGGGCCAGAACTTCGATCCGGGCGAGCAACTCGCTGAAGGCAAACGGTTTGACCAAATAGTCGTCCCCGCCGGCATGCAGGCCCTCAACCCGGTCGTCGACTTCTCCCAGAGCGGTCAGAAAAACCACAGGAGAGGTGACCTTTGCTTGTCGGAGGGCCTTCAGAACCGAAAGACCGTCAAGTCCCGGCACCATCCGGTCTAGAACTAGGACGTCATAGGATTGGTTCATCGCGGCTACCAAAGCTTCTTTGCCGTTCGTGAACAGATCGACCACATGCCCGGCCTCGCGGAGGCCTTTCTCGATCCAGGGCCCAAGTGACGCATCATCCTCAAGTACCAGCAGACGCATTCGGTGCATTCCTTGCTCTTGTCGCCCAGTCCCGTGCGGCCTCGAGCACAGGTTTTCCGATGTACACGATCTCGGTCAACCCATAAGCGCCACGGAAATCAAAGCGTTCCGAGTGGACGCGAGAGTTCATTGCTGCGCCCTTCCAAGCGGAGGTGACCAGCGATTGTAACCCCTCGGGCCCACAGACATAGGCCTGCGTCTTGGACGGCATGCTGCGTACCATTTGCGTCAATCGTTCCTTGGTCAGGCGCGAGCCATCCTCATCGCTTAGAACAACCAGATGGACTTGCGGCAGGCGGGCGGCGTGGCGCTCGACATCCTCGATGCCGCCAGCGGACGCCCGGTTGCGTGTGCAATAGACCAGTGTGACCTGCGCACCTTCATCTGGCTTCATCTGTTCCAGTGCTGCGAGAAAGGGCGTGATCCCGACACCTCCCGCGACCCAAAGTTGAGCGCTGCGTGCAGCGTGAACTTGAGGTAGGAAACGGCCGACACCACGCCCCAACCGGAACGTGTCGCCCTCGGCGACGTTCCGCACAAAAGTGTCGGTCCAGTCGCCTGCGGCCCGAACAATAAACCTGCGAGACCATTCGTTTCCTCCCGCAATAGTAAAGGGATGCGCTTCCGCCCGCGCTTTGTTGAAGGCGATCGTGGCGAACTGCCCGGGACGGTAGGGGGGCAAGGGCACATCGGAGTCCAGGGTGACGTCCACCCCGCCTTCAAATGGCAAAACTTGTGACACCGTGAGCAGTCGGGTGGGCGATCTCTTTCGGAGTAGCGTCTGTATCCAGGCTATTAGTCCCACAACGGACACGACTGCCATCAGTGTCCACGGCGCCGCGCCGACCGCCAAGGGACTGGCCACAAAAAACGTGTGGTACGCCGCCAGAACAAAGATCGGTCCCATGAGCATGTGGCTGGCCTTCCAGAGATGGTAGGGAATGGCGCGAACAACCGCCGCCGCTGTCATCACGAGAAGCCCGATTGCAGCGAGTGTTCCAAAATCTTCTCCACTATCAGCAAGAACAGGTAGAACACCCGCACCGACCGATGATGCAAGGGCCCAGTGGCCTAACGCGCCGCCAAGGGCGAAAAACCCAAGCCAGCGATGCGCAACGTAGGATTTGTCAGGACCCCCCATGATCCGATCGACCGGTCTCCACCGCGCCGCAAGGGTTAGGCTGAGGGCCATCGAACTCATCGACAGAGCGCCAAGCCCGGCGGGCAAAATGTTTGCAAGGGGCACAAATGGCGCGACGAATGCGAAATGGGCCAATGCAAAGATACTGGCGATGAGAAGAGTTGATTTGTGCATGAAGGCCTCCGGATTTCGATTAATGTCAAAATGGAGTCCGGAGCTCACACAGGCCTGAACTGAACTTTACAAAAATGTTCAGTAGCCGGTTTCCCGACCGCCGATAGGAGTGTCTCTTCTTGCGTGGGCGGCTTTTTTTCAGCGCAGATTGGGCGATCAGCGCTTTGGGTGCGAAGCTGCCATCGCATGTTGCACTTTAGTTTCAGGCGAATAGCTCCGTCCCTGTCAGCAGCACCAACGTCTTGACCGACTAGTACCTCGAAAGCGTATAGGGGGTATGAGCGTGGGATAAACCCGCGCCATGGCAGGCAAATCGAGTAGACCAATGGCAATTTTTCTAATCATGGCCCTCAACAGGCCAATTCGCCGTCGTTCCGCATTCTATCTTTGGCGGCAATGGTGGCGCCGCGCGCTTTAAACAAAACGTTGAGCGGAAACAGCACTGACCTTTTCGTCAACTGCCTTTTCCATCCACGGGGCAGGCGTCTCCAATATTGCAGGCGTTAAATACTTGCAGGACAAGCTCCGTTCCATACCTTCGGTGCGCGCCGACGGTGTGGAGCGGTACGCGGCATACGACAAAGGCACTTTGGAGGTCATGAAGAACTTTCACGGAGCCACACTAAGTTTCTGAGGTTTCGATATTTTGCGATCTCAGCAATTTGCTGCGCGCGCCTCTTACCACAAGAATGTGTGTATTTAGGTTGCCAACAAAGTTGCGTGTCGAACTGGTCAGATCAGCTTTTCTGTCGAAGCGAGCAAAGCTGCCTGGGTTCTGTTACTTACGCCGAGTTTCGACAGAATGTTGGTGATGTGGAATTTCACAGTCACCTCCTTCAAGCGCAGTTCCTCAGCAATCACCTTGTTTGATTGGCCAAGTGTGAGCCGTGCAAGGACCTGCTCCTCCCGTGACGTTAGGCCATAGTCACGCGGTTGTGGGCTGCTCCCGTCGATGGTGTCGGGATCCTGCTGCGGCCCGCATTCACTTACCAGAAGTTGCCGAATTCCGTCCAACATTGACGCTACGGGCATCGATTTCGGAAAGTATGCGACCGCCCCCAGATGCATGGCTTTTTCGGCCACATCTGATGTTGCGACCCCTGATATCAAAGCGGTTTTTTGGTCTGGGTAATGCCGCTTTAACTCTGCCAGTCCGTCAAGACCGTTCATACCGGGCATTTCGTAGTCCAGGATGGCAAGATCAATTTGTTTCTGCGACGAAAGAACCTCGAGCGCCTCTTGAGCAGTGGCCGCCGATTGCACGTTAAACCCGCCTTTGGCTGCAAGGTATGCGGCGACAGTGTCACGGACCAACTGATGGTCGTCAGCAAGAAGAATACTTGGCATGTTTTTTTTAGTTGCAACCCTGGTTGAGTGCTTCGCGAACTACGGTGCGCCCTGGCAAGGCCGCACGGCATATCGGCATTTTAATCGCCCTGTGATGCATGTATACCCCTCTGCCACGAGGGAGGAAAATAAGACAATGTTTCGAATGCTCGTTGCCGCAATTTTTGTCACGTCAGCGGCTCTATGTGTCGAGGCCAATGCACAGGATACTATTCCTCTCGAAGTAGAATTGGCTGGCGGACAGGCCATACAGCTGTCGCTCGAAGATCTCGACGCGATGGAACAGACCGAGTTCACAACAACTACGATCTGGACCGATGGGTCGAACAGGTTCAGCGGAGTATCAGTTCTGTCCTTGCTTCAGAGTGTTGATGCGGAAGGAACGACTCTGCAGATGTCAGCGCTCAACGACTACTCAGTGGAAATGCCGCTGGCAGACCTTGAGGATGGGGCTCCTATTCTGGCAACGCGGATGGACGGAGAGACGATGTCCGTTCGAGAGAAGGGTCCATACTGGATCATCTATCCTTTCGATCGGGGTGCCAGGTATCAGACAGAGTCAAACTTCGCCCGCTCGGTGTGGCAGCTGAAACAACTCAAAGTGCTCGACTGAGAAAATCTCGAAGAAGCGTAGGCGAACGCCAAGCCGGGAAGAGTGAATGCTCAAAAACCATTCAAGGTTTGCTTTACCGACGGCCATACTGGTCTTGGTTGTCTTCATCGCTATCTTGGGGCGTAACCTTTGGCTTGATCTTCGGGCGCTTTCGACTGCTGGGAACGAAAATGCTCAGTGGACGATCCTGCAGTTGGATACTGAGTTCGCGAACTTGCAGTCGACGTTACTGGACCAGACGTCCCGCCCACAACCTGACCTGGAGACGATCAGGTTGCGTACCGACATTACTCTGAGCCGCGTTGATCTTGTTGGCCGAGGGAACGCCCTCGAAATCATATCAAGCGACGAACAAGCCTCGGAGCTGCTTGCACAGGTGCGACTCTTTTCCGAGAGAGCCGATCGTCTTCTGGAAGGCGAAATTACAAACGAAGATCTCGCGCAACTGCTCGAACTCACCTCACAAACACGTCCGCTTGCACGCGAGCTTGCACTGATCGGGATTTCTCGAGGAGCCGAACGAACCGAGGACAGGCGTCGGGCGTTTTCTGTGAAGTTGAGAAATACTAGCTTCGTGGCAATCGCAGTCATTTTGGCACTTGCAGCTTTATTGGTGGTTCTCAACCGACTTCTCTGGATCGCTCGAGAACGTGACATTGCGCTTCGTGCGTCGTCAGCGCGGCTCGCGTCGACAGTTTCGGCTTCTCTGGACGCGATTATTATCGCCGATGGCACAGGCAGAATTGAGGAGGTGAATGAAGCAGCTGAATCAATACTTGGCTGGAAAAAAGGCGACCTGATAGGAAAACCAATTCAGAACTCGATCCTGCCCGCGCTTGGTCAGAAGGCCAATCGACGCGTTACCTCGGTTCCTCATGACTCTGATCTGTCGGAGCTGATTGGTAAGGGGCGGCTGGAAATTCAGGGCGTCCGTCGGACGGGGGAGCCATTTCCGGCGGAAGTGAGTGTCACTTCAGTATCAGACACAGAAAACGATCTGGTAGTGATTTATCTTCGCGACATAAGTGTCGAAAAAATAAATGAAAAAACACTTCGCGATGCCAAGGAAAAAGCAGAGAGAACTGATCGCGCTAAGTCTCAGTTTCTCGCAATCATGAGCCATGAACTGCGAACACCCCTGAATGGGATTTTAGGAGTGTTGGATTTGCTCAAGACAACCAACCTGTCACGAAAGCAACTGTACTATTTGGATGTCGCGGCTGGCTCCGGAGAGCTGATGCGTGAGCAGGTGAACGAGGCGCTAGACGCGACCCGCATCGAAACCAACTCATTGGTTTTGTCTCCGCGAGTTTTCAACCTCTCCGAGATGGTGGCGAAAGCCGTGAGCGTCCTCGAGCCTCTTGCAATTCAGAAAGGCTTAGATCTGGCAGTCGAGGTCGAGCCAAGCATGCAGATTGATTTTGTCGCTGACGAGAACCGAATTGGACAGATGCTGACCAACCTTGTTGGCAATGCCATTAAGTTCACGCAAATCGGTGGCGTCAGAGTGAGTGTCGAGGGTGTCCATGCCACAGACACAACGCTTGCAAGCATCACTGTCTCAGACAGCGGCGACGGGATCCCCGTAGAAAAAATCGAGGCCGTGTTCGAAGACTTTGTCGTACTCACGAGCCCGCAGGGCAGGCTCTCGCGCGGCGACGGGCTGGGCCTGCCGATCTCTCGAAAGATCGCAAGATTGATGGGAGGCGATATCACCGCCCGATCAACCGAGGGTGTCGGAAGCACATTCGTTCTAAGGCTTCCGCTAAATCGAGCCAGCCACCCATCGACGAAACTGGCACCCGAAGCTCAGGTCCGTCGGGAGCTTTTCGCTCCGTTGCAAGGGCGCCTTGATGTGCTCGTAGTTGAAGACAACGACATAAACAGCACTGTTCTCGAGGAAATGCTCACTGGTATGGGGCATTCGGTCGTATGCGCGAAGAACGCGCGCGAAGGCTTCGACGCAGCGATGCGCCGGCCCTTTAACATAATCCTTATGGACATCAGTCTTCCGGATACAGACGGTATTGAGCTGACAAGACAGATCAGAGAGGCGGTTGGTCCAAACAGACAGACGGCCATCCATGGGCTCACCGCATACGGAGAGGATGAATACTTTAGAACAGCTATGGCTGCGGGTATGGACGGGTTTTCGACGAAGCCGATCAGGATCTACGACCTGGCAAGAATTTTGCAGGGCGAGCCTGCCGAAACGGAGGCAGCGACGTCCTCTGCAGATCTGGTTGATGAGGCCGTGTTCAACGAACTCCTAGATGCGCTCGGCCGGTCGCAACTAAACGACTCGCTGACTCAGTTTTTCGACGAAATGTCCGATTTTCTGTTCGAAATCGAAGACCCAATGACCTCAGAAGACTTTGGGGAGATCGCAAAGCAGCTTCACAAATTGCGCGGAGCGGCTGCGCTCTTTGGCCTCCGGACACTTGCCGCCGGTATAGAAGCGGCGTCCAAAAAGGCTGAGACCCAATCCGTAAAATCGTTCAAGGTGGCGACCGCACGTCTCAACGGTCTCTGCAACGACACCAACCAACGTCTTGGAGATTTAAACAGTGTTCAGGCTGATACTGATCAGGAGGTCACTCGGTCAGAATGACCCGTAGGTGCTAAAACCCGGTTGGAAACACAGCGCCACAAAAGTCGTGGGTCCGCTAAAGAGTTAGCGGACCCATTCTGTAAATGCGTCGTCCGTGAGTGGATACTTTCGCTTAACCAAAAGGTAATTCTTCTGGCTATTGCTCAAGCTACCAATTCGTATAGCGGTGGTCGGACTGGAACGACGCAGCGCATCAGGTCGAGCGCATGTATTGCCCGTTGGGAGCGGATATCGTCACATCAGATTTCGCTGACGGCAGAAGGTGAAGATCAGGGGGCTTTGGGAACTTAAGGCTTTCTGGTGCTCCTTCACCCAGACGATCTGGAGGGCAAAAAGATAGAGCTCAGATCCGCATCCCCCGTACTTGCCGGGCGGGTGCAGCCAACAATTTCAGAAACACTTTGCGTAAGCGCTGCTGCACCATGGTCAATACCTGCAAAGATCAGGTCCTCGGGTGCGTCGAGCAATTCATTCACACGCGCGGCTGTATCGCTGACTTTTTCGTCAAGCGCGACGATACGGGCCTCCAGTTCGGGAGCTATAGCAGCGGTGTCTGTGCGGGCAGCCGTGCGGAGGGCTTGAAACTCCCCGCGCAGTGCAGCGCCTTCCGAGGTCAGCTTTTGCAAGTCCTCGCGAAGAGGGGCAAGCTCGACAAGACGGTCCGCAAACGCTTCCGTTACACCCTGCAAAGACTGGACGGTTTGCCATGCAAGGAAAAGGCACAACGCGATCAGGATCAGTGTGGCATTCAGCAAGGCTAGAAACAGGTTTTTTAGCGTCGTTCCGAAACTTCGCTCGGCCATCGTGGTCTCCCTTCAGGCGGTTTATTGCAAGCTTGGCAGGCAGCCCGGGTACCCGTAACCCCAGCGCCACGGCAGGCCTGAGCATGGCGCGCCCCCAAAGCGCACTGCGTTGTACATGGCATCGCCAATCGTGCTGTAAGCCAGTCTGACCTGATCGGGGCTGACATTGTATCGCGCAGACAGGGAGTTGACCCGCGTTTCGCCACCGGCCACAACACAAGCACGCAATTGTTCGTCGGCAGCCAGACGCGCATCATAGCTCTGCTCGGGCGTGAGCGCTCCGCCGGCACGGTGATAGTGCCGATCGTGCAACAAGCAGCAGCTTTCCCACGGAGGGCGATCCTCATGGGCCTCTTCAAAGCTCGGGAAAAGGTCTGCCACTACGGTCCAACTGGCCGATAATCCCCCGCTGCAGCCATCGGTTGCGAAAGGCGCAAGGATCACGTCTTCGGAGGTCATCTTATTGAGCAAGCCGCGATGCGCAGGTAGCTCAAACCCCCGCTGCAGTGTGCCGGAGAAACCCTTTTTCCCGTGCTCTTCTGCAAGTGCCTGCGTGCACAGCGCCGCGACAGCTATCGCAGTTCTCCCGAGTCCTTTGATCATGGACGCAAATCCTCAGGCGGATCGAGGTCGAAGGCCACGCCTATGCCGCCACTTAGGGCGATCAACGCTCGTTCTATTGTTGTCATATCTGAGTAGAAACTGATCACCTCCCGCACGAGTGCGGGATCGTCTGTGATCAGACCATCCACCCCAAGGGAAATCATCCGCATCATGGAGGCGGGCTCGTTTACAGTCCAGACATACACGTCTTTCCCGACGGCATGGGCACTTTGTATCAGTCGTGTAGAGGCCTGGGCCGTGTTGACGGCAAGAAAATCTCCGTCAAGGCCGCTCAGGTCACCAACAGAGGTGGCGGCCAGAACACCCGCCCGCCAGTCAGGGCGCAACGAGATCATCTTTTGGACGGCCGGATATTTCAGCGACATGGTCGCCGCTTGATCCGCCATGCCGGCCGCTTCGACAAGCGCGATCACGCGGTTTTCCAGATCGACGTCGTGGCCATAGTATTTGAGCTCGATCAGCAGGTTGGAGCGATCTTTAACTGCGTCCAGCACCTGCCGCAACGTGGGCGTACGCTCATCTGCGTAGGCCGGGTCGAACCAACTGCCAATGTCGATCGTTTCCAGTTCAGCTGCGGTTACATCCCACACTTTGGTTGGCACACGTGCGGCCTTCATGAAGTCGCTGTCATGGGCAACAATCACTTCGCCTTCGGCGCTTTCCTGTACGTCAATTTCCACCCAGTCGGCACCATCTTCGACAGCTTTCAGGACCGCTGCCATCGTATTCTCGGGCTTGAGCGCTGCCGCCCCGCGATGGCCGATCACCTCGATCTCTGTGTCGCTGGTGACGCGTTGCATCAGAACCCCACCAGCCCCCAGGCTGGTCAGCGAGAGCAGCCCGACTGCAGCGATGGTCAGGTTCGAACGGGAGAGCAGGTGGTCTGGTGCGGCAGACGCACTGTGATCTTCATAGGTTGTGCGCCCCAGTTGAGAGCGTTCAAATTCATCATTCAGAATGTCCGCCAGAACGCCGTTTGCAAGCGCACTGAGCGCGGAATTCGCGATCGACCAAAGAACGCTGATCAAGATTATCGAGCCTGTCAGCAGGCGCAGGTTTTCTCCCCACAAGTTGGGTGTGTTCCCTAACAGAAAACCGGCGACAATCCCGAGCACCGAGGCCAGCGCGATCCGGATGCCGAGCCAGACCATGAGTTGGAAGATCAGCCGTTTTCGATGCCCTTCCATCCGCTCGCGGCTTTCAATGAAGGAGGCCCGCGCGCTGCTTCCCTCAAAAAGGGTCAGGTGAAGGGCAATGGCCCAGCCTGAAAGCCGGTGGATCAATAGCCCACCAAGCACCGCGACAAGAGCACCAATTATCACGATTGCTGCCGTGAAACTGGGTGGGCGCGCGGTGAGGTAATAGTTGATATCGAATTCGCGCAGCAACATCGCTGCGATCAGCCCCGCTGCGACGAGGAACGGTGCGGCAAGCAGAAGTACACGGATGAGCAATGCAAGTGCGAAGCGGGTCAGGGGTACCAGCGCGTTCAAGCTGACGCGTGCAGCGGCTTGCAAGGCTTTTCCCGGGCGTGACAGCCCATGGTGCAGAAGCGCGGTCATTACCGCCAGATCCAAAACTGCCGCAACAATCAGCAAAGAGACCACGGCCAATCCGGCTACAGCCCCGGCAGGGCTCAGCAGGAACCAGGCAATGTCCTGATCAGTCAGTGCGGACTGCCCAGACATCGACAGTGAGACAGTCAAAATCGTTGCAATAACAGGGACAAGCAGCGCGGAGATCAACAGTCGAATAAAGATATGTACCACGAACAATGGCGTCCAGATCGCGGTCGCTTCGCGGTATCGGATAATGGTTTCTTTCAGCACGCTGAGCCTGGTCCTTCTGCGACGGCGATGGCGTCACCGTAGCTGCGGCGTTTCTGGTTTGTCACCGTGTTTTGTTAGCAGACCGCGACGGCGCATGGCCCAGCCAGCATTTTCTGAGGCCATCGGGAACATCCGAAGACAAAAAGTGGTGCGGATCTGCACAGACTCATGTGCCTTTGGTCAGCGGGGCGGACGCGCTACATCAGGGCCAACAACAGGAGAGAGCGGTCATGAGCGACAGCACCGGATACACGCCCCCGAAAGTCTGGACTTGGGATCAGGAAAACGGAGGCAAGTTTGCCTCGATCAACCGCCCGATCGCAGGCGCGACCCACGACAAGGACCTGCCCGTCGGAACGCACCTCTACCAGCTCTATTCTCTGGCTACGCCCAACGGTGTAAAAGTGACCGTCATGTTGGAGGAACTTCTGGCGGCAGGGCATGCGGCTGAGTACGATGCGTGGCTTATTCGCATCAACGATGGAGACCAGTTCGGGTCCGGCTTTGTTGACGCAAACCCCAACTCGAAAATTCCCGCGCTCATCGACCGATCCGGCGCGGAGCCGGTCCGTGTTTTTGAATCGGCCGCGATCCTGCTTCATTTAGCGGAGACATTCGACGCGTTCCTGAGCCATGACGCGCGGCCCGAGATGTTGAGCTGGCTCTTCTGGCAAATGGGCAGCGCGCCCTATCTTGGTGGGGGCTTCGGCCACTTCTATGCGTATGCTCCGGAGCCGATGGAGTATCCGATCAATCGGTTTGCGATGGAAGCCAAGCGCCAACTTGACGTGTTGAACCGCCATCTGGCGGAGCATGACTGGATGGCCGGTAACACCTACACCATCGCCGATATTGCAATCTGGCCTTGGTACGGGCAGCTGGTGCTCGGGCGTCTTTATGATGCGGCAGAGTTCCTTGATGTAGGCAGCTATACGCATGTTGTTGATTGGGCAAAGCGCATCGATGCACGTCCAGCCGTACAACGTGGGCGCATGGTGAACCGCACCTTCGGGGAACCCTCTATGCAGCTTCACGAACGCCATGACGCAATGGATTTCGAAACCAATACTCAGGACAAACTTGCTGCCGAGTGACACGGAGATCGCGCAGGTTCTGCAACGATTTGCGCAGGACCGTGGGGCAGGGCGGAGTTTTTGCCCGTCCGAAGCAGCCCGTGCTCTTGCCGAGGATTGGCGTCCTTTGATGCCAGAAATCCGTCGCGTTGCCGGACAAATCGGTTTGCAAGCAACGCAAAAGGGCGTTGCTGTGGATCCCGTCACGGCGCGCGGGCCAATCCGGCTTTCGCTTTGAAACCTGGCACGGATTTCTGTTTGTCGCGCGGCGACCGATAACAGCCGCTCTGCTGGTCTCCCCAATGCTGAGGGTCTCAGTCGGGGGCGGTTGAGCAGTCAAGCCCCCACGTCATTTTCAGCGCTCTGATTGATCCGGTCGACGGGGCTTGTTTAGGCACGCGCTCTGTTCATTGGCCCGGTCTGGCGCCCCCTGTCCTGAAACGCGTCACTGGATCGTGTGACCAATCAGAAGTACGCGCTGTGCACGCCGGAGGGTGCGCTATGGGGCCCATTCGCGTGATATTTTTGAGCTATGCTTCGGACCCCATCGTAACCTTTGATGTTTCGGGTTTTGGAAGGCACCGGACGGTCTGGTCGAAAATCGCCCTGTTTATATAGTCTCGGCGATGCACGGGTACCCCTGGTGACCGCCTTTCAGCTGTGTCTCGACATAACCATTCTGCGCGATATCGAAGGATCTGGGAATTTCTACTGCTGCGGTGACCACGGTTTCTGGGAGGCGTTAGATGAGCCCTCGGTCAGTCAACTTGAGTTCTTCTTGAGCCTCAGGCTCATTCAGAGTGCTGCCTCGGTCTACGGCTAGAAGAAGCTCTGCGGGTCGATATCGAGGGACAGACGGAGATCGCGCGGTAGCTTGATCTGTGCCACCCACTCTGCGAGCGCCGGCTGCAACGGCACCGATTTCGAGGCTTTGACAAGCAGGCGTACGCGATGGCGTCCGCGCACGCGGGCAATCGGAGCGGGGGCGGGGCCATAAACCTGCGCGCCCACACGGCGAAGTGGACCATCCGCACGTGCCAGCGCGTTTCCAGTATCAAATACCGCCTGCAAATCCGGCGAGGACAGGATCACGCCGGCCAAGCGACCGAAAGGCGGCATGCCGGCGGCTTCCCGTTCCTGAGCTTCGGCGGTCCAGAACGCTTCTTCGTCCCCTGACAAAATCGCGCGGATCACGGGATGCTCGGGCTGGAACGTTTGCAAAAGCGCCTCGCCCGGTTTCTCGGCACGGCCCGCACGGCCAGCGACCTGCCGCATCAACTGAAACGTACGCTCGGCCGCGCGCAGGTCCGAGCCTTGCAGACCAAGATCTGCATCCACGACGCCGACCAAAGTCAGCAAAGGGAAGTTGTGCCCCTTGGCAACAAGCTGCGTACCGATGATGATATCGGCAGCGCCCTCGGCAATTTCGACGATCTGAGCCTTCAGCGCGCGGGCTGAGCTAAAAAGGTCAGAGGACAACACCGCAACGCGCGCATCCGGGAAGGCCGCCTTGGTTTCTTCGGCCACACGCTCCACCCCCGGACCAACCGGGGCCAGCTTGCCTTCAACCTCGCACGAGGGGCATTTTTCGGGAATTTGCTTTGTGGCCCCGCACTGGTGACACATCAGGCGCTTCTGGAAACGGTGTTCGACCATGCGTGCATCGCATTCGTCGCAGCCGATTTGGTGCCCGCACGCCCTACACAGCGTAACCGGTGCGTAGCCGCGCCGGTTCAGAAACAGGAGTGTCTGTTCACCAGCGTCCAGTCGTGTCTGTGTGGCCGCGCGCAGCGAAGGCGACAGCCACTGGTTCGCCGGCATATCCTCGGCGCGCATGTCAATCGCGCGCATCGCGGGCAATTCAGCATCCCCAAAGCGCGAGGTCAGAGAGAGCTTCCCGTACTTGCCGCTCTCGGCGTTCACCCAGGTTTCGAGCGATGGCGTTGCCGATGCCAAGACCACCTGTGCCGAACAGAGCGAGGCGCGCAGCACGGCCATATCGCGCGCGTTGTAGAGAACGCCGTCCTCCTGTTTGTAGGAGGTGTCGTGTTCCTCATCGACGACGATCAGCCCCAAATCGCGAAAGGGCAAAAAGAGCGCCGAGCGCGCGCCGACCACAAATTGCGCACCGCCTTCGGCCACCATGCGCCAGCAGCGGCGGCGCTCGGTCATCGTCACGCCGGAATGCCATTCCGCCGGACGGGCGCCAAACCGTGCCTCTACCCGCGACAGAAACTCCGCTGATAGCGCGATTTCTGGCAGCAATACGAGGGCTTGGCGGCCCCTCGCGAGGCAGGCGGCCACAGCCTCCAGATACACTTCGGTTTTCCCGGACCCGGTCACGCCCTTGAGAAGCGTCGTGCCGTAGCCGCCTGACTTAAGTGCGTGAATCAGCGTGCCACTTGCCGTTTCTTGGTCTTCCGTGAGCGGTTTGCCAATACGGGTCACATCAAGGGGCGGGTAGGGCAGGTCGCAGGGGCTGTCCTGTTCAAGAATCGCGCCCGCCTTCACGAGGCCCTTGATGACAGAAGTGGTCACGCCCGCAGACTGCGCGAGCTCTGACTGCAGGACCGGGGCACCGTCGTATTCTGCGAGGGCATCCATCACGGCCCGGCGCGCGTCGGTCATGCGTGCGGGCTCGCCATGGCCGGGAACCAAAACTTTCCGCATCCCTGGCGCTTCGCCAAGGCCCGGCGCGCGGGTGGCCAGCCGAAGCATCGCGGGGAGCGGCGTGATTGTGTAGCCAGCGGCGCGGGTTAGAAAATCTACCATTTCCTCCCGCATTGGCGGCACGTCGAGCACGCGATGTATGGCGCGGATTTTCGCAGGATCCCATCCACCGGCAGCCTTGCCCCAGACAACGCCCGACACGCGGCGAGGTCCGAGCGGCACCTCAACGAAGTCGCCCAAAGTGCATCCGCCTTCCGGGGCGCGGTAGTCCAGCGTGCGGTCGAGCGGCTGAGTGGTCAGAACTGCCACAAGCTCTCCTTCGCCGAACCGCATGCCGCCCCCTTTCGCGCCCACCCCCCATGCGATATGAGACCGGCAATCGCTGCTCAACCCCTCAGGAGACCCACCCGTGAAATTCTTTGTCGATACCGCCGATGTGGACGCCATTGCCGAACTCAACGACCTTGGCATGGTCGATGGGGTGACGACAAACCCCTCGCTGATCCTCAAATCGGGCCGGGACATTCTCGAAGTCACGAAAGAAATTTGCGATCTGTTGCAAGGCCCGGTCAGTGCAGAAGTGGTGGCCACGGACGCAGATGAAATGATTTCTGAGGGACGAAAACTTGCTGAGATCGCGCCAAATATTGCGGTCAAAGTGCCTCTGACATGGGCTGGTCTGAAGACCTGTAAAACGCTCACAGATGCTGGCACAATGGTTAACGTCACGCTGTGTTTTTCGGCCAATCAGGCCCTGATTGCCGCCAAGGCCGGGGCCACGTTTATCTCACCTTTTATCGGGCGTTTGGATGACATCAACCTCGATGGGATGGAGCTGATCGCCGATATCCGCGCGATCTACGACAACTACGACTTCAACACGCAGATCCTTGCGGCATCTATCCGCTCGGCGAACCACATGAAGGACGCTGCGCTGATTGGCGCCGATGTCGCAACGGCCCCTCCGGCGGTCATAAAGGCGATGGCAAACCACGTCCTGACGGATAAGGGGCTGGCACAATTTCTCTCAGATTGGGAAAAAACTGGCCAGAAGATTCTCTGATCGTGTAGACTGTCATTCAAAAGAGATAATGGCCTAGAGTTTTGAGCAGAACACGGAACAATATGCGCGAAGCAGCTGAAAAACTGCATGATCTGAAAGATCAGATCATGGCGGAACCCGACGTGATTCTCGAAGATCGGGATGTCATGCGAGCTCTCGTCTCGGCGGATGAGCGCCGGATGGGAACCAATATCGTCGATTTGCGTGGTATTGCGATGGAAAAGCTGGAGGCCCGGCTCGACCGCCTCGAGGACACCCATCGCAGTGTCATTGCCGCCGCTTACGAGAACCTGGCGGGCACAAACCAAATCCACCGTGCAGTCCTGAGCGTGCTGGAGCCGGTGGACTTCACGGCCTTCATGCAAAATCTCGGGGGAGAGGTCGCGGAGCTACTGCATGTGGATGCGGTACGTCTGGTGCTTGAAAGCCACGAGGAAGAGCCTGATCCGGTTCTGGCGCAACTCGACGAAGTGCTCAAAGTCGTTGATTTCGGCGGTATCGATCGGATGACTGGCAGTCCGATCAACATGCCCGCGCGCAAAGTGACCTTGCAGTCCGCGTCGCCGGAAACCGCGATACTATACGGCGCCGCGGCGCCACATATCGGTTCTGAAGCCCTGCTGAAGCTTGATTTCGGCGAGGCGCGTCTTCCCGGCCTTCTGGCGCTGGGCTCCGAAGACCCTGAGCATTTCCGCCCCAATCAGGGAACGGATCTTCTGACCTTCTTTGCCGGGGTCGTCGAGCGGTCCATCTTGCGCTGGATCGCGTGAGCGTCACCGAAACGTCTCCACAGTTATATGCGGCGCTGGAAGCGTGGCTCGATCGTATGCGCGCGCTCAACGCCGCCTCGGAAGCTACCATCGCGGCTTACCGGCGCGATGTTTCGGGTTTTCTGGGGTTTCTTGCGCAGCACCAAGGCGGAGCGGCAGGGCTTGGCAGCCTGCGAGACATCACCCAAGCAGACATGCGTGCCTGGATGGCGGACGCAAGACGACAAGGCCTTGGCCCTCGGTCACTGGCGCGCGCATTGTCCGCTGTGAAAACGTTCTTCCGCTGGATCGGCGAACGGGAAGGGTTTGAACCAACTGCTGTTCTTGCGGCCCGTAGTCCGAAATACACGCGCAAGCTGCCGCGCCCATTGGCCGAGGACGCCGCCCGCGCGATGATCGATCGGGTAGAGGTGCAGGCGAAGGAGGACTGGGTCGCTGCCCGCGACGTCGCTGTTGTGACCGTGCTTTACGGCTGCGGCTTGCGGATTTCAGAGGCGCTTGGTCTGAAAGGCGCAGATGCGCCATTGCCAGAGGTTCTGCGGATTCGGGGCAAGGGCGATAAAGAGCGGCTTGTGCCTGTGGTCCCCGCGGCGCGCGAGGCGGTACAACGCTACGTTGCGCTCTGCCCGCATCCGGTGGAAGCCGAAGCCCCGTTGTTTCGCGGGGTGCGCGGGGGCGCTTTGAACCCCCGCCTTGTGGCCAAAGTCATGGAGCAGGCCCGATTGCAACTTGGTTTGCCGTCAAGTGCGACACCCCATGCGTTGCGCCATTCCTTCGCGACACATCTTTTGAGTGCGGGCGGGGACCTGCGTGCGATACAGGAGCTGCTTGGCCACGCTTCTCTGTCTACCACACAGGCTTACACGGCGGTTGATACCGCCCGTTTGATGGATGTCTACCGGAACGCACATCCCAAGGCGTAATTCAGCCCCAATACTCAAGCGTCCTGTGTGGTCGTGGAATTCCGGGAAATCACGGGTGCTTCGCGTGTGGCCTGTTCCAACAGCCAGCCAAAGGTCTGTCGATCAGCCGAAGAAAGATGGACCAATAGCTCGTCAAGCGTTTCGGCCAGTGCGCGTTGTATACGGCGTACTGTTTCTTGACCCTTGTCTGTCAACTGGATGAGAACAACACGGGCGTCTTCGGACGCTTCCATCCGTTCAATCAGGTTCTTGGCCTCAAGGGCGCGGACCGCGCGCGTCATTTGTGATTTGTCTCTGGCCATGCGGGTGACGAGCTGGTGGATCGGGGCGGGCTCTATCTCTTCGAGCGTGAGGAGGATCATGGAGCCTCCCGGACCGATCCGGTCAGTATCGAATTCCTTGGCGCGCCGATCTAGACCGACCTGCATCCTGCGAAAGAACCGGTCCACCAACTGCGCGATATGCGTATCGGTCCCGGAGGAAAAATTAGTTGACATAGTCCACTTTCTGGCGAATGGTTGATAAAGTCAACTTAAGCGACCTTGCGCCCTTCTGCAATCTTCCGGACAGCAACACCATGGAGCGATGCTATGTCCCAGACCGACACACGTCTTTTGCAAGTTGCTTCCATGCTATGGGTAATCTGGGGCCTCGTGCATGCCTTTGCCGGGGTCATCGTGCTCAGCAGTGATACTCAAAGTGGATTTCAGGCGATCGCCGATGCGGTCCCGGCCGGCATGCTGACGATGGATTACCCGGCGGCCGTTGGTGGAATCCTAAACCAGCACGGGTGGAACCTCGGCTGGTTCGGAGTTGCAACGATCATTGGCGGAATGCTGATCTGGCGCGGCAGCGTGACAGCGATCTGGGTAACGGCCATGGTTGGCGGGTTAGCAGACCTCGGCTATCTGATTTTCGTCGATATTCCGGGCTATGTTAATTTTTTCCCGGGTACCGTGATGACGCTGGTGTCCGGAAGTGCAATTGTTCTGAGCTTTTGGGTCTGGCGCAAACTCGCTCTCTAGGCGCGAGCGGTCCGATTGCCCTGCTGATCGACCATGAAATCGGTGATCACAGCTCCGATCCACATGCAGGTTAACGCCAGCCATGCAGTGCCTGCAAAGATTGATCCACCTGTAACGCCTGCACCGATCGCACAGCCGCCCGCAAGCATACCGCCAAACCCCATCAGCGCCGCCCCGATCATTGCGCGGGTCATATTCGCGGCGCCGTCAAAGCCTTGCCATTGCAATTCCCCCCCGACCCAAGCGGCCATCAACGCACCGATAAAGACGCCCGGGACCAAACCGATATCAAACTCCAGAACCGGGTTTGGCTCCAGAAAGAACAGAAGGGTATTGGCTGAGGGGCCCGTAAAGGTGGCACTTTCGATCGGCACCGGATCGAATGCGACTTGAGCAAGCGCAAAGGTCAGGACCCAGCCCAAGGCGACTGCGAAACCGACGCCAGAGGCCATAAACAAGCGTCGTGCGCCGATCTGATTGCGGCGAGAAATCTCAAGCGCGATGACCGCGAGGACCAACCCCAAGACAAGACCACTGGCGTCCGGCATACCCAAAGCATTGAGCAGGTTTACGTTGGTTCCACCAGAGGTGATCCACAGCGTTGCAAGCGTGTCGCGCAAGGGCGCCAAGGCCCCCTGAAGGGCCATAATTGCGAACACTGCGAAAATCAGTCCAGATACAACCGAACGCAAATTTCCGGTCGCGGCGAGAACCAGCAAGCGACCCGAACAGCCGCGTGCCAACACCATGCCAGCGCCGAACATCAGACCACCGATGATAGCACCAGACCAAGACCCCGGCACCGCCATCATGCGCGCATCCTCGATCCGCATCAGACCCAGAAGAGCGGCCCCTTGAACCCAGACAAGCGCGGTAGAGAAACACAACAGCCAAACGGCCATTCGGTCGCCAAGGCGGCCCCGCGCGAACTCCACCGTTGCGGCACGCAGGCAGAATCTCGAACGCTGTGCAGCGACGCCAAAGACAATGCCGGTCACTAAACCGAACAGCGCAGCGGTCGGGCTTTCGCCGATCCTTTCGACCAAAGGCAGGATGTCCATGGAAAGAGTCCTTATTCGCAAATTTGAATGTGTCTCGCATATCTGGGAAAGGGGAGCCTTGATCCAGATCACGTCTTTTCGCTCGCTATCGCAGAAGTTGAGGCGTAGAGAGGCCGTATGCAAATCGTGCCCCTGTCCGAAGCCAAACACCTCCCACGCTGGCGTCAGCCTGTTGTGCTGCTGTTTCTTATGGCCTTCGCCATGCCCTTGGCCTTTGCGACCTGGTCCGCGTTGCTGAACAACTTCGTTATCGAGCGCGGAGGGTTCACCGGGGTCGAGATTGGCTGGTTGCACACAGTCCGAGAAATCCCTGGGTTTCTTGCTGTTGGCGTGATTTTCCTGATTATATTCATCCGCGAGCAGGTGCTCGGACTGGTGTCGTTAATCCTACTCGGCGTCGGTACTGCGCTCACCGGTTTTTTCCCGACCTATGGCGGCATCTTGATGATGACGCTCATCAGTTCGATCGGGTTTCACTATTACGAGACGGTTAACCAGTCGCTCCAGCTGCAATGGATAGAAAAGGACAAAGCTCCGCAAACACTGGGCTGGATCGTGGCTGCAGGATCAGGAGCGTCTCTGCTGAGCTATGGCACTCTTGTCGTGAGTTGGAAGGCCTTCGATCTGTCTTACGAATTCGTGTATATGACAGCGGGCGGGGTCTGTGTTCTGATTGCACTGTTCTGTTTGTTTGCCTATCCGCAGTTTGAATCGCCCAATCCGCAAAACAAGAAAATGGTGCTGCGGCGGCGGTACTGGCTCTATTACGCGCTGCAATTCATGTCGGGGGCGCGGCGGCAGATTTTCGTGGTCTTCGCGGCCTTCATGATGGTCGAGAAGTTTGGCTTCGAGGTCCATCAAGTTACGGCTCTTTTCTTGATCAACTATCTGGCCAACATGCTGTTCGCACCGCTGATGGGCAAAGCCGTCGCCCGCTTCGGAGAGCGCAACGCGCTGGCGTTCGAGTACATCGGCTTGATCTGCGTGTTTCTGGCGTATGGGGGCATTTATTGGTTCGGTTGGGGCGTGATGCTGGCGGCTGCGCTCTATGTGCTGGACCATCTGTTTTTTGCGCTGGCATTCGCGCTCAAGACCTATTTTCAGAAGATCGCGGATCCAGCAGATATCGCGCCGACTGCCGCTGTGGCATTTACCATTAACCACATCGCGGCCGTGTTCTTGCCGGCGGCGCTCGGGTATCTCTGGGTGGTTTCACCGGGCGGCGTCTTCTGGCTGGCGGCTGGGATGGCCGGAACCTCGCTTTGCCTTGCGCTGTTGATCCCGCGCCATCCGGCACCGGGTCATGAAACGGTGTTTCAGACCCGTTTGGCGGCTCCGGCGGAATGATCTTGGTTTGAGAAGCGCGACTGCAGACGCAGACATGTCTGGCCACCGAAACTCAGCCCCATCACAATTGCTGCCACAGCGACACCAAATCCGAAGGCAATTTCGAACAGGTTCTGTTCCCCAAGAAATACAGTGAACCGATCTAACAGAGATGCGTCCGGCGGCATCACGAAAGTCGAAGCCCCCATCATCAGAGCGGTGGCAAGGGCAGTGGTCAGCGCCGTTGCATAGCCAGCAAACAGTAACTTTTCGGTGTTTGTCATGCGGCGCTTATTCTGGCGCACGAACGACCACAATACCGCCTGAGCGGCACAGAAGTTCGCAAGCACGACCGTGGGCCAGTCAAAGTTAATCCCGAACGAGGTCCCAAGGCTGATACCGATCGCTTGCAGCGCGCAAAGCGCGACCGTGAAAATCACGTAAAGGCGAATGTCGCGTAGTCCCACCTCTGTCTCCCTCTGCTCGCGCGTCCTTAACCAAAACTTGATCTGCAATCCGGGCTACGACATGAGCGAACTGTGGAGAATTCGCGGCAGCCTTCCTATCTCTATTGCAACAAAGGAGGCTCCATATGTTCTTCATGACCCGCAAAAAAGCTCAGATGATTACCCCCGAGGATGCGCTCCCGGGCCGCGCAGCTGCCATTCCGACGGCGGAGACACATTTTGTGTCCGGCCGTCCGCTCACGCACGATGTGCCTGACGGTATGGAAGAAGCGATGTTCGGCATGGGCTGTTTCTGGGGCGTGGAGCGAATGTTCTGGAAGCTCGATGGCGTTTGGCTGACGATGGTTGGTTATGCAGGCGGGTTCACGCCCAATCCGACCTATCAGGAGGTATGTTCCGGTCAGACGGGCCATAACGAAGTCGTTCGCGTTGTGTATGATCCGGCGAAGGTGAGCTTCGAGGATTTGCTCAAAGTCTTCTGGGAAGGCCACGACCCGACCCAGGGGATGCGGCAGGGCAATGACACAGGCACCCAGTACCGGTCAGGAATTTACGCCTACACGCCCGCGCAGCTCGAAACCGCCGAGGCGTCAAAGACAATGTTTGCGCCGAAGCTCGCCGCTGCAGGCTACGGTGCAATCACGACTGAGATCCTCGAGGCTCCGGCGTTCTACTTCGCTGAGGATTACCATCAGCAGTACCTGGCCAAGAACCCGGCCGGGTACTGTGGGATCGGCGGCACCGGCGTGACCTGTCCGATCGGAACTGGCGCGCACGCCTAAGACGCTCCGGGCGCTTGCGATAGCGCCCGCGAGGGCCTAAGGGGGCGACATCCAACTGACGGAGGTCGCCCCGATGCCCACCTTTACCGCCCTGACGACGCTGGCTGGCAAGGCTTCTGCTGAAGCTCTCGGCGAGGCGATGGAGCGGCTCTACCCGGAACCGACCGGCGTCGGCGTTTTTGAAATCGAGGACGACTCCGGTTTGTGGGAGGTCGGCGGCTATTTCACGGAACGGCCCGACGAGACGGGGCTCGCCCTGTTGGCGGCTGGATTTGACGCGAAGCCTTTCACCATCTCTGAGCTGCCGGAAACGGACTGGGTGGCAAAAGTGAAACGGGAGCTCGCGCCGGTGCGTGCGGGTCGGTTTTTGCTGTATGGCAGCCATGATGCGGATCAGGTTGCGCCGGAAGTGGTGCCCCTGTTGATTGAGGCTGCCATGGCCTTCGGAACGGGGCATCATGGGACCACACAAGGGTGCCTGATTGCGTTTGATGAATTACTAGACGCCGGTGCGCGCCCCGCTTCTGTGCTGGATTTGGGCTGCGGTACAGCGGTGCTTGCGATGGCGGCTGCCCGTGTTCTGCCCGCGGCAACGATCGTGGCCTCCGATATCGATCCGGTTGCAGTTGAGGTTGCGGAGGCCAATCTGGCCGCAAACGGCATGGCCGGAACCGTCACGTGCCTAGAGGCAACGGGGCTGGAGCACGACCGTATTTCCAGACATGCGCCCTACGATTTGATCTTTGCCAATATCCTAAAGGGCCCGCTGGTGACGCTTGCGCCAGAAATTGCGGCAGCAATAGGGCAGAGTGGGCACGTGATTCTGTCGGGATTGCTGAATGATCAGGCCAATGACGTAATCAATGCCTATGAAACGGCGGGATTGTCGCTTTTTGCGCGTCGTGAACTTGGCGATTGGACCACTTTGACCCTGACTTTGCCATGATCTCTCCACAAAGGGCGCGGGGTGCATAAACTGGCGCCAGTAACGAGTTCATAGGGTTTTGTGTAATGTCCCGCGAAGAACATATGTCCGCAATGGCGTCCCGTATCGAACGGATCGAAGTCGCGCATGCGCAACAGCGCCGCCGCGATCTTCTGCGCCTTGAGCGCGATACACAGGTCCCGGGCCAGTGGATGCCGTTCAGCAAGGTGTTCCTGCTGTTTGTGATGGTTTTGGCCCTGAAGGCAGTTGCGATCGCTTCTTTGGGTGAAGCCGCCTATTTGGGGCACGTTCAGGCGTTGAGCAATGGCACCACTTTGGAGCGTATGGTGGGCATCTTGCTCACGCCTGACCGAATTTCGGTGGGAATCTCCCAGTATCTGAGCTTCTGAGCCTTACCGGCCAAACCGAAGATCATTGATATCCGCACGGACCAAGCCGACGTCGAGGAGCTGTCGGTCAGACAGTTCGTGCAACGCCTTGCGTGTCTGGTGTGCCTGATACTCGGAAATGAGCCGCTGCATATACGCAACGGGATCGAAGCGGCGGGCGGAGAGGGCCGGGCGGGCCACTGCGGTATATGCCATCGGATGTTCCTTCCATCGTTTTTTTCTTTCTCGTATATCGCGCAAATAGGACCTCTTTTTCCGAGGCACAATTGCAAAGCCTGCATATCACCTAACGGAAAACTGCATAGCTTTCGTGGGTTTTAAAGTTTTGTATTAAAAGTAAAAAATTCCTATCTCTGTTTGGATTGCCGACAGTGGTCCTTGCGAATGGAAAGTTGAGTTGCGGGATTCGCTGTTGGCAGATGTTCCCGTTTCGTGCTAACCGTGGCCCGAGCAGAAAACACAAGACGGGGGCAGGATGCGCGTACTGGGCATCGACCCGGGGTTGAGGACTCTCGGTTGGGGGGTCATCGACGTCACAGGCAACAAGCTGCGCCATGTGGAAAATGGCCAGATCACGTCTGAAGGACGCGCCCTTGCTGCGCGGCTTCTGAGTCTTCACACCCAGCTGACTGACGTGGTCAGTCGCTTGGCACCCGACGCCGCAGCCGTCGAACAGACTTTTGTAAACAAAGATGCCGTTGGGACGCTGAAGCTGGGGCAGGCCCGCGCGATCGCGCTTGTTGTGCCCGCCGCGTCAGGGATCGAGGTGGCGGAATACGCCCCGAACCATGTCAAGAAAACCGTTGTTGGTGTCGGGCATGCGGCGAAGGAACAAATCCAGCATATGGTCAAACTTCAGCTTCCGGGCGTTGTGCTGGCGGGCGCGGACGCAGCCGATGCGCTCGCGATTGCCATGTGCCACAGCTTTCATCTGCAATCGCGTAACCGAGTCGCAGTTCGGCAGGTCGGAGGCGTCACATGATCGGGATGTTGTCCGGCGTCGTCGCATACAGGGCGCCCGATCATGTCATGCTCGATGTGCGCGGGATTGGCTATGTTGTCTATTGCTCAGACCGCACGCTGGCGAGCTTGCCTACTGCCGGAGAGCCGACAGTGCTTTATACCGACCTTCTTGTGCGGGAGGACCTGCTGCAGCTTTTTGGGTTCTCGAGCCTGCTGGAAAAAGAGTGGCACCGCCTGCTGATGAGCGTTCAGGGGATCGGAGCCAAGGCTTCATTATCCATTTTGTCGGCGCTTGGTGCGGACGGGGTGAGCCGGGCCATTGCGTTGGGCGACTGGACTGCCGTGAAGGCTGCACAAGGTGTAGGGCCGAAGATTGCGCAACGGGTGGTCAACGAATTGAAGGATAAAGCCCCGCAGGTCATGGCGATGGGAGCAGAGTTGTCCGCGGTGATTGAAGACAACAGTGAAGCCGCCGCGCCGAACATCGAACCCGCCCCGGCGGCGCGGCCGGTGGTTGTACAGTCCTCCGGGACAGGGCAGGTAGGAGCAGCCCAAGCGGCCGCGTTGTCGGCGCTGGTCAATCTCGGCTACGGGCAGGGCGAGGCGGCCAGTGCCGTCGCAGAAGCTGCGGCCGAAGACGCAGGCGACGAAGCGGCGCTGATCCGAGCTGCGCTCCGCCTGCTGGCTCCGAAAGGATAATCGCCCATGTCGGACCCGGACCCTATGATGCGGCCTGATCCCTTGCCCGAGGAGCGCAGCGGCAGCGATCGCGCCCTCCGCCCGCAGGTTCTGGAAGAGTTCATTGGACAGGCTGAAGCGCGCGCAAACCTTCGTGTTTTTATCGAAAGCGCCAAGCGGCGCGGCGAGGCGATGGACCATGTGTTGTTTCATGGCCCTCCGGGTCTCGGCAAAACCACGCTGGCACAGATTATGGCACGCGAGCTTGGCGTTAATTTCCGTATGACCTCCGGGCCGGTACTGGCCAAGGCAGGGGATCTCGCGGCGCTACTGACCAATCTCGATGCCCGCGATGTGCTGTTCATCGATGAGATCCACAGGCTGAATCCGGCGGTGGAAGAGGTGCTCTATCCCGCGATGGAGGATTTCGAGCTTGATCTGGTAATCGGCGAGGGACCGGCCGCGCGCACGGTGCGGATCGAGTTGCAGCCCTTTACGCTCGTCGGTGCCACCACTCGGCTCGGTCTGCTGACTACGCCTTTGAGGGATCGCTTTGGCATCCCTGTGCGTCTGCAGTTCTACACCGTGGCCGAACTCGAAGAAATCGTCGGGCGCGGTGCACGCCTTCTGGGTGTGGAGGCGGAAGCGGCGGGCATAGCCGAGATTGCACGGCGCGCACGTGGCACGCCGCGGATCGCTGGGCGCCTGTTGCGACGCGTGGTGGATTTCGCCTTGGTGGAGGCTGACGGTGTGATCTCGCAAGCAGTGGCGGATAACGCGCTGACGCGGCTTGGCGTCGATGCGGCGGGGCTCGATGGCGGCGACCGGCGGTACTTGCGGCTTCTGGCGGAAAACTATGCCGGTGGCCCGGTTGGGATCGAAACCATTGCTGCGGCATTGTCGGAGGCCCGCGATGCCGTTGAAGAAGTGATTGAGCCCTATTTGCTCCAGCAGGGTTTCTTGCAGCGTACGCCACGCGGTCGAATGCTGGCGTCGAAGGCCTGGGCCCACCTGGGGATGTCGGCGCCTGCAGTGCCGGGCCAGACGGATTTGTTCGAACCTCCAGCGAAAACCTAGGCGCATTTGTCTTCCGGGCTGGAAGGATTTATGCCTCCGGCGGGAGCATTTTGGCAAAGAAGAAGAGGCTCGAGTGGCACCCGAGGAGATTTCCGCGCTTTTTACGCGCAGCGATGGAGCCTATCTCTGCGCGCGCTGGGGCCGACCGCTGGCCCCGGTTGTCTTCGGAGTCGAAGATGAAACGTTGTCCGTGGTTAAGGGCGCATTTCAAGCTGTCACGACCCTTGCTGGCGCCGAGATGGCGGAAACAGACCCTGAGCTGGGCTCCAACCTGATGATATTCTTCCTGCGTGACTGGCAGGAGTTGGTAGACACCCCAAATCTGGATCGGTTGATTCCTGATCTTGAGCCGTTGGTGAGGCGGTTGCGTGCGGCAGAGGCCAACCAGTATCGGTTTTTTCGGTTCGATGCCGCAGGTGGGATTAAAGCAGCGTTTGTTTTTGTGCGAATGGACTCAGAGATGTCGAAGGTACCCGCGGAAACCATCGCGCTCAGTCAAGCCGTGCAAACGATCCTGCTATGGTCCGACACGGCGTTTTCCAAATCTGCACCGCTTGCACAAACCCCCGCTGGTATGGCCGTGTTGCGCCCCGATATTGCCGATGTGATCCGCGCGGTATACGACCCGGTTCTGCCTGTTGCTGCAGGCGACCCGGCCCATGCGCTGCGGGTTGCTGCAAGGCTGGGGCGTTCCCAATGAGTGCGCCGCACCTTTGGACCGTGCGGGTCTATTACGAAGACACCGACCTCGCGGGCATTGTCTACTATGCGAATTATTTGAAGTTCATCGAACGGGCCAGGACCGAATATGTGCGAGCACTCGGGATAGACCAGGGGCGCCTGAAGGCTGAACAGGGCGTCGTTTTTGCTGTCCGACATGTGGAGGCCGATTACATTCAACCAGCGGTGTTCGACGATACCTTGATTGTCGAAACCACAGCGCTCGAAATGACCGGGGCGCGCGTCGTGATGCAACAAGACGTTTTGCGCGACGGAACACTGCTCTTCACGTCGCGCGTAACCCTTGTGTGCCTGGGGATGTCCGGTCGCCCCGCGCGCCTGCCGGAGGCGCTCAGGGCAGCGTTCGCGGAATAACGCCCGCCTTTGCGCTTTCTCTTTCCTTGCGCGCTCGCTTCGCGTACGCTGCGCCACATAACACAAGCGCGCCGCAGGCGCCGGAAAAAGGCAGTAACAGGCTCATGACACCCGAGATTGATTTCTCGTTTCTTGCGCTTTTTGCGCGGGCAACTTTCACAGTGCAATTGGTGATGATCGGGCTGATCGCCATGTCTTTCTGGTCGTGGTCGATTATCATCCAGAAATCGCTGACCTACAGGCGGGCAAGGTCCGAGGCGATTAATTTCGATCAGGCATTCTGGTCGGGCGAGCCGCTCGACGATTTGTTCGATGAGCTGGGGCCCATGCCCGACGGCGCATCCGAGCAGGTCTTCGCTGCTGGCATGACAGAATGGCGCCGGTCGCAACGTGATACGGGAGAGCTTATTCCCGGCGCGCAACAGCGGATCGATCGGTCTATGGATGTGGCAATTGCAAAGCAGTCTGAAGGCCTGCGCTATGGATTGAACTTTCTCGCCACAACCGGGTCCACTGCGCCGTTCATCGGATTGTTTGGAACCGTTTGGGGGATCAAGCATTCCTTTGAACAGATTGCCATTCAGCAAAACACCAGCCTCGCCGTTGTGGCCCCCGGGATCGCCGAGGCGCTGTTGGCGACGGGTCTTGGACTCCTGGCCGCTATTCCCGCTGTCGTGGCCTACAACAAACTTTCGGCGGATGCAGACCGGATCGTTGGGGGCTACGAGTCTTTTGCGGACGAGTTCGCCACCATCCTCTCGCGCCAGTTGGACGCTTGAGCCATGGTGACAAGCGTCAAACCGCAAGGAGGCGGCAGCGGCGGCAGACGCCGGGGGCGGGGTAAGCGCGGCGCGCAGCCGATGTCGGAAATCAATGTCACACCGTTCGTGGACGTGATGTTGGTGCTCCTCATCATCTTCATGGTCGCGGCCCCCTTATTGACCGTTGGGGTGCCAGTAGAGTTACCGAAAACCGCCGCGGATGCGCTGCCGGGAAATGAAGAAGAGCCGTTGACAGTGACTGTCGCTGCCGATGGCCGCGTTATGATCCAGACCACGGATGTCGCCGCTGACGAGTTGATCCCACGCCTGCGCGCCATCGCTGCCGAACGCGCCAGCGACCAGGTCTTCCTGCGCGCCGATGGTGGCATACCCTATGCACAGGTCATGGAGGTAATGGGAGCGCTTAACGCTGGCGGATTTTCCAACATTGGTCTCGTGACAGATACCGGGGGCCCCCGCTTCGACGGCACCGAAGCGGAGCAAGAGGGCTAGGCCCCATGCTGCGGCAGGCATATTCGCGGATGAGCACCGGAACGAAAATCTCCGGCGCGGGACATCTGGCGATCATTCTCTGGGTCATTCTCGGAGGGTCGTTCTTTCGCTCAGACCGGGACAGTATGCCAGCAACAACCAGCGTTACGCTGATTTCGGAAGCCGCCTTCGAAGGACGCGAGGCCACGCGCCCCGAGGTTGTAACCGAGGCGCCGGTGGCTCTTCCGCCGCAGCCAGAACCAGACCCCGAGGTGCCGGACCCTGTGGCGGAGCGCCCCGCCGATACGCCGCCCCCTCCGCCCCCGCCTGAGCCCGTAACTGAACCGGTGCCCGAGGCGCCGGCTGCTGCGCCGGAAGCGCCACCACCACCGCCGCCGCCAGCCGATCGCGTGGCACCCGTGCCAGTGCCGCAAACGCCTGAGGAGGTTGAGGTGGCGGAAGAGACGCAAGAGGCGGCGACACCAGATGGCGCGGGCGCCGATATTGCCGAGCCGCAAGAGGCCACGGCGCCCGAAGCTGCAACCACCCGGATCATAACCGAGGCCACGGAAACCGACCCTGACAGCGCATCGGAAGAAATCGCCCTTGCGCCAGTGTCCACTCCAAGACCGCAGTCCCGCCCAAGCCGGCCGCAACCAGAGCCGGTCGTAGAGCCCGAGCCGACGCCTGCGCCGGAGCCTGAGCCTGAGCCTGAGCCTGTGACCGACCCGCTGGCGAGCGCCGTCGCGGACGCGGTGGCTGAGGCGAACGAGGCGCCGGCCAGAGCCGACCCGAGTTTGCCGGTTGGTCCGCCGATGACCGCGTCGGAACGCGAGGGTTTGCGCGTGGCCGTTCAGCAATGCTGGAACATTGGTAGCCTCTCGTCTGAGGCGATGCGCACAACCGTGACCCTGTCTGTCGAGATGGAACAAGACGGACGCCCGGTCATCGCATCCATCCGGATGATCGATGCACAGGGTGGGTCTGATGCGGCCGCCCAGCAGGCTTATGAAGCAGCCCGTCGGGCAATCATCCGCTGCGGCGCACGCGGATTTGATCTGCCGGTTGAGAAATACGCGCAATGGCGTGATATCGAAATGACATTCAATCCTGAAAGGATGCGGATCCGATGACCAAGACCTTGCTTTCCGCGCTTCTTCTGGCGTTAGGGCTGATGATGGCCCCTCAGGCCAGCGATGCCCAAGCGCGACCCGGACCGCTCAGAATTGAGATCACCGAAGGCGTGATTGAGCCGTTGCCTGTTGCTATTCCGCCGTTCATCGCGGAAACCCCGGCGGCTTTGCCTTACGCCAACAATATCGCAGCTGTGGTCGCACAAGACCTCGAAGGGTCGGGACTGTTCCGAGCGATACCGGAGCAGGCGTTCATAAGTCGCGTCACGTCGTTTGACTCGCCTGTCCAGTTCTCGGACTGGAAGGCGATCAATGCGCAGGCGCTTGTCACCGGTTCGGTCGGCATTGCAGCAGATGGGCGTCTTGTTGTGAAATTCCGTTTATTTGACGTGTTCTCTGAAGCCCCGCTTGGTGCCGGTCTGCAGTTTGCCGCTTCGCAAGACAGCTGGCGACGCATGGCGCATAAGGTGGCCGATGCTGTCTATTCCCGGATCACCGGCGAGACAGGCTATTTCGACACCCGCGTTGTCTTCGTGTCCGAGCAGGGGCCAAAGAACGATCGACGTAAGCGATTGGCTGTAATGGACTACGACGGGCAGAACGTCCAGTTTCTAACCAATGACAGCGCCATTGTGCTTGCGCCGCGCTTTTCGCCTGACGGCAGCAAAATCCTCTATACCTCGTACGCAACGGGCATGCCGCAAATTACCGAACTGGACATCAACACAGTCCGCTCACGCAGCCTCGGCAGCAACGCGAACATGAGCTTCTCCCCGCGCTTTTCGCCTGACGGAAGCGCCGTTGTCTATTCCCTTACAAACGGGGCAAACACCGATATTTATCGGCTTGATATCGGAGGGGGCCGACAGTCGCAGTTGACGAATACGCCAGCCATTGAGACGGCGCCAAGCTTCAGCCCGGACGGTCGCCAGATTGTGTTTGAAAGCGACCGCTCCGGTAACCAGCAGCTCTACGTGATGCCGGCTAATGGAGGTGAGGCAAGGCGCATCAGCTTCGGGCAGGGGCGGTATGGTACGCCGGTATGGTCGCCGCGCGGCGACCTGATCGCGTTCACGAAGCAAAACAAAGGCCGGTTTCATATCGGCGTGATGCGTGCCGATGGATCGGAAGAACGCCTGTTGACCTCGTCATTCCTTGACGAAGGGCCAACATGGGCGCCCAACGGGCGCGTGATCATGTTCACCCGGGAAACCTCTGGCGCTTCGGGCGCACCAGCGCTCTATTCCGTAGATATTTCGGGGCGCAACCTGCGCCGCGTACCGACACCGGGTGCGGCCTCCGATCCGTCCTGGTCACCTTTGTTAGAGTAGGATTCACAGCGCGGGCCGGACGTGATAGTCTGCGCGCAAGCCTCCCCAACGAGCAGAATGAGGAATGGGATAATGGCAATCGAGACAATTCTTAGCCGCCGGACGGCGGTCGTATTTGCAGCTGTATTGGCGCTATCGGGCTGTGCCGGACAGAACGGGCTTTTTGGATCGGCGGGCAGCGGTGGCGCTGGCGGCAGCGGTGGCATCGCGTCCGGCTCGATCAGTGACCCGGCTTCGCCAGCGTATTTCCAGCAGGCGGTCGGGGACCGTGTGCTATTTACGGTTGATCAAAGCACACTCACGAATGAAGCGCGCGCCATCTTGGAGCAACAGGCGCAATGGCTAACCCAGAACGCGGCTTACACGGCTGTAGTTGAGGGGCACGCGGACGAACAGGGCACGCGTGAGTACAACCTTGCCCTTGGTGCGCGCCGCGCCAGTGCCGTGCGCGACTATCTTGTGGATCGCGGAGTGGCCGACAGCAGATTGTCGACTGTCACCTACGGTAAGGAACGTCCACTGGAGATTTGTTCGAATGAAAGCTGCTATGCCCAGAACCGCCGCGCGGTAACTGTGCTGAGCGCCGGCCCCGGTTCCTGAGGCGCGCGCCATGTTGAAGCGGTTTGCTTGCGCGGTTGTTGTCCTTTCCTCTCTGGCTCCAGGATGGTCGGGGCCTGCCGCGGCACAGGTGTCGAATGACCAGACACTTGCCGACATCCGTCAGGAACTGTCGGTGCTTTATGTCGAGGTTCAACGCTTGCGCCGAGAGCTGTCCACAACGGGCAGCCCTCAGATCAATTTGCCGACTGGCGGGCTGGAGCGGCTCGATGCGTTGGAGGCGGAACTCGCACGACTAACGGAAAAAACAGAGCAGTTGGAGTTTCGCATCGACAGCATTGTGACCGACGGAACCAATCGCATCGGAGATTTGGAGTTTCGGCTGGTTGAGCTGGAAGGGGGCGATCTCTCGCAGCTTGGCGATACAACGACGCTGGGCGGTGACGATGCAGCGCCCGCCACGCCCACACCAGTAGCGCCGCCGCCCGTACCGGACACGCCCGGTCCGGAACTTGCGATGGCAGAGCAGACCGATTTCGATACTGCGCGCACGCTCCTCGATGACGGGCAGGCACAGGCGGCCGCCGATGCGTTTGCGACCTACGCAGAAACCTATCCGGGTGGTCCTCTGGTGGCCGAAGCGCATTTTCTCCGCGGGGACGCCTTGGCGAGCCTGAGCAACTGGAATGGCGCAGCCCGTGCTTATCTGGACAGCTTTTCCGGCACGCCGGATGGCCCGCAAGCTCCGGAAGCGCTTTACAAACTCGGAGTAGCGCTGAATGCGCTTGGCCAGCGTGACGAGGCATGTCTAACCCTCCGCGAGGTTAGTTTGCGGTTTCCCGGCGGATCGGCGGCGGTCGATGCAAATACGGCGCGCACGGAGCTCAGCTGCCCTTGAACCAAGTCTCCATCGCAGAGCGAATGACCAGCGTGCTGACGCAGCACCTTGGGTCAGGCGCTCGGGTTGGGGTTGCAGTGTCAGGTGGCGGCGATTCCATGGCGCTGATGTATCTGGCAGCCGCATGGGCACCAAAAGCCAGCGTCCATCTGCAAGCGGCCACTGTTGATCATGGGCTAAGATCGGGGTCGGCCGAGGAGGCAGAGTGCGTGGCTCAAGTCGCGTCTGAGTTATCGCTGCCCCACGCGGTTTTGACGTGGCGCGGGTGGGACGGATCCGGCAACCTGCAGGAGGCGGCCCGAGAGGCCCGCCGTCGATTGCTGAGTGAATGGGCAAAGCAAGAGAAGCTGTCGGCAGTTCTTTTGGGCCACACATTAGATGATCAGGCAGAAACCTTTCTGTTGCGTCTTGGGCGCGGTTCTGGCGTGGACGGACTGGCTGCAATGGCTGTCCTCAGCGAGACAGATGAGGTCCATTGGCTGCGCCCGTTGCTAAAAGTGTCGCGTGCTGAGTTGCGAGACTGGTTGCAGGCGCGCGGTATTGTCTGGAACGAGGACCCCTACAACGACGATGACACCTTCGCGCGGGTGCGGCTGCGCAAGGCGGCTGGCGTATTGGCTGAACTGGGGCTTGGCCCAGAGCGCCTTTCCGCGACGGCTGCGGCCATGGCCCGAGCGCGTACAGCCTTACTTGCCCGTGCGCGTGATCAGGCGCGCAGTCTTGCAGAAGTTTCTCACGGCGTTCTGCATTTTGATTGCGCTGGTCTATCAGCTCTCGAAGAAGAGACGCGACTGCGGCTTGTTGCGCATGGGTTGCAATGGACTTCCAACGCTCCGTATCGCCCCCGGCTGAGGAGCCTTGAGGCCGTTCTGTCAAAAGCTCTGGACGGACACTCTTCAACGCTGCACGGTTGCCTGCTGTGCCGTCACAACGACCGACTTTACATTGCGCGGGAGTATGCTGCGGTTGCAGACCATGTGGTCGCTGCCGGTGATGTCTGGGACGAACGGTGGCATATCGCGCTTGAGGGGCAAGACGCTCTGATTGCCCCGCTTGGCGAGGCGGGGCTGCATGTTTTGGAGACGCGCCCTGAGGACTTGCCAAGAGCTGCGCTTCTAACCTTGCCAAGTTTGTGGGCGCAGGAGGAGTTGATTGCTGTCCCGGCGCTGGCATGGGGGCTGTCAGCCCAGATTTACACTATGCCGGACAAGACTTCTTTCCTTGCGAGCCTCATTCCGCATTGAACTGGCCCTAAAGCTGTCTATTTTACTTCGTATGCTGGGCATCTGGCCGGCATCGACGACCGTTAAGGAGATTTTCCGTGGGTAATATGCGAAACGTCGCGTTCTGGGTTGTGCTGTTCTTGCTCATCCTGGCTCTGTTCAACCTATTCAGCGGTGGCCAATCCACCGTGAATGCAAGGGCCATCAGCTACTCTGATTTCGTAGAACGCGTCGAGCAGGGCGATGTGTCCTCCGTTGTGCTCGACGGAGAGAATATCACCATGCGCACCGGCGATGGTCAGCAACTGACAACGATCCGGCCCGAAGGCGTGGACGTCACGGAGTTGCTGCTGGCGGAAAATGTTGAAATCGAAGCGCGCGCTCAAGAGCAGTCAGGTATTCTCGCCTATGTCGGCACGTTGCTGCCCTTCCTGATTTTAATCGGGATCTGGATCTTCTTTATGAACCGGATGCAGGGCGGCGGTCGCGGTGGGGCGATGGGCTTCGGCAAGTCAAAGGCCAAGCTACTGACTGAGAAACACGGGCGTGTTACCTTCGACGACGTGGCGGGCATCGACGAGGCGAAGGATGATCTGGAAGAGATTGTCGAGTTCCTCCGCAATCCCCAGAAATTCTCGCGCCTGGGCGGTAAAATTCCAAAAGGCGCGCTGTTGGTAGGTCCTCCTGGGACTGGTAAAACACTGCTGGCCAGAGCCGTCGCCGGTGAAGCGGGGGTCCCTTTCTTCACGATCTCCGGGTCGGACTTTGTAGAAATGTTTGTTGGGGTCGGAGCGTCGCGCGTCCGGGACATGTTCGAGCAAGCGAAAAAGAATGCGCCCTGTATCGTTTTCATTGACGAGATTGACGCTGTCGGTCGGTCCCGTGGTGTCGGCTATGGCGGCGGCAACGACGAACGCGAACAGACCCTCAACCAACTCTTGGTCGAGATGGACGGTTTCGAAGCGAATGAAGGTATTATTATCGTGGCGGCCACCAACCGTCCGGATGTGCTGGACCCTGCGCTTCTGCGTCCCGGCCGCTTCGACCGTCAGGTGCAAGTGCCCAACCCTGACATCAAAGGCCGCGAGAAGATCCTCGGCGTTCACGCCCGTAAGGTTCCCTTGGGCCCGGATGTTGATTTGCGGATCATTGCGCGCGGTACGCCGGGCTTTTCCGGCGCCGACCTTGCCAACCTTGTGAACGAGTCCGCTCTTATGGCCGCGCGCGTTGGTCGTCGGTTTGTTACGATGGAAGACTTCGAGAACGCGAAGGACAAAGTCATGATGGGCGCAGAACGCCGCTCTATGGTGATGACCGAAGACGAGAAGATGCTGACCGCCTATCATGAGGCAGGCCACGCGATCGTAGGTCTGAATGTTCCCCAGCATGACCCCATCCACAAAGCAACGATCATCCCGCGTGGACGTGCGCTGGGGCTTGTGATGTCGTTGCCGGAGCGAGATCAGTTGAGCGTCACCAAGACGAAGTATACTTCGAAGATTGCTATGGCGATGGGCGGAAAGGTGGCCGAAGAGCTCAAGTTCGGCGAAGAGAACGTCACGTCCGGCGCGACCTCGGACATCCAGCAAGTCTCCAAAATCGCGCGCGCGATGGTCACGCAATTTGGTTTCGCGGAAGAGTTGGGCCATGTGGACTATGCCAACGAGCAGCAGTCATACTTGGGCAACTATGGCGGCGGAACCAATCACAGCCAGGAGACCCAGAAGATCATTGATCAAAAGGTCAAAGAGATCATTGACGAGGGCTACGAAACAGCGAAGCGGATCCTCACAGAGAAGAACGAGGAGTGGGAACGGCTCGCGCAGGGGCTCCTCGAGTACGAGACACTCACAGGATCCGAAATTCAGAAAGTGATTGCTGGCGAGCCGCTTAATCGGGGTGACGATGAAGACGATACGCCCCCTGCGGGCACATCTTCGGTCACAGCAATTCCCAAAACGAAACCACGGTCTAAGCCTTCGAGCGACGGTGGTATGGAGCCGGAACCCACCACCTAGGCTAAACTTGGCTGATAAGAGATTAATCGCCGTCCAACTGGGCGGCGATTTAATTTATCGCAATTGAATTCTGACCTGGACCTTTGTAGGTCAGGACACCGTCTCTAAAGGTGGCTCTACGATGACAAACGTCCCGGACAACAGCGAACCCGCGTCCGCGGCAACCTTCTGGCCGTTCTGGTTGGCTGTCGCTGTAACGGTTTTGTTCTGCGCCTATGGAATACTTACTGGTACTTCAGCTTACGATTTTGTTCAGGAAAGCGGTGTAATCGAGAACGCATCGGTTGTGATTTTTCTTTGTGGCGCGCTCGGGTTTGCGGTTCTGAGGCCGGACTTGGCCTTTGGCCGCGGCTGGCATGTTTTCGTGATCTTCTTGCTTTTCGCCGCCCGGGAACTCGACTTCGACAAGCGCTTTACAGAAAAGGGCGTGCTGCAGGCTCGCTTGTACTCCGGTGACTACCCGCTTGAACACAAGCTTATCGGTGCCTTCTTTATCCTGTTAATCCTGTATACCCTCTATCGCCTTGTGCGCTACGGCTGGAGGCCGGTGATGACGGGCCTATGGCGCGGTGAGCTTTGGGCCTGGTCAGTAATCGCGGCAGGCATAACCGTGTTTGTTGCAAAATCGCTGGATGGTGCCGGGCGCAAGCTGGCACCCTTTGGAATTGAACTCACCGAGGAAACGGAGTTCGCTCTGTCGGTGATAGAGGAATTTGGCGAACTTGGGTTCGGCCTGCTCCTGGTCTATGCGCTCTGCGCGTGGATGCGCAGTGATGCAGCCACGCGGCGTGACAATAGCGGGTATCCGAGGGCGTCCAGCGAGACCTAAATCTGACCAGGCGTTTCTGAAAAGAAACAGGCGCAGGCGATTTCACCGCGTGAAAGGTCGCAATCGCCCCTGCGTTGCGCGAATTGCCCCATTAGAACAGACCTGTACGCCCCCCAAACAGCTGGGGGCACCCACTGGGGAGGTGGCATGTCAATTCGTTCCGACATCGAAATCGCGCGCGCGGCGCAAAAACGGCCTATCACTGAAATTGGCGAGAAACTTGGCGTGCCGGCCAGTGCGCTGGTGCCCTATGGCCACGACAAAGCAAAGGTCGGCCAGAGCTTCATCGATAGTCTGACGGACAGGCCTGACGGCAAGCTGATCCTGGTAACCGCCGTGAACCCGACGCCCGCCGGCGAGGGCAAGACCACGACGACCGTAGGCTTGGGCGACGGCTTGAACGCCATTGGCAAAAAGGCCGCAATCTGTATTCGAGAAGCGTCCCTCGGGCCCTGTTTTGGAATGAAAGGCGGTGCGGCAGGCGGCGGCAACGCTCAGGTCGTTCCGATGGAGGACATGAACCTCCATTTCACAGGCGATTTCCACGCGATTACCAGCGCGCACAACCTGCTGAGCGCGATGATTGATAACCATATCTACTGGGGGAACGTACTGGAGATTGACCAGCGGCGCGTCACCTGGCGCCGCGTGATGGATATGAACGACCGTGCGCTGCGTCAGATCACGGCGTCGCTTGGCGGGGTGTCCAACGGCTTCCCGTCGGAAGCGGGCTTCGACATCACGGTCGCTTCCGAGGTCATGGCCTGCCTGTGTCTGGCCACTGATCTTGGAGATCTGGAGAAGCGGCTGGGTGAGATCATCGTGGCCTACCGGCGTGATAAGTCTCCGATCTTCGCCCGGGATATCAAAGCAGACGGGGCAATGGCTGTGCTTCTGAAGGACGCGATGCAGCCCAATCTGGTGCAAACACTGGAGAATAATCCAGCCTTCGTTCATGGTGGCCCCTTCGCCAATATCGCCCATGGCTGTAATTCAGTGATCGCGACCAAGACGGCTTTGAAGCTGGCCGACTACGTGGTCACAGAAGCTGGCTTTGGGGCCGATCTGGGCGCTGAGAAGTTCATGAACATCAAATGCCGGAAAGCTGGGCTGTCGCCGTCTGTCGTGGTCGTCGTGGCTACGGTGCGGGCGATGAAGATGCATGGCGGGGTCGCCAAAGAAGCGCTCGGTCAAGAGGACGTCGAGGCAGTGACGCGCGGCTGCGAAAACCTTGGACGACACATCGCGAACCTCAAAAGCTTCGGCGTGCCTGTCGTTGTAGGAATTAATCACTTTGTCTCCGATACCGATGCGGAAGTGGAAGCGATCCGAACCTTTGCCGACAGCCGCGGAGCCGAAGCGTTCCTGTGCAAGCACTGGGCGGACGGGTCCGCTGGCGTAACCGAACTTGCGACGCGCGTGGCAGAAATCGCCGATGCGGATATGGCGAATTTCTCGCCGCTCTATCCGGACGACAAACCACTTTTTGACAAGATCGAAACGATTGCGAAACGCATCTACCGTGCGGACGAAGTGCTTGCGGATACTAAGATCCGGGCGCAGTTGCGCGACTGGGAGGCGCAGGGCTACGGGCATCTGCCGATCTGCATGGCGAAGACGCAGTATTCCTTTTCGTCCGACCCCTCGTTGCGGGGTGCTCCGGAGGGGCATGGCTTACCTATCCGAGAGGTGCGGTTGAGTGCAGGCGCCGGTTTCATCGTAGTGATCTGTGGAGCGATCATGACCATGCCGGGCTTGCCACGCTCCCCTGCCGCCGAAGCGATCAGGCTCAATGACGCAGGCGAGATCGAAGGCTTGTTCTGACGGGGCATTCAGGGCACATGCAAAGCCGTTCGACCAAGACCCCGGAGAGTGACCAATGACAGCCACCGTGATCGACGGCAAAGCCTTCGCCGCCAAGCTGCGCGACCAGATTGCATCTCAAGTCGAGCGGATGAAGGACCAGCACGGGATCACGCCCGGACTGGCGGTCATTCTGGTCGGGGAAGACCCGGCCAGCGAGGTCTATGTGAGCCACAAACACAAGGCGACGGTTGAGGTCGGGATGGCCTCTTTCGCGCACAAGCTTCCTGCGGATACGTCGGAAGCAGACCTGTTCGCTTTGATTGATCGGCTGAATGAAGATCCCAAGGTGCATGGCATCCTGTGCCAGTTCCCGGTTCCGGGTCACCTGGACGAACGTCGCACGGTCGCTCGCATCGCACCGGAAAAAGATGTTGACGGTCTGAGCGTGACCAATGCGGGGTTGCTCTCGACCGGGGGCGACGCGTTGGTGAGCTGCACGCCTCTTGGCTGCCTGATGTTGTTGCGCGATCAACTGGGTGATCTTACGGGAATGAATGCAGTCGTGGTGGGACGGTCCAATCTCTTTGGAAAACCGATGGCTCAGCTTCTGTTGCGTGATGATTGCACGGTCACCATGGCCCATTCCCGCACGCAGAACTTATCGGAGGTGTGCCGTGGTGCAGATATTCTTGTGGCGGCAGTGGGCCGGGCGCAAATGGTCAAGGGCGATTGGGTAAAGCCGGGGGCTACCGTCATTGACGTCGGCATTACGCGTGTCGCGCATCCTGACAAGCCCGGTAAAACGCGCCTTGTGGGGGACGTTGACTTCGACGGAGCTGCGGCGGTTGCGGGGGCCATTACGCCTGTGCCTGGCGGTGTTGGTCCGATGACCATCGCCTGCTTGCTGGCCAACACCGTGACGGCGTGCTGTCGTGCACGCGGATTACCTGAGCCCGAGGGACTGACCGCTTAAGCCACAACCGGGACCATTGTGCCTTGCAGGATCGCCACCAGCGTGCCGTCGCTGCGGGCCACTTCGGACGTCACGACAGATAGCCTTTTCCCAGACTTTACCACGCGGCCTGTAGCTACCAGTTCTGGCCCGGTCGCGGGGGCCAGAAGGTTGATCTTGATCTCTGCGGTGACGACCTCCATCCCCTTCGGAAGAAGGGTCAGTGCCGCGTAACCAGCCGACGAGTCCCCGATGGCAAAGGTTAAAGCAGCATGCGCGAACCCTTGTTGCTGGGTCGTGCTGGGCAACACAGGCGCACGGATCCGGACGCATCCCTGCGCCACTTCCAGCAGTTCGGCACCGATTGTGTCCATCATGGCCTGCTTCTGGAAACTAGTTCGGATGCGCGCGTCAAGCTCCGCAGACGGATCCGTCATTGAGCCGCCTCCCGAAGAAGGATGGGAACTTCGATAGGGCGACCACCAATCAGGATTGCTCGGCTGTCCGGCGTTAAAAACGGCGCGAAGGCCGGATCAGACAGAGCAAGCCCGCCTGTGTAGGCCCCATACGCAGGCAGGATGATGCGGCTTGGTGTGATCAGGAAACAGCGCCGTGCGACGCGCCCACCGCGTGTCACCACATGATGCTTGGGGTGAAAATGACCCGACAGCTCTCCGGCGATGCCTGCGGGCAGGGACCCGGGTTCGGCGATATGCCGGAGCACGAGGGGTCCCACGTACAAGACGGCTATTCCGCCTCCGATGCCGGCGTTGGGGTCGTGGTTTCCGGCAATCCAGTGCCAGTCCACTTTGCCCTGCAATGTCTGTAAGCGGGTGCGCTCTGCTGGCCGCATCTGCGTGGCACAGGTCATGTCGTCGAAACTGTCTCCGAGGCAAAGCAGTTCCTTGGCGCCGGTTTCTCCCACGTCATGTTCGAGTCGCTCAAGAGTTTCGCGCACCTCGTAGGGGGGCAGGAGGGTCCCACCGCGACGGGCCAACCGTTCCGACTTTCCGAAGTGCAGGTCGGCAACGAACAACCGTTGTTCCGACGGCCACCAAAGCGCCCCGGAGGGGAGAGCACACAGCTCAAGCCCAGCAAAGTCGAAAGACAGCATGTTCATGCTTTGGTCCAATCGTATTTCGCCGTGCTTGGCAAGCGAAATCCGGTGTTAGGACTGCAACCCGGCAGTCGCCAGAAGGCGCTCGGCGGCTTCAGCCACCATGCGATCGCGCGTCTCTGCTCCGGCCACTGGTACCCGTCCTGGCTCTAGGAACAAGGGAGCTGCTAAAGGTGTGACCCGGGGCAGGGCGCGGTGGTCAACCCGTCCTTCTGTGCGATCCAGCATCTCCTCGATCCGGCCAAAATCTACCAGACCGCGCAGGGCTTCTTCGCGCGTGATCTGCATGAGCACGTGATCGGGATCGTATTTGTGCAGCGTGTCGTAAAGGATATCCGACGAAAACGTCGCCTGCCGGCCGGTCTTTCGCCGCCCGGGCGTGTTCCGTTCTATCAATCCCGCAACGCTTGCGCTTGCCCGGAAGGTACGCTTCATGACGGCATTTCCCGCCAGCCAGGTTTCGAAATCCGCGCGCAACTGGCCGGGTGCAAAGAGGGGCAGGGGATCTTCGACCGGGCGGAGCCCCCAGATCAGCGTGGCGTAATCGGTTGCCGCAAAGCCTACCGGATCTAACCCGCGGACTTGCATCCTCTGGGATAAGAGCAGGCCAAGCGTCTGCTGCGCGTTGCGTCCGGCAAACCCGTACACACACAGGTGATCGCGCCCGTCATGGGGGAACGTCTCCACCAGCAAACGGTCGCGTTCCGGCAGTTTTGACACACTGCGTTGAAGCGCCAGCCAGTCGCGTGTGGCGGGCGGAAGTTCTGGCCAGTCCGGTTGCTGGAACATCGCCAGGATCGTGTCGGATAACTGGGTTGAGGTCGCAAACTTCGTTCCCATAAATGTCGCGATCTTAGGTTCTTTGTCGGCGCGGCGGATCACCTCGACTGTCATCTCGTTCAGTCTCTCATAGCGGACGATCTGCCCCCCGATCAGGAAGGTATCACCGGGGGTCAGGGTCGCCGCGAAACCTTCTTCCACTTCTCCTAAGGGCGTGCCGCCGCGTCTGTTTTTTAGCCGGACCTTGAGTGTTTCGGTGTCGATAATAGTGCCGATGTTCATGCGAATTTGCCGCGCCGCGCGCGGGTCGCGCAGCTGCCACAACCCGTCGGGACGTTGCAAAAGACGCTGCCAGCGGTCGTAGGCTCGCAATGCGTAGCCACCGGTGGCGCAAAAGTTCAGACAGTCATCAAATTCTTCGCGCGTCAGGTTCGCGTAGGCCCCCGCGCTGCGCACTTCGTCGTACAGGGTATCCGCGTCGAACGGACCTGAAGCAGCGGTGATCAGGATATGCTGGCACAACACATCTCGCGGCCCCGGTCCACGAGGCTCTCCATCCAGCTGTCCTTCGGCCACTGCCTTCAGTGCTGCATGGCATTCCACGACTTCAAATCGGTTCGCGGGTACGAGCAAAGCCTTTGAGGGGGCATTGTAGCGGTGGTTGGCGCGCCCGATCCGTTGCACCAAGCGTTTGACGTTTTTCGGCGCGCCGACCTGAATAACCAGGTCCACATCGCCCCAGTCGATCCCGAGGTCGAGGGACCCGGTGCACACGATCGCGCGCAGGCTGCCTTCGGCCATGGCCTGTTCCACCTTGATGCGTTGCTCGCGCGCGAGGCTGCCGTGGTGGATGCCAATGGGCAGAGCGTCCTCGTTTGCGAGCCAAAGGCTGTGAAAGAACAACTCCGCCTGTGCGCGGGTGTTGTGGAAGATCAGCGTCGTTTTGTGCGCACGGACCTGTTCGAGGATTGCCGGTATCGCATAGCGCCCGCCGCCGCCGGACCATGGTGGGGCTTCGTCCACCTCCAGCATCGAGATATCCGGGTCCGGCCCCGGATCTGCAGTCAGAATTTCGCAAGGGTCCGGGTTGCGCGCCAGAAACCGCGCAATTGCAGGCGGGTCTTCGACGGTTGCCGACAGCCCGACACGCCGGAGATCGGGAACAAGGGTTTGTAAACGGGCAAGCCCCAGCATCAACTGATCGCCTCGCTTGCTTTCGGCCAGCGCATGAATTTCATCGACGATCACGCGTTGCAGCCCGGCAAAGGTGCGAGCCGCGTCTTCGTAGCTCAGGAGTAGCGCGAGGCTTTCGGGGGTCGTCAGGAGGATATGTGGAGGATCAGCCCGCTGCCGCTTGCGCTGGGTCTGGCTGGTGTCGCCTGTTCTGTCTTCGATCCGGATTGAAAGGCCGGCTTCTTCAACCGGGCGGCGCAGGTTGCGTTTGATATCTGCGGCCAAAGCCTTCAGCGGAGAGATGTAGAGCGTATGAAGACCTGGTTCTGGCGACACTCCCAGTTCGGCGAGAGTCGGCAAAAAGCCGGCAAGTGTCTTGCCTCCTCCGGTGGGCGCGATCAACAACTTCGCCGGCGCGTTCTTCTGCGCCAGCATTTCGGTCTGGTGGGGGTGCAGGCTCCAGCCTTGCTGGTCAAACCAGTGCTGAAGCGGCTCGGGCAGGGCGGTCATGAGCCAGAGCTAGAGCCAGACGGTCCCCGGCGCCAGTGCTTAGTGAATGATCTCTTCTTGCCGGACGTAGAGATTCTCCCAAGCGCGGTCGATCAACTCCGGTGACATCTGTGGCGACAGGCCTTCGAAATTGCAGATAGCCATCATCTGGTCGATCAGGAATGGCGCGTGGAAGTTTGCATAAACGTTGTTCACCTCGGGGTATTTCTTGGTGATCAGATGGAGCAGAGTTGACTCATCCAGTGGCATTTTCTTGGCTTTCGCGACCATCGCGAAAATGCGCAGGAACTCTTCCTTCGTCGGGCCGTCGATCTTGAGCTTGAAGAACACACGACGCAGGGCAGCTTGGTCGAAAATGTCATTCGGGTGGAAGTTGGTGGAAAAGATCACCAGCGTGTCGAAGGGCACGATGAACTTTTCGCCTGATTGCAAGGCGAGGATGTCGTAATTCGCCTCCATCGGAACGATCCAGCGGTTGATGAGCGCCTGCGGTGGTTCCGCCTGGCGCCCCAGGTCGTCAACGATAAAGATGCCGCCAGTAGCTTTCATCTGAAGCGGAGCGGTGTAAGTTCGCGCCACCGGGTTGTAGCTCAGGTCAAGCATCTCCAGTTCAAGCTCACCGCCGGTGATCACGGCAGGGCGCTGGCAGCAGACATAGCGGTGGTCGTACCCGGCGACGCGCCGCAGGTTCGATGTGTTCTGCTCAGGGCTTTCAACTTCCGTGTGCACCACCGGGTCGAACACCGTGATGATCTGTCCGCCGTATGAAATCGCGCGCGGCACGTAAACATGATCGCCAAGCGCGTCTCTGATCCCGTTTGAGATCGAAGATTTGCCGTTGCCCGGTGGGCCATAAAGCAAAACTGAACGGCCCGACGTAATCGCAGGCCCGAGATGCTTGAGCAAGTCCGGTGGCAGAACCAGATGGCCCATGGATTGCTGTAGTTTCTCGGCGGTAATGGTGATGTTTTTGATCGACTGGCGCTCGGACTGGATGGCAAAGTGTTCTAGTGGAACGGGAACTGCACCATAGTATTCAGACTGGGCGAGTGCATCGAGCGCACGGGCTTTGCCCATGTCCGACAATGCAAAGCGCATTTCCTCGGCGCCCGAGGAGGTGAGCGAGCCCAGAGCCTCGATCATTTTCAACTGGCGGGCTGTGTCGATCAGGTCTTGCACCAAAGGCACGGGGATGCTCATTGCGTCCGACAGTTCTGAGGCACGTGTCAGCGAGCGGCGGAACATCGTCTTGAGCAAAATATCCTGCAACATGGTCGCGGGCAGACCAAGATCGGCAATGGAACGGGGTCGGGAGGGCGCGAGCGCAGTGCCGAGATGCTGGTTCATTTAAATCCTCCGAGGGCAGGCTAGGCTGAGGACGTTAAGAGACTGTAAGCTCCGGCAGAACCACCGGAAGGACGAAATAAAAGATCAGGGTGCCCCCAAGGGCAAGCCCCATCGGAAAGTCACGCTTGCGGGTCCAGCTTTCCCAGTCTGGCGCAGCACGGCGGACAGCCGGGATAGCGCGGGCGGTGCGATGCGTGACGAACGCGCCGAGCAGGATGGCGGCGAAGAGCGTCAAAACTAAGGCCAAATCGCCAAAAGCGATGAACGGAGCCATGGCAGCGGCGAATTTTGCGTCGCCGGCACCAACAAGACCAGCACTGGCCACGACAAACCCGATCGCCAGCACCACAAGCAGGTGCACCCAACGCCAAGCGTAGTCAATGAAGGGCAGAGCAAAGAGCCCGATTAGCGCGTAGATCCCGACCAAGAGCAGAACAGTCTTGTTCGGAATGCGCATGAATTTCATGTCACACCAGGCGACAAACAGGCAGATCGGGACGACAAAAGGCAGGAACCAGAGCGCCTCGGTCACCGTGACGTTCATGAAATCAGACCTCCGACTCCAATGTCCTCAAGGCGCGCACGGCCTCCTCGAAGTGACGCGGATGTGTGTCAACCGCCTCTCGCAACAGGCCCTTGCCTGTGGCCACATCGCCTTGTTTGATGGCCGACAAGCCCAATGTATAGAGCAGCTTTGCGCGCTCCGTCTGGGTCACGGGGATCGGCGGGAGGGTGTAGTTCCGTTGTGCGCCCCGCGCAAGAATAAGGTTGTTTTTGGATGTGAAGAGATCGGGGTCATAACCGATCGCTTCATTGAACAGCCGTTCTGCATCGGTGAATTGACCACGGGTCAGCTTGGAATAGCCCCAATTGTTCAAAACCCCGGCCGGTCGCGTCGTCATGCCAACGGCAATCTCGTAGAAGCTGTCTGACGCCTTCCAGTCCTTTTCACTGTCTGCGACCATTGCCTCCAGCCGGTAGCGGTCGAAGGTTTCGTAGGTCGGAGGAATCTTGTCCAATTGCTCCTTGGCCCGGTCCCAGTCTCCGGACCGTATCAGCGCACTGGCGAAACCTACGCGGTCCTCATTGGTCGCCTGACCGGTCTCGATCAGATCAGCCCACGCCGCGACGGCAGGTGTGACATTTCCTGCCCGGCTATGCGATTTCGCGAGCCCGCGCTTCAGATCAACACGATCCGGGAATTCCTTGGTCGCTCGGGTAAAATAATTCACTGCTTCCTCAGCGGATGCAGAGTTCAGCATCAGATCGTTAAGGTTGCTTTCGTCGATGACGTTGACCGCGTCCAGTTCCCGCGTGACATCGATGTCTTCGTTGGGCGCGCATGCCGATACGGCAATGGTGGCCAGGGCCACTGGGCCCCAGGTGTGAATCCGGCGCATCTTTGCGTCCTTTACTGCTCGAGCGCTTCGATCCTTACGGCTGATCCGGCGCGACGAGCAGGTAACTGCCGTTGCCTTGCCAAACGAGGTCGAAGTCGTCTTCATTATTATCAACGTAGTTATAACGCGCATCTTCCATTTTTGCGAGACTTAAGCGCAGGTTGGACCGAATTTCGTCCGAAGCGCCGTTGTCCAGAGCGAAGGCGGTTTTGAAGACACGGCTCGCTTCGCCGTACTCGCCCCGTTCCATCAGGATCACGCCAAGATTGTTCCAGGCCGGGGTGAAGCTCTCGTCTTTTTCGATCGCGTCTCTCAGTTGCGCTTCCGCCTGATCGATCCGGCCAAGTTCGAGATTTGCGGATCCGATACCAGTCAGAATTTCGGCTGTCAGTCCTTCGGTCGCTGCTGCGCGAAAAAACGCATCGAGCGCAAGTTCATGCTCGCCTGCCGCCATAAGCCTGTTCGCAACAGTGATTTGGTCGACGAGCGGTGCTTCAGAGGCCGCCACGCCCGGTGCAATCGGGCCGCCTTCAATCGGAGTGAGCGTCGCGCCACTGTTCGGGTCGCAGGCTGCGACTGCCAACACCAAGACCGCTGCAACCGCGGTTTTTACGGTTGCATTGCTATGGTCCCCCGCGGTTCGACAAGGTCTCATAAATGCTCCACATCGATGGTCCGATCAGGATGATCATCAGAGGCGGAACTGTAAACATCATCGTTCCAAGGGTGAGCTTTGTTGGCAACACATTTGCCTTTTCCTCGGCCCGCATCACGCGTTTGTCGCGCATTTCTGAGGCGTAGACCCGCAAGGCATCCGCGATCGACGTACCGAAACTTTGGGATTGGATCAGCACAGTCACAAAGGAGGTCACATCCGAAACGCCGCAGCGTTCGGCCATGTCTTTGAGGACCGTGATCTTGTCCTTACCAGCCTTGATCTCGTACGACACCATTTCAAACTCGTCGGCGAGGTCGGGGAAGCCTGCGCGGATCTCGTTGGAGACCCGGATGATGGCCTGGTCGAGACCCTGGCCTGCCTCGACGCAAACCAGCATCAGGTCGAGCGCATCAGGAAAGCCGTTCTCAATCTCGCCCTGACGTTTATTAATGCGTTTATCGATCCAGTATTTTGGCAGGTAGTACCCAACAAAACCGGGACCCAGCGCAGTTGCCGCAGCTTTGGTCATATTCGGTTCTTCGCTGCTGCCGGCGATAAAGAAGGTGTAAACTACACCAATCAGCAAGAAGCCGATCCCAAGTGCAAACTGCGCAAAGTGGAAGATCTGAACCGAGGACTTTTGCCGGTAGCCCGCTTGAATAAGTTTCAGGCGAATGGCCGAGAATTCCGCGTTGTCTTGTGGCTCGAGATATTGGGAGAAACGTTCCAGTTTCTTACCTGGGTCGTTCTGGCGGAGCTGTTTTTGATCTTTAGCATTCGCGGCTTGACGCTTTTGTCCTGTGCGTTCCTCCTTCAGCTTCTGGAGCGGGTCTTTTTCGGTGCGCAGAAGGAAAGGCAGCGTCGCAAAGATCAGGACCGCACCCAGAAAGCCAACCACGAACAGCGGCCCCATCGGCCCAAGGAGTTCGACTATTTTTGTATTGAGCGTCTCGAGCATCGGGTGTCTCCGATAGGGATCAGACTTTAATGTTGACCATCATCTTCATGAAGATGACGTTCACCACGAGGAAGACGGCCACCACCACACAGGCAGGGATGAAGGCAGGCGTGTCGATGACGTCGGCGTAGTAGTCAGGCTCAAGCAGGTTGATCCCGACCAACGCGACGAATGGGAAGCCGGACAGGAACATGCCAGACCACTTCGCTTCGGCAGTGATCGCCTTAACGCGGCGGAACAGTTTGAAGCGGGCCCGGATCACCTTCGCCAAGCCATCGAGGATTTCGGCAAGATTGCCGCCAGATTGGCTCTGGATGGACACCGCAACCGCAAGAAAGCGCAAATCCTGCATATCCATGCGTTCGGCGAGCTCCTTCAGCGCCTCCGTTATGTCACGACCGTAGGCCGCTTCGTCAGCGATCATGCCGAACTCGGATCCAAGCGGGTCGGCGACCTCCTTGGCCACGATATTGATCGCGGAGGAAAACGGATGGCCAACCCGCAGCGAGCGGACCATCAGTTCCACCGCGTCCGGCAGCTGTTCCTCGATCATCGACAGGCGCTGTTTGGCCTTTTTCGAAACCCACATGTAGACACCGCCGATACCGATCACGACGGATGCCACAATTCGCACTGACAGTCCGGCACCAGTGCCGATCGTCAGTCCAATGAAGGCGACGCCTGTCAGCAGCACCATGATCATGATCAGCGCGGTAGGAGAGAAGGCGATATTGGCCTTCTGGGCTTTGTCCGCCAACATCGCATAGAGCGGCAGGATCGACTGTCCCTTGTGCTGGGACATCTCCTTGCGGAGTTGCTCCAGAACCGCTTCACGCGTCGCGCCTTTGTCGAGCATCTCGAGACGGCGGTTGACCCGGTTGTTCAGGCTGATCGACTTGCCGAAGGCGACGAGATAGATGCCTTCGACCAGCATCACGACACCGATAAAAATACCGATGTAAATGAGTGGTTCGATACTGATTTCCATGGCTTAGCCCTTCGTGGGTTCGTAGATGGAGGGCGGCAGATCGTAGCCCCAGGCCTTGAAGCGGTCGGAATAATTTGAGCGCACACCGGTGGCCGTGAAATGGCCGATGATCTTGCCATCGGGGCCTAGGCCAGTGCGCTGGTATTTGAACACTTCCTGCATGGAGATGATGTCTCCTTCCATGCCGGTAATCTCGGTGATCGACACCATGCGGCGCGATCCGTCCTGCAAACGCGAGGCCTGCACGATCAAGTTCACAGCTGAAGAAATCTGGGCGCGCAGCGCGCGGATCGGCATTTCGATCCCGGCCATTGCGACCATGTTTTCCAGACGGCTGACCCCGTCTCGGGCGGAGTTCGCGTGGATCGTCGTCATCGAGCCGTCGTGACCAGTGTTCATGGCCTGCAACATGTCGATGACTTCCTCGCCACGCGTCTCGCCGACGATGATGCGGTCAGGGCGCATCCGCAGCGCGTTTCGCAGACAGTCGCGCTGGGTCACAGCGCCCTTCCCCTCGACGTTGGCCGGGCGGCTTTCCATCCGGCCCACATGAACCTGCTGGAGCTGAAGTTCCGCCGTATCCTCGATCGTCAGGATCCGTTCGGAGTTGTCGATGAAGCTCGACAGCGCGTTGAGCGTGGTCGTTTTACCAGAACCCGTACCGCCGGAGACGATGACGTTCAGGCGGCAGGCCACGGCGGCTTGCAGATAGACCGCCATTTCTTCTGAGAACGCGCCGAAACGAACCAGGTCGTCGATGCCTAGCTTGTCTTTCTTAAACTTACGAATGGAGACCAGCGAGCCATCGCAGGCAATCGGACCGACCATCGCGTTAAAACGCGAGCCATCGGCCAGGCGAGCGTCCACATAAGGGTTTTGTTCGTCGACACGACGACCGACAGCGGAGACGATCTTGTCGATGATCCGCAGCAGATGTTTTTCGTCGCGGAATTTCACATCCGACAGCGTCAGTTTCCCCGCGCGTTCCACGAACACGCGCTGGGGTCCGTTCACAAGAATATCGTTGACGTCATCGTCTTTCAGAAGCGGCTCAAGGGGCCCCAGCCCCTTTACTTCGTCATACAGTTCTTCGTGCAGTGAGCGCCGTTCGTCCTTGTTCAGAACAACGCTCATACCGGACAGGGACTCCGAGGCGATCTCGGCAATCTCAGCGCGAAGCTCTTTCTCGCTGGCGCTTTCCAGCGCCGAAAGGTTGAGTTGCTCAAGAAGTTCCTTGTGCAGTTCAACTTTGATTTCGTTGAGCTTTTGTTGGCGTCGCGTTTCTTTGTCGGCCTGTTCCGGCTTGGCGGTGGTTTTGACCGCCATTGGTTTGCGTGCAGCCTTGCTTGCCGACGCAGCATCGGCTGCCGCCGGTTCGGCAGCCGGCGCCGGAGCTGTCGCAGTCGGCGCTGGTTCCGCTGCCTGTGGTTTGGCAGTTCCGTCTCTGCGGTACTTCGAAAACACCGGCTATCCCCCTTCTACTTCGCTGCCTCAGCTGCACCCGTGCTGATTTCGTGCAAGGACTGCGCAAGTTTCATGATCTCTTTGCGGAGTGGGTTTTTCGCAGCCCGCATCGCCAGCGGTGTGCCGTGGTCATTCGACTCGACCACGGCTTTCCCGCCCTCTGGCAGCTTTTCACCGAAGCTGATGTCAAGGCTTTCAGCCATCCGCTTCACGCGGGCTTTGCCGGTCAGGTCTGAGAAGCCCGGCGCGCGGTTTAGCACGAAGCGGAGTTTCTCGACCGGCAGATCCTCTGCTTTGAGGGTCTTTACAAAACGCAGCGTGTTTTGAGCCGAACGCAGGTCAAGCTCGATCACCGGGAAGAAAACATCCGCCATGCGAAGCGCCGTTTCTGTCCAGTTTACCAGTGCACTGGGCATGTCGATCACGATGTAGTCGAACATGCTGGCGGCCGTGGTGATCAGCTTCTCGATATCCTCTGGCGGCAGCAGGTCCAGCGGCAAAATATCTGCTGGCGAGGTGAAAACGCTCAGTTTGCCTTCCGCAATCTGCAAAGCGGTGCGGAACGCATCGTCATCAAGGCTCTCGACGTCCGACATCAATTCGTAAATCGCTTCCTTGCGCGGCAGGTCCAAATAGGTGGCAACCGATCCAAACTGCTGGTCCATATCCATCAGCGCGACACGAGGCTCGGTCCCCTTAAGGGTCGCAAGTTCCCACGCAAGATTTACTGCCAGCGTTGTGGCACCAACGCCCCCTGCAAGACCTTGCACTGCAAAAATCGTGCAATCGTTGCCGACCCGGGTCGGCAAAGCTTCCTGCGCATCACCCTGGGGCGGTACAACAGCGGCGGGCGAGGCCACAGCCGGCATCACGGGCTGAATGATCCGTTCGATTGCTTCGGACAGGCTGTTTTCCGGCATTGGATAGGGCAGGAACTCCCGTGCGCCGGCTTGAAGCACCTGGTGAAGGACCATAGGGTCGAGTTCGTCAGCAATTACCAATACACTGATTTGAAGTTCTTTTGCCTTCTTGGTCAGCTCAATGATGCGGTCCAACTCGGGTTCATCATCGATGTCCAGAGCGATGGCCAGTACCTGCAGCTGCTCTGCGTCCGGCTGGTCAAGAAAGTCTGCCGCTTCGCTCAGAAGGAGGTCGCCCCAGCCTTCCCCGTACTTTATCTCCATCTCGTCGATGAGAATCTCGAAATTCTGAACATCACGCGAGACAGTACAGGCCAGTATCGGCGGTCCGTCGGTGGCCGACGACTCGTCGGAAGGAAGAGAAAACTCGTTTGTTGCTGCCGCTGCTTTCGACATGGTCTCACCTCAAAAAACGACACGGTCCCCGCCAGGGTTCGCAGACTCGTGCCTGTGAGGCACAAGCTGTCGGGTAAAGAGGGCAGTAATTAGGCAAAACCACTGCGATTGTGCGGCTCGCGAAAACAAACGCGCTAAAAAAAAGCCCCCGCGCGAAGGCGGGGGACAATCTTGGGTCTTATAGGCAAGATTTTGGCGGTTTTTACTCGTCTCCGCCGCCTTCTCCTCCGGCATCCGCGCTTTCGAGCTGGGGCTCGTAGGTGCCGGCCTCAACGAAGTCGCGATAGATGACAGCCGCATACTTGCCGTCAAGTTCGGTCAGTGCACGCGGTAGGAAACCGGACACTTCTGTCACCGTGCGACGGTTGCGGACTTCGCGGTCCGAGGTCACGACAAGTGGCTGTGTTTCTCCGAGCGACACAAGAGCTTGAAGCTGCTCTCGTGCGACACCTTGAGAGATCATGTAATTTACAGCCGCTGTGGCGCGCCTCTGGCCGAGACGCTTGTTGTAGGCCGGGGAGCCTACAAGGTCCGTGTGTCCGAAGACCGAGAACTTGATCTCGGGGAAGGTGCTGATGAACCGCGCCTGTTCCCGTAGTGCTGCCTGCGCTTCAGGGGTCAGAACGGCACTGTCAAAGGCGAAGTTGATGGTTGTGGGCACTTCCTGCTGGAAACGCCGTGCCAGGCTTTGTTCCGCCGAGCGCTGTCCGGTTTGAACAAGAATATTGTTCATGGTCGGGTTCCCAAAACTGCCTTCATCAAGCTGGGAACCCGCTTCGGTATCGCCCATCAACGCCGCACACGCTCCGAGCGAGGCAACAGCTGTCAGAGCTACGAGGGATCTGATCATTGGGGACATGTTTCTCACTCCATCACGTAGCCATAGGACCCAGTGAAGTCTTGTTGGGCGACTTCACCGGCAGCACCGGTCCGCGGAGCGCGTTCGCTTACTGTCCGTCCGAAGTAGAACAGCTCGCGTTCACGCGGGATCCGGATCCGGTCTGTGGGAAGTGCAAGCGCTTCGCCACGCGTCGGCGTAACAAGGTGTGCTGTGACGATAATCACAAGCTCGGATTGTTCCCGCTGATAATCCGCGCTGCGGAACAATGCGCCCAGAACCGGAATATCTCCGATCCACGGCACCTGAGATACGAAATCGCGGAAATCATCCTCCAGCAAACCGGCGATTGCAAAGCTTTCGCCATCCCGAAGTTGCACGGTCGTGTCAGCTTCGCGCCGACTGAAGCCATCGACCGACAGGCTGTCGGAGACAATTGCAACTGTCGGGTCGATTGCTGAAACGGCGGCCGTAAGTTCAAGATTAATCACGTTGTCCGCCAGAACACGTGGGATGAAGCCAAGCTCAACACCGAAGGGCTTATAGTCAACGGTGATACCGCCGTCGCCGTCCGAGATCGGGATCGGATACTCACCGCCGGCCAGAAACGTAGCCGTTTGACCTGAAAGCGTGGTCAGGTTCGGTTCCGCAAGTGTGCGGGCCATGCCTTTACTTTCAAGGGCTTCGAGCAAAATTTCCATGGAAACATCGCCAATGTCGAAGCCAAGGCCAAGCCGGCCAAAGGCTTCCGGGTCGGTGCCCTGGATTGCGGAGCCCGTGCCAATTGCGACGTTTGCATCAGTCCCGACATAAGCTGCTGTCAGACCCGCGGAAAGTGCCTTGCCGACAGAGCGCTGCATTTCTGCGAAGCGGACCTTCAGCATCACCTGCTGCGCGCCGCCCACTGTCATCAGATTTGACACCCGGTCCGGCGCATATCTCTGTGCAAGGTCCAAAGCCCGATCCAGCGCCTGAATGCTGCTGGCAGTACCGCTCAGGACGATCCCGTCATTTGCAGTGCGAACCTCGATCTTTTCTCCGGGCAGGATCTGCGTCAATCGCTCTTTGAATTCGGCGACATCCGGAGTGACCTGCACGTCCACGTTGGTGATCAGGCGACCATCGGCGCCAAGAAGCGTCATGGTCGTGCGGCCTGGAGCTTTGCCCAGAACATAGATTGTGCGATCCGAGAGCGTCGCAATGTCTGCGATTCCCGGGTTTGCAACGGAGAGTTCGGCGAAAGGAACTTCGCTTTCAACAACCACAGCGCGGTTCATAGGAACTCGCAGCGGGGCACTCGTTTCTCCTTGAAGGACGCTAATCGGTTCCGATTGCGCCAAAACCGCACCATGAGGCGCGGCGAGTGCGAGGCCAAACAGGCCCGCACAGATCATGCGTTTAAGTGTCATGTGATCCTGCCTCTATGACCACTCGATGTGAATGGGATCTTGTGTCCCTTATCGAGCGACTGTGCATGGTTTTCAGATTTTTGGCAAGAATCATGGGCTAAGACGGGGTTTTTCACCCTCTCTGGCCCAAAAAGGTCGGGGCGCGGTGACCATTTTGCAACGGTCATCGCGCCCCGGCCCAGGCAATTAGATGCGTCAGTTGGTGCAGGGGATCGGAATTTCGACCACCTCGGCTCCGCGACGGGTGCGGATCGTGCAGACCTCTTCAATCTCTGCTTTCTCGATCACCACTTCCTCTTCGACAATGCCCAGAAGCTGGTTCTGGTCGATTTCGATGGCGTTGGCGAGCGTATCATCTTCAGCGCTCATGAGAGCAAGTGACAGAACACCGGTACGCTGAGCCTGGGCGAGACCGCCGGCTTGTTCCGGAGTCGCCTGCACCGTCACAGTCCGGGCGATCGTCGGTGTGAAGTTGTCCATGTCTGCGTTCTGGTCGACCGCAATTAGGGAAAGCCCCGACTGGATCAACTTGGTTACCTCGCGGTCACCCACAGGGCCGCTCCAGTAAACAAGGACGCGGTGGCCCGGCTGAAGCAAGCCGGAAACGCCTGAATTGACGTTTACGCTGATTGCATATGCAACCATACCGGGGTCTAGTCGCGACGAAACACCTGCATCCATACCGGGTTCGGTAACCTTCACTTGCAAGATCGGCTCATTAGCCTCCATCGCGCGTGTCGCACGGCGCAGGCGTCCTTCGGTCGTATCTGGGAAGATGTCTTCAACCTTCAGATAGGCGCCTTCAGGAATTGCATTTGCAGGCCAGAGCACTTTGCGCACATGTTCTTCGGTTAGTTTCTCGCCATAGCGGATTTCCTTCGCCATGACAAAGACCTCTTGAACATCAACAGCTTGTGCAAGCTGCTCTTCCTGGTTCGCCAGAACAGCCTGATACTGATCAAACCGGTCCTTAGCCATCTTGACAGCGAAACCGGCGAGGCCGATGCCGAGAACAAGAACAAGTCCAAACACCAAACGCATGTGTTCGCCTTTCGATTGTTGTTTTTAACCGGCCAGTGCCAGTTACCCTTCAGGATTGTTAACTCGAGCCTTTGTTCGCCGCGCGGCGTAAATCCGGCAAGATCGTGGCTTTCCGGTCGAAGCCTCTTGATCGGCCCCCAAAACAGAGAAAACCGCGCCCGGGGGCGCGGCTTCTTAAGTAAGTCTCTGATACGGAGATATCAGAAGCTCGTCTTGATCTGGTCCGTCTTCAGCTGCGTGTCAACGTCGGTCGACAGGTCGCTGATGCCGCCGGAAACGACCGCATATACTGCGATGCCGAGGCCCACGATGGCTGCGGTCAGAACAACCCAGTCAACGGTCACTGCGCCGTCTTCGTCGTTGCGGAAAGTGTTTGCGAGCTTGAACAGTTTCATAGTCTTTAGTCCTTTTTGAGTGTGCTTCACCGCGACGATGCGATGTGAAGGTGTTCGTTCGATAGGCTCAACATCGTCCGCAATTCAGGCGCGATTATGGTCTGTTTCCGAAAAGTAAGAGGTCTTTGTGTTACAAATTTTAGGCGATTAATTTCTGGCTGCATACGCCTTATGGTTGTTAGTCGACGTGATGGGCCATACCCACTTTGCCAAGCTTCGCTATTCGAATTTTGCTGCTTAATGCTTTTGAAATACTTACGATTTAGCGCCACCTGAAAACACAAACAGCGCGCCCCAGGGCGCGCTGCTGCAAAGAATTCTATGGTCGGTATCAGAACTTCGTTTTGATCTGATCGGTCTTCAGCTGGGTGTCGATGTCGGTCGACAGGTCGCTGATGCCGCCGGATACAACGCCATATACGGCGATGCCGAGGCCGACGATGGCTGCAGTCAGAACAACCCAGTCAACGGTCACAGCGCCGTCTTCTTCGTTGCGGAAGGTGTTTGCAAGCTTGAACAGTTTCATAGTGTCTAGTCCTTTACAGGTTTCCACCGTCACAGCGCGTTGTGTTGGTGTCCGTTTCGATGATTTGAAGATCACTCCGAAATCGGGCGCGAATGTGGTGTGTTTGAGGAATTTGGGGGGTGTTTGAATTGTCTTTGTGTGGCAGCCAACACGTGATCCTGGGCCCCCTGCGGGAAGGAAAGCTCTATTAAATACATGTGGTTGGCGGCTAACTTCAAAAAGAAAGCGAGCTCCTCAAGGAAGCGGAGCATTTCAGAGGTATAGATATGCTGGCTCGACCAGATGATGTGTTTATCTGACCGGTTCGCTACTCTTTTGCTGATTTGGGCTGCAACACCAGCGGTCGGCGCGCAGACTAGCGTCTGTGACCGTTTTCGCTTTGCCCGTTAGCAAACCTGACCGTGACGACTGGCACAGGCAGCCAATTGTTTCAGCGTGTGTCTTCGTCTTGTGACGGCAATGGAAAAGCGAGAATGCAATAGTCGGGCAACCTTGGTTAGAAGCGCACTATCCGTTCCTGGGGTCATGAAAGGCTGACGTTCTGGCTGGTTCACCAATACAAGTCGCGATCCCACGAAAAAAAACCGCGCCCGAGGGCGCGGTTTCTTAAACCAGTATCTGATACGGGGTTATCAGAACTTCGTCTTGATCTGGTCGGTCTTCAGCTGCGTGTCGATGTCGGTCGACAGGTCGCTGATGCCGCCGGAAACAACGCCGTACACTGCGATGCCGAGGCCCACGATGGCTGCGGTCAGAACAACCCAGTCAACGGTCACTGCGCCGTCTTCGTCGTTGCGGAAAGTCTTTGCAAGCTTGAACAGTTTCATAGTCTTTGGTCCCTTTTAAGGTTCAGGTCAGGTCAGTTACCGATTTGGCTGGTGCGTGGTCTTGCGCCTCTGTGCCGTTCGGAATGATCGTAATTTGCTGTTGGATTCGGGCGCGATTTGGGCGGGAGTGGGTTAACATTTGTGAAATCCCAAACACTTGCTGCCTCTTTTCAAGAAGCGTAAACAATCCGCAGAGCAGACCTGAGACTTGTCGCGAAAAAACGTCTAATAACGGGATTTAAAGCCTGAAATGACCCAATTTTTCTGTGTCTCTTCATCATTTTTTCCTCCTGTCCCAAGGGATTTCTGGCGGAATGGGGCAGCTTCTGTCGTGATTGGCATCCAGATTGCCTGGATTTGTGCTGTGTGCGGGGCCTTTCCTGCGGTAGCGCAAAGCCTCGACACACCGTCTGAGTCGGAAAGCGAGTCGGCGCCGGCACCTGAGCGCGTTTCTCCGACCCCGCCAGCATCTCCGCAGGACTTCACCTTTAAACGCATACGGCCTCCGGAACCCGGTGCAACCCGGCGTATTACCGTACAGATCGTGCCGCAGCCTGATCCGCCGCCGCTGCCTGCCGTCGCAGATATCCCCGAACCGGACGCGCCGTCACAGCCATTCTCGGAGCCAGTGGAGGTGTCCGGCTTTTATCAGGCGTTGGGCACTGGTCGTGTTGCTGCAGGGCCCTCCCGCCTTCTTGAGGCTATGGAATGGTTCGATACAGCTGACCCTGCGCCTGCGGCACCACCCCTGTCACATATGGCAAGTCTCGCGGAGCAATATGGCCGTGACATGCTAGCAGCCTCGCTGGGCACGCAGGTTTCTCCTGCGCTCGCGCTCGCCGTGGCGTGGACGGAAAGCAGCGGTCGCGCCAGCGTCACCAGCGCGCAGGGCGCGCAGGGTTTAATGCAGCTCATTCCGGCGACAGCGGCTCGCTTCGAGGTCGAAGATCCTTTTAATGCCCAACAGAACCTGCGTGGCGGCATTGCCTATCTGGATTGGCTTCTGAACCGGTTTGGCGGCGACCCCGTATTGGCCCTCGCAGGATACAATGCTGGCGAGCGCGCCGTTGAGCGTGCGCAGGACGGGGCAGGGGGCGTTCCGGATTATCCGGAGACCCGTGAATATGTCGTAAAGGTTCTCTCGGCGTGGCGG
>JASJAW010000013.1 GCA_030066795.1 Dinoroseobacter sp.
CGAGATCGCGTTTGAAGGTGTACAGGAGCAGCAGCGCGTCGGTGAACGGACCACGCTCGATGTTCTGGATGCGGAGCAGGAATTGCTGGACGCGCGCACAACATTGGTTTCGGCCGATATTCAGGCGGTGCAGTCTGTCTATGATCTACTGCGGTCCATGGGCTTGCTGACCGTGGATTACCTGGGCTTGCCAGTGCCAACCTATGACCCCTCACTTTACTACAACGCGGTGAAAAACGCGCCTGCAACCAGTACCCAAGGTGCGCGTCTGGACCGCGTATTGGAGAGTATTGGCCGACAGTAGGGATTCACGCAGGTTGTCCTTGTGTCAGGGCGCATGACCTTCTACTCTATATTGTGTTTAGAGTGGGAATCTGATGCCTTCTGCAGCGAAAAACGAAAGCCCTGATGAGGTACTCGCATCGATCCGTCGGATCGTAGCGGAGGAAAACAACGACGATAACCCGTATTCCGGACCGCCGCAGGCTCCCGTTCAGTCGGAGCGTGCGCGTGTGCTTTCCGGGTCATCAGCGCATGCGCAAGGAGAGCCACGGAGCCGGGATGAGGCGCTAGTTGAAGCGCGCCGCCGGTACGAAAGACGTATGGCTCAGCGCGTTGCCTACGAGGCGCCTGTGCGGCCGAAGCCCGCACCGCAACCACCCTCAAGGGCGCAGGCACATGCCAAGCTGCTCCTAACCGCGGATTACCAGGTTCGCGGGCCTCAGCAAGAGACCAAAGGCTTCACCGGTGCGTCGGACAATCTGGAAGAATACACTGAGGATTCGGATCTGTCCGAAGCCGAAAAGCGCCCAACCTTGGAATCAGTGGTCCGGGATGCTGTTGCAGACTCAGTCCGCGCTGCTTTGAACACCGGCGTTGAGTTGGATGACGAGCCCGGCTTTCTTGACGAGGACGGGTACCTCGACGCTGATACGCTGCGTGAGTTGGTGATCAACATCGTGCGCGATGAACTTCGCGGAGAACTTGGCAGCCAAATCTCCGCCCGCGTGCGGAAACTTGTGCGGCAGGAAATTAATCGGGCGCTTCAGGTCGAGCTGATAGACTTGCGATAAGCGGGCACAGCGGATAGCGCCAGCACTCGATCAAGGTCGAGATGCTCCTCCATATGCTCCGCCAACGCATCGAGCGCACTCTCAATCTCGGTATCGTAATCCGTTATCCGCGACGTGCCGCCGAGTTGCGTGAGAACTGCGGCGCGAAAAGCGTCCGAGGCAAACAATCCATGCAAATAGCACCCGCGTACACGTCCGTCTTCTGAAACGGCCCCTTCGGACCGTCCGGATATTTCAACCCAAGGGCGCGCGCAGTCGGGGCCCGTCGTCTCTCCAATATGGATCTCGTAGCCGGTCACCCTGTGGCCAGTATCAACGTCGTGACCTTCCACCTCTCGCAGGTGTTTGTGGGGCCGCATGGCGGTGACAGTGTTCAGGAGGCCAAGGCCTGGTACCTCGCCAGGGGGGCCTTCGATGCCCTCGGGATCGCTCAACCGGTGGCCGAGCATCTGGTAGCCGCCACAAATACCGATCACGTGCCCGCCGCGGCGCAGATGCGCCTGCAGATCGATATCCCAGCCTTGTGTGCGGAAATGGGCAAGATCAGCGATAGTAGATTTTGAGCCCGGGATCAGAACCAGATCCGCATCGCCGGGCAGGGGGCGACCGGCCTCCACCAATTCGATCTCGACTTCGGGTTCCGCTGCAAGAGGATCAAGATCGTCAAAATTCGCGATCCTGTTTAGCCGTGGTACTGCGATCTTGAGCTTGCCTCCGCGGCGGGAACTGAGATCCATCACGTCCTCAGCGGGCAGCCGCCACGCGTCTTCGAACCAGGGCAATACCCCGAGGGCTGCCCAGCCTGTGCGCGCCTCCAACTCTTGCATACCCTCATCAAAAAGCGAAACATCACCCCGGAACTTATTGATCGCAAAAGCAACTATACGATCGCGATCCTCGGTTGGTAAAACCGCCTGCGTGCCTACCAACTGGGCGATTACACCACCACGGTCGATATCTCCGACCAGAATAACAGGTGAGCCTACCGCTTCTGCGAAGCCCATATTCGCAATATCACCAGCGCGCAGGTTAATCTCGGCCGGACTGCCTGCCCCTTCGATCAGAACCAGATCCGCATTGGCTGCAAGGCGTTGAAAGCTCTCAATGACAGGGGGCAATAGTTTCGGCTTGGCCTTGGAGTAGTCCCGTGCCCTCAACGTAGCAAATCGCTTTCCCTGAACGATCACTTGTGCACCGGTGTCTGTCTCCGGCTTCAAAAGGACCGGGTTCATGTCCACGACGGGAGGGACGCCGGCAGCCCGCGCCTGCAATGCTTGTGCGCGCCCGATTTCCCCTCCGTCGGCCGTGACGGCGGCGTTGTTTGACATATTCTGGGGCTTGAACGGGCGTACACGCAGGCCGCGACGCGAGAAGGCACGTGCCAGTCCCGCCACAAAGAGCGACTTTCCAACATTTGATCCAGCCCCCTGAATCATAATGGTTTTTGCCATACCGCCTCCGCGTATTAGCTTCTGTGCTAGACCGACGGAGGGCCAAAGGACAAGAGAAGATGAACACACCGGCGCATCTGATCTTCGGCGCCGCGGTTTTTGCCCGTCCTGACGCGCCGAGGGTAACTGCGGCGGCGCTGGCCGGCGCGTTGTTTCCCGACTTGTCGCTCTACGTGCTGGGCGCATGGGCCCTGTTTGTTCAACAGATCCCTCCGCAGATCGTGTTTGACGAGCTTTACTTTTCTGCGGCCTGGCAGCAGGTCTTTGCCATCGATAATTCCATTCCGCTCTGGACGCTGGTGATGGCGTTCGCTGCATGGGCTAAACGACCGGTCGTGTTCGCTTTTGCGGGCGCGGCACTGTTGCACCTGCTCCTCGACCTTCCGCTGCATCACGACGACGGACGCCCCCATTTCTGGCCGTTCACGATGTGGGTCTACGAGAGCCCGCTGAGCTATTGGGACAGTGCGCGCTATGCCCGGTTTGTCGCTCCGGTCGAGGCGGTGGCGTGCCTGGTCCTGGTTGTAATTCTTTGGAGACGGTTCAAGAGCTGGACAGCGCGGATCGGATTTGGGGTGCTTATGGCGATGGAACTCTGGGTTATTCGGCAGTGGTTGCTGTTCTTCTGACACCTGAGGATTCAGGCCATAAGCAAAGAAAAAACGCACGCTCCGCCGAGCGTGCGTTTTTTCTGTCAAAGCGCCGTATGATCAGGCGGCTTCGGCCTGCTGAGCAGCGTTCCGGCGTTCGCTCTCTTCGCGCGACAGCGCAACAGAGGTCCGCACGCCCTGTGCGACGAACTCCATAAGTCCGTTCACAACGCGCTCATTCGGGTCGATACCCGCGCACGACAACACTTCGCGCCCATCTCGGGAGCGTGCCCAACGCGCAATTTGCTCTGGGCCGTTGCCGTATTTTTTGTCATCAGCGATTGCATCGTCCAATGCGGCGAGGACAACAGCGGCGAAGAGTTTCCGCGCCCGCTGGCCCTGTTCGTAGTTGAACGCTGATGCGTCGACGAAGTCAGCCATGAGGTATCCTTATTATTGCTCTTGTGCTTGGCGTAGCGCCGAATATGACGATTTCGCACCGATTCTGGGCTGCGATTTAGGAATACCAGATATGCACTATCTGCATGGCTTAAATCATGCGGGCCCAATTTGCTGCGGCTTGTCAGGTGGTGATGTGCCAGATATAGGAACCGCCAACATTCTATCAACCTTTCGACACGGTTTTGTCCCATGCCCAAGATCAACGGAAATGAAATTCGGCCCGGCAATGTTCTGGAGCACAACGACGGTCTGTGGGCCGCTGTTAAAGTTGACCATGTAAAGCCCGGAAAAGGCGGCGCTTTCGCACAGGTGGAGTTGAAGAACCTGCGAAACGGGTCGAAATTGAACGAGCGATTCCGGTCTGCCGATAAAGTGGAGCGGGTGCGTCTGGAACAGAAGGATCAGCAGTTTCTGTACGAGAATGACGGCATGCTGGTCTTCATGGACAACGAAACCTACGAGCAGATCGAGTTACCGGCTGATATCCTTGGTGAGCGTCGCCCATTCTTGCAAGATGGCATGACGATCGTCATCGAATACTACGAATCCGAGGCGCTCAACGCGACTTTGCCGCAAAAAGTGTCCTGCAAGGTGGTGGAAACCGAGCCTGTGGTGAAAGGCCAAACGGCCGCGAACAGCTTCAAGCCTGCGATTCTCGACAATGGAATGAAGGTGATGGTCCCGCCTTTTGTGGGTCAGGACGAAGATATCATCGTTAACACCGAAACCATGGAGTATTCCGAGCGGGCCTGACGCAGTTGTGCAGAGGACCAGTCCTGTTTTTCAGTGACTTGGCTCCGTCAACACCTAATATTCCTCTCAAGGGGCGCCCGGATTGCCCCGTATTGGGAGGATTATTCATGAGATCACTTGCTGTTGCAGCCCTAATGGCTGTCACCCCTCTGGCCGCCGTTGCCGGAGACACGCCTGCGCCCGAAGGGGCAAAGGTCTATTTCATTAATCTTGAAGACGGTGCGACCGTTTCAAGCCCGGTTACGGTGGTCTTCGGCCTTGAAGGTATGGGCGTTGCGCCGGCCGGGACCGAGAAGGAAAAAACCGGTCACCACCATCTGCTGCTTAACCGCCCCGCTTTGGGTGAGGGCCCAGATGGGGCAGATGAATTGCTCTACGGAATTCCGGCGGACGACAATCACCTCCACTTCGGAGGTGGTCAGACTCAGGTCACGCTTGATTTGCCCGCTGGTGAGCACACAATGCAACTCGTTGTGGGCGATCTGAACCATGTTCCCCATGACCCACCGATCATGACCGAAGTGATTACGATCACCGTCCAGTAAGCGGCGCGGATCAGTCCGGCAGGCGGCTCACCTTGGCGTCGCCTGCTTCCATCTCTTCTTTTGCCCGGTCAAAGCGCAAGTAAGCCAATGCTAATCCCTGCGATTGGGTGAAGAGGGTGCCGGCGGTTTTTCCAGCCGCTGTAATTTCAGTGCCCACAGGCGCCCCACCAACGACAGCAACTTGGGCAAGTCCTTTGCGCAGTTCTGTTTTGTGCTTCATGCGCGCAGTTACTTCCTGCCCGACATAGCACCCTTTCTTGAAATCGACGCCGTGGAGGCGTTCGAACCCCATTTCAAGGATAAAGCTGTCATTGGGAATCAACTCGATCCCGGCCTTCGGTATCGCATGGGCGACGCGAAGCGCGTCCCAGTCGGTCACAACCGGCCCGCCTGCAACGCCATAAAGACGCCAGCCCAGTTCCGGATGCCTCGGATCAGAAAAAGCCCCATCCGGCGTTGGACCCAATCCGCGAGAGACCGGCGTTTCTGACAGGGTGATTTCAACGTCAGCGCGCAGTTTGAACATCGACAGGCGTTTTGCGAGCGCATCGGCCTGCTCTTGATCTGCATCGAGCAGGAACCCGTCCTTGGACGGCACAATGAAAAAGTCAGCAAGATACTTGCCTTGTGGCGTCAGAAGGGCGGCGTAGACAAGCGCATCCTTTGCCTGAGAGACGTCGTTGGTCACCATCCCTTGCAAGAACTTGTGCGCATCGGTCCCGGTGACCGTGATTATCCGGCGGTCGTCGGCAGCTTCAGGGGGTGTGGTCGTCTTGGTCATTGGCAGTTAAGCCTCCCATCCTGTCTCTCGCTGACATATAGGTTTGCGCGCTCGTTACAATCTCCACCCGGCGCAAATCTCTGAGGCCAGACCGAATGCCTGCTCCGCTTTCTATCGTTATGCCGGTTCTGAACGCCGCGCCTGGCTTGGAAAAAAGCCTTCCAGCGCTGGCTGAAGGGCTTGAGGTCGGGCTTATTGCCGAGTTGATCCTGTCGGACGGGGGGTCACAGGATGCAACCGCACAAATAGCGGACGCTGCTGGCGCGATTTGGGTAACTGGTGCGCCCGGGCGCGGTGAGCAGATCGCGCGGGGAATTGCTGTTGCGAATTGCCCCTGGGTGATGGTTTTACACGCCGATACAGTTCTTTTGTCCGGATGGTCGGAAGCGGTGATCGCAGCTCTCGAAACGCCCGGGCAGGCACGCTACGGGACGCTGGTCTTCGATGCGCCCGGAGTGGCGCCGCGCCTTGTGGCTGGTTGGGCCAACCTACGAAGCAGGCTCTTTGGCTTGCCCTACGGGGATCAGGCGCTTTTGGTGCATCAAGACCTGCTCGACTCAGTGGGCGGGTACCCTGATTTTCCACTCATGGAAGACGTGGAAATGGCCAAGCGCCTGCGCGGTGCGCTGGTCCCCCTGTGTGCAATCGCGCGGACCTCCGCAGCGCGGTATCAGGCGGAAGGATGGTTTCGGCGCGGCGCGCGAAATCTGGGGCTTCTGCTTCGCTATCTCCGCGGCGCGGACCCATCGGAGCTCGCGCAGGAGTACCGTGAAAGGCGAGGTGACACGAACCGGGATTGACGCTGCTGGCCCTGCTGGTACGTCTCGCTGGATAGCAACCGGAGCTCTTTATGTCCCTTGCCAACGGCCGTCACTATCTTGCCATTCCTGGTCCGTCCGTCGCTCCGGACCGCGTGTTGCAGGCGATGCACCGAGCGGCTCCGAATATCTACACCGGGCCGCTGGTCGATATGGTCGAAGGGATTGTACCCGACCTGAACCGCGTGGCGCGCTCGTCCGGCAAAGTTGCCATGTATATCGGCAATGGGCATGCGGCTTGGGAAGCTGCGCTGGTCAACACCTTGCAGGCGGGAGACAAGGTGCTTGTCCTCGCCACTGGCCGGTTCGCGAAATACTGGGCGTTGATGGCCGAGACAGTTGGAGTTGAGGTCGAGATCCTGGACTTTGGAAATCGGGCTCCGATCGATCCGGCCAGGGTCGAGGAACGGTTGCGGGCGCCTGATGCAGGTGCATTTCGCGCCGTTCTGGCGGTGCAGGTTGATACAGCGACCTCAGTCCGCAACGACATCTCGATTGTGCGGGCTGCACTGGATGCTGCCCGGTATCCGGGTCTCTTCATGGTGGACTGCATCGCTTGTCTTGGCTGCGATGAGTTTCGCATGGATGACTGGGGCGTCGATGTGATGGTTGCCGGCTGCCAGAAAGGGCTGATGACGCCGCCCGGCATGGCGTTTGTGTATTTCAACGACAAGGCAGATAGTTTCCGACAGGCGTTGCCACGAGTTTCGAGCTATTGGGATTGGCGTCCGCGCACAACGCCAGACGGGTTTTACCAGTATTTCTGCGGCACCGCGCCGACGCACCATCTTTATGGATTGCGGGAGGCGCTCACGATGCTGCTCGACGAAGAGGGGCTCGATGCCGTGTTGGACCGGCATGCCGTTTTGGCACAGGCGGTCTGGGCCGCGCTGGAGGCCTGGGGAGAGGGTACTGCCATCGAGAGCAACATCGCGCCCCGTGGCTTTCGCAGTCATGCGGTTACAACCGTGCGCATGACGCCGCCTCAAGCGACAGAGTTACGGGAGTGGGTTACAGAGACCGCCGGGATCACGCTGGGGATCGGTCTTGGAATGGCGGATGACAACGATCCCGCATGGCATGGCTTTCTGCGCATCGGCCATATGGGGCACGTCAACGCGCACATGGTACTGGGTGTGCTGGGCGCCATGGATGCCGGACTAAAGGCGCTCGGTATACCTCATGGGGGCGGGGCGCTGGAGGCGGCTAGTCGCGTCTGTGCGGTGGCTCCCAATCCACCGGCTTGATCCCGTTATGGACAAGTGGTTTGCGCCGGAAGATCTGGTCGAGGATATAGGCGACGCAAAGCGCTGGCAGGAAGCCGTATAAGGCCCAGACGAAGCCCAGAACGCAGAACAGAACGATGCAGAATGCCACCAGAAAGGGCACGGTGTAATCTTGCACCCGACCAATCTTGCGGTTTTCAGACATGGGGGCGTCTCCTGTCTTTGTAACCTCCCATGCGATTAACATAGCAACGATTTGGGAGGTTTGGACTCACATCTGGGTCAACACATCGCTTCTAACTCAGAGCCTAGCCCGATTTTTTTGCGTGAACACCCCTTGCTGATCACGGGCTGATCGGAAGATGAAGCGCGGTCTCAAAAGGGGGTGGCTGGAAAGAACACTGGGACGCGCACAGACCTTCAGGGGCGCATGAACGTCTTACTTGGGGCCCAAGCAATCGCGTACCGGGAACCGAGGCGCGCGATCTCGGCCATCGCCTCTTCTGGATGGGCGGGCCAGCGCTTGACCGCACCGGGCAGGTTTTCAAACTGACTTTCTGCCTGCGCTTCGGTGAGCTCTCTGAACTTGCGGTCCTTCGGCCAAATGCTAAGCGACCTCGGCCAGCCTGCCTATGGCGGCCTTCAGGGTTGAGAGTTCCTCCTCGCCCGATGCGAGCCGTGCCCGGTTTTCAGTGACAACCTCTTCCGGGGCGGAGGCGAGGAACTTGTCATTGCTCAACCGTCCGCGAATCCCGCCAAGCTCCTTTTCGAGTTTCGCCACACTCTTCTCCAGGCGCGCCTTCTCCTCGGCCACATCAATGATGTCCGCGAGTGGCAGCGCAAAGGTGCCACCTTCGACCGCGATTGTCAGCGCGCCCTTGGGCGGCTCGGAGGTCTCTGTGACCCCTTCGATCCGGGCAAGCCGTTTGATAAGGGCTTCGTTCCCGGCATAGGCGGTTTTACCTGCTGCATCGAGTTCCAGCTGCAGCACCGGGACATAGAGCCCGACTGGCACACGCATCTGCGCCCGGACAGACCGGACCTGTTCGATCAGGTCGATTACCCAGTTCATTTCGCGGTCGGCTTCAGGATCGACCAGATCAGCTGACGTATAAACTGGCCAGTCGGCATGGACGCACATCTTTTCGCGCGTGCCGGTCGTGGCCCAAAGCTCTTCGGTGATGAATGGCGTGATCGGGTGAAGCAGGATGAAACACTGGTCGAGAACCCACGCCATCGTTTCGCGGGTCTCCTGAACGATTTCAGGATCCTCGGATGCAAAGAGCGGTTTAGCGAACTCCAGGTACCAGTCGCAGACCTTACCCCAGACAAACGCATAAAGTGCGTTTGCCGCGTCGTTGAACCGATAGGCCATCAATGCCTCGTCCACCGTTTCGCGCACTTTCGCGGTCTCGCCGACGATCCAGCGGTTTACGGTCTGTTTGGCATCAGAGATCGAGCGCTGATCGGCGCCGCGATGCTCGAAGACCGCGTTCATCTCGGCAAAGCGCGCGGCGTTCCACAGCTTGGTGGTGAAGTTTCGGTATCCTTTGATCCGCTCCATATCGAGCTTCAGTACACCGCCGAGCGCAGCCATGGCGGCAGAGGAAAAGCGCAACGCATCCGCGCCGAACTCGTCGATCACTTCCAGCGGATCGACGACATTGCCCACGGATTTGGACATCTTCTTGCCCTTGGCGTCGCGGACGAGGCCGTGCAGGTACACCTCGTCAAACGGCACTTCCTCGACGACCGCCAGCTGCATCATCATCATCCGGGCGACCCAGAAGAACAGGATGTCGAACCCGGTCACGAGGACGGAGGTCGGGAAGTATTTCTCCATCTCCGGCGAGTTGTCGGGCCACCCAAGCGTACCGATGGGCCAGAGCCCCGAGGAGAACCACGTATCAAGCACATCGGCCTCGCGCCAGACCGGGTAAACCAGCGTGGTCGGGTCCTGGCTCATGGCATAGGCTGACAGGCTTTCGGCGAGCCGGTCCATCGCCTCGGCCTTATCCGCGACCTCGACGATTTGCGCGTGGTTCAGCGGCGCGGGGAGCCCTGCCAGGTCGTCGAGGAATTTCTGGCTGACATCTTCAAGGTTGGCAGAGCAGTGATGGTGTTCGCCGCCATGCACCAGCCCGTCAAAGGCAAGCGCTGCCCCCATATCAACCGCATCCCAGTCTTCGGCAGACCCGGCGGGCACACCGGCCTCGGCCAGATGCTCGGACGCCAGCGACATATTCAACCCGTACCAGACCGGGATCTGATGCCCCCACCAGAGTTGGCGGGAGATACACCACGGCTCGATGTTCTCGAGCCAGTGGTAGTAGGTTTTTTCGCCCGACTCTGGTTGGATTTTCACGCGACCGGATTTGACCGCCTCGAGCGCGGGGCCGACGATTTTGGACGTGTCGACGAACCACTGGTCGGTCAGGAATGGCTCGATCGCCACCTTGGAGCGGTCGCCATGTGGAACCATATGGCGATCGGCATCAATACCATCGAGCCAGCCCTGATCTTCGGCCAGTGCTATGATGCGCTTACGCGCCTCATAGCGATCGAGACCATGGAGCGCCATCGCCTCAGGCTCCGGGTCGCAGCCTTCCAGGAAATCGATGTTTTCCTCGACTGCGATGCCGGCCTTCGTGTTCATAACGTTGATAACGCGCAGCCCGGTGCGTGCGCCGACCTCGGCGTCGTTGAAATCATGAGCAGGCGTAATCTTCACGGCACCGGTACCCTTTTCCGGGTCCGCATAGCTGTCGGCCACAATGGGGATGGAGCGATTGACCAGCGGCAGCGTGACGGTCTTACCAATCAGGTGCTGGTACCGAGGGTCGTCTGGGTGCACCGCGACGCCCGTGTCGCCCAGCATCGTCTCAGGCCGGGTCGTCGCCACGGTGAGGTAATCGCGCGTCTCAAAGGCGGTCGCGTTGCCCTCGTCATCAAACTCGATGGGGTGTTCGTAGGTCTCGCCATTCTCCAACGCATAGCGCAGGCGCCACATGTTGCCGTTGACCTCGATCTGCTCAACTTCGAGGTCGGAAATCGCGGTCTCGAAGTGTGGGTCCCAGTTCACCAGGCGCTTGCCGCGATAGATCATGCCCTTATCGTACATGTCGACAAAGACCTTGATCACCGCGTCATGGAAATTCGGCGAACCGTCACTCTTGTTGGGATCGCCCGGTGCCCCGCCCATTGTGAAGGCCTCACGCGACCAGTCGCAGGAGGCGCCAAGGCGCTTGAGCTGGCCAATGATCGTGCCGCGGGATTTGACCTTCTGCTGCCAGACGCGGTCGACAAAGGCCGCGCGTCCCATTTCCTGGCGCGACGGTTCCTGATTGGCGGCCATGTCGCGTTCGGTCACCATTTGTGTGGCGATACCCGCATGGTCTGTTCCGGGCTGCCACAGCGTGTCGAAGCCGCGCATCCGGTGCCATCGGATCAGGATATCCTGCAGCGTGTTGTTGAAGGCGTGCCCGATGTGAAGCGATCCCGTCACGTTTGGCGGCGGGATCATGATGCAATAGGTTTCATCACGCGACGCGTTGGCGCCAGCGGCGAAGGCGTTACCGTCTTCCCAGGCCTGCGTGATGCGCGGTTCTGCGCTGGCGGCGTCGAAGGTTTTTTCCATTGGCATCGGTCGGTCTTTCCTTGCTTCGCTCGCCAGATACGACAGCCACGCGCGAAGGGGAAGAGGGGAACACTGGACAGCGCCGCGCCTGCGCCTAATGTCCGGGGCGAGAGGGTTTCCAGGAGCAGTGTCATGGATAAGTTTGGATTGAGCCAACCGGCCAAGCGCGTTGAAGATCAGCGGCTTTTGACGGGGCAGGGGCGGTATATCGCGGATACCGCGCCGGACGGGGCGCTGGTGGGTGTGGTGCTGCGTTCGCCAGTGGCCCATGGCGAGATCACTTTGCTCGACGTGACTGACGCAGATGAGATGCCCGGCGTGGCGCTGGTCCTAACGGCAGAACGTCTGGCGGCAGAAGGCGTCAATCTGGGGATGTTTGGCGTACGGGTTCCCAATCGGGATGGCTCGAAAGGGGCCGGACCCGAGCGGCCTTTGCTGGCGCGGGAGCGGGTGCGCTTTGTGGGGGAACCGGTAGCCATGGTCTTTGCTGAGAGCCGCGCCCAGGCAATGGATGCCGCGGAGCTGATCTCGCTGGAAATCAATGATCTGGAGGTGAAGGTCGATCCGGTTCCCGGCGGAGCCGATCTGCATGCGGGCGTCGCGGAAAATGTCGCCTATGACTGGGGGCATGGCGATCCGGATGCTGTCGAGGCGGCGCTGGAGGGCGCCGAGCACGTGGTCAGGTTGCGCGTGGAAGACAACCGGATCATTGCCAACTCACTGGAGCCGCGCGGATGCTGGGCGGCACCCGAGGGAGACCGGCTGCACCTGAGTGTCAGTGCGCAGGGCGTCTGGCCGATCAAGAGCCAGCTTTGTCGGCACCTTGGTCTGGACGAGGATGCCGTGCGTGTGACCACTCCGGATGTGGGCGGAGGCTTCGGCATGAAGTCGATGGGGTATCCCGAGTATTTCGTGACTGCGCAGGCTGCGCGCATGCTTGGGCGATCCTGCCTGTGGGTGTCCGAGCGGACCGAAGCGATGCTGTCGGACAATTCGGGGCGCGATCTGGTCAGCGATGTCACGCTGGGTTTTGACGCAGACCTGCGCCTCATAGCGTTCGGCGCCGATGTGCTCAACAATCTGGGCGCCTATAACTCGCAGTTTGCGCAGGCGATTCAGACAAATCTGGCTTTGAAGGTGCTGACCGGGGTCTATGACGTGGGGCTGGCGCATATGCGGGTGCGGGGCATCTACACCAATACCACGCAGGTTGATGCCTATCGTGGGGCCGGACGACCAGAGGCGATCTACACGCTTGAAAGGGCGATGGACTACGCCGCGCGTGAGCTGGGCGTCGACCCATGGGAGTTGCGGCGGCGCAACTTCATCCGGCCGGATCAGATGCCCTACAAGGCCCCGTCAGGAGAGACCTACGATGTGGGTGAGTTCGCCCGCGTGATGGACCGGGCCGCGGACGAGGCCGGTCTTGCGGGCTTTCCTGAGCGTCGGGCCAAAAGCGCGGCTCTGGGCAAGCTGCGCGGCATGGGGTTGTGCTACTACATTGAAGCGATCCTTGGGGATCCAAGTGAGGGCGCGCAGCTTCTGTTTCGGGACGATGGCATGGTGGAACTGCGCGTTGGCACGCAGTCGAACGGGCAGGGGCACGAGACTGTCTATAAACAGATCCTGTGGGAAAGCGCTGGGATCGATCCGGACCGCGTGGTGATCGTTCAGGGCGACAGCGACCTGATCAAACAGGGCGGCGGGACAGGTGGGTCTCGGTCTGTCACCGTGCAGGGGACCGCCACACGCGCCGTCATAGACACGACGGTTGCCGCCTTTGCGCCGTTCGTGGCTGAGGAGCTGGGCGTAGACGCAGCAGATCTGCGATTTGAGGACGGCGCCTTCCGCGCCGGGAACACCAACCGGTTCCTGAGCATGCTCGATGCCGCAGATATGCTGCGCGCCGCGGGCCAGATGACGCTGTTGCACCAGAGTGCGCGGATCACACTGGAAGATCGGTCCTTTCCGAACGGGGCTCATGTTGCCGAGATCGAGATCGACCCCGAAACCGGTGTCCTGACGGTGGAGCGCTATACCGCGGTGGATGACTTCGGGCTGCTCATGAACCCGCTTCTGGCAGAAGGTCAGGTTCATGGTGGCGTTGCTCAGGGCATCGGCCAGGCCGTGAGTGAACATGTGGTCTATGACCAGACCGGGCAGCTTCTGACAGCGAGTTTTATGGACTATGCCATGCCGCGCGCCGACAGCCTGCCCATGGTGGCGTTCTACTCGGAACCTGTGCCGTCAAAGAACAACATCTTCGGCATGAAAGGGTGCGGCGAGGCCGGTACGATCGGTGCTCTCGCTGCGGTTGCCAATGCGGTACAGGACGCGGTTTGGGATCTTGGCATTCGGCAGGTGGATATGCCCTTCACACCGCACCGGCTTTGGGAAATGTTACAGAAAGCTGCGTGATTGCCGGGTTGCGGTCTGGCACCAATCACATGGTCTCACAGCGCTTTGTTGCGCTGTGTAGCGGTGCGATGACGCATTTTTCACCTCCGTACCCATATAATTAGGAGAGGCCCCGTGCCCTGATGTCCAATAGGGGCCTCTGAAGGAGGCCTGATGGCATTTGACACCCAGACGCAAAATGGCACCGATCACATCGTAATCCTCGATGGAACGATGTCGTCATTGATGCCGGGTGAGGAAACCAATGCCGGACTGGCGTACAAACTCATCCGGGCACGGCGGTCGCCGAACGTGACGCTGTTTTATGAGCCCGGCATCCAGTGGCCCAGCTGGGGGCACACCAAAGCTGTGATGGCCGGGATCGGGATAAACCGGCAGATTCGCCGTGCATACCGGTTTTTGTGTCATCGCTGGAGGCCGGGGGACCGGATTTTCCTGTTCGGGTATTCGCGCGGTGCGTTCGCGGTCCGCTCGCTGGCTGGGGTGATCGACCGGTACGGGCTTCTGCGACCGGATATGGCCTCCGACAAGTATGTGAACTTTGTCTACACCTACTACCGGGAGCGGCGCACAAGCCGCTACGGAGACCGCTTTGCGGCGAAGTACTGCCGGCAAGGAATGCAGGTGGAAATGATTGGCGCCTGGGACACCGTGAAGGCGCTGGGCTTGCGCGCGCCGCTTGTGTGGCGGTTGGCGCCGATGGCGACGGAATTCCATTCGGACCAACTGAGCGATACGGTGAGGCACGGCTTTCAGGCGCTGGCGCTCAATGAGACACGCATGGCCTTCGAGCCTGTTCTGTGGCGCTGTCCGCCGGGCTGGGACGGGCATGTGGAGCAGGTGTGGTTTCGGGGAACCCATGGCGATATCGGCGGCCAATTGAACGGATGCCATGCTGCGCGGCGGCTTTCGAATATTCCTTTCGTCTGGATGATGGAGCAGGCAGAGGCCTGCGGCCTGAAGTTGCCCGATCACTGGCAAGCTGACTATCCCTGTGATGCTAAGGCGCCTTCTGTCGGAATGAACCGGGGCTGGGGAAAGCTCTTCTGGCTGCGCAAACCGCGACAGGTCGGTCAGGACCGTTCGGAGCATCTCCACGACAGTGTGCCGCCGCGCGACAAGCCGCGCCGGTTCGGCCGTGACAGCTGGCGACCCTACGCCGGCTTAGGCCGCATGACGGCCGCATTGAAAGAGCGCGTGCGCTCTGTGCGCCGCGTCAGATCCCGCTGAGACTAGTTCTCGGCAGGTCCGTTGGACAAAGCCCAGAGGTTCGGACCGAGTGGTGACAGGTTGCTGCGCTGCGCAGCGCTTTTGCCTTCGTTCAGAAGCTGGTCCAGGTCCGCGCCCACTGTGGGGTTGTAAATGTGATAGAGATGCCCGGTCGGGCTGCGCAGGGGCAGGGCGCTCACATCGATCACCTCGACACCGTCAAACCCGCTGACATCGTACCCGGCTTGCCCGAGGCGGGCGTAGCCGTGCAGTTGCTCGGACAGATCAAGGGGGCGGTCGGAGTCGCTCACATAGACCGTCAGGCTCGTGGCCACGGCCCGGACACGAGGCAGGATTTTTCCGAAGATAGCCGCGTCCATGTCCGGCGCTAGCAGTACGACATGACCGACGCGGGTTTCGGGCGCCTGTATGGCGACTTCGTTCAGAGCCAGCACAAGACCCCGGGCACCGAGGCTGTGGGCGGCGAGGTTCACCCTATCCGGGCCGAAACGGCGCTGCAGCTCGAGTATGATGTTGGTGTATTCCGGAACACTCCAATAGAGATCTGCCTCGTCATGGGTGTAGTTGAAGATTGCGCCGTCAGACGGCCAGCTGAACCAAAGGAACCGTCCATCGCTTTGTGTGTTCCTTTTGAACAGGTTTGCCCGACGGCAGCCTTTTTCGAAGTCGATAAAGAAACCGTGCGTATAGAGCAGGGGACTTCCAGGCCCTGTGCTGGCCTCAAGCGCGTCGTAAATTCCCTCTGGTGAGGTTTCGCGGATTGCCGTCACACGCATGATCTCGTCGGGAATCCGAAGGGTGCTCGCCTCTGCCAGAGGTGTGAGAAGAGACAGTTTCGTTTCCGCGATGTCGCACCAACCGGCTTTCAGATCACTCCGGTCATCACCGAAATAGCGTTGCGGAGAGTCTTCTCCGGTTCGGTCGCGGACCGTCAGAAACGGAAGCGATTGTGCGCCGGATGATTGATCTTGCTGAGCCAATGCGGCGCCAGTGTAGGTGAGCGGAGCGGCAAATGCCAAGGCCAAAGCTGCAACAAGGCGCTGAAGCTTGGTGGGTGAGAAATAGCGTCCCATCACCCGTCCATGATCAGGCATGTTGTTGTCCCGGTTGCATACAGCTTTCCGTCTTCCACACCACGTATCTCGCCCTGGGCCACGGCAGTGGTGCGGCCCTTGTGATCGACCCGCGCTGACGCTGTGATTTCCGTTCCGGGACGCAAGGCGCGCGTGATGTTGATCTTGTATTCGAGCGTTGTATAGACGCGGCCCTTCGGCACGATTGTCATCACCGCACAGCCCATCGCACTGTCGAGTAAGGTGCCGTACCACCCGCCATGCACGCCTGCCATCGGATTGGTATGCGCAAGCGTCGGCGTTCCAGTGAACACGACCTCACCTGCCGACACGGACGTCAGGCGGTAATTGAGTGTGTCTGCCATGGGCGGACGAGGCATGTCGCCATTCAGAATGGCTTGCATAAACTCGAACCCGCTCAGAGACAGCAGGTCGTCGCGGGTTGCATGTACGGCGGTCGTCATAAGGGCCTTCGATAGGACATGCCGGCGAGCCTATCGCATCGCGCGAGGGCTGCAAGCGCTCGTGTCAAAGTGCGGCAAGCGCGGGTTCGAGGTCGCCATATCCGGTGAAGCGATGTTCGAAGCTCAGGCCAAGTCGCGCGGCGCAGTTTCTTGCCAGTTCGATCAGGGCCGGATCGTCTGTCTGCGCCTGATAAACCAGCTTTTCGTAGTTGCCGAAGTAGCTATCGCGCAGCTCCGGGTGACGGTCGAGGCCCAGCGGGCGCCAGACAAATGCATCGAACTGCCGCACAAGAAAGTCGGTCAGGAAAAAGGCGGTCATGTCTTCGTCATGGCGTGCGGCGAAGGCTGCGTTGCCCTCGAAAAAGCTGTAGCAATGGGGACCGGCTACCATTTCTACGCCCAAAGCGTCGCATCGTGCCTTGAGCAATCCACCAGTGCCGCAATCTGCATAAACTACGAAGATCCGGTCAAACTTTCCTTGGGCTGCGAGGACGGCGGCTTCAACCGCGTCGGGCAATTTGTCCGGCGTCAGATGATATTTTGCGGGCAAACAGGACAGGCTTAGATGGTCCCAGCCATTCAAGCGCTTGAGCGTCAGAATCTCGTGGGCCAACGCGCCGCAAGCGATCAGCAGGACTTGGCCGCGTCCGGGCGCAGCGATCCCGTGTTCCGTCAGCTTAGCGTCGTCGAGATCCATGTCATTCAGGTGGTCGTCGCAGCGCCCAGAGCGCCACCGCGGCGATCATCGCAAAGAGGGATAACGCAATCAATCCGCCCCCGGCCCCCGGTGCGACATAGTCGGAAAATCCCACAGCTGTGACCACTGTTAAAGCCGCGGCCGCGAGCGGTGCAACGATCAGGATGTAAAGCAGGGAGCGTGGCATGGATGCCTCCTTTTGGCCTGCTTCAGATATGGGGGGCAGGACGGGGCTGGGAAACCCCTCAGCCTGCGGCCACCTGATTGTGTTTGCGTTTCATCAGCTCTTTGGCGGTCTCCACGGCAACGGCGGCATCCCGGCAGTAGGCGTCTGCCCCGATGGCGCGGCCAAATTCTTCGTTCAGCGGCGCGCCACCCACCATAACAATGTAGTCTTCGCGGATCCCCTGTTCCTTCATCGTGTCGATCACGACTTTCATGTAAGGCATCGTGGTCGTCAAAAGCGCCGACATACCCACGATGTCAGCCTCTTCACGCTTGGCGGCGTCTATATAGTTCTCAACGGGATTGTTGATGCCAAGATCGACAACTTCGAAGCCGGCACCCTCCATCATCATGGACACAAGGTTCTTGCCGATATCGTGGATGTCGCCTTTGACTGTGCCGATCACCATCTTGCCCATGCGAGGCGCTCCGGTTTCGGCCAGAAGCGGCTTCAGGATCGCCATCCCGCCTTTCATCGCATTTGCCGCGAGAAGGACTTCGGGTACGAACAGAATACCATCACGGAAATCGTTGCCGACGATCGTCATGCCGGCCACCAGAGCCTCGGTCAGGATCCTGTACGGTTCCCATCCGCGTTCGAGCAGGATGTTGACACCTTCTTCGATCTCTTCCTTGAGCCCGTCATAGAGATCGTCATGCATCTGCAGGACCAGCTCGTCATCGGGCAGTTCCGACAGAATGATATCGTCTTCTTCGTCAGCCATAGCTCACCTTTTGGCTCAATCGCGGGCGTTTTGATCAGATTGCCCGGAAAACGACCGCCCCTTGGTGGCGGTTTGCGACATGGCGCGCCGGTTTTTCGACCTCGCGCACCGGTTTGATCGGCTCAGGCGCGTCTACGACGACCTGCACGCGCCCGTGACCGGGTCGGACCGCCCTCTCCGGTGCCGTCGTCTGCGGATGAAAACCCACCAAGCGCAGCGGCGATTTCGTCAAGACTCGGCCGGACGCGCTCGGGGGCCTCATCCAGAGCAGCGCGCATGTGGCGCAAATGCTCGAAAGTGGTGCCGCAGCACCCGCCGATGATCGACGCGCCCGAGGCTCTCGCAAGCAAGGCATACTCGGCCATCAACTCCGGGGTGCCATCGTAATGGATATGTCCGTCGACATATTTCGGAATCCCCGCATTGCCTTTGGCGATAATCGGTCGCTCCGGGCCTGCCGCGGAAAAGCCGAGCACGGTCCGGAGTAGATCCGAGGCGCCAACTCCACAATTGGCACCGAAGGCCACAGGCGCGTGCGCTAGTTTTTCGAGATTGCGCACCATGTCGGCAGAGGTCACGCCCATCATCGTACGTCCGGCCGTATCGAAACTCATGGTTCCCGCCCAAGGCATGCCCGCACGCCCCGCAGCTTCGCTGGCGGCGGCGTATTCTTCTGGGGCTGATATGGTTTCCACCCAAAGCACGTCCGCGCCGCCGGCTTTCAGGCCTTCGGCCTGTTCGTGGAACATCTCCACCGCCAGATCATGCGTAAGAGATCCCATCGGGGCCATGATCTCCCCGGTCGGGCCTATCGACCCTGCGACCACGACCGTGCGCCCCGATTTGTCGGCAACCTCGCGTCCGATTTCGGCAGCGGCCCGGTTCAGTTCCCCGACGCGGTCTTGCGCATCATGAAGCTTGAGCCGCGCAGCGTTACCTCCGAACGAATTGGTCAGAAACAGGTCAGAGCCGGCGTCGACCGCGCCCTGATAGAGCGTTTCGATCCGGTCTGGATGATCGGTGTTCCACAACTCCGGTGCGTCGCCTGAGGACAGGCCCATGTTGAAAAGTGTTGTTCCCGTCGCTCCGTCGGTCAGCAGGACCCCTTTTTCGATCAGCAGGGCGGACAGGGCATCTGGGCCAGAAAGGTGGCCGGTCATGGGCAGTTCCTTTTCAACGGCAAAGCCCGCTCTGAGGTCAGAGCGGGATTGTTTCTGCGCCGCTTTTGACAGCCCGGCTTAGTTTAAGCAATTTCATAATTCTCATGTTTTTCATGAGATCCGTGCGTATTCGGTTTTGCGCACGGGGTAGCTCCGGCCTCACAAGTTATGGGCGGAGCAATCTGGCGAAGTTCTCGCTTAATCTGTCTCGCTCATGATCTGGGCCTTAGCTTCGATCAGAAGCTCCGCCATTTTGCCCCGGATCGTTTCTTCATCTGCGAGCTCTCCGAGATCACCGGAAACTTTACGGTAGACGTCCTCGTGACCGGCCTCTTCGAAGTCCGATTTTACCACCTCGCGGGCATAGGCATCGGCGTCAGCACCGGTTTTACCCATCAATTCCGCCGCCCACAGGCCCAGAAGTTTATTGCGCCGGGCATCTGCCTTGAACTGCATTTCTGCGTCGTGGGCGAACTTGGCCTCAAAAGCGTGTTCCCGATCATCGAAGGTGGTCATATCGTATCCCCTGCCACTGAAAAGGTTGTTTTCATATGACGCTGAGCGCGCAGCACCGCAAGCCCGCAACCCGCGCTTGCGGCGTCTTGCAGCATGGCACGCGGTGTCCTATAGCGTGCGCACCGTGAAAGAAGCGCGGCCCCGTGCTTCTGCGACCCGGAGATTCCCACATGGCGCGCCGCAAAAAGATCTACGAAGGCAAGGCCAAGATTCTGTATGAAGGTCCCGAGCCGGGCACGTTGGTGCAGTACTTCAAGGACGATGCTACCGCCTTCAATGCGGAAAAGAGGGACGTCATTGACGGCAAAGGGGTTCTGAACAATCGCCTGAGCGAGTTCTTCATGACCGGCCTCAATACGATCGGGGTACCGACACATTTCATTCGCCGCCTGAACATGCGTGAGCAACTTGTTCGTGCGGTTGAAATAATTCCACTCGAAGTGGTCGTGCGGAACGTCGCGGCGGGGTCAATATCAAAGCGACTTGGGATCGAGGAAGGCACACCGATGCCGCGCCCCATCGTCGAGTTCTATTTCAAGGATGACGATCTCGGCGATCCGATCGTGTCGGAAGAACACATCATCGCGTTTCAGTGGGCCACCCAGCAGGATCTCGATGATATGATCGCGCTCGCTCTGCGGGTGAACGACTTCATGTCGGGGTGCATGCTGTCGGTCGGAATCCAGCTCGTCGATTTTAAGATCGAAGTCGGTCGCATTTTCGAAGGTGACTACCAGCGTCTTGTCGTTGCCGACGAGATCAGCCCTGACAGTTGTCGTCTCTGGGACGTAAAAACGGGTCAGAAGCTCGACAAGGACGTGTTTCGGCGCGATCTCGGCAATCTGGCGGACGCTTATACGGAAGTGGCGCGCCGGTTGGGTGTTCTGCCTCAGACCGCCACGCCTATGACCAAGCCCACGCTCATCAACTGAAGGAACGCTTCGCAATGAAAGCTCGTGTGCATGTGATGTTGAAGAACGGTGTTCTGGACCCGCAGGGGGAGGCGGTTCGGCACGCGCTGGGGACGCTGGGGTTCGACGGCGTCAACGGCGTTCGTCAGGGTAAGGTGATCGAGCTTGACCTCGCTGATGGTACGACCGAAGCGATCGTGACAGAGATGTGCGAAAAGCTCCTCGCCAATACGGTGATCGAAAGCTATCGGGTGGAAATGCTCTGATGCGCGCTGCGGTCCTTCGCGAATACAATTCAGATCTGAGCCTCGAGGACGTTTCCGATCCAACCTGTCCCGAGGATGGCGTTGTCCTGAAAGTGCTGGCCTGTGGCGTGTGTCGGTCTGACTGGCATGGCTGGGTCGGGGAGCATCCGCGCGTCAAACCGGGCCAGATCGGTGGGCATGAGTATTGTGGCGAAGTGGTCGAGGCAGGAGCGCGCGCCGCGCACAAGGTCGGCGACAGGGTGGTTGCTCCGTTTATCCTGGCATGCGGAACGTGCCCGTCCTGCCAGTCGGGCGCGCAAAACACCTGTCCCAACCAGCGACTTCCGGGATTCATCGAGCCTGGCGCCTTTGCCGAGTACGTCGCGGTGCCCTTTGATCACAATCTGTCGCTCCTGCCAGACAGCCTTTCCCCAACCGTCGCCGCGGGGCTTGGATGTCGCGTAACTACGGCATGGCACGCACTGACGGGACGGGCGAGTGTTCAGGCCGCAGAGTGGGTGGCCGTTCACGGAACCGGGGGCATTGGTCTCAGCTCAGTGATCCTTGCCCATGCGCTCGGCGCGCGGGTCGTTGCAGTGGATGTGGTTGATGAAAAGCTGACCCATGCCGCCCAGCACGGGGCGGAGATCACGATCAACGCGCAGGATGGCAACGTCGCGGCGCAGATCAAAGAGGCAACTGGCGGCGGCGCCCATGTGGCGATCGAGGCGCTGGGTATTCCGGAAACCGTGAACGCATCTCTGGAATGTCTTCGGCCGCTGGGCCGGCATGTTCAAGTTGGCATGCCTGTTGGCCACACGGCCCAAATGAAGATCAATATGTCAGCGGTCTATCAGGGCAATCTCGCGGTTTACGGGACACGCGGTATGCCCTCGTGGCGTTATCCCAGCCTTTTGAGCCTGATTGAAACGGGCAGGGTTGATATGTCGCCACTTATCGCGCGCGAGATTGGCCTGTCGGGCACGTCTGACGAATTGCGCGCCTTTAACGGTCCAACGCCCCCCGGTGTGGCGGTCATCACGGATTTTCTGAATTGAGGAGCGTTCACTTATGAAAGCCGCCGTCATCGTCTTTCCGGGTTCGAATTGCGACCGCGACCTCGCTGAGGCGTTCCGAAAGTCTTCTGGCATCGAGCCGGCGATGGTCTGGCACAAAGACACGCGCCTGCCTGACGGTCTCGATATTATCGGCGTGCCCGGTGGCTTTTCGTTCGGGGATTATCTGCGCTGTGGCGCAATTGCCGCCCAGTCGCCCATCGCGCGGGAGGTGAAAGCCTTCGCCGAAAAAGGCGGACCGGTTCTGGGCATCTGCAATGGGTTTCAAGTCTTGTGTGAAACCGGGCTGCTGCCGGGTGTCCTGATGCGGAATGCATCGCTCAAGTTTGCCTGCAAACCAACGGGGCTTCGTGTTGAAACCACTGAGAGCCTGTTTACCAGCCAATACACCGCCGGTGATGAAATCACCGTACCCATCGCGCACCATGACGGGAATTACCGGGCTGAGGTCGAGACACTCGATCGGTTGGAAGCGGAAGACCGGGTCGCTTTCCGCTATACGTCCAACCCCAATGGTTCGGATCGCGATATCGCGGGTATACTGTCTGCCAATCGTCGTGTCCTTGGGATGATGCCGCATCCCGAGCGCGCTTTTGAGCCCGCCCATGGCGGCACTGATGGCCAAAAACTGTTCGCGAGCTTGCTGGATGCGCTGGCACCGGTCTGATCGGGCAGCTTGTGAGGGGCCACTCGAAGACTTAGTTTAGGGGCATGGTCGTATCCCGCCCAGATCCGTCACGTTCTTTGTCACGGGCCACCGTGGTGGCGCGCGTCCTCGCAGTGTTGCTGGCTCTTCTTGCAGTGGGGGTGGTCTACGTCACAAACATCTGGCTGACGGACCGCTTCACGGAAACCACGCGGACCCGAGCCGAGCTCCGGCTTTCACTTTATTCCAACTCGATCGTTTCGGAATTGCAGCGAAACTCGGTTGTGCCGCTTCTGCTATCCCGTGACCCGGTGATCGTGAACGCCCTCAATCAGAAAGACTACGCAGCCACCTCGCAGCGGTTGATCAGTCTGCGCGAAGAGATTGGGGCCGCATCGCTGGAACTGCTGGACGAAAGCGGTCGTACAGTTGCCGCAACCGACCGGACCCAGCTCGGAACTCAGCACCGAAATATGCCTTACTTCGTTGAGGCATTGCGCTCCAATGGCACTGTTTTCACAATTTCCGAGACCGAGAGTGGCGCGTTTGGCTTTGCGTTCTCACGGCTAATCAAAGACGACCAGCGGGTTCTGGGCGTGATGGTTGTGGAGGTCGATCTTCGCAAGCTTGAACAACGCTGGTCAGGTGGATCTGACGCGATCATGGTCACCGACAGCACGGGGCGGGTGATCGTGTCGACCGAGCCGCGGTGGCGTGGGCGCACGGTCGATGAGGCCCTGACTGCGCAGTCCCCGCCCTCGGCGATCGCGCGGGCAATTCAGGCGACAGGAGACTGGACCGGGCGGGCCCCGGAGACCTATTTGCTCGGCGAAGCGGTGCTACAGCTCGAAACGCTCGTTCCGTTTCGCGGATGGCGTCTTACATCCTTCGTGACGTACTCTTCCGTCCGCGAACGTGTGAATGCCGTTCTGGCGCTTGAGATTATGGTCTTTGCGATTCTGATCGCGCTGGGTTTTTACGCCTTGAGCCGCCGCGCCGTGTCGACATCGCAATTGTTTCAGCGCGAGTCGGCAGAACTTCGCCTTCTGAACGAACGCCTGCAGCAAGAAATCGCCGAGCGCGAACGGGTGGAGCGAACGCTCGAACAGGCTGAGCAAACCCTTGCACAGTCTCAGAAACTGGCTGCGCTCGGCGAAATGTCTGCGGCCGTCAGCCACGAGTTGAACCAACCCCTCGCAGCGATGAAGACCTATCTCGCAGGCGCACGCCTTCTGATGCAGCGTAAGCGGGTTGATGAATCGCTCAGTTCGTTCTCCCGGATCGATGACCTGATCGACCGGATGGGCAAGATCACCCGGCAGCTGAAATCCTTCGCTCGCAAGGGGGAAGACGCGTTTCAGCCTGTCGATTTGCGGGAAGCTCTGTCTTCGGCACTGGCGATCATGGAGCCGCAGCTCAAGCAAGGCCATGTAAAAATTGAAAGAAACACCCCCAAAGAGCCGGTTATGGTGATGGGCGACCGTATTCGCCTTGAGCAAGTCATCGTGAACCTGCTGCGCAACGCGATGGATGCTTCGGGCGGCGCGGAGCAGCCTTTGGTCGAAATCGATCTAAGTTTAGCAGAAGTGGCAAAGCTGGCTGTTCGGGACAATGGGCCGGGGATTGAAGACTTCGAACAGCTTTTTGAGCCGTTCTACACGACCAAGCAGCCCGGCGACGGTGTCGGGTTGGGGCTGGCGATCTCGTCGGGGATCGTGACAGATCACGGCGGACGCCTGTTGGCAAGAAATCGCGCACACGGCGGCGCTACATTCGAGATGCGGTTGCCGCTCTGGACGGCGCAGTCCAAGGCGGCAGAATAGGGACGCGCAGACGGGAAGGAGTTGGGCAATGCCCAAAGCCATGAAAATAGCAATCGTTGATGATGAACAGGACATGCGGCAGTCGATCAGCCAGTGGCTGGCGTTGTCGGGGTTCGATACCGAGACGTTCGCCAGTGCGGAAGATGCGCTGAAATCGCTTGATGCCGGGTATCCGGGTATCGTGCTTTCGGACATTCGGATGCCGGGCATGGATGGCATGGCGTTCCTTAAAAAACTGATGGGCACCGACAGCGCCCTGCCGGTGATCATGATCACTGGACATGGCGACGTACCTATGGCTGTCGAGGCGATGCGGATTGGCGCATTCGACTTTCTTGAAAAACCATTCAATCCCGACCGCATGACGCAGCTTGCCAAGAAAGCTGCTGACGCGCGGCGACTGACGCTGGAAAACCGGGCTCTGCGTCGGGAACTTGGTGATGGCTCCACGATGATGAAAAAGCTCATCGGAGCCTCGCCTGTGATGGCACGGTTGCGTGAAGACATTCTCGATCTTGGGCAAGCTGATGGTCATGTTCTGATCGACGGGGAAACAGGCACTGGCAAGACACTGGTCGCCCACGCGCTGCACGCGGTGGGGCCACGCGCGGGCAAGCCCTTTATTATTCAAAGTTGTGCGGCAGGCGACGACCTGTCTGCGCGCCTGTTCGGTCCGTCGGAAGAGGGTATGCCTCTGCCGCTGGTCGAGCAGGCGCGCGGCGGGACGCTGTGTCTCGAGGACATCGAAGCGCTGCCGGCAGAAGCCCAGACGCGGCTTCTGGCGATGATGAATGACACCGCTGCAGGGTTGGAGACGCGGATAATCGCGGTCTCGAACCTGTCACAGGACGGACGGACAATCGAAGACTGCCTGCGACCAGACCTGTTCTACCGCCTCGCCGCTCTGAGGATCACGTTGCCACCACTTCGTCAGCGCGGAGAAGATATTCTGACACTCTTTACGCAGTATGCGGAAGACTTCTGTGAGGAATATGGATGTGACGCTCCGCAGGTCGCGGCTCAGGAAGCGGCGCAACTCCTGCAAGCGCCGTGGCCGGGCAACGTGCGTCAACTGATCAATCTGGCCGAACGGGCCGTGCTACAATCCCGCCGTGGATCAGGGTCGATCTCGTCGCTACTGATGGCCGACAATGCCGAAGTCGGGGCTGAGTTGGGCCCAGCGGTGACCACTGAGGGTAAACCACTGAAGGAATATGTCGAAGCGTTCGAGCGGATGCTGATTGACAACACAATGCGCCGCCACAAAGGGTCGATTTCTGCTGTGATGGATGAACTCTGCCTGCCGCGCCGAACTCTAAACGAGAAGATGGCGAAATACGGCCTGAGCCGTGCGAATTACCTAAGTTGAGATAGGCGGACTTAGTCTCACTTCCCGGATGTCGGCAATTGGTCGGGCAGCGTGATCTTGGCGACCTGTTCGGCAATCGGATCCACGGAAAGAGGGTGGGTTTCGGCCTCGTGGTCCCTTGGATCGCCGATGGCCTGCCACATTCCACCCTTGTAGATTTCCAGTCCGGCAAAGCTCGCCTTGTATCCCATCTTCGGACTGCCAGGGACCCAATAACCAAGATACACATACGGTAGGCCTGCTTCACGCGCGATATCCACGTGGTCGAGGATCATGTAGGTTCCTAACGAGTGCGCGTGCAGATCGGGATCGTAGAACGAATAGACCATCGACAAACCGTCATCGAGAACATCCGTCAGGCACACGCCTGCAAGCGACCGGTCAGATTGGCGCGCGGCGTCAGATGCTTCTGGCTCCGCGTATTCTATCACCCGAGAACGGACAGGGGTCTCTTCGATCATCGCTGCGAATTCGAAAATATCCATGTCTGCCATGCCGCCATCAGCGTGCCGGCTGTCGAGATATTTTCTGAAAAGGGTGTACTGATCTTCCGTCGCCCACGGGGAGGTCGCCTCCCGGATCAAGTGATTGTTGCGCTTTCGCGTCCGACGTTGGCTGCGATTCGCCTGGAACTCCGCAACATTGATCCGCGCTGAAAGGCACGCCATACACTCCGCGCAGGACGGACGGTACAGAACATTCTGCGAGCGGCGGAACCCCTGTTTGGACAGCGCGTCATTCAGAGTTTCAGAGTATTCGCCTTGTAAAGCAGTGAATAACTTCCGTTCCATGCGCCCTTCGAGATACGGGCATGGTTGCGGAGCCGTCACATAGAATTGCGGCGCGATGGGAAGTGTGTGGCGCATTTAGTCCATTTGGCAGCGATCGAGGAAAAGGTAGCAATCCCTGTCCCATCCGCCAACCCACTTTGCGCGTCCGCAACACATTGAATTCGTCGTCGATCGGTGGCTTGACCCGCCGCAAGCGGTTGAAGAACCCTCCGGCACGTCGGGTTTGGCAGTTGCCCAGCCCAAAGAAGCGAAATGGAAGCCTTCTTTTTTGAAAGTTAATCCTCAGACTCTCCGGCTCCTCGGTTGGCACGCATTGGGTTTGGCGCTTGTGCCTAACGCGGCTCACGCACAGGCTTCGCCACCTGTCGTGGGAATCGTGGGAAGCCAAGTCGAGGAAAAAGCTGCGGAGGCGCTTGCGCTCTTCGGCTTGATCGCGGTGCCCAACGATGCCGCGACCACGATTTCCCTCGATGGGGCGGGTGGCACGACGGATCTTTTGAGTGTGCAAACCGGTGGTGGCTTCCGGGTGAGCGATGACTTCCCTCTCTATCTCGAAGGCTTTGCAGGCTACCAACGTTATGATCCGGTTTTCGTGTTCTCGAACGGCGAAGACAGCGCGGATGTGCGTGCACGGTGGAACGCGGTTGCGCTGACCGGAGGGGTAGGATGGGATTTCCCTGTGACTGACAAGTTCACGATCCGCCCTATGGGCCACGTAACTGTCGGGCGGATCATCAGCGATACCGAACTTGGGCTACGCTTTATTGGCAACCAGATCGGAAAGGACGCAGGCTTTCTATTGAACGGTGGGTTAACCGCCGCGGGCTACGGCGCTTCGATTTCTGCAATCTACGAAGACATAACAGACGCGTACGAATTCGAGGTCTCAGGCCGCGCCACATATCTTCACATCGAAACAGTCGGAAGTTCATCGGATGTAGACGCGTCTTCGGACGCATCGGTCGCCAGTTTTTGGACGCGGTACCGAGAGCCGGTCAAAGATTGGACGGCATTCGGTCAACCAGTTCGCTGGGTCGTAGATGCATCATTGGGGCTTTATGACGGTGGACCGAACGAGTTTCCCGGGATCGAATGGCTGGCAGGTCTGGGCGCGGGACTTGAGCTTGATGTGTCTGACACCAAGCTCATCTGGACGACCCGCGCGCGTGTGATGGCGCGCTACTATTTCGGTGAGGACTACCAAGGCTGGGGCCTCGGTCTCGGGATTTCATTCTGAGACTGTTTAAGCGGGGGAGGCCGCGCGGTTGAGCGCAGCTGTGCCTAAAACGTGGTCGGTCAGCCCTTGCTTGCGTTCGCTCATCAGCATGAGCGCGATCGACAAAAGCTGGAGCGGAAAGACCGCAACGCTCACGTGATAGCCCAGCGTGTGCAAGAGCGCCTGACTTGTATCAAGCCGTCCGCCATCTGGGCCCCGTAATTCGATCGCTGTGAAGCGCATGCCCAGCGTGGCTGATCCGCGGGCGATCGTGACCCAACGATAGAGAAAGCTTATCAGCATGGCGAGGAAGGGCAGGTACCACAGCGCTGTGAAGAAGGTGAACGGGACCATCACGGCCGTCAGCAAAGCAATGACCAAAAGGTCCACGAACCACGCGACCAGCCGCTTGGTCGGAACGTCGCGATAGAGTTCTTCATGCGTGTAGGGGTCGGGCAAGGCGGTCGTTTGGGTCATGGTCTCTCTGAAAAATAATCTAACGTAGGAGCGCCGCCCCCGAATAGGGGCGGCCGGGGTGTTTTGTGACAGATCTTAGGCGTCCGCCGGGTCGCTGTCTTCCGCCTTCGCGGCTTTCTTGGCAGCCTTCGCTGCTTTGGCGCGTTCGTCCATGAACTGGTCGAACTCGGATTTGTCTTTCGCGGCCCGCAGACGGTCAAGGAAGGCCTCAAACGCCTCTTGTTCGTCCTGCAGACGGCGCAGGGTTTCCGCCTTGTAAGCGTCAAACGCAGTGTTGCCGGATGTTTTAAAGCCAACGGCTTTCTCAGAATAGCGGGTACGTTTCGACGAACAGCTGAACATGCGTTTGCTCCAGATCATATAGAAAAGCAGGGCGAGGCCGACAGGCCAGAAGAAGATGAAGCCAAGGACCATGGCGATGATCCAGGCCGGTTTACCTTTGTTGTCGAGCCAGTTTTCGGCTTGGGAAGGCCAGGTGGCGACGGATGACATTTCGGGCTCCATTCTGTTTGTGTGCAATGTGAATTCCTTTCACATCATATCAGATGGGAGCAAATTTCCGGCATACAAGGGATGTATGTTAAATTAATTTACTTTTAACCAACTGCTCGTCTACGCAGGCTCTCAGCAAATGAAATCTGCCTGCTTGGCGCCTGACAGGGAAAGCAAAGCCTGCGGCGCGATTGAGAAGATGTGGCGAGGAGTTCCGGCTGCGCCATAAACCACGTCGAAGTCCATGAGGCGGCTATCGAACCACGCGCGAGGCGGGTTGAGGTGGCCAATCGGTGCCACGCCACCAATGGCAAAGCCGGACTGGCTGCGGATCAGAGCGGCATCTGCCTTGCTCAATTGGCTGCCTGCCAGCGAACTGGCTTTATGTGCATCGACCCTGTTTCCGCCTGCGGTGATAAACAACACAGCCATGCCAGAGGCATCGCAGCGGGACAGAATGGATTTGGCGATCTGGTCCAGTTCGCAGCCCGCTGCATCGGCTGCCTGCTGTGCTGTTCGCGTGTCCTGGCCCATTTCCAGCACGCGGTCCTTTAAACCGGCTGATTGAAGCGCTGCGCGCACACGTTTCAGGCTTTTACTCATTTCTGTTTCCGTCTTGTGGAATAGGACCTTGCGCGCACTTTCCAGCGCTTAAGAATTTCCCTAAGCCAAAGGGGTTTGAGACCCAAGCTCCGAGTCGGACCCCACACAAGCCCATGACGAAACCGATCACATCTTTAAGCCAGCGTGTGGCCGAGTTCATGGAGCAGATTTACCCCGAGTTGAACGCGGACATCCTCGCGTCGCAGATAATTGAAGCCTTTTTTCCAGGCGACACACCCAGGCGCAAACGGCCGCGTGCCCCGGGTAACAACCTGTGGTCAGAAAAAGACGCGCTGCTCATTACCTACGGCAATTCAATCGTAGATGGCACGCATAAGCCGCTCGACCTTCTGCACGACTTCTTGCTCGAGTACATGCAGGGGGTGGTCAACGGGGTGCATATCCTGCCGTTCTTTCCGTTTACCTCGGACGACGGTTTCGCCGTGACCGATTATCGTGCGGTTAATCCTTCGCTGGGCGACTGGCCGGACATCAACAGAATTGGCGGGGACTTTCTGCTGATGTCGGATCTGGTTCTCAACCATGTCTCAAGCCAGGGGGCTTGGTTCAATGCCTATCGGCAAGGCCATACGCCCTACGACCAGTTTTTCTTTGAAGCTGATCCGGACGAAGACCACTCCATGGTGGTGCGACCGCGCACGACGCCGCTTCTGCAGGAGGTCGAAACATCCCGAGGGCTGCGCCATGTCTGGTGTACCTTCAGCCACGACCAGATCGATCTGGATTTTCGCAATCCCGAGGTCCTGCTCGAATTCCTCCGCATTATGCGGCTGCATGTCGATAACGGGGTTCGTATCGTCAGGCTCGACGCAGTCGCTTTCATCTGGAAGGAGGCCGGCTCGTCCTCGATTCACCTGCCTCAAACCCATGCGATCGTACGCCTGATGCGCCTGCTTTGTGATTTCGCGCACGAAGTGGTGATCCTGCTGACTGAAACCAATGTGCCCAATGCCGAAAACCTGAGTTATTTCGGGAACCGGAACGAGGCGCACGCGGTCTATAACTTCACGCTGCCACCGCTGCTGTTGCACGCAATGATGTCAGGGTCCGCCGAATACCTGCATCGCTGGCAGCAGGGGATGCCGCCTGCACAGCTTGGCTGCGCTTATCTGAATTTCTCTGCCTCGCATGACGGCATAGGAATGCGTCCCGCGGAAGGCATGCTGCCAGAGGATGAAAAAGCCCGCATGATCCAGACCGTACGCGACTTGGGCGGTCTTGTTTCCATGCGCGCGCTGCCAAATGGTGGCGAAAGTCCTTATGAGTTGAACATCACGTTCTTCGAGGCGATGGGCGGCACTTTCAATGGGCGCGACGACTATCACATAGCGCGCTTTGTCTGTTCTCAGACCATCGTTATGTCGCTTGAAGGAATACCGGCGTTCTATATTCACTCGATGTTGGCCACGCCGAATGACCATGAACAGGTGCAGCGGCGCGGAATGAACCGCGCGATCAACCGGCACAATTGGGAATACCCGAAACTGCAGACGCTTCTGAAGGACCCGGACACACAGCACGCCATCGTTTTGTCGGCGCTGTCGGAGCGGCTGCGCCTGCGGTCAGGCCAGCCCGGCTTTCATCCCAACGCCACGCAGTTCACACTGTCGCTAGATCCGCGCATTTTTGGCGTTTGGCGCCAGAGCCTCGACCGGGACCAGTCAATCTTTGCGTTGCATAATGTCAGTGACGAGCGCGTTTCGATTCAGCCCCACGAGATCAATCTGATTGAGGGTGAAGGGTGGGTCGATCTGCTTTCGGGGGAGGTTATCCGCCCCGAAGGTGGAGAGATTCCCATGGCCCCCTATCAATGCCGCTGGATTTCAAACCGCGCTGGCTAATCCGAATCTGGACGGTAAGAAGACTCCTGCGAAGTGCGGTGGGATTCTGGAAAAATTGCGGCATTCCAGTTGTTTGCGAAACAAAGCTCGTACGCATTCTCGATTGGTGCGCGGCAAGACGGCAAAATCATAGAAAACTTTGAGAATGCCGCCGGTTGTGGCAGTGTCGTCGATGGCCGGTGTTTTTGGCTGTTTACGAGTGATTTGAGAGGTGCCTCATGAAACGGGTACACACCATCGCGGTAATGAGTGTTTTTGTTGTGATCTGGGCGGTCGCCTCCGTTTTGGCGACCGGTCAGGATCTTCCACTGAGCGGAATCTTGGCGGAACTGTCCGCGACGACTGTCTGGATCGTTACCGGCGGCATCGCCGTGGTCTCAACAGCCTACGAAGCGCGCCGCAGCCGCAAACCTGCCACCGCCTAACACCACGAATCCCACCGATCCTGTACATTGATCTTGCGTCCTGCAGGCTGCCGGATCAGTCTATTTGCGCATCACTGAATGACGTTTCGCCACAATATTCAGCAGACGTTTCCATTGTTCATATATCGGGAAAGAAGTCGGGGTCGTGCTTGGAGACACGACCCCGTGCTGGCAGTGTAGTGTCACCACGGCAAAGGTGATGGTCCGTGGCGTACAGAGTGTGAGTGTTCCGTGAAATGCGGAAATCTGTATTGTAGCGTAGTGAGTGTGGCCGCCGCTGCCCATAAGGGCGCGGCGGCTTTTCTTTTTCAGCGGAATGACGCTGATGCGCCTTCATTCGGCACGCGGACTCACGCCTGCGGGGCGAAATCCTGCAGATCGGCAGCGGCTGCGGCCCGGAAATCCGTCAGAAAATCGGGATCTGCAGCGTGAACCCTGTTCCAGGTCGGAATAAACGGAGCTTCTGAGGGGTTCTCGATGAAAATCTGCCCGGCACGCATGATATTCTCGGCAAATAGCTCGATCGACTGTTCTTCGCGGTGCCGGTCCACGCTCAACCCATTCATTTTCGCGTCGTTGTAATAGGCCTCGAGCAGATCGAGCGCGCTGCGGTAGTAGGTTGCTTTAAGCGTGCGGAACGTGTTTGCGGTGAACGTCGTGCCATCTGCGGCCAGTTTCCGAAAAATCGACTTGCAGATATCGGTCGACATCCGGCTCAGGCCCTGGGAGGCATCCTCCGGGCTCAGATCCTGATGTTTGTGGTCGTACGCGTCGGAGATCTCGACCTGACAAACTGCCTTAGGCGCAAGATTGCGCCAGGCCTCCGACAGAACGCCGATCTCCAGTCCCCAGTCCGAGGGGATACGCAGGTCGGGCAGAATGCCCGTGCGCATCGCGAACTCGCCCGAGAGCGGATAGCGGAAGCTGCGCAGGTAATCGAGGTAGTCGCGGTCCCCGACCACGCGTTTCAACGCAATCAGCAGGGGGCTCACCAACAATCGGGTTACGCGCCCGTTCATTCTGTTATCGCCGATCCGGGGATAGAAGCCTTTGGCGACCTGATAGGGGAAAGTCGGGTTCACCACCGGGTAGACCAGCCGCGCCAGCATTCCGCGTTCATAGGTCACGATATCGCAATCATGGATCGCCATGACCGAACTGTCGGCACAGGACATCAGGTAACCAAGGCAGGTCCAGACATTCTTTCCCTTACCCGCTTCCTGTGGGTAAAGCCCATTTTCCTGCAACCGCTTTCCCAGCTCCAACATGCGCGGACTGTCGTTCCAGATCACGATATGGTTCTGTGGCAAGCACGAGAAGAAGTGCTGAGCGTGGCGGAACTGCGCCTCGTCTGCGCGGTCCAGCCCGATGATGATCCGGTGCAAATAGGGCACCTGCGCCAGCTCCGTGAGGATGTTCTCCAGTGCTGGGCCCTCGAGCTCAGAGAACAGGCACGGGAGGATCAGGCTGATCTTGCGTGTTTGGGAGAACGTCTCAATTTCATAGGTTAGCTCATCGAGCGAGCGGGTCCGCAAATTGTGCAACGTTGCGATGTTGCCGTTCTGGTGAAAATCCGCCACGCCGTGATCCCCCTAAACCTCCGAGCGGTCCATGACTACACGCAGAACCTCTGCGTTCCAACCGTCCGGTCCGGGTTTGGTGCTGCGGCGTATCCGCCCCTCGGCCTCGCCAGCGAGCGGGGGCAGGGCGGTGTGGGCAGGATTGAAGATGATGATCCCGAGATCGGCGCAGTCCAGCATTTCTGTGTCATTGGGGGCGTCCCCCAGTGCGATAGAGTAGGGCGAGCCGTACTGGGCGGAGACCTCTGCCATGCGGTCGGCCTTAGTGCCCCCGAACGAGAGGGTCAGAAATCGCCCCCCGCGCCGGGCCGCGATCCCCTTTGTTGTCAGAGCTTTGAGAAAGGCGTGCAGCCCGTGTTCTGTTCCGGTCCACAGACCGGGCTCGGAAAAAGCTCTGGTTTTCGCCAGATGCGCGGCTGCCGGCGCAAGGCCGGTGAGTTCTGAAACCTCATCCGCGTCCATATCGCCGAAGCCGCGATAGTGAGCGCGCAGCTCGCCGTCTACCGCGTCGAGCTCTGCGCGAAGCGCGTCGTAGCGGGAGTTATCTGCATCGGGGCGCGCGCCCGACGCCAATAGCCCTGCGCCGTTCTCCACAATCGCGGGACAGAGGGTCAGGCCCAATTCAGTACGTAACGGGTCGATTTCCATGGCAGTTTTCGAGCTGGCGAGGATCACTGGGGCGCCTATCTCGGCCAGCTTTTCCAGCGCGGGGCGTGCCGCGTCGTAGCTGTAGGTATCGTGGTCCAGAAGTGTGCCGTCGAGGTCGGTGAAAACGATCAGGGGTGCAGGCACGGTCATGGTGAAAACAGGTAAAGCCTGCTCTGGTCGCTGCCAAGGCGAAACCGCTCTTGCGCCCCGGGGCCAAGCTGCGCTAGGAACGCGCGCAGCGGGTGATTAGCTCAGTTGGTAGAGCGCTTCGTTTACACCGAAGATGTCGGGAGTTCGAGTCTCTCATCACCCACCACTCTCCCCAATATTTGCATTAAATCGGTACATAACACCTGTGTCTTTCGCGTCTTTGTCTGCCTCAGCAGGAAGCGGGACGCGGCGATTGATCGATTTGAGGTGAGACCGCTAAGGTGTTTCCATAAAGAGCCGTGCATCCCGGTCACCCGGCACATCAATCGGGGTTTGGTCGTGGTCTCATGCGCAAGATTTTAATGGAGGGAGATCAATATTATGACCACAAGACGTGACTTCATGAAAAGCGTCCCGGCGGCCGGCGCTGCGTTCGCCGTTGCAGGTAAGATTGCGCTCGACGACTCCCCTGCTTATGCGCAAGCCACGTCGGTCCCACCCGATGGGCACTTTCATCCAAAAGGAAAAGCACCCTCCGAGCATACGCTCAAAATACTCGCCGAAGCCCGTGATGCATTACCCTTCTCGGATACGCGCGATTTTGAAGAGAACGCCCGTGGTCTGATTGCCGAGATGCCAGAGGACACGATCATGGCGGATGCGGGAAACATTGCCTGGGACATGGCGAGCTTCCGCTTCTTTGATGAGGATAAGGACTGGCCCAGCATTCATCCCTCGCTTCAGCGGATTTCGCAGCTGAACCAGAACTATGGGCTCTACGAGGTGATCCCCGGCATCTACCAGGTGCGAGGGTTCGATCTGTCCCAGATGACTATGGTGCGCGGCAAAACGGGGTGGATCGTGTTCGATACGCTCATCAGCCTCGAGACCGCCCGCGCGGCCTGGAACCTTTTTCAGGAGCATGTCGGCGAAGGGCTTCCCGTTACGGCGGTGATCCACTCCCATAGCCACGGGGATCACTGGGGCGGCGTGCGCGGGGTCGTCGACGAAGCCGATGTGCGCGCAGGCAAGGTCGAGATCATCGTGCCGCGCGACTTCATGGAACACACGATCTCCGAGAACGTGTATGCGGGCAACGCCATGAACCGGCGGCTTTCCTATCAATATGGCCAACAGCTTCCCATCAGTCCGTTCGGTTTCGCAGGTCAGGGTCTTGGCCACCGTGTGTCCTTTGGCGTTCCCGGTCTGATCACACCAACCAAAGTTGTCGAAGAAGATATCGAATATCTCGAGGTCGACGGCGTACGCATGGTCTTCCAGAACACCCCGAACACCGAGGCGCCGTCAGAGATGAATACCTACATCCCCGAGATGAAGGCGCTCTGGATGGCGGAGAATGTCAACGCGACGCTGCACAACATCTATACCTTGCGGGGGGCGCCGGTACGCGATGCACTGCGTTGGTCCAAGTACATTTCCCGTGCGCTGCACCTGTTTGGCACCGAAGCCGATGTTCTGTTCGCGTCTCACCACTGGCCCCGTTGGGGCAGTGACCGGGTGCAGGAAGTGTTGCGCGCGCAGCGCGACCTCTATGCGCATATGAACAACCAGTGTCTGCATCTTGCCAATCAGGGCGTCACGATCAATCAGATCCACAACGTCTACGAGTTGCCGGAAAGCTTGCAGCAGAAATGGTATTGCCGCGGCTACCACGGCACACCGCGTCACAACAGCCGCGGCGTGGTGCAACGGTTTCTGGGCTTCTGGGATGCCAACCCCGCGACTTTGGTTCCGCCTTCGCCGGAGGCCTCTGCGCCGCTCTATGTCGAGATGATGGGCGGGTCGGATGCGATCCTGGCCAAGGGACAAGAGTTGCACGACGCAGGCAACTACCTGCTGGCTGTTGAAATCCTGAACAAATTGTTCCTCGCGGAAAACGACAACCAGCCCGCGCGGGACCTGCTGGCCGATTGCTACGAACAGCTTGGATATCAGGACGAAAACCCGGGGCTGCGGAACAGCTATCTCGCGGGCGCCTATGAACTGCGTTCTGGGATTTCGGATGCGCCCATTGCAAGCACGTCCAGCCCGGACGTGATCCGGGCCATGTCGACGGAGTTGTTCCTGAACTTCCTCGGCATCAGGATGGATAGCCGCAAAGCGGAAGGCATGCGCTTTACCATCAACCTGATCACACCGGACAACGGAGAGAAGTTCCTGATCGAGATGGAGAACGCGACTCTCACCAACGTTGAAGGGTTTCTTGCCGACGCGCCCGATCTGACGCTGGTCATCAACCGGTCCGATCTTGAGCGGACGATGGGGGGCGAAGTCACGCTCGATGACCAGATCGCCGGCGGTACCGCAACGGTCGAAGGCGATGTCAGCGTCTTGGCGCAACTTGCGTCGACCATGGTCGATTTCGATCCGCTCTTTGAGATTTTGCCGGGAACGGCAACCGCGCATGAGATCAAACAGGCAAATGCCTACGAGGCGGTGCCGGGGGCAGCGATCCCGGAGTAAGAATTTTTCCAGGATCGCATCCAGAACTCGCCTTGCACCCGGCCATCGCCAGACGCCGGACCCATGGCGCCACTGGCTATGAACGGACATACCCGTCGCGCTACATGTCTCCGGGTCGGGTCTGCCAAATAAGGGCAGGGCGCTGGTCGCGCGCGTAGCCCGATCTCGCCTGCAGCTTCAGGTCCCGGAACGATGGATCACGAGATTGAAGCCTTCCTTGGCGGTCGGTGGACTGTAAAAGTTCGAAAAGCGATGAAATTGTTCTTCCGTAACCGCGAAGGGGTGTTCTCCCCGTGAGTTTCGGTCACGCAGACGCGCCAGACACACTTCGTCCGATACATCAAGGATATGCAGTTGGTGAGCGGACCCTGCATTTTCAAAAATGCCACGCATCCATGCTCGGTTGTCGACAGTATTTGCCGGGAAGTCCAAAACAACCGAGAGCCCCGCTTGCAGAAGGGACGAGATGTGCGGGCCCAAGGCTCCTCTTAGTTTGGCGGAGCATTCAACATAGTCCTTTGGACTTTTCATGCGGTCGCGGAACAGGGCGCTTAACCAGTCGTCTTCGGAAAGAAGCACCGTTCCTTGGGCGCTGGCGAGCCTTGATGCCAACGTCGACTTTCCTGAAGCGATTTTGCCGCAAAGCATGTGAAGAGCAGGGGAGGGCTGGGGCATTTGGCAGAGCCTTCCAGTTTGATGCAGGCCTAAATCAGAAAAAGGTTCACATATCGGCTGGTTTTGCAATCAAGCGGTGCCGCCGATGTCCGTTGTTTCTGCATAATAGTGTTGGCGATTTGGTGCGGTTGGCTTGCAAAACCTGTATGTGCGCATGCGCACCAAACTTGCGTGTCGCGTGGTCTTTATGCGCGCTCAGCGTGCTTTAAGTAATACCACAAGTATTTGATTGGAGATACGCCATGAGCTGGAACCCAACCTTAGATCCCGATTGCCCGACCGGTGATGCCGTTGACGCGATCGAGACTCTGATTATTCCCCGCGCCCGAGACCTTGGCGCGCTTGAAGTGCGCCGTGCACTTCCAGCCCCCAAACGGCAGATGGTGGGGCCGTTCATCTTTTTCGACCAGATGGGGCCGGCAGAGTTTCTGCCGACCAAGGGTCTTGATGTCCGCCCACACCCCCATATCGGACTTGCCACGATCAGCTATCTCTATCGCGGGCGGATGCACCACCGGGACAGCCTCGGAACCGACAAGTGGATTGAGCCCGGTGCAGTCAACTGGATGGTTGCCGGGCACGGAATCACCCACTCGGAACGCACAGACGACGAGACGCAGACCGATCCGATGCCGTTTTTTGGTATTCAGACTTGGGTTGCGTTGCCCAAGGATCACGAGGACCGTGCGCCTGAATTTCAGCACGCGCCGAAGGATACGCTTCCGGTCATGGAAGGGGAGGGCAAGGAACTGCGCCTGATCCTCGGGTCCGCCTATGGGGAGCGCGCGCCGGTCGAAACCGCCTCCGAGATGTTCTATGTCGACGCGGTCTTGCAGCCGGGCGCCAGATTACCCTTGCCCGACGACCATGAGGACCGTGGTATTTATGTGGTTGAGGGGGCGGTCGAGGTTGCAGGCGACACGTTCGAGGCTGGGCGCATGATGGTGTTCCGACCCGGCGACCGTGTTTCGGTGACAGCGGGCGCACAAGGCGCGCGACTGATGATGCTGGGCGGTGAGACGCTGGAAGGCTCGCGCTACATCTGGTGGAATTTCGTCGCCTCATCGAAAGAACGGATCGAAGAGGCAAAGGAAGCCTGGCGCGCGGGCGATTGGGAAAACGGTCGCTTCCAGCTTCCCACGGGGGACAGTTCTGAGTTTATTCCGCTTCCGGAAAAGTAGACCCTTTGCCGCCGCGATTTCAGGAGAAAAGTATGACGGCCCTGCACGCGTCTGGACGTGCAGGGTCTGACCTGAAAGCTAGCACGCAAACCAAAGCCCCTCGGCGCTGACGAAGACCGTCCTCTGGCAAGCGATTACGATATAGGTGAAGTCGAAACTGCGGTCATCAAACAGCGTTGGATACTTTGACCACAGCAAAGCTGATCCGAAGCAACTCACCTTGTCCGACTTTTCCCCGGCCAACACAGTGTGCGATCGCGACACCAGTGTGTTCCGACGCGGTGCGCCCGGGCCGAACTGACCGGCCTCAATAAGCACAGGTTTAAGATCGGGGTATTGCTTCAACGTCGTCGCGTCGAGGTTCAACCGCTGAATCCACTCAATCTCCACAAAGGAGCCGTCGAGTGCCTGCAACAGGTGTTGCGGCGTCACGTCTTTGGCAGGGACAGGGCCAAGGTGCGTGTCCAATATCGTTTCTTCGCTGAAGGCGCGTAAGCCGAAGACACTGGGGTTTACTGGCCGTTTCGCGCCAGGTTTCACAAGAACTCGTTTCTCACTCATAACCAACCTAAGGGTACTGATAGTGGCGTGCCAACCGGTCGGCAGACTCCAAAAGTCTTTCATTCCGGCGCCGAACAAATGCCACAAACACTGTTTTCGAAGCCTGCTCACCTTACACTCAGGGAACGACTCGGACTATTTGAGGTCGCGTCGGCGTGAGTATTCGCTCATATTCTACGCCACTTCAGAAACTATTATTCTGAAATTCAACGACTGTTTCTGTTTGTGCATCAACAGGTAAGCCGATACACTGTTTTGACAGGCTTCGGTCGTAATTGGCGTAGATTAGCGGCAAGCGATCGAGACGAGCAGTGCCGTCGCCTCTGACCCTGAAGATCGGGGAAGGGGGACCAACGAAGGCTTAATTGGCGCCCAAACGAAGATTTTTGACTAAAAGTCTTAAGCTTAGCGGCGTCTTGGTAGTTAGTAAGTGCGGTGGCAGCACCGTAGTGTGAGTTTGAGTAACGGAGAAAACATGAAAAAAACCGTATCTATGATTGCGCTGGCAACGCTTCCATTCCTGAGCTTGTCCGCAGCGCAAACCGCGATAGCGCAAGAGCAGATTTGCAGCCGTAGTACCGCCCGTGAGGCTGCAAGTGCCCAAGATTACCAGACACTTTGCGACTGTGGAGTTGTAACCCGAGGGTTCCTCAACGTTTTGCAGCAGCGCAGCGATTTTGCTGACACGCTTCAAAATACATCCGCGCTTTGCCCCGGTCTGGCCAGCTTGCTCAGTGACCTTCCCACCGCAAGCACTGATGGTGGGTCTGATTACGACAACGACATCAGCGGCATCGATTTTGTTGGGTCATCTTCTCCGTCCTCGGCAAGCACCGGACCTTCTGGCGGCGGCGACGACGACACAGGCGGTGGTGACGATGACACCGGTGGCGGTCAAGACAACGGCAACGGTGGCGGTCAGGACAACGGCAACGGTGGCGGTCAGGACAACGGCAATGGTGGCGGTCAGGACAGCGGCACCGGCGGCGAGAAGGGCGATAACGGCGACGGCGGTGGCGACGACACCGGCGAAGGCTGCACCTTCGACTGCTGACGGCAGACTTTAAACAGGCGGGTTTTGCCCGCCTGTTATGGATACAACGACATCGCTTTTGCGGATGTGTCTTTGCGCGTTAGTGGAAAATTCCACCCTTCATAACGAGACGCCATCCGGTTCTGGACGTTGCGTCCTGCGCTTTCAGGAACGAGTAGCCGGTGCGATCCCATCGCAGCATACGGTTGTGCAAATTGTCGAGGACGAGATCCCCTGAATCGGTTCTCAGCACCAGGACCGCATGGGGTGCACGTTTTTTGTCTAGGACAGTTGCAATCGACAGCCTTTTAGGGGCGATGCCTTTTTGAATCAGCAGTTGCTTCTTCAGCAACGCGAAATCTTCGCAGTCCCCCCCCCGGGATGTCGGCAGTGCCCAGTGATCGATCCGGCTGTACTGAACCTGGTCGCTCACCTGTCTGAAACGGGTGTTCACCATCTGATTCACTTTTCGCGCGTACGCGATGATGTCTGCATCATTGGTCAATGTCCCACTGGTGCTGCGCGAACACGCCCAGTAGTGCTTTTGACAAAGGGCCTTGGACGCGACAGGCGCACGGGTTTCCTTCAGGGCCACGTCAAAAAGTTCAGCCTGCGCAGGAGCAGGGGCAATTGACATAAGCGCGGCAGCCACAGCGACCGCCTGCAGCGCGTTGGACAAGCGACCCCGGGACTGGAATTTCCGAAGTGCTTCTGCAGGATAAGACAACTTAGTTTTGAGCAGCATAGTTTTTATCCCCAGCCGACCTCTCACGATTCCGCCACGGGCAGCATGCGGAGAAGGGCCATACTTGATTAAATCGACACCGTTACGCTCGGCGAGAAAACCGGCCAGATTTGGGCGGAACTGAGGAAAGTCTGGTGCAGTTCTGAACGATGGGGTGTCGGCGCGCAGTGAGCCTGACGCCTTTTGCGTCGTGTACGTTATGGCCCAGCTGCTTTCGCACATAAAAAAACCTCTTCACGCGGGCCAAGGGCGCTTGACCGCATCCCGGCCTTGGCGTATTTCGCACGCTACGCGCGGTTGTAGCTCAGTTGGTTAGAGTACCGGCCTGTCACGCCGGGGGTCGCGGGTTCGAGCCCCGTCAACCGCGCCACTTCACTCCGTTTGCACTCGTTTCTCTTTTAACGCGGCGAAGAATCCGTCGAGCAGATGGTGCCCACCGTGGGGCGACAGCCGCGCTTGAAGCTCTCCGTCATACGTTGCAACACGCGCCCGGCGGCGCTCTCCTCCCGCTTGATAAATCACCTGGTCTTCTTTGATCGTCAGTTCCACCCGGAGCTGGTCCAGGGTTTCGGGGTCAACCGCTGTAGGATCCGCCGACAGAACTACAAAGTCGGCCAACTTACCGGGTGTGATCGACCCTTTTTGGTCTTCCTCAAAATGTTGGTATGCCGGCCAGATCGTCATCGCTTTCAACGCGGTCATGACATCCACACGTTGCGACGGACCAAGGATGTCACCCGTCCGGGAACGCCGGGTCACTGTCGCATCCAGGACGCGCATACTGTCAGGGAAGGCCACCGGAGCGTCGTGGTGGGTTCCGAACATCATGCCGCGTTTGACGAGCCATCCCGTCGGCGAGATATTGTCAGCGCGTTCCGGACCGACCGTATAGTCGCGGTGCCAGTCTCCCCAGTAAAACGTGTGCATCGGAAACAGCGATGGAAACACTCCCAGAGCCTGATACGCGTCGACCTGATCTTCGCGCAGAAACTGACCATGGATGAGAACCGGTCGTCTGTCTCCGGTGCCATGTGTGGCCTCAGCTGCCTGTAGCGCGGCGATCAGCATGTCTGAAGCGCCTTCGCCGTTAGAATGGGTCAGGATCTGGATGTCGTTTGCGTATGCCCAGTCGATCGCGTCGGTGACCTGCTCCGTGGTGGCGGCCGCATAGCCAGCATATCCCGGCGGGAAGTCTCCGATCGGGTCGAAATACGGCCGGTCCCGGAGCGCAGTGAAGCCTTGGGGCGACCCGTCGATTGTGAGTTTCGCACCGCCAACGCGGACATTTTTGTCATATGCATTGGATGCAGTTGCGCCGATAAACTCTTGCTCCACCAGCACATCTGGATAGACGACCACGTCGATTGGCAGCTCGCCCCGATCGTCCACTACGCGCAAAGTGTCATAGACCTGTGAGGTCGCACGGCCTTCCTGCCCGGTGGTGTAGCCAAAGCGCGCCCAAAGCTCGGCGCCTGCGCTGGCAAATGCTTCGAACCCTGCCTGACCCAGCCCTGCGATAAGCGGAACGAGCGCTGCAAAAAAGGCGTTCTCTTCCAATACGCCGGTCGGCACGCCATCGGGGCCTGTGCGCACCACTCCGCCCGGCGGTGTGTCTTCGGCACTTTCGATGCCAGCGGTGGCGAGAGCTGGCGTGTTGGCCACCCCAAAATGCCCCGATTGGTGCACGATGATAATGGGTACCGTGTCCGAGACTGCATCCAGCTCGTCTCGGGTTGGGGGGCGTAGTTCGGCTAACTGGCTTTCATCATATCCAAAACCCACGATCAGGTTCACCGTCTCGACTATGTTTGCATTTTCGTCGACCCACGCGCGCAGCGTGTCCTGCAAGGACGCGATATCTCGCACCTCTCCGTCCGGTGGTGACAGAAGGTTGGCGGACAGAGCCTGCAGGCCGCCCATGACAACATGTCCATGGCTGTCCACAAACCCCGGAAGCATCGCGCGTCCGGCAAGGTCGACCATCTCAGTCGCTTCGCCACGCAGGCCGGATATGTCCTCGAGCGTTCCCACTGCAAGTATCGTGCCGTCCGCGACGGCAACTGCCTCGGCGCGCGGTTGCGCGTCTTCCATCGTGAGGATTGGCCCCCCAGCGTAAATTGTATCGGCAAAAGACTGTGCAGGCGCTGGTGTAACCGACGGGATCAGAAGAAGGGCACTTAGCAATATATGCGTCTTCATCGGAACCTCGGAGTAACTACGCTGAAACAATTCCGCAACATTACAATTATTTTAGCGATTCTCGAAATGCTCCTTTTGGAGATGTCGAATCTTCTTGTTTTTCCGCGTTGTAGGTCTGGCTTAACCGACTCACACGGGGGAAACTCAGTGGGTAAGCGGATCAGCCGGTCACGCTGGGCACCGCGAGGTTGAGCCCCATTGACCGCGCCGCGGGTGGAATACCTGTGAGCGGCCCGAATGCGTCATCGCGACGTCGTTTCCGGTTTTGACCGGTCTGGTGGTATCTGCGAAACGGGCAGCGAGTCGCAGCATGCCGGAGGCCAGAAATGTTGATCGTCTTTCGCACGTCCGGCGTGCTGTTGCTGGGGATCCTGTTGTTGATGCTCGGCAACGGCATTCTGGCCACTCTCTTGGGTATTCGCGGCGATATCGAGGGGTTCTCGACCCAGGCAATGGCGTTTGTTATGGCGGGCTATTTTGCGGGCTTCTTGGGGGGCTCGCGGGTAACGCCGGACCTCATCCGAAGGGTGGGTCATGTGCGGGTCTTCGCAGCACTCGGTTCTTTGATTTCGGCTGCGCTCATTCTCTTTCCGGTGTTCACGGACCCCTATGCCTGGGTCGCGCTGCGCGTTGTGATCGGCTTTTGCTTCGCTGGCGTTTACGTCACCGCCGAAAGCTGGCTGAACAACGCTGTCCCGAACGATACGCGCGGCACTGCCATGTCGATCTACGGCGTAGTGATGATGTTGGGCTTTGTCATTGCGCAGGCGCTCGTGGCCACCGGTGACGCGAGCGGCTTCATTCTGTTCATTCTGCCATCGATCTTGGTTTCTATCTCTTTTGCGCCGATCCTGCTTTCTGTCACGCCTGCTCCGGTCTTCGAGACCTCGCGGGATATGAGCCTCAAGCAGGTCTTCGATGCCTCGCCTCTCGGCGTAGTGGGGCTGCTGCTGATGGGGGGCGTGTTTTCAGCGCTTTTTGGCATGGCCTCGGTCTATGGGACGCAAGCAGGGTTGAATGCGACGGAGGTTTCCACCTTCGTTGCGGCCATTTACCTGGGCGGGATGCTGCTGCAAGGCCCGATCGGTTGGGTTTCTGATCGGATGGACCGACGGCAGCTGATCTTGATTGCGGCTTTGCTTGGACTGCTCGCGGCTGCCTTGGGGTGGACCGGGGTGGGCGGCTTTGCCGGCTTGCTGCTCTCGGCCTTTATTGTCGGGGGGATGGCCTATCCGCTTTATGCCCTTCTGGTCGCCTATACCAACGACTACCTCGACCCCGAGGATATGGCCGCTGCGGCGGGCAAGCTCGTGTTTGCCAACGGCGTTGGTGCTGTGGGCGGTCCGTTTCTGACGGCTGCCCTGATGGATACTGTCGGACCGTCCGGTTTTTTTCTTTTCATCATCTGCCAAATGGCTCTGCTGGTGGCCTATTGCGTCTGGCGCATGGGCCAGCGTCCTGCGGTCGCGGCGGAAGACACCGGCAGCTTTGCGCCGGTCTCCCCGGCCGCGTCGCCGGTGGCCATGGTTGTGGCGCAGGAAGCCGCATTTGAAGCCGACGAAGAGGCCGCGGCCGAGGCTGCCGCCGAAGCCGCTGCGGAAGCTGTTTCCGGTCCCTGAGACATCGCCATTGACGCAACGGCACTCTCGCACCACTTAACACCTGGGAGGGGTACCATGGCACAATTTCAGGATGTTTTGGATTTTTGGCTGAGCGAGATCGCTCAGTCGAATTGGTATGTGCAGGATGACGCTGTCGACGAGGCCATCCGCACGCGGTTTGGATCGCTTTGGGAGGTCGCAGCATCGGGACGTCTGCGAAGTTGGTGCTGGTGCCCGGATGGGACGCTGGCCTATTTGATCCTGACCGATCAGTTCCCGCGCAACATGTTTCGCGGCAGTCCGAAGGCCTTCGCGACGGATGTCCTCGCGCTCGAGGCCGCAAAGACCGGCATTGGACGCGGGTTCGACCTGCGGATCCCGGAGCCCCAGCGCCAGTTCTATTACCTGCCTCTGGAGCACTCCGAGATCCCGACGAACCAGAACCGCTGTGTCCGCCTGATTTTGGAACGCATGCCGGAAAGCGATGGCACGACGTTGCTCCATGCGCGCGTGCATCGCGAGATCATTCGCCGCTTCGGGCGCTTCCCATTCCGCAACGAAGCGCTCGGCCGCCAGACCACGCCGGACGAAGAACAGTTTCTGGAGCAAGGCGGATATGGCGAGATCCTGCGCCGCTACCAGGAGCCAAGCGCCTTGTCCGCCTGAGGTGGTTGGTTTAGGGTTAAACCAATTTTTCAGATGGCTGATGGGAGGCAGGCATGGCGGCGAAATCCTTTGATCTCGTGGTGATCGGGGCGGGGCCAGGAGGCTACGTTGCCGCGATCCGCGCGGCGCAACTGGGTATGAATGTTGCCATCGTCGAACGCGAACACATGGGGGGAATATGCCTCAACTGGGGCTGTATTCCGACCAAGGCGATGCTGCGGTCGTCAGAGGTGTTCCACCTGATGCACCGCGCCAAGGAGTTTGGCCTCAAAGCGGACGGGATCAGCTATGATCTCTACGCGGTCGTGGCGCGGTCGCGCGCGGTTGCAAAACAACTCAACGGTGGTGTTGGGCACCTTCTGAAAAAGAACAAGGTCACCGCGCTTATGGGCGACGCCACGATGCCGTCGAAGGGCGTTGTGTCTGTGACCACCGACAAGGGGGTTGAAGAGCTGCGAGCGCCGAACATCATCCTCGCCACGGGGGCGCGTGCGCGGGAATTGCCGGGGCTGGAGGCCGATGGCGATCTGGTCTGGACCTACAAACATGCGCTGACGCCGCCGCGCATGCCGAAGAAGCTCTTGGTCATCGGTTCGGGGGCCATCGGTATCGAATTTGCAAGTTTTTATAACACCCTCGGGACCGAGACGACCGTGGTCGAAGTGATGGACCGCATTCTGCCGGTCGAAGACGCCGAGATCAGCGGCTTTGCCAAGAAGCAGTTCGAGAAGCAGGGCATGACCATCCGCGAAAAGGCGATGGTGAAACAGCTCGACCGCGCCAAAGGCAAGATAACAGCGCATATCGAGCAGGGCGGAAAGGTCACCAAGGAAGAATTTGACACGGTGATCTCTGCGGTGGGCATCGTCGGCAACACCGAAGGGTTGGGGCTCGAGGCGCTCGGCGTGCGCGTGGAAAAGACCCATGTCGTCACGGACGCGTTCTGCCGGACCGGGGTCGACGGCATTTACGCCATCGGTGATCTGGCTGGCGCACCCTGGCTGGCGCATAAGGCCAGCCACGAGGGCGTGATGGTGGCCGAGCTTGTTGCTGGCAAGAACAATGTCCATCCGGTCAAGCCCGAGTCCATAGCGGGCTGTACCTACTGCCACCCTCAGGTGGCGAGTGTCGGGTTCACCGAAGCTCAGGCAAAGGAAAACGGGTTCGAGGTCAAGGTCGGGCGCTTCCCGTTTATCGGCAACGGCAAGGCAATCGCACTTGGGGAGCCCGAAGGCATGGTGAAAACCGTGTTCGATGCCGCCACCGGCGAGCTGTTGGGTGCGCATATGGTCGGTGCGGAGGTGACCGAGCTGATCCAGGGCTATGTCGTCGGGCGGCAGCTGGAGACCACCGAGGAAGACCTGATGGAGACGGTCTTCCCGCATCCGACGCTGAGCGAGATGATGCATGAAAGCGTGCTCGACGCCTATGGCCGCGCGATCCACTTCTAGCGAGTGATCCCGTCGCACGGCCCTTATAGACCGCACGCGCGGTGTCCCGCGCTTGTGCGGGCGTCCTGAGGTGACAGTTTCATCTAAGAAGATGCTGGGGTTTGAGTGCGGCGCGCGCTAGGTGCTGGGCCATGGCGATTGCGCGCGATCATACCGACTGGCGGCTGGTCTGGGTCCTCTGGGGCGCCGGGCTCGGTGCGGCGGCGCAATACGGTAAGGTCAGTGTCGTGTTCGACCAGCTGGGCACACTGTTTCCCGGGGCCGGTACGGCACTTGGCTGGGCGGTCTCGCTTGTGGGGGGCGTTGGCATTGTTCTTGGGATCACCGCGGGGGTCGTTGTCGCGCGGATAACCTTGCGCAGGGCGCTCCTCTTCGGGCTCTGGCTCGGCGCAGGGGTCTCGTTCTTTCAGGCCCTTTCACCTGCGTTCAGCCTGTTTCTGGTCAGCCGTGTGCTGGAAGGGGTTTCGCATCTGGCAATGGTGGTGGCGGCGCCGACCTTGATCGCCAAGTGCAGCACCTACCGCGCTCAGGGTCTGGCGCTGACGCTTTGGGGCACGTTCTTCGGTGTTGCTTTTGCGCTGCTGGTTTGGCTGGGCTTGCCGCTGGTGGACGCCCTTGGTGTGCCCGCCCTTTTTGCAGCTCACGGGGTTTACCTGGCCGTCTTCGCGCTGGTGCTCGGGGCGCTTCTGCCGCGCGAAGACGCGGTCTCAGCCGCATTGCCAACCGCGCGCGAGGTTCTGCGTCGGCACCTGCGCGTCTACCGCTCCCCATGGCTTGGGGCGCCGGCTGCAGGTTGGCTTTTCTACACCTTCTGCTTTGTCAGTTTCATCACCCTGATCCCACCTGTTCTTGATCCGGGCCAGCGCGCCGCGATCCTCGCGGCCATTCCGTTGGTGAGTATTGCCTCTTCAATGACACTGGGGGTGTGGATGCTTCAGCGCATGTCGGCCGTTTCGGTGGTTCAGATCGGCTTTCTCGGCGCGGCCTGCTGTTCTGTGGCGCTGGCGCTGGTAACCGGCGACGCGCTGCTTTGCCTCGCACTCACGGCCGCGCTTGGATTGGTACAAGGGGCAAGTTTCGCAGCCGTACCGGAGCTAAATGAAGCGCCCGAAAATCAGGCACTCGCCAACGGGGCCATGGCGCAGACCGGCAATATCGGCAACACACTCGGGACCCCGGTATTGTTCTTTCTTGTGACCTCAGCGGGTTACGCGGCGATGCTCGTGGTGTTTGGTCTTGTGCTGTTTGCGGGCTTCGCAGTGCATGCCTTTCTGCGGCGCCGACGCACCATAGCGGCAACCTCTTGAGTTCTTGTTTCGTTCTCATTTTTCGATTGGAGACTCGCTCCGTTTCCCCTATCTCTTGAGGACCGGTTAATGAGGTCCCCATGCCCGAGCTGAAAAAGATCGAAGTGCGCGGCGCGCGCGAGCACAATCTGAAGTCGATCGACGTGGATATTCCGCGCGACGAGCTGGTGGTCATTACCGGCTTGTCCGGATCGGGGAAGTCCTCGCTCGCCTTCGACACGATCTATGCCGAAGGGCAGCGCCGGTATGTCGAGAGCCTCAGCGCCTATGCGCGGCAGTTCCTCGACATGATGGAAAAACCGGATGTCGACCATATCGCGGGGCTCAGCCCGGCGATTTCCATCGAACAGAAAACAACGTCCAAAAATCCGCGTTCCACCGTCGGCACTGTGACCGAGATTTACGACTATCTGCGACTGCTGTTTGCACGTGTTGGCACGCCTTATTCGCCCGCCACAGGTTTGCCAATTGAAGCGCAGCAGGTGCAGGACATGGTCGACCGTGTGGTCGCGATGGAAGAGGGCACGCGGGCTTACCTGCTCGCGCCCATCGTGCGCGACCGCAAGGGGGAGTACCGCAAGGAATTCCTCGAACTGCGCAAGCAGGGCTTCCAGCGCGTCAAGGTGGATGGGGAATTCTATGACCTCGACACACCGCCCGAGCTCGACAAGAAGTTCCGGCACGATATCGACGTCGTGGTCGACCGGATTGTGGTGAAGGAGGGGATCGAGACCCGGCTCGCCGACAGTTTCCGCACCGCGCTCGATCTGGCCGACGGCATCGCAATCCTCGAGACCGCGCCGAAAGAAGGCGATCCGGAGCGCATCACGTTTTCCGAGAATTTCGCATGCCCGGTCAGTGGCTTCACGATCCCCGAGATCGAACCGCGCCTGTTTTCCTTCAATGCGCCCTTCGGGGCGTGTCCGGCCTGTGACGGGCTCGGGGTGGAGCTGTTCTTCGACGAACGCCTCGTCGTGCCGGATGCGACGCTGACACTTGAAGACGGCGCATTGGCCCCCTGGCGGAAGGGCAAGTCACCCTATTTCCTGCAGACCATTCAGGCGATCGCCAAGCATTACGATTTTGACCCGAAAACGCCCTGGAAGAAGCTGCCCGAGCATGTGCAGCAGGTTTTCCTGCGCGGATCCGGGGACGAGGAGATCGCCTTCCGCTACGACGAAGGCGGGCGGGTCTATCAGGTAAGCCGCGCGTTCGAGGGCGTGATCCCGAACATGGAACGCCGCTATCGCGAGACGGACTCAGCTTGGATCCGCGAAGAGTTTGAGCGGTATCAGAACAACCGGTCCTGCGGGAGCTGCGGTGGTTACCGGCTGCGCGAGGAAGCGCTCGCGGTGAAGATTGGCACGCCTGGCAACCTGCTGCACGTGGGGCAGGTCGTTCAGATGTCGATCAAGGAGGCCTATGCTTGGTGCGAAACCGTGCCTGAGGCCTTAACCGCGCAGAAGAACGAGATTGCCCGCGCCATTCTGAAGGAAATTCGCGAACGGCTCGGGTTCCTGAACAATGTAGGCCTTGAATATCTGACGCTCAGCCGTAACGCCGGGACGCTTTCGGGCGGGGAAAGTCAGCGTATCCGGTTGGCAAGCCAGATCGGCTCGGGGCTGACCGGTGTGCTCTATGTTCTCGACGAGCCGTCCATCGGGCTGCATCAGCGGGACAATGACCGGCTGCTGACCACGCTCAAGAACCTGCGCGATCAGGGGAACACGGTAATCGTGGTCGAACATGACGAAGAGGCGATCCGCGAGGCGGATTACGTCTTCGACATTGGCCCGGGGGCAGGGGTGCACGGCGGGGAGATCATTGCCCACGGGTCTCCCGATCAGATCATGGCAACGCCGCAGTCGATTACCGGCGATTACCTCGCCGGGCGGCGGGAGATCGCTGTGCCGGTGGAGCGGCGCAAAGGCAACAAGAAAAAGATCACGGTCAAAAAGGCGACCGGGAACAACCTGAAGAACGTCACCGTTGATTTTCCGCTGGGCAAGTTCGTCTGCGTCTCTGGCGTCTCCGGGGGCGGCAAGTCCACCCTGACCATTGAAACCCTGTTCAAAACGGCCTCCATGCGTCTCAACGGGGCGCGTCAGACGCCCGCGCCCTGCGAGACGATCAAGGGGCTGGAGCATCTCGACAAGGTGATCGATATCGATCAGCGTCCCATCGGGCGCACGCCACGGTCAAACCCCGCCACCTACACAGGCGCCTTCACCCCGATCCGCGACTGGTTCGCCGGGCTGCCCGAGGCCAAGGCGCGCGGCTACAAGCCCGGACGCTTCAGCTTCAACGTCAAGGGCGGGCGGTGTGAGGCGTGTCAGGGCGACGGGGTCATCAAGATAGAGATGCACTTCCTGCCGGACGTTTATGTCGAATGCGAAACCTGCAAAGGCGCGCGCTACAACCGCGAGACGCTGGAGATCAAGTTCAAGGGCAAGTCGATTGCCGATGTGTTGGATATGACCGTCGAAGACGCGCAGGAGTTCTTCAAAGCGGTCCCCAGTATCCGGGAAAAGATGGACGCGCTGATGCGCGTCGGGCTCGGCTACATCAAGGTCGGCCAGCAAGCGACGACGCTGTCGGGCGGCGAGGCGCAGCGGGTGAAGCTGTCCAAGGAGCTGTCGAAACGGGCGACTGGTCGGACATTGTACATTCTGGACGAGCCAACCACAGGTCTGCACTTCGAAGATGTTCGGAAACTTCTGGAGGTGTTGCACGAACTGGTGGAGCAGGGGAACACCGTCGTCGTGATCGAGCACAATCTCGATGTCATCAAAACCGCCGACTGGATCATCGATATCGGCCCAGAGGGCGGCGATGGCGGCGGCCAGGTCGTGGCGACCGGAACGCCGGAAGATGTGGCCGGGGTGACGGACAGCCATACCGGGCGGTACCTGAAACAAATGTTGATGCCGGGTCGTGTCGCCGCTGAGTGATCGGCGTGCACTAGCCCTCATAAGGATCAATCATTAAAAAAAGGCCGCCTGAAAAGGCGGCCTTTTCTTCACTGTCCCGCTTTAGGGTATGCCGCTTTAGCGGTCTTCGATTTCGGTATAGTCCCGTGCGGTCTCGCCCAGATACAGCTGACGCGGGCGGCCGATTTTCATTTGCGGGTCTTCCAGTTGCTCCTTCCACTGACTGATCCAGCCCACGGTCCGCGAGAGCGCGAAGATCGGGGTGAACATCGAGGTGGGGAAGCCCATCGCCTCAAGGATGATGCCGGAATAGAAGTCGACATTCGGAAACAGTTTCTTCTCTGAGAAATACGGATCCGCGAGCGCGGCCTGTTCCAGTTCCTTCGCGGTGGCGAGGATCGGATTGTTTTCGACGCCGAGCAGGTCCAGCACCTCGTCAGCGGATTGCTTCATCACGGTCGCGCGCGGGTCGAAGTTCTTATAAACACGGTGACCGAAGCCCATCAGGCGGAACGGGTCGTTCTTGTCTTTGGCGCGGGCGATGTATTCGGGGATACGGTCCGGCGTGCCGATTTCCTTCAGCATTTCCAGGCAGGCCTGGTTGGCGCCGCCATGGGCGGGGCCCCAGAGGCAGGCGATGCCGGCCGCAATGCAGGCAAACGGGTTCGCGCCAGAGGACGACGCCAGACGCACTGTCGAGGTCGACGCGTTCTGCTCGTGATCGGCATGAAGGGTGAAAATCCGGTCCATCGCGCGGGCAAGGATCGGGTCGACATGGTATTCCTCCGCCGGTACGGCAAAGCACATGCGCAGGAAGTTCGAGGCATAATCCAGATCGTTGCGGGGATACACGAAAGGCTGTCCAATCGTGTATTTATAGGCCCAGGCCGCGATGGTCGGCATCTTGGCAATCAGGCGGTGCGAGGCGATCTCGCGCTGGCGCGGGTCGCTGATATCGGTGCTGTCATGGTAGAAGGCCGACATGGCGCCGACCACGCCCACCATAACCGCCATTGGATGCGCGTCCCGGCGGAAACCACGGAAGAAATTACCCATCTGTTCGTGCAGCATCGTGTGATGGGTGATCGTGGTCTCAAACTCTTCAAGCTCTGCTGCGTTCGGAAGCGTGCCGTAGAGCAGCAGGTAACAAACCTCGAGATAATGGGACTGACCGGCCAGTTGATCGATCGGGTAACCACGGTGCAGCAGCACACCTTCCTCACCATCAATGAAGGTGATCGTGCTGTCGCAGGCGGCGGTCGAGGTAAATCCCGGATCGTAGGTGAAGACATCGCCCTGTGCGTAAAGCTTTCGGATGTCCAGAACGTCAGGGCCCTCCGATGGTGACAGGATCGGCAAATCAATCTCTTTGCCGTCAAATGTCAGCTTCGCAGTGCGTGTGTCAGCCATGTCAGTCCCTCTCTTGTAGCGAGACCCGGACAGGTCCGGGTCATGCGTGGCGTGTCGGTCTTACGACCGGCTTATTCAGGCGCAGGAGGGAGGCGCCCGGACCGGAACCGTTACCCCCTCATGCCGCTGCGTCGCTGAGCCGGGCGAGCGTTTCCTCGCGGCCCAGAACGAGCATCATGTCGTAAACGCTGGGGGTCACGGACCGCCCCGCCAAGGCTGCGCGCAGGGGGCCGGCAAGTTTGCCGAATTTCAGAGATTTCTGCTCTCCGAACGCGGCCATCTGCGCCTCCAACGCGTCTCGTGACCAGCTAACATTTTGCAGGTGCGGCGTCAATTCTGACAGTATACCACGGGATACATCATCCAGTTGTTTTGCCGTCTTTTCGTCCGGGACAATTGGCCGCGCACTCAAAATAAACGCTGCTTTTTCAATAAGATCAGGGAAATTTTTGGCTCTGTCCTTGAGGCAATACATCGCACGCGACAAACCCGCGTTCTGGGGCTCCGAAAGCGCAGGCTGACCGGAGGCCGCCAGATATCCCGCTGCGCCTGCGATCAGATCCGCATCCTCAGCTGCGGCGATGTGTTGGCCCGACAGGTTTTCCAGCTTTTTCAGGTCGAACCGTGCGGGGGATTTGCCGATGCCGGACAGGTCAAACCATTCTAACGCCTGTTCGGTCGTGAAGTACTCGTCATTACCGTGGGACCAGCCAAGCCGGGCCAGGTAGTTTCGCATCGCGGCGGCCGGAAATCCCATGGCCTCATACTGCTCAACCCCAAGCGCGCCGTGCCGCTTCGACAGCTTCTTCCCGTCTGGCCCATGGATCAGCGGGATATGCACCCAGACGGGCACGTCCCAGCCCATCGCCTCGTAAATCATCATCTGGCGCGCGGCGTTGTTGAGGTGATCATCGCCGCGGATCACATGCGTGACGCCCATGTCGTGATCGTCCACCACCACGGCGAGCATGTAGACCGGCGTGCCATCGGACCGCAGCAGAACCATGTCGTCGAGTTGATCATTTCGGATTGTCACATCGCCCTGTACCTGATCACGGATCACGGTCTCGCCGGCTTGCGGGGCTTTGATGCGCACAACAAAGGGTGCATTCGGGTGGGTGTCCGGGTCCGCGTCCCGCCAGGGCGAACGGAACAACGTGGACCGGCCTTCCGCCTTCGCGGCCTCCCGGAAGGCCGAGATCTCCTCCGGAGTGGAAAAGCACTTATACGCCTTGCCCTCGGCCAGAAGCTGATGGGCTACCTCGGCATGCCGGTCCGCGCGCTCGAACTGGCTCAGTGCATCACCGTCCCAATCGAGCCCCAGCCAGCGCAATCCCTGAAAAATCGCCTCCGTCGCCTCAGGTGTGGAGCGCGCGCGATCCGTATCCTCGATGCGCAGCAGGAACTTGCCGCCGCGTCCCCGCGCGTAGAGCCAGTTGAAAAGCGCCGTCCGGGCGCCGCCGATATGCAGATAGCCGGTGGGCGAGGGGGCAAAGCGGGTTACGATCTGATCGGACATGGGCGGCTCCTGAATGCTGCGACGAGAGGCGCGTTAACCACTTCGCAACCAAGGTTTCAATACGGTTGAGGCTCTCTATCCAACCCGGTGGGGCAGGACAAGTGAACCACGAAACCGATCTGCGCAGGGTGCTTTTCCCCTGGCTGCCCGTGCTCTACGGGCTGGGTGTTCTGGTCTACTTTTCAGTGGTATCCGAGCCGCCTGTTTGGGCCGGGGCGAGCGCGCTGGCGCTTGGCTGCGCGGCTCTGCTTGTGGGAGTGGCCGGGCCGTGGCGGCTCCGGCCTGTGGGTCTCGCGCTTTGTATGGTGTCAGCCGGTTTCGGCCTGGCGGCGGAACGAACAGGGCGGGTTTCCGCCCCGGTGCTGGACTATCGCTATTACGGCCCGATCGAAGGGCGGCTGGTGGAGATTGACCGCTCCTACGCCGGGGCCGTGCGCCTGACGCTCGATCAGGTGCGGCTGTCGCGCCTCGCCCCGCGGGACACGCCCCAGCGCGTGCGCGTGTCGCTGCACGGCCCCCCCGGAGATCTGGTATTCGAACCCGGACAGCTGCTTATGACCACCGGGCATTTGTCGCCGCCCGCCGCCCCGGCCGAACCCGGTGGCTTCGATTTCCGTCGCCATGCCTGGTTCGAACGGCTCGGCGGGGTGGGGTACACGCGTGTTCCGGTGCTGCTGTGGGCCGAGCCGGACAAGGTCGGAGCTGCGCTGACAGTCTACCGGTTTCGCTATGCGCTGAGCAGCGGGATACGCGATCGGATTGCAGGGCAGCCGGGGGCCTTTGCAGCCGCGATCCTGACCGGGGACCGGTCCGGTATCGACCGCGATCGGGTGGACGACCTGCGCGCCACCAACCTCGCGCACCTGCTTGCCATCTCTGGCCTGCACATGGGCCTTCTCACTGGCACGGTTTTTCTGGTTCTGCGCAGTGCAATTGCACTCGTCCCCGCTTTTGCACTGCGGGTGCCGGAAAAGAAACTGGCAGCGGTCGGGGCCTTGTGTGCCGCCAGCGCCTACTTGGTGATCTCTGGCGCGGCGGTGGCGACAGAGCGCGCCTTCATCATGGTGTCCATGATGCTGTTGGCCGTGCTGGTGGACCGCCGCGCAATTTCGCTGCGCTCCGTTGCCTGGGCCGCGTTGATCGTGCTGATATTGCGTCCCGAGGCATTGGTCGGGCCGGGCTTCCAGATGTCCTTCGCAGCCACGACCGCGCTGGTCGTAGCGTTCAATGCGATCCGACATTGGCCACCTTGGAAGGCGTTGCCGCGATGGGGGCGCGGACCGGCGTCGCTGTTTTTGTCGTCTTTTGTCGCCGGCGCCGCGACCGCGCCAATCGCGGCGGCGCACTTCAATATTTTCGCCCATTACGGGCTGATCGCGAACCTCGCGTCAGTGCCGGTGATGGGGATGGTCGTGATGCCCGGCGCGCTGCTCGCGCTCGCGTTGCTGCCCGTTGGTGCAGAGGGGCTTGGCCTTATGGCGACCGACTACGGAATTCGCTGGATTCTCGGAGTGGCGGGGACCATCGCAGAGTGGGATGGCGCGGTAGGACATGTCCCACGCCCCCCCGGTGCTGTTCTCGGCCTGATCCTCGCCGGAGGTCTGCTGGCCGCCCTGGGTCCCGTGAAATCCTTGCGGCTGGCCGGTGTGATCCCGGTGGTGTTGGCCCTCGGGCTCTGGATCACGGTGGAGCGTCCTCCCTTGCTGGTAAGCGAAAGCGGCGGGCTTCTGGGGCTGATGACAGAGCAGGGTCGGGTCCTCTCGCGGCCCAAGGGCGAAGGGTTTTCGGCGCGGGTCTGGTTGGAAAATGATGGAGATGGCGCCGATCAGACCGAGGCAGCGGAACGTCCGGGCCTCCGGCAGATCGACCGGGCTGAGTTGCATCTGACCCTCGAGGACCAGCGTATCATTCAGTTGCGCGGCAAAACCGGAGCTGCGCGCTACGCCGGGGCCTGTGGCCGCGCGGATCTGGTCATCCTCAACACCGAAGTGTCCGCGCGCGCTGGGTGTCGAAGTCTGGATGTGTCGCGCCTAAGAAAGACCGGGGCAGTTGCGATTGCTGTGGACGACGCTGGACTGCACATCACCACGGCACGAACGCAAACAGGCGCCCGCTTGTGGAGCGGAGCGCCTGCGCGTGTCGATCTATGGACATATCTGGTGCGAGGCGGTGCCGGTGCCGCGCGTGCCGGTCTTTAATAGGTCCGGATCAGTCCGACCAAGCGGCCCTGTACCTTGACCTGATCGGCCGGGAAGACACGAGTCTCGTAGGCCGGGTTGGCCGCCTCGAGCGCAATCGCATTGCCGCGCTTGCGCAGGGTTTTCAGGGTTGCTTCGTGCCCCTCGACAAGTGCGACGACGATATCACCACTGTCGGCTGTCCCGGTTTCCCGGATCACAACGATGTCGCCATCGTTGATCCCGGCCTCGATCATCGAGTCGCCTTTTACCTCCAGCGCGTAGTGCTGGGCATCTCCGCGCATCATGCTGCCGGGAACGGCGACATGGTGCGAAACCTCGGAAATCGCCTCGATCGGGGTACCGGCAGCGATCCGACCCATCACCGGCAATTCAAGCGCATGTACCGTCTCAATAGGCAGCGCGGCCGGCGGCGGGGCCGTCTTGTCGCCTTCGATCACGCGCGGAGTGAAGCCGCCCGCCTTATCAGCGATCGCATCGGGCAGCTTAATGATCTCGAGGGCGCGTGCCTTATGTGCGAGCCGCCGGATAAACCCACGTTCTTCGAGTGCCGTGATCAGGCGGTGGATGCCAGACTTGGAGCGCAAATCCAGTGCATCCTTCATCTCGTCAAAGGATGGCGGCACACCATCCCGTTGTGTTCTGGTGTGGATAAACTCCAGAAGTTCAATCTGCTTTTTGGTCAGCATGTCTGCTCCCTTGGCCTCGGGCAATTGACCCGGCTCCGCGATCCTGCGGCTTACCGGCCGGGCGCCATGCTCACCCAAGTAAAAGAGCGTTAGCAAAGGGTAAACACCGCACGCCGTTCGCGGTACGTTCTACCCTTGTTCGCGCTTTGTGTCAACTTTCGGCCCGTGTCGGGTCAGAGAGGGATGTACTCGACCTCGGCGCCGTAGGGCAGAGGGTCCGCATGGGGCGCGCGCACCAAAAGGCAGTTCGACCACGACAGAACCGACAGCAGCGAGCTGTCCTGACGACTTTCCGGATGCACCCAGACCGCCCCGTCACGGATTTCCAGTTTGGCGCGCATGTAGTGTTCGCGGTCGCCGTTCTTCCCGGCATCGGTCGCGAGCCGACCGCGCTGGCGCGGGGCGGGCTCTGGTGGCAGGCCCTGCATCGCCCGCAAGGCCGGGACGACAAAGATCTGGCCGCAGACCATGGACGAAACCGGGTTGCCCGGCAGCCCGACCAGCAGTGAGTTACCAAGTTTCCCGCACATCAGCGGTTTTCCCGGGCGCATTGCGACTTTGTAGAATTCGCGCTCCAGTCCCATGGAACCTGCGACCTCCCCGACGAGGTCATAATCGCCAACTGACGCACCACCAATCGTGATGATGACATCCGCGCCGCGGGCAAGCTCCAGCACTTGTCCAAGACTTTCTACGTTGTCGAGTGCGATTGGTAGCATGCGGACAATTGCGCCCGCCGCTTCGAACATCGCTTTCAGGCCGTAACTATTTGAAGAGACGATCTGATCCTTGTTTGGTTCTGACCCCGGCTGAACCAATTCATCCCCGGTGGCGATGATTGCCACTTCCGGTCGGCGGTAAACGTGTACGCTGGGAAGGTTCATTGACGCGCAAAGTGCGATATCCCCAGGGCGCAGGCGCTTTGGGGCAATGATCCGGTGGCCCACGGCAAAGTCGCTTCCTTCCGGGCGGATATTGTCCGCGTCACCAAGCGTTTCCAGCAGAGTAATCTTGTCGTTGTCGCGTGAGACATCTTCTTGAATAATCACGCGCTCGGCGCCATCCGGCATCGGCGCGCCCGTGAATATGCGGACCGCTTGCCCTGCTTCCAGTGTCCCGGACCAACTGAAACCAGCGCGGGCTTCGCCGATCACGGTCAGCTCCGTGCCGATGCGTGCATCGTCTGCCTTTACAGCATAGCCGTCCATGGCCGAGGCGTCGAAAGGGGGCTGGTTGCGTTTTGCAACCGGGTCCTTTGCCAGCACGCGCATGGCGCACTCGGCCAGCGCAACTTCTTCGACCTCCAGGGGAGTGACCAGTTTGAACAGCGCGTCCAGCGCTTCTGAAACGGGGGTCAGCGTGCTCATTCTGCCTCGTATTTTCCTGATTTTCCGCCGTCTTTGAAGACGAGCCGAGTGTCGGTCAAGCGCATGCCTTTGTCTACGGCCTTAACCATGTCATAGAGCGTCAGTTGCGCGATGGTGACGGCTGTCAGAGCTTCCATCTCAACACCCGTTTGTCCGGAGGTTTTGACGGTTGCTTCGATGTGCACGCCCGGCAGGCTTTCGTCCGGGGACAACTCCAGCGCCACCTTGGTGATGGGCAGGGGGTGACAGAGCGGAATGAGGTCTGCGGTTTTCTTGCATCCCATAATACCAGCCAGCCGCGCCACGGCCAGCACATCGCCTTTCTTTGCGCGCCCCTCTGTGATCATAGACAGCGTTTCCGGCAGCATTATGACCGCGCCCTTTGCGGTTGCGATGCGGTCGGTGACCTCTTTGTCCGAGACATCGACCATATGGGCTGCGCCCTTGGCATCGAAATGGGTCAGGTCACTCATGCTGCGCCCTCCATCGGCACGGGATCTTTCAAAATATTGCGGGTGGCGGTGGCCACATCGTCCTGCCGCATCAGGCTCTCGCCGATCAGGAAGGTCCGCGCCCCGTAACCTGCCAGATCAGCCAGTTCCGCGGGCCCGGCAAGCCCGCTTTCTGCCACAACCAGACGGTCGCCCGGAATGGTCGGCGCCAGCGAGCGGGTCGTATCCAGAGTTGTCTCGAAAGTCTTTAGATTACGGTTGTTTATGCCGATCAGTTCGGACTTCAACTTAAGCGCACGGTCCAGTTCCTCCGCGTCATGCACCTCGATCAGGGCATCCATGCCCCAGCCAAACGCCGCATCCTCCAATTCGGCCGCCTGCGCATCCGAGACACTGGCCATGATGATCAGGATGCAGTCCGCGCCCCAGGCGCGCGCCTCGGCCACCTGATACGGATCGTACATGAAGTCCTTGCGCAGCGCGGGAAGGCTGCAGGCGCCTCGTGCGGCGACCAGATATTCTGGCGCGCCCTGAAAAGACGGGGTGTCCGTCAGCACCGACAAACAGGTTGCGCCGCCGGCTTCATAGGCCGCCGCAATCGATGGCGGATCGAAGTCGGCCCGGATCAACCCCTTGGAAGGCGACGCTTTCTTGACCTCTGCGATCAGACCGTAGCCGGTAGACGAGGCCGTGCGCAGCGCGGCTGCAAACCCACGCAGGGCAGGGGCGGCTCTGGCTTCGGCCTCCACCTCGGCCAGCGGCTTGGCGGCCTTCGCGGCGGCCACTTCCTCCAGCTTGTAGCTCTTGATTTTGTCGAGGATGGTCTGGCTCATGCCGCGGCCTCCGTGGTTAGCGCCGCAAGCGCTTCGACCTTCGATTTGGCGGCTCCGCTGTCGATACTGGCGCGCGCCATCTCGGCCCCTTCGCGCAGATCGGCGGTTTTTCCCGCGACAACCAAAGCGGCGGCAGCGTTCAATAGAACTGCGTCTCGATAGGCCGAGGCCACGCCGTCCAGAAGCGCGCGGAAGGCGGCCCCGTTTTCTTCGGGCGTGCCGCCCAGAATGGCCTCGAAGGGATGCACAGGCAGCCCGGCGTCCTCCGGATGCAACTCGCGCATCTCCACTTTGCCCTCCTCCAGAGCCGCGATCCAGGACACGCCCGTGATCGTCAGCTCGTCTGTGCCGTCCGAGCCGTGCACCAGCCACGCCATGTCAGACCCAAGCGCCTTCAGCGTTTCGGCCATCGGCGCGATCAGATCGCGCGAGAACGCGCCGGTGAGTTGACGTTTCACTCCGGCCGGATTGGTCAGCGGCCCAAGAATATTGAAGATCGTCCGTGTGCCCAGTTCGGCCCGCGTCGGCATGACGTGTTTGATCGCCGGATGGTGCATCGGCGCCATCATGAAGCCAATCCCGACCTCGGCAAGCGCGTGTTCCACCACCTCCGCGCCGACCATGACATTGATGCCCATCTGCCCCAGTGCATCTGCTGCGCCCGACTTGGAGCTCAGGTTGCGATTGCCGTGTTTGGCCACAGGCACACCGGCGCCGGCCACGACAAACGCCGTCGCTGTCGAGATGTTCAATGTTCCCTTGCCATCGCCGCCGGTGCCGACAATGTCCATTGCCCCCTCAGGCGCACGCACGGCATTGCACTTTGCGCGCATCACCGCGGCGGCGGCGGCGTATTCCTCCACGGTTTCGCCGCGCGTGCGCAGCGCCATCAGAAACCCGCCCATCTGGCTCGGGGTCGCTTCACCTTCGAATAACGCTTCAAAGGCGGTTTCGGCCTCGGCGCGGGTCAATGGTCGATCGGCGGCGGTTCCGATTAGCGGTTTGAGGTCATCGCTCATGCCAGTTCCTTCACCGTCTCAAGGAAATTCCGGAGCATCTTGTGCCCATGCTCGGACCGAATGCTCTCGGGGTGAAACTGCACGCCATGGATTGGCAAGTCCCGATGCTGGAGGCCCATTATCGTGCCATCCTCCAGTTCTGCCGTTACCTCCAGCGCAGTGGGAAGGGACGCGCGATCCACTACAAGCGAGTGATACCGCGTTGCGTCGAACGGCGAGGGCAGCCCGGAAAACACGCCTGTTCCGGTGTGATGCATGACGCCCATCTTGCCATGTACGATCTCGGCGTGTTGGACCACTTTCCCCCCAAAGGCCTCTCCGATGGTTTGATGCCCAAGACACACGCCCATCAGCGGCGTTTGGGTCTCGGCGGCTGCTTCGGTCAGGGCCATGCAAATCCCGGCCTGGGCCGGATAGCCCGGGCCCGGGCTCAGAACGATTGCTCTGGGGCGCAACGCCATGGCCTGCTGCACATCCAAGGCATCGTTGCGATAAACCTGCACATCGGCACCAAGCTCGCCAAAATAGTGGACGAGGTTGTAGGTGAAGCTGTCGTAGTTATCGATCAAGAGCAGCATTTCAGTCCCTTAGGTCTCTCCCGGCCGGTGTGCCGCATCTCGGCCCGTTGGTACAGCGGGGTATAGATGCCCCCGGCCAGACGCAAGCGTCAAGCCCCTCGCCGGAGCCTGCGGCTTTCGCGTGTCACATGATGCCGGAGGTGAGTAATTTCCCAGAGCAGGGCTTGCAATAACGCGAAAACACGTGGGAAACTTAAGATTATCGCCCGATACTGGGCGCAAGAGGCAAACAGAGACTTAGGCAATGGGCAGAGGACTGCTTTCCGGGCTCTTCTGGGGCGGCGTGGCCAGTATGGTCGTGCTGATTATTGTCTCGCTTTATTATCCGATGCGATCGTTGGTCAACCAGTCGGCAGAACCCGAAACTGAGCGAACGGTGCCCATCCCCGATGTGGCCTCTGAGGGCCGCCCAATACTGTCCGATCCGCCCGCGCCCGCGCCGGGCGCAGAGCTTGCGGACACGCCGCCCGCTGTTCCCGCGCCGTCCGCCGAGCCCGACAGTGCACCAGACTTGGCGGTGCGCCCGGAAGATACAACCGAGGAGGCACTGGTCGACGGGACAGGGCCCGCGCGCCCCGAATTGTCGGATGCAAGGCAGGCTGCGCCATCGGGTCCGGCCCCGGCGGCCCCCACTGTGACACCAGAGACAGCCCCCGCGCCCGAGAGCCTTGCCAACGCTCCGGTCACGCCTGACGCCGATGTCCCAATGGCTCCCACGGCAGCGCCACCACCGCCCGAGCTGGCGGCGGCTCCTTCGGTAATCCTGCCCGCGCCATTGGCGGAAGACGTCCCGCAATCCGAGGGTGCCCCAAGCCCTGCCGCGCTACCCACCCCCGATGCGGCAGACGCCATCGCCGCGCCGTTGCGCCCCGCCGCCATTCCGGAGGCTCAGGTGCCGCTGGTGGCCCTGCCTGCGCCGCTTCCAAACCTGCCAGAGCGTCCGGGCGGCCCTGTTCCACCTCGCGGCGTCGGCAGCGCGCCGGCCCCCGATACCGCGCGCATTGCAATGCCCGCCCTTATCGGCGAAACGCCGATGCCCGACACGCTGAGCGCTCAGGCGGGGGCGGAACCCAGCGGTGTACGCCTGCCACCCTTCGCAGGAGCGCCTGAGCAAACCCCGCCAGCGCAGCCCGATTTGCAGCTCTCCGCGCTGACCCGACCAATCACCGAGGGGCCACCTGTGCCGCAGCCGTCACCGGCGCCGGTGCAATCGGAGCAGCCGGTGCAGGATGAGCCTGCAGATCCGGCTCCCCAGGCTGTTCCGGAGACGCCCCCGGAACCTTCGGTTGAAGCTTCGCCTGACGCGGCACCCGAGCGGCCGGAGCCTGGCTTTGCGGTCACTCAACCAAACGAGGTGGCGCCGGAAGACCCAATTGCCCGCCTGCAGCCGGCGCAGCCTGAACAGGCCGCGCCCCAGCGTACCCTTCCGCGCCGGATCGTGGTGGGGGGTGACGGCCCGCGAGACGGGGTCGCGCGACTTTCTGCACGGTTCGGCGGCAGCAATCGACTGCCACAGATCGGTTCGACCCCAGCCGCTACGCCGCCCTCAGATGCTCCGGTTGGCGAGGCCACGCCAGAGGGAGCTGGCGGCGCACCTCTTGGGGCTCTGGAGCGCAATGCCCAGCCGTGGGAAGGTGCAGCACCGCTCACATCTATTGTGCTTCAAGCCACCGGTCCGGACCGCGCGGTCTTTGACAGCCTGGCCGGTATCGCGGCGCCGTTGACTGTGGCGCTGGATCCCTCCTGGCCTGACGTAGCGGATCGCGCCACTGCGATGCGCGAGGCCGGACACGAAGTGCTGATCACTCTTACAGGGCTGCCGCCGCGCCCGGAGCCGCGGGATATAGATGTTGCCCTGAACGCCCATGTCGCACGTTTGCCCCAAGCCGTTGGGGTCTACCTGCCCTCAGACAGTCCCATCGGCACAGACCGGGAGCTACTGAGCCATCTCGCCGCGCGTCTCACGCAGACCGGTCACGGTCTGGTCGCCGAAGCCCGGGGGCTAAACGCAATGGCGCAAATTGCGCGCGCCGAGGGAACGGCGCTGGCTGCTGTGGATGATGTGCTCGCCCCGCAACTTCTGGGGCCGCTGGCAGCGCGCGCGCTCGACCGTGCGGTGTTCGAGGCTGCGCGCGAGGGCAGATTTGTGCTGCTGGGCCAGACGCAACCCGACACTTTGACTGCTCTGCAAAATTGGACCCGGGAGGCAGATGAAAGCCTCGCGCCAATTTCTGCGATCCTGCTCGACGACAGCTAAGCGCGCGTTCAAGTCGCAAGCCTGCGTACTGGTCCGACCAAAGCGCGCCTCGGGGCTTATCCGGTGTTCCCGGAGCCGCCAAATAGCCCGGCATCTCTGGCCGCCCGCCGGATCGCGTTGGATTTATGCACCGTCTCTTGGTACTCCGCCTCCGGGTCGCTGTCATAGACCACGCCGCCGCCCGCCTGAATGTAGAGCTTCTCATCCTTCAGCACCGCTGTGCGCAGGGCGATACACATATCCATGTCGCCATTGGCCGCGAAATAGCCGACACCACCGCCATAAATGCCGCGCTTTTCCGGCTCCAGCTCATCGATGATCTCCATCGCACGAACCTTGGGCGCACCTGAAACTGTGCCCGCCGGCAATCCCGCCAGAAGTGCCGACAGCGCGTCATGATCCTCGCTTAATTCGCCCACCACGTTTGAAACGATATGCATGACGTGGCTATAGCGCTCGATAATGAACTCTTCCGTCGGGCGCACGGTCCCGATCTTGGACACGCGACCCGTGTCATTGCGGCCGAGATCAAGCAGCATCAAATGTTCGGCCAGTTCTTTCTCATCGGCCAGCAGATCCTCTTCCAGTGCCTTGTCTTCCTCCGGCGTCTTGCCGCGGGGGCGGGTGCCCGCAATGGGCCGGATCGTAACTTCGCGTCCGAAAACCCGCACCAGAATCTCCGGGGAGGCGCCGACAACCTGGAACCCGCCGAAATTGAAGAAGAACATAAACGGCGAAGGGTTGGTGCGCCGCAAGCTGCGATAGAGTGCAAAGGGCGGCAGCGGAAAGTTTTGCGTCCAGCGCTGTGCGGGGACGACCTGAAAGATGTCGCCCGCGCGGATATAGGCTTTAGCCTTCTCTACCGCGTCCAGATACCCCTGATGCGTAAAGTTCGAGACCGGATCGCTGATTTCCGCAACATCACCCAGATCGCGGCTTTCGCCCGCAGCAATCCGCTCCAGATCGCGCACCGCATCCATCACGCGTTCGGCAGCCTGGGCATAGGCCGCGCGGGCCGACTGACCGGATCCGGCCCATGCGGGCGAGACGACGGTAACCTCGCCCTTTACCCCATCGAGCACGGCGACGACGGAGGGCCGCATAAGCACCGCGTCCGGAAGGTCCAGTGGGTCCGGATTCACGTTCGGCAGATGCTCCACAAGCCGGATCATATCGTAGCCAAGATAGCCAAACAGCCCCGCCGCGATCGGTGGCAGACCCTCCGGCATCTCAATCCGGCTTTCGGCAATCAGCGCGCGCAAGGTGCTAAGCGGATCGCCTTCGAGCGGCGTGAAGGCTTCGGCGTCAAAGCGGGCCGACCGGTTGACCTCGCTCGCGGACCCCCGGCAGCGCCAGATCACATCTGGCTTCATCCCCACAACGGAATAGCGCCCGCGCACCTCACCGCCGGTGACCGACTCCAGCATGAAGCTGTCTTTCCGTGCCCCAGCAAGTTTCAGCATCAGCGAAACCGGCGTGTCCAGATCGGCAGCAAGCCTTGCATACACGACCTGATTTTCGCCGCGCGCATGGGCGGCTTCAAACGCGTCGAATTCCGGTGTCAGCAACATGAGCGGTCGGTCTCGGTTAGGGGAACTGCGCCTGAACCGCGTTGATCGCGGATTGGTCGATCTGAATGCCGGCTTCTTCCTGCAGCGCGATGGAATACGCGACGAACACATCGCGCGCGAGGCTCTCGCTCAGGCTGCGTTCCAGCACTTGTTGCACAAAAGCGGTGTCCGGGTCGTCCGGGTCCGGACCGAGGATCGCCTCAAGCCGCAGCAGCGCGATGCCACCCTCGTCAGACACGACGTCCACATCGCCGGTATTCAGGTCGAACGCCCGGGTGACAAGCCCAACCGGCGCCCCTTCCAAGAACGTTTCGCGCGTCAGACCATCTTCGCGCACAGGCGTAAGTTCCAGATCGGCAAAGGTTTCTCCGGCGCGCAGGCGTTCCACCAGCGCATCGGCCTCGGCGCGGACGGCCTGACGCTCTGCGCGCGCTTGCGCCGCGGTGCGCACGGCGTCTTCCGCCTCGTCGTAGGGGCGCAGTTGTGGGGCGCGAATACCGTCGAGCCGCAAGGCAAAAACGCTGCCATCGTCGAGGATCTCCAACTCCGGAAAACTTTCTTCGCTGACGGTCAGGGCTGCCTCACGAAACTCCGGATAGGCGGCCGGCCCGTCGAAGGTGTCCACGGTCACCGCAATCTCACCCAGCTCCATCGGGCTGCTTTCGGCCAGTTCTTCCAAAGTCGCGCCACCGGCCAGCTGGTCATCCAATGCATCAATCTCGGCGCTGATCGCGCGCCGCGCGGCATCAAGGGCAAACTCCGCGATCAGATCGTCCCGCACCTGGGACAAGGGAATAACCTGCGGCAGAAGGATAGCGTTCACCTGAAACAGCGCCGGTCCCAGGGGCGACGGCAGCGGGCCGATCACGCCGGTATCTTCCAGCGCAAAGATTTCCGTTGCGAGCTCCGCGCCCAGATCGGCCTCGGTAACAGTGCCCTGATCCACATCCTCGAGCGTAAGACCGCGTTCCTCGACCAGAGCTTCGAACGTGATGTCGCCGCTTTCGATCCGCGCAAGTGCCGCCTGTGCTTCCTCGTCAGTTCCGAAAACCAGCCGGTCCAGAAGTCGGCGGGCAGGGCGGTCGAATTCGCTCGCCCGCTCTTCGTAAAGGCGCTGAATCTCTTCCTCAGAAGGAGTGACCTCGTCCAGCATCATCTCAGGTGTCAAAAGGACATAGGTAATTTCTCGCGCCTCCGGGTCCGTGAACTCGGCTGGATTGGTCTCATAGAACTGGCGCATCTCGGCATCGCTGACCGGGGGAACCGCGATATCGAGTGTGGCAAGGTCGAGCGCCAGCCAATCGAACTGACGCCGTTCGGACACAAACTGATAAAGGGTCTCGCTTTGCGCCGCCGGCGCCCGGACACCGCCTGCAACGGCACCTTGCAGCAGCGTGCGTGCCGCATCTGCCCGAACCTGCTCTTCGAATTCGGCCGGTGTCAGCCCATTGCTTTGCAGAGCAAACTCATAGGAGTCGCGGTCGAAATTGCCATCGAGGCCCTGAAAAGTCGGGATTGCCTGAATGTCCTGAAGCACCCGCGCGTCTCCGACGGACAGCCCCATCTTCGTGGCTTCATTGTCGAGTGCCGCTTGCGTCACAAGTTGCGAAAGAACCTGTCGGTCCAGCCCGATGGCTCGGGCATCCGCCATGGTCAGACCCTGACCTGTCTGTGCCGTGGTCGCGCGGATCTGATTTTGCAAGGTGCGGGCGTATTCATCCACCGTGATGTCGGTGTCTCCGACCGAACCGATCCGCGACATCGAGCCTCCAAAGCTGGTCACGCCGAAGCCCGCCAGCCCGAGGATCAACAGCCCCAGTATAATGGTCATGAAGATGTTCGAGGTTTTACCCTTCATCGCGCCGCGCGCTCCCCTGCTGATCAAGCGGTTTCGACACGTTTAGGCGCTGCGGGGCAGGGCGGCAAGGGGCGGCATCAGGGCGTGTAGCCGCTAAGGCGATTGCCAAGTTCGGAAATACCCTCTGCGTCGATATTGGCGAAGGCAAACCGCATCTCCTTATCTGCGCCGGGATGCCCCTTTGGCGCAAACATCGTCCCCGGTAACGCAAGGACGCCGATTTCCGACACCATACGCTGCGCCAGCGTGTCCGACGGCTGGTCGAAGCTGTGGCGCGCGTATCCAAAGTAGGCTCCGGCCCCCAGCAGTTCCCACCCCGGGACCCGCTGGAACGCGGCCGTTAGCGCGTCGCGGCGGGCCAGTGTCTCCAGTCGTTCCTGCGACAGCCAGTCTTTCAAGTTCCGCATGCCCCACAAAGCCGCGCGCTGCCCAAGTTGCGGCGCGCAGATCTGCACCGTGTCGAGGAACTTCTCGACCTGCGCCAGCCGCGCGGGCGAGGTCGCCAGCGCGCCGACCCTGTGCCCGGTCAGCCGGTACGCCTTGGAAAAGGAATAAAGATGGATCAGCGTGTCGTCCCAGTCCGGATCGCTAAACAGGCCATGCGGCGCACCGATTTCTCCATGAAAGTCGCGATAGGTCTCATCGACGATCAGAGCAAGGCCGCGTCTGCGGGCGAGATCGCGAAAGGCGTCCATCACCTCTGAACGGTATTCGGTGCCGGTTGGGTTGTTCGGTGTCACGAGGACAACCGCCCGCGTGCGGTCATCTATCAAAGCTGCCGCGCGCTCCGGGTCTGGGATCAGGCTGTCGTCTGTGGACAGCGCGCGCGCTTCTACGCCTTGCATCTTCAGCCACATCTCATGGTTGAAATACCATGGCAGCGGGAGGATCACGTTGTCGCCCGCGCCTGCGAGTGTCGCAACGACCGCCGCAAAGGCCTGATTGCAGCCGGATGTGATCGCGATATTCCGATCGCTTACAGTGCCGCGATAGAGCGGCGCGATCTGTGCCGCCAATTCCGCCCGCAGATCAGGCAGGCCCAGGACTGGCCCATAGAGATGCGTCGGAGGATCATTCAAAACAGCGTCTGCCATCGCTTCGCGCAACGGCAGAGGGGGCGGCGCGGTGGGCGCCGCCTGGCTTACGTTCAGGAGCGGCAGGTCTTCGGGAAGACGCGCCTCATTGAGCCAGCGGCGGGCTTCCATGACCGGGGGCGCCTGCGTGGCACCGAGAGCTGGGTTCAGAGGGCCCATCCGCGCTCAGGCGCCGCGATAGGGGTCGACATATTGCAGGGCCATGTCCCACGGAAAGAAGATCCACGTGTCCTGACTGACGCTGGTGATGAACGTGTCGACCATCGGCTCGCCCTTGGGCTTGGCATAGACGGTGGCAAAGTGGGCGTTCGGGTACATCTCGCGAACCACCTCCAGCGTGCGCCCGCTGTCGACCAGATCATCGATCACCAGAACGCCGGTACCGTCGCCAACGAGTTCCGCATCTGGCTCGTTCAGGATCTCTGTCTGACCCTGCGTCTGGTGGTGGTAAGACTGCACCGAGATCGTCGCGACCTGCCGGATGTCCAGTTCGCGCGCGACGATCATCGCGGGCGCCATGCCGCCCCGGGTGATCGCCAGGATCATCCGCCAGGCCCCTTCTTCGCCCGGGCCGCGCTTGTCGAGCCGCCACGCCAACGCGCGACTGTCGCGATGGATCTGGTCCCAGCTCACATGAAAGCCTTTTTCGTGCGGCAGCTGATCGGTCATGGCCTGCGAATCCCCTGTTCTCGTTTGGAGCGTTTTGTACAAAAGCCCTCCGGGAGTTGCCACAATTTGTAGAAAAACGCCCGGTTTCTAGCTTGTCGCGATCTTGAGGCCGAAGAGCGCAATGAAACTACCGAAAACGCGATCGAGCGTTGTTTTCAAGCGGACATACCCCCGCCGCGCTTGCGGCAGCGAGAAGACGCGGGCAACCAGCACGTACCAGCCGCCTTCGACCAGCAGCACCAGCGTCAGAACAATGGCGGTCTCTGCCAATGTGATGCCGGCAGGCAGGATGCCTACGAACACCGCCCCAAAGAAAACAGGGACCTTCGGGTTCGAAAGCTGCGTGAAAAGGCCCAATTTAAAGGCCGCCACGCCCGATTGTGCTGTGCCGTTCTCCACTGTTGGCAGAGGCTCGTTCGCGTGTCGCCACATCATGAAAGCGACGAAGAGCAAAAAGGCGGCGCCCGCAAATTTCATCGCCGTCAGCAGCATAGGCGCAACCTTGAAGAGAGCTGCCAGCCCAAGCATTGCAGCCCCCGCCCAGACCGTCGCGCCAACCCCGAAAGCCAGTGCCATGAGCAAGGCGTTCCGTAAGCCATCCGCCGCCGCGACACGCGTTATCACTACAAAAGACGGCCCCGGGCTGATCGCCGCCATCAAATGGATCAACGCGATCGAGGCAAAGGCCGCAAAAGTCATTTCTTGACGGGCGCTTCGATATCCGGAGCGTCGACCGCCTTCATTCCGACAACATGATACCCTGCATCGACGTGGTGTACCTCGCCGGTTACCGCGCGGCCCATATCGGACAGCAGGTACAACGCCGATTGGCCAACCTCGTCTTGCGTCACGGTGCGGCGGAGCGGCGCGTTATACTCGTTCCAGCGCATGATGTAGCGGAAATCACCGATGCCGGATGCCGCAAGTGTTTTGATCGTTCCCGCACTGATCGCGTTCACACGGATTCCGTTCTTCCCGAGGTCCTCGGCAAGGTAGCGCACCGACGCTTCAAGCGCCGCTTTTGCCACGCCCATCACGTTATAATGGGGCATGACCTTCTCGGCTCCGTAATAGGTCAGCGTCAGACACGACCCGCCCTCGGTCATGAGTTTCTCAGCCCGCTGACACACGGCTGTGAAAGAAAAGACCGAGATATCCATCGTCATGTTGAAGTTCTCGGAGGTGGTGTCGACATAGCGGCCGCGCAGCTGTTCCTTGTCGGAAAACCCGATGGCATGGACAACGAAATCGAGTTTGCCCCAGGCCTCTTCCAGCCGGGCAAACACTGCGTCGAGCGACGCTGCATCGGATACATCGCAATCGAGAACCTCTGTGACGCCAAGTTTTTCTGCAAGCGGGATCGCACGTTTCCGAAACGCATCCCCCTGATATGTAAGTGCCAGTTCAGCTCCGGCCTCTGAAAGGGCCTGTGCGATGCCCCAGGCGATGGATTTGTCGTTCGCAAGCCCCATGATCAGCCCACGTTTGCCCTGCATAAGCCCAGTTGACATTTTTTGCCTCTAGTCCACTTGTCCGTCTCGCCCGTTTAGGCGAAAGCCTGAATTCCATCAAGAGAGCACACCGCCTCATAAGAAAGGCCAAGCATGAGCGATAGAACTGGAAAATTCGCAGGGGATAACCCGTTTGAGCTTGCCAGACAGTGGCTTGCAGAAGCGGAAGCTTCAGAGATCAACGACCCGAATGCGATCGCTTTGTCGACTATCGGAGCCGACGGAATGCCCAATGCCCGTATGGTGTTGCTCAAGGACATCGAGGACGATGCCTTTGTTTTTTACACTAATTACGGATCAGTAAAGGCGCAGGAGATTGACGCTGCAGGCAAGGCTGCGTTTGTGATGCACTGGAAGTCGCTTCGCCGACAAATTCGCGTGCGGGGTAGCGTGACCCGTGAGGACGGCCCGCAAGCTGACGCCTACTATGAGTCCCGTTCGCTCAAAAGCCGCATCGGTGCCTGGGCGTCGCACCAGTCGCAACCGCTGGAAAGCCGAGCTTCTCTGATGGCGGAGGCTGCCAAACTGGGTCTTGAAAAGGGCTTGAATCCCGATCGGCCACCCTTTTGGGGGGGCTACCGAATTACGCCGACGGAGATCGAGTTTTGGGCAGATGGGGATTATCGGTTACACGACCGCTTTCGCTGGACTCGCCTAAAAGGCGAAAAGTCATGGAATATCAGCCGTTTGAATCCTTGAGGGTTTTTGGGCATGCGCGAAGCACCAAGGTTAAGGCCCTAATACTGAGAAGTTTTTCTTGCGCGTAGTTGGAAAAATTGAAACCATTAAAGGACTCTCCGGCGCCTTACGCGCACCACTTCGACGTAAACTCGGACCAAGACCGTGCAGAAACCAATGGCAGACAGTCCCACGATAGACGGGACCGTAAAATGGTTCGATCCTAAAAAGGGATTCGGGTTTGTTGTGGGGGAGGCCGATGGCCCAGACATCCTCCTGCACGCCAATGTCTTGCGCAATTTCGGGCAAAGCTCTGTTGCGGATGGTGCGCGGATACAGATCCGCGTTCAGGAAACCCCGCGTGGCATTCAGGCAACCGAAGTAATCTCCATTTCTCCGCCCGAGGGCGGCGATGTGATGGATGGCGAAGTTGCTGTCGCGCAAAGCTTCGATGACCTGCCGATAATGCCCGGTCGGGTGAAATGGTTCGACAAGATCAAAGGCTTTGGGTTTGTGAACGTTTTCGGCGCAGGCGACGACATCTTTGTTCATATGGACGTGCTGCGCCGTTGCGGGTTTTCTGATCTGCAGGCCGGCGAAGCAGTGGCTTTGCGCGTGGGCGACAGCGATCGCGGTCGTCTGGCCCTCGAAGTGCTGAGCTGGGACGCGGCCATAGACGAGGAATGATCCTCCGTCGCCTACTTCTGTCTTTACTGTTTGGCTTTGTATCCGCGGGCGCAGGCCTCGCCACATGTGCACCGGATCGTGTGGACCTGCGCGGACCCTGGGGACAAGCGACTTACTCGATAGAAGTTGTTGATACCCCCGAGACCCGCGCGCAAGGACTCATGTTTCGCGAAACCATGGCGCGGCGGGAGGGGATGTTATTCGTTTACGAGCGGCCTCAGTCTGTATCGTTCTGGATGCGAAATACGCTGATACCTCTCGATATGATATTCGTGGACGCGCGCGGCGTTGTACAAAAGGTACATCGCGACGCGGTCCCGCTCGACGAAACACCGATTCCCGGGGGCACAAACATCCTCGTCGTATTGGAAGTTAACGCCGGACAAGCAGAACAGTTTGGCATTGGACCGGGAACAGAAATGCGTCACCCGTCGCTTGGCGACTCCGCAGCCTGGCCTTGCTCGACAGGCTAGAACGCGATTAGGGCTTTCCAAACCGAATTCATGGAAGTAACTAGGCGCGGTGTCGGGGCGTGGCGCAGTCTGGTAGCGCACCTGTTTTGGGTACAGGGGGTCGTGAGTTCGAATCTCGCCGCCCCGACCACTCTTCCAAAATCTACTACATCTGGTGTTTCATCTGTGCTCGCGGCCCCACGATTTGCGGTCTGTGCGTCAAATTCGAATCGGGAGCGAGGCCCGGAAACCAGAAGATCGTGATAAATTTTCAACAGAGCACCGGACGCGATTTGAGGGAATCCCAAGAGAATCTAGGGTAATGCACCGTCAATAGTATTTTGTCGCTTGATAGTCACAAAATGTAGTTGACCGGAACGACGCTTCTACGCCAACTTGTGTGGGCGGAGGAGGCGACCACCATATTTGGTAGTTCTCCGTTCAAGGCACAGGAAATGTCTCTTACTGCGGACCGCTGGTTTTTTGCAGGCCTGAGACGCTGTGTCTGTCGGTCCTCCTCCGCACGAGACTGGGTAACGGCACGGCGGATCAACCGCATGGTCGTATGATGAATGGCCAACATGGGGCAGACATGAAAATCGAACGCCATTTTACAACTGACGGACAAGACGCACTGTCCGGTATCGAATTCACGATCACCACCTCGGAGATTCGCAATCCTGACGGGTCGACTGTGTTCAAGCTCGATGAACTTGAGGTTCCGTCGACATGGAGCCAAGTGGCGTCCGACGTGATTGCGCAGAAATATTTCCGTAAGGCGGGTGTGGCCGCCGCACTCAAGCCAGTACGCGAGAAGGGTGTCCCATCCTTCCTGTGGCGTTCGGTTCCTGACGAAGCGGCCCTTGCCAAGCTTCCGGAAGACAAGCGGTATGGCGGCGAGACGTCAGCCAAGCAGGTATTCCGTCGTCTGGCGGGAGCTTGGGCCTATTGGGGCTGGAAGGGTGGATACTTCTCGTCCGAGGACGACGCGCGCGCCTATTTCGAAGAAATGCAGTTCATGCTCGCCAAACAGATGGCCGCGCCGAACTCGCCTCAGTGGTTCAACACCGGCCTGCACTGGGCCTATGGCATCGATGGCCCCGCGCAGGGGCACTACTATGTCGACTTCAAAACCGGCAAACTGACCAAGTCGACTTCTTCCTACGAGCACCCGCAGCCGCATGCCTGCTTCATCCAGTCCGTTGCCGACGATCTGGTGAATGAAGGCGGCATCATGGATCTCTGGGTGCGCGAGGCACGTCTTTTCAAATATGGCTCGGGCACGGGTACCAATTTCTCCTCCCTCCGTGCCGAGGGGGAAGCCCTGTCAGGCGGCGGCAAATCGTCGGGCCTGATGGGCTTCCTCAAGATCGGGGACCGCGCAGCAGGCGCCATCAAGTCGGGCGGCACGACTCGCCGGGCGGCCAAGATGGTGATCTGCGACGCGGACCACCCCGATATCGAGGAGTTCGTAAACTGGAAGGTGAAGGAGGAGCAGAAAGTTGCCTCCCTCGTTGCGGGCTCCAAGACGCACGAAGCCAAGCTCAACAGCATCTTCGCTGCGATCGGCGAGTGGGACGGCTTGGGCGAAGACGCGGTCGATCCGGCCAAGAACCCGGCCCTGAAAACGGCGATCCGTGAGGCCAAGAAGGTTCAGATTCCGGAAACCTATATCAAGCGCGTGCTGGACTACGCCCGGCAAGGCTATTCCTCGATCGAGTTCCCGACCTACGACACCGACTGGGACTCGGAAGCCTATAATTCGGTCTCGGGTCAGAACTCCAACAACTCCGTCCGTGTGACTGATGCGTTCCTGCAAGCGGTCAAGGATGATGCGGATTGGGAACTGATCCGCCGTACCGACGGCAAAGTGTCCAAGACCATCAAAGCGCGCGAGCTTTGGGAGCAGATTGGCCATGCCGCATGGGCTTGTGCCGACCCCGGCATCCAGTTCCACGACACGGTCAACGCCTGGCACACTTGCCCCGAAGATGGGCAGATCCGCGGTTCCAACCCGTGCTCCGAGTACATGTTCCTCGACGATACGGCCTGTAACCTCGCGTCGATGAACCTGCTCACCTTCTACAAGGACGGCAAATTCGATGCCGAGGCCTACGTACACGCCACGCGCCTCTGGACTCTGACGCTGGAAGTGTCTGTTCTGATGGCGCAATTCCCCTCCAAGGAAATCGCGCAGCGGTCCTACGACTACCGCACGTTGGGTCTCGGCTATGCCAATATCGGCGGTCTGTTGATGAACATGGGCTACGGCTATGACAGCCCCGAGGGCCGCGCCATGTGTGCCGCTCTGACGGCGGTCATGACCGGCGTGTCCTATGCAACCTCTGCCGAGATCGCCTCCGAAGTGGGGACCTTCCCGGGCTATGAGGCCAACAGCCAGCATATGCTGCGCGTGATGCGGAACCATCGCACTGCCGCCTATGGCAAGGCCAATGGCTATGAGGACCTCGCAGTAAAACCGGTCCCGCTCGACCACGCCAATTGCCCGGACGAGTCGCTGTCGGCGCTCGCCAAGTCCAGCTGGGACGAGGCGCTGGCGCTGGGCGAAAAGCATGGCTACCGCAACGCGCAGGCCACCGTGATCGCGCCAACCGGCACGATCGGCCTTGTGATGGACTGCGACACGACCGGCATCGAGCCTGACTTTGCTCTGGTAAAGTTCAAGAAGCTCGCAGGCGGCGGCTACTTCAAGATCATCAATCGCTCAGTCCCCTCCGCGCTTGAAACGCTCGGCTACGGCAGCGCGCAGATCGAAGAAATCGTCAGCTACGCGGTTGGTCATGGCACGCTCGGCAACGCGCCCGGTGTGAACCACACCTCTCTCATCGGCCATGGCTTCGGCGCGGCAGAGATCGAGAAGATCGAGGCAGCATTGCCTTCGGCCTTCGACATCAAGTTCGTCTTCAACCAGTGGACGCTGGGCGAGGAGTTCTGCACCAAGACCCTCGGCATTCCCGCCGAGAAGCTGAACGATCCGACCTTCGACATGCTGCGCCATCTCGGCTACGCGAAAGCGGATATCGACGCGGCGAACGACCATGTCTGCGGGACCATGACGCTGGAAGGCGCGCCCTTCCTGAAGGAAGAGCACTACAGCGTCTTCGACTGCGCCAACCCCTGCGGCAAGAAGGGCAAGCGCTTCCTGAGCGTGGACAGCCACATCCGCATGATGGCGGCGGCCCAGTCCTTCATCTCGGGCGCGATCTCCAAGACGATCAACATGCCCAACGACGCAACCATCGAGGATTGCCAGAAAGCCTACGAGCTGTCCTGGTCCCTCGGCACCAAGGCCAACGCGCTTTACCGCGATGGCTCCAAACTGAGCCAACCACTCGCGGCCGCCCTCGTCGAGGATGACGACGAGGCTGCGGAAATTCTCGAAACCGGCTCGGTACAGGAAAAGGCCGCCGTGCTGGCCGAGAAGGTGATCGAAAAGGTCGTCGTTAAAGAGGTCATCAAATCGCACCGCGAGAAGATGCCTGAGCGCCGCAAGGGCTACACCCAGAAGGCGATTGTCGGCGGACACAAGGTCTACCTGCGCACCGGCGAGTATTCCGACGGTTCTCTCGGCGAGATCTTCATCGACATGCACAAGGAAGGCGCTGGCTTCCGGGCGATGATGAACAACTTCGCCATCGCGGTGTCGGTCGGCCTGCAATACGGTGTGCCGCTGGAAGAGTTCGTGGATGCCTTCACCTTCACCAAGTTCGAACCCGCGGGCATGGTGCAGGGCAATGACAGCATCAAGAACGCGACGTCGATCCTCGACTACATCTTCCGTGAGCTTGCTGTCAGCTATCTCGACCGAACCGATCTGGCCCATGTCGCGCCTGAAGGTGCCACCTTCGACGATATCGGCCGCGGCGAGGAAGAGGGCGTGTCGAACATCCAGGAAATGTCCGACAGCGCAGCGTCCAAGTCCCTCGAAGTGCTCAAGCAGATCAGCTCCACCGGCTACCTGCGCAAGCGCCTGCCACAGGACCTCGTGGTTCTGAACGGCGGCATGGACACGGTCGCGCGCACCGG
>JASJAW010000014.1 GCA_030066795.1 Dinoroseobacter sp.
TACCACAAAACTCCAGACTGTGTGATCGCCATCGCATTTTTTCAAATATTCGGATTCTTCTAGCGACAGTGCATTTGCTGCTAGGAGGTTTGAAATTGCGGATAGTGCGCTAGCATACTGATTATCGATAGGAAGTAGTTCTATACTTTTGAGCGCCTCGTGTTCAAACCCAAGCGATATCTGAACACGGGCAAGCTCTATTAGTCCTTCGACCTTCGGCGTGTCTCTTGCATCAATGACTTTCTTGTAAGCATCTGCAATATCGCCATATTCTGGATCGATTGGTAGCAATGCTAGTGAGTTAAGCTCAACGCAGGATCTACCTTTCTCTGGATGTCTTTGATTATTATCTTCTTCTACTCGACTCAACTCCGTAGTTTTAATCATACTTGATAGTTGAGACGTATGAGACTCGCTTTCGTTTATCTCAATTTGCTCGATCATACCTTCTTTTTCTACATGAGTACTGCTATACGTTAGTCGTTGATCTAGTTCTTCAGAAATATCCCATTCTTGAATATTAGTTTCTTCAACTTCTTTCTCAATATCAGATTTGAGCACTTTGCCGAAGTGTGGGAGATATTGTCGCTTTGAAAATATCGGCATAGAGACTAAATCGCTATAGGGTCGACTATGGCTGGAGAGATCTTTGTCTTCTAAAACTATTTTATTTTCGCTTTCATGACGCTCTTTCTCCGCCTTATCACTACTTACTTCCGTTTCGTTTTTGCTTTCCTTATCCTTGAAGTCGACGACAATTCGCCCCTCTGGGATCTCGAAAGCGCTTACAGCACAAGTTAAGCACTCCAGCTCAAAAACTATTTCATTTTTTTGTTCGTGGTATTCGATAGACTTGATCCTTGTTCTTGGAATGAACCTAAATACATCATCTGTATTCACAGGAGGAGACAGCGTTTCAGCAGAAAAAATGTAAACGTTGCCGGAAGGCTGAAGAGACCAGTTCCCGATACGCGGAAGATCAATAACAATTCTCGAAAACTCCGGATGCTCACCCGAACGCAGCGAAGTAGCTGCGTGGCAGGGCAAACAAAAAATCAACATTAGTATTGGGGTGATCAAGGATCTCATGATGCACCTTTGGGTAGTTCTTTCAATGCATCTTCGAGCTCCAGGAAAGTTGGTCGAAATTGGTCAGGTGTGTTTTGTCTTCCGACTTCAATGCACAGATTCACTGGATGCTTGTGTAGGCTCGCCACCAGAACTTCTCGGATCATGAAGTAGAAGTGAGCCTCTTCCTCAGTCACAGACCGCACGCGCGCTGCGAAAGGGCCAACCATGCCGTAGGCTAAAAAGACGCCGAGGAATGTTCCGACCAGCGCTCCACCGATGAGTTTGCCGAGTATTTCTGGCGGTTGATCAATCGACGCCATGGTCTTAATGACCCCGAGGACGGCTGCAACGATACCTAAAGCGGGAAGACCGTCAGCCATTGTTTGCAGTGCATGGCTCGAGTGAAGCGCGTGTTCAAGGCGTGCCTCCATGCGCTTATCGAGCACCTCTTCGACCTGATGGGGGTCGTCGTAGTTAAGAGACGCATTGCGTAACGTATCCGCTATGAGATCCATCGCTTCGCGGTCCGCCGCAACACGGGGATACTTCTTGAAAAGTTCGGATGTTGCCGGTGACTCTATATGTTCTTCGAGCGCTACAGGGTTCTGTTTCTTAAGCCGAAGCAATTCAAACAGTAGGCAAAGAAGATCGCGGTAGTCTTCAGGCTTCCAACGCGGACCTTTGAAGACCTTTCCGACATCCTTGAGCGTGTGCTTAATACCCGACAGATCATTGCTGATGATAAATGCGCCGGTCGCGGCGCCTCCGATCATCGCGAATTCGAAGGGCAGCGATTTCAATATGATACCCATCTTACCGCCGGCAGCGAGATAGCCCCCAAAAATCATTACAAAAACAACTAGAATACCGACGGCTCCGATCATCTGTCCCTCCTCAATCGCCCTGTGCGGGGATTGTCGACGCTTTGGGCTGAACATTTCGTGCGGCGATCATTACACTCACGGCATAAGCGAATTCCGACGAAACAGCGGATAGTATGTCCCCAGCGACTTCGGGTTGCATGCGTCCAAGGAATCCTGCTGCGAACTCGGGCGACATCGTTTCAAACAATGCGGCGGCATCCTTTGGTTTCATCGCCTCGTAGACCAAGACAAGCCTATCCAGATCCTGTTCGGCTTCCTTCATGACCTGGCGACGCTCCTCCTCGAATTCGGAACGTTCCGCGGTCAGCTCTTCCTGCATAAGCTTAAGTTCCTCAAAACTTTCGCGAAGCAGCGTGTCTGCTTCGGCAAGATCACCTTCACGCGCAGAAGCGGCCGCGAGCCGTTCGTCTAGTTCAACGCGCTCGGATCGGATCGTTTGATACATCAGCTCAAGCTCCGGAAGTCCGCACACCTCTAGTCCGCCTGTCTCCGCTCGAGGACTCGCCTCGGTTCCAGTTGTTGCAAGCACAGGGCCAAACCCGGGTCCGACCCGAAGCGAAACCGAAACCATGAGAATGAGGGCAAGGGCCGGAAGGGGTTGAAGCAAAATCTTTCTGAGTCGCTTCATCTTAGAGCTCCCCCAACTGGTCTTCGCGTGCGCCATTGCACCTCGGTAGGTTGGCGTTCGTGTTGTCCAATACTTTTGGGAGGTATCTCTCGAGGAATGCCTTCTGGATCAGGCAGATCATGCATCGCGGCAAGCAAAAGCTCTAGACGCTTTGCAGCAGATTCCGCACGCGTAGAGATTTGCTCAAGGTCTGATTGCGTTGTCGTCGCGGTTGCTTGCGCATTCGACAGAGCGATTGTCATGTCGTCTACCTGCGCAGACAAGACGGCTATCGCACCGCCCATTCCTTTCTCCAGGTCTGAGAACCTCGACAACCTCCGAGATAGAATCAGACAATACACCGCAACACCGAATGCGCCGGCGGCGAGGAGAAAGTCAGCCATCAATGCCATCTAGGCCTCCTAGTTCAGCACAAACTCAGTGATAAGAAGGTCGCGTACGCGCCCGCGCCCAGCCACGACCTGCATGCGGCGCAATGCTTGTACGCGCATGCGCATAAACGCGTCGGGATGTTCGATATCTTTGGCTTCGAGTGCCTGAAGATACCCGTTCAAAACATCTAAAAACCTGGGTTGCATGCGAGCCACCTCGTCCTCGTAGGGCGCAAAGACTTCAAGTTGAGCTGAGAAGCGAAGGTAGGAATTCTTTGCATCTTGCTTAAGACTGATGATCAGAGGGGTCAGTGGTACGAACGCGACATCGTCAGCCGTTCCTGCAGGCTCTGTTCCAGGTCCCTGCGCAAAGAACTTCGGTATCGGCACCAGATTCTTCGACGCTGCAAAATACCCTCCGGCAGCGGCGCCGACGCCAAGAAGCAGCACAATCGAAAGAAACAGCACACTGCCTTTCTTCTTTTTGGGAGATGGCGCGTCGTCGTCCGGGGTCTCTTGCATGTGTCATCCACGGTTTCTGCCTGCGGCGAACACATCGCTAGCTCAACAGCACTAACCGATTATTAAGATGGAGAGGCTTAGCGTACGCCAAGACGCAGACCAGAAGGTCAAAATGAACTCAGAACTCTTGGAACAGCTTCGCGAGAACTGGCGCGCACTCGGCCTCAAACGGCAATTGATACTAGCCGGGGTGTTTCTGACAGCCGTGCTCGGTGTCTTAACGATCGCGCGCGTCGCTTCTCTGCCTACCTATGCGCTGCTTTATGCCGGGTTGGAACCGGCGACCGCTGGCGAACTCATCGCCGCGCTCGAACAACGGGGGGTAGCCCATGAAGTCCGCCCCAACGGCATCTTTGTGGACGCAACGCAACGAGACCGATTGCGCGTTGCACTCGCCGCAGAAGGTCTACCGGCTGCTGGATCCGACGGCTACGAGTTGTTGGACACGCTGAGTGGCTTCGGGACCACGTCCCAAATGTTCAACGCCACGTACAAACGCGCAAAAGAGGGAGAGCTTGCACGTACGATTTCTGCCGGAAGCTCCGTCAAATCGGCACGTGTCCATATCTCTCAAGCAAAAATGCATGGCTCGCGCGTTGTCACACCAGGGTCTGCTTCGATTTTCGTCACGCCGCTTCGAGGCGCATTATCCGCGTCTCAGGTCGAGGCACTACAGTTTCTTGTGGCATCTGCGGACGGCGGCGTCCTACCGGAGAATGTCTCCGTAATAGACAGCGTGAGCGGACGGTTGCTGTCAGTCAAGAATGCCAACCCGAGCATCGACTCGGATCTGGAGCTGAGTGAAACGCTCCGGGCCCGTGTGGAGCGGCTCCTTGAAGCAAGAGTCGGTCGAGGCAACGCGATCGTCGAGGTCAACGTGACATCTATACTGGACAGGGAAAGGGTCATTGAGCGCCGTTTCGACCCGGAGAGCAGAGTCGCCATTTCCAGCGAAACGACCGAAGCCAACACAAACTCAAACCAGGCAAGGCGCGGCCCGGTTACTATAGCCAGCAATCTACCTGATGGCGACGCAGCTGCCGATGGAGCGGATTCCCTGACCGAGACAGAGACACGCGAACGGGTGAACTACGAAGTCTCCGAAATGACCCGAGAGACGGAAAGGGCGCCCGGCGCAATAAAAAGCCTGAGTATTGCGGTCCTTGTGAACGGCATTGAGACCCTCGATGACAACGGCGTTCCACAGATAACCGACCGTTCTGCGGAGGAGCTCAAGGCTCTAGAGGACCTAGTGAAATCAGCGATTGGATTTGACGAGAGCCGCGGTGATGTAGTCACGTTACGGTCGCTGCAGATGCAAAGCTCAAGCCCTGGAGACCCCCTCTTAGCAGAACCCTGGCTGGCGCGATTGGGTTTAAATTTAACCGCGCTGGCGCGCACAGCGATCTTATGCTTAGCCGCCGGCGTTTTGGGTTTTCTCGTCTTTCGGCCAGTAATGCTAGCAAGCCTGAGACCCGCGAGCACCTCCGCAGGCGTCGAACGCGGACTTCCCAAACCAACAGGGCAATCCGAACAAGCGCTTCCCAAGCCGCCATCCACTTCACGTGCGCTGGAACGCGAAACCCCCGTCGCCGTGCTAAATGGCGAAATCGCAGGCCCTGGTATTCCACTTCCGGATGTCCAACAATCCGATCGGACCCCTCAAAAAGCAGATGCAGTGCAAAGACTCCGCGAGCAAATGAAGCTGCGAAAGGCAGACAGTGTCGCAGTTCTGCAAAATTGGGTTGAAGATACAGGGGAAGTAAGTTGATGGGCGTTCTCTCTCTCGAGAATTTTGAGGATGTCGTGGACTTAAACCAGGACGTAGCTCCGGACACCGGCATCGCAGATCCAGAAGCACAAAGAGTTTCGGGGTACGAGAAGGGCTACCAAGCGGGGTGGGACGATGCGGTCCAGTCGTCTCGCGACTGCGAAGAACGTTTGGATGAGGAACTCGGACGCAACCTAGAAGAGCTGTCTTTCTCCTTTTTTGAAGCTCAAAGGCATGTCTGCCTTTCACTCGAAGCCCTGATCAGAACGCTGACAGAAAAAGTCCTGCCCATGCTATTGAGGGAAACGTTTGGGCAGATGGTCACCGAGTTGATTGAGCCCCTGATCGAGGAGACCGCCAATCTGACCGTGGAGTTGGTGTGCGCGCAATCCGATCTGGAAATTGTCAGATCGACTGTTGCTGACCACAAAGAGCTTCCTTTTACCGTACGAGTGGAGCCTTCCTTCGCGAAGCATCAAGTGCGGCTACAATTGGGGCACGAGGTGCGAGAAATCGACGGAGAAAAGCTGCTTTCGGATCTCCGTACTGCGATCGACTCTCACCTTTCTCAACTTCAGGAGCCTGTAGCGCATGTCTCTTAAGCCCGATGTAGCTATCAGTCCGGAGCCGACGACGCCCTTGATAACCGTGCCTATTCAGGTGACTGTCTCTGTCGGGCAAGCGCACCCCACAGTCCGGGAACTTTTGGCGCTCAAACAAGATTCGGTACTGGCGCTGGACCGGCGCATCGAAGATCCCGTAGATCTGTTCGTTGGGTCGCACCTAATCGCACGCGGCATTTTGGAAGAGAAAGACAACGGTGCCGGACTTTGCGTAAGGCTTACGGAGGTCATGGCTCCGGAGACCGCTTTTTGACGCGCCTGGTGTTCCTCTCATGCCTGTTACTAGCACTACAATTATCCGCGCATCCTGCTGAGGCGCAGGACTTTGGCGATGCGCTGGCCTCACTTCTTGAAGGGGAGGCAAGTCTTACAAACCGCGCCCTACAAATAATAGCACTGATCACGGTGCTCAGCCTTGCGCCGGGCATCGCAGTAATGGTCACCTGCTTCCCATTCATCGTAACCGTGCTTTCCATTCTAAGAACTGGATTGGGGCTTCAGGCGTCGCCGCCCAATATGCTGATCATCAGCCTATCCCTGTTCCTGACCTTCTACGTCATGGAACCGGTTTTCCTGGAGGTTTGGGAATTCGGGTTGAAACCTGTTGTAGATGAAGAAGTATCTCTGGAAATAGGCTTGCTGAACGCAATCGAACCGTTCCGCGTCTTCATGTCCGCACGGACCGACCCGGAAACTATTTCCCGATTGGAAGACCTCAGATCTGGAACAGGACCAGTTTCATTCGACCCGGAAAGGCCCAGGCTCTCGGTCCTGGTGCCATCTTTTATGCTCAACGAAATTGAGCGCGCCTTTCAGATCGGGTTTTTAATCTTCCTGCCGTTTTTGATCATCGACCTTGTAGTTGCCGCCATTCTGATGTCGATGGGGATGATGATGGTGCCGCCTGCGGTTGTCTCCTTACCGTTCAAGTTGGGTTTCTTTGTGATTGCGGATGGTTGGACGCTCGTCGCGGAAACTCTGGTAAGTGGCTACGCGGCCTATTAGTCTCAGCGCACTATAAGTTCAGCATGCAATGCACCTGCTGTCTTTATGCTCTTAAGGATATCGATCATGTCCCTCGGTGAAACGCCCAGAGCGTTCAGCCCAGCTACAACCTCCGACAAATCCGTACCACCGCGAAGCTCAGCCAAGCCGGTGCCTGGCTCCTGCTCAAGTTCAGCCTGCGTTCGCGGAACGACGACGGTTTGCCCATCGGCAAATGGATTGGGCTGAATTGCCAGAGGCGTCTCTTCTATGCGAAGCGAAAGATTTCCCTGAGAGACGGCAACGCGGGATACACGCACATTTTCTCCCATCACGATGGTACCGGATCGTTGATCCACCACGACCCGTGCGCGTGCCTCAGGTTCGACGAGCAGGTTTTCTATTCTGCCTATGACCCGCGCTGGCGAGCCAAGACGCGTCCGCTCAACATCAAGTTCCACCGTCCCGGAGTCCCGCATGATTGCAACCTCGCGTCGAAAGAACCGATTCACTGCAGCCTCCACGCGACCAGCGGTCGTGAAGTCAGGGACCCGCAGCGCCAGGCGAATGGTTTGCAAGTCTCCCAAAGAGAAATCGACTTCGCGCTCAACACGCGCTCCGGACGGAATGGTCCCCACTGTGGGTACACCGCGCACCACCTCCGTGGCCTCTCCAGATGCGGAGGCGCCGCCCGCGATGATTGATCCTTGAGCTACTGCGTACACCTCCCCATCGGCAGCGTTCAGTGGGGTCATTATCAAGGTTCCCCCGAGCAGGCTCTTGGCGTCGCCAATCGTTGATACGGTCACATCGATCCGGGCGCCCGCCCGTGCAAAGGGAGGTAGCTCAGCTGTTACGAGTACCGCTGCAACGTTTTTGGGGCGGAACTGCTCACCTGAAAGATTCACACCGAAACTCTCTAAAATCCTCGAAAGAATTGCCTCGGTGAATGGAGAATTTCTAAGTCCATCGCCTGTGCCGTTCAATCCCACGACCAAGCCGTAGCCAACGAGATCATTGCCTCGCACTCCCTCGAACTCGACGAGATCCTTAAGCCGCACCGGCGATGCATGAGATGCACATGCCATCGCTGCCAGAAAAAGTGCCACAAGAATGCGCGCGCCCATCACAGATACCTTGCAAGAGTGAGGTCCGATACTCGCGCCGTTATCGCGTAGATCGTTTCCAACTGAAGCGTTACGGCTTCGAGTTTGGATGCGGTCTCATAGGGATCTGCCATGTACGCATCATTAAATGCGATTTCGAAGCCTGCTTTCGTTGCCGCAAGCATTACTTTATCTTTTTCCGCATGCGATTGAAGAAGACCGACCCCACCTCTTACCTGGGCTATATTGGCGTCCTCGGCCAGTAACCGCTCGGCGGAACTTTGGATCATCGTGGTTTGTGCAGCGGCGTCTCCGGCGAATATTGGATCCCGCGCAAGCGCAGCACTAGCAAGCGCCTTAAGTGTATTAACCAGCACCGGGTTATTCGCGCGCACATCGAATGGCAGGGCAGTTTGCTCGGACGAAACCAACTGTACCGATTGAGACGCATGCCCTCTGTACGCCACCGTCGAAAAACCACCCATTGGATCATCGAACCAAGTGTCTATCGCGGCCAAAGCGTCCTCTGTCGACGTGGCCGCGGCGATCACCGTCGAAAGCTCTTGCAAGAGTGTCTCATGATCCACTAGAGGCCGCTTAGCTGTTTCAACACCTGCAAAAAGCGCAGACCCGCCAACCGTCGTGTTCAAGGCCGATATCACCGCCGACAGCTCGTTTTGTGCGTAAATGCTGGCGTTCTGCAAGGCGGGCAACGATCCGGTGCTCGCGGCTGACATGAGCTGTGAGGCGCTCAAGGAGGCCGACGCCTGAATACTCTCTAGAGATGTCTGGGCGACCTCGAGCCATGTCTGGGTGTCCGCATTCGCGGCTCTGTACCTGTTATTGATGTCAATCGATCGATCCAGCGCCGCTATAAGTGATAGATCACCTTTCTGTTCGGCCAGAATATTGCTCGTGCGACCGGTGGCGAGCTCGGCAGACAGGGTATTCACTTCCTCTCTGACCTGCGTCAATTGAAGACGTGTTGACCAATGTGAAGACAAATCGCCAATGGATATCTGTGTCATTTTCAGATCCGTATCAGTGCGTCCAGCATGTCTTCGACAGCCTTTATAACCTTGGCGTTCGCTGCGTACGCCTGCTCGATCAGAAGCAGTTTCTGCATCTCAGCATCCGTGTCGACCCGACCTTCCAATTCAACTGAACGCCACGCTCGCCAGGTTGCGTTAGACGTGGTAAGCGCTGTCTCCGCCTGCAGATGCAACCGCCCAATGTCGGAAAGGAAATCAGAGAGAAGCGTAAATGTGTTGCGGGCTTCAGGTCCGGCGCTTGCTGAAGCCGGAGAACGCTCATCAGACAAAACGTCCACAAACGCCATTAGCTGTGAAGCATCGCCTCTTGGTCCGGGCGCCACCTGCCCTACCCCGTCCCGTATACGCCATGTCTCACCTCCCTGGGCTGGATCGAGCATCGCGTTAACGCGAATCCTTTGCGCAAGACCAACTTCCCGAAGGGCATCATAGGGGACCCCGGAGTCAGTGAAGAGACCTGCCATACCAGCTGAGAGACTTGCATCCACAAGCGGATCTTCAAATCGCGCCAGCATATCTGCAGCAAACGCATCGAGGCCCTCTTGGCTCTCGACAGCAAGGCTATCACGCACCAAAAACAGAGCCTCCAGCGATCCTCCCCGAAGCATGTTGACGTCTCGCGACAGATCAACGGGTTGCCCGTTCATAGTAACGGTTCCCAGAGCTCCGCCCTCGAAAGTCATATCGGGCGTAATGACGCGCGTTTGAGAAAACTCGATCGACGCGGGCGGCCCGTCAAGGAGAACACCGCCGCCACTTGAAACTAGGGCTACTTGGCCTTGGTCGCGCGATAAGACGGAAACAGGCACGATCCGTGCGATCTGATCAATCTGAACTTGCCGTTGATCCAGCAGCGAGACCGCGTCCCGACCCGCTGCGAAACGTTTGGAGATCTGGATGTTGAGATCAGCGACAGTGTTGAGTGCGTTGGCCAGGACCTGCACTTCTTGCGCTATCTCCTTATCGGCTTTCACTCGCTCGCTTTGAATTGACCCTGAGGCCGCCGAGACAGTCTCCGCCAAGGTCGCCGCCGCCGCCACGGCAGTATCCAGACGCACAGCCTGGTCGGGTCGACTAGCGGCATCAATGAGTGCTGTTTCGAAGCCGACTAGCGCAGCGCTTAGTGACCCTGGATCTCCGGGAAGACCAGCGATTGTTTCAATTCGAGTAAAGAAATTCGCGACAACGGAAGCATGCGCGACATCGGCGTCGGCACTCCGCCTGTCTGCAAGAACCGCTTGATCAACGGCCCTCTGCACGCCATCGATACGCACACCAGCGCCAATTCCTGCCACGGACACCGAAGAGATTTGCAGACGCCGCGGCGCGTACCCTTCCGTATTTGCGTTTGCAACGTTGGAGGACACCAACTGAGCGCCCTTGGAGGCAGCGGTCAACCCGGAAAGCGCGCTTGAGAGAGAGCCCGTAAGACTCATAATTCAGTGAAGCCTCCGTACCCTATCGTTTAATGTTCGTAGTTTCTTGCAGCATCTCATCAACTGTCTGGATCACCTTCGCATTTGACGAGTAGGCGCGCTGGGTCACGATAAGATTGGTGAGTTCCGCGGCGGTATCTGTGGCAGACTCCTCCAAAGCAAAGCTGACAACCTCACCAACCGGACCGCTGCTGGCATCCCATAGAAAGAAAGAACCACTTTCCTGTGAGATCTGATAGGACTGATTGTCCTGCGAAATCAGCCCGTTGGTATTGGGAACATCAACAAGGGGAACCTGGTAAATGACCCTAGCAACACCGGAATCATACAGCGCATAGACATAGCCATTCGGGTCGACTTCCACCGCGGTCAGCGTTCCGACCTGAGACCCGTTCTTGGAAATCGTTACTGGCGCAAAGGTATCAGAGAGTTGGGTGAAGCCATTCTGGTCCCCAACCATCCCAATTCTCAGGTCAAGCGGACCGCCACCGACAGTTAAATCGATGACGCCTGTCGCCGCATCATAGACCCCGCCGGAAAGTGTCGTGACCGTATCGAGTGTCCCACCACCTCCGCGCGTCGGGTCAAATGCTAGAGTGTATTGGCCGATCACAGCGCCGCCAGATGCACTGTCTCGCACGGTCATGGCCCACGTATTCGACTGGCCACTGGCGGGTACCGTTGGTGTGTAGGTGATCGCCAACGTTTCGGAGGTGCCGAGATTCCCGAAATATTCCACCGACATCTCAATCGGATCACCACTCGCACCGGAAGTTGTTTCGGTTGCCGGCAAATTCACTGCGAGGTCGATGCCTGTCGTCGGGTCCGCAAAGAACTCGTTATAATTCACAGTAACCGGCGCCAGACCCTGTACGGAGTCCCGCGGGTAGCTTGGAACAGTGCCATCTGGGTTGGCTGGCCAGCCCATCAAGACAAGCCCAGAATTCGTTGACAAAACGCCATCTGCATTCGGCTCGAAAGAACCGGTCGTCACAAGGCTGAGTGGATAGTTTCCGGAGTTCGTTGCAAGGGTAGCTTCGCCAGTTACTGGCAGCATCCCGCCCCCTGCGACAGCAAGGTCCGTCGGACTATTTGTGGTGATAAGTGGTCCGCGCTCATCAATCGCACGTGACGTATTTGCAGTTACGCCACCGGCTGAATACGCTCCGCCATTTCCTGATAGCACCAGCGATTGAAACTCTGCCTCTGCGCGTTTGTAGCCATAAGTCGAGGAGTTCGCGATATTGTCGGAAATAGTTGCCAGCCGCGTTGCGTTGGCATTCAATCCTGCAACGCCCGCGTACAGGGAAGAGGAAATCGTCATTGTGCGCCTTTCTGCTGCCTCGATTCCTAGTTTTGCAGCACAATGGCGCGCGCCAAGTTAATGTGACGCTAATTGATGTCCTTTGGTTTCATTCGGTTACCGTGTACCAAGATACGGATTCTGTTGTTTCTGATTGTGGCGGGAGGATCAAAGAGCGCCAGGCGATCGGCCTTTCCGCTAATTCGGTGGAAGCGCGCGGCTTCCAACCCGGCCCTCTGCATGTGGCGCCGAACGACGAGCGCGCGTTCGACGGAAAGCTCCCACCCCGTGTTCTTGCGTATGACGACAGGCTGCACCGGAACGTGGCCGGTGATTGCGACTTCGTTGGAAACACGCCCAAGCACATTCGCAACTATCCCCAGCAGCTGTCGGCCTTCTTCTGTCAGGACAGCCCGATTTTTCTGGAAAACCTGAGCCTGCTCAATATCAAAGATATCGATTGCAAGCCCTTCATCTGTGACGTGAACGGCGACATGATCGAGGGATTGATCGGAGACCGCCTCTTGCCTGAGTGCTCCGGAAACCGTCTCGGACAGGTCTTCAAGAGCCTCACGATCGCTTCTTTCAGAATGGGCGGACTGAGCACCATCCTTCACCCCCCCCGTGCCGGAACGGGCAAGAACCTCTTCGGAGAAGATATTGGTACCTCCAAACATTCCTTCGCCACCACCCGAGATCCGATTGACCGGAATGGTTGGATTGAAATAGTCGGCAATACCCTTGCGCTGTTTCTCGGTTGTCGCGTTCAGCAGCCACATCAGCATGAAAAAAGCCATCATTGCGGTTACAAAATCCGCGTAGGCGACCTTCCACGCACCACCGTGGTGACCCTCGCCCGTTACAACTTTCTTTCGCTTAATGATGACTGGCGCGGGACCATCCCCTGCCATTACACCACCTTTGCACCTTTACCCGAGATCTTTGGTATCCGTCCGCCCGTTAAAACCCAGTAAAAATGACGAAGGTTAGGAAGAAACACCGCGCCAAAGTCGAATTGTTTGCTATACCGGTGATGAGACGTCGAGCAGGCAGGCAATTCGGTGCCCATACTAAAACAAAACCATTTAGGGTTTTTGGGAACCCTTTGTGTGGCGTTATTTGCCTGTCAAATGGGTTGGGCCGGAGAGTTTTCTTTGGTCCTCGCGGACGAGAATGAAGATCTCGCAACTCAGATCGAGAACAGCTCGCTGGCAAGAGCCGCACTTGAACGCGAAGACAGCGATGCAACGGACGTCGTCGCTGCAGCTAAAGCCGATTATCGTCGCATTCTCGAAGTTCTTTACGCAAATGGATATTTTGACAGTGAAATCAGCATAAAAGTGAATGGTGAAGAAGCGAGCACGGTGTCGCCTTTCGCAGAATTCTCTGCGCTGCCTGACGTCGCTGCCGAAGTTTTCGCTGGGCCTGCTTTCACATTTGGGAACACAGAGATTTCGCCACTCGCACCCAATACAAAACTACCGGATGAGTTTAGGCCCGGTGGTCCTGCCCGCAGCAGTACGATACGAGCTGCTGTCGATCGTGGCGTTCGGGCATGGCGCGATGCAGGATATCCACGCGCAGCACTCGCTGGACAGGATCTGCGGGCCCGGCATCCGGATAGGGAATTGGATGTAACGCTGGGCCTAGAGACCGGCCCGAAGCTTCGATTTGGGGAGCTGAGCGTCTCGGGTGTATCTCGTATTGACGCACAGCGTGTTCTCGAAATTGCTGCCGTACCTACAGGCGAGGTTTTCTCTCCGAAAGAACTGACGGATGCTCAACGGCGCCTTGTCGACACCGGGGTCTTTCGGTCGGCAGTCGTTCGGGAGAGTGCAGAGAACAACCCCGACGGTACCGTGGATGTCGAGATCGAAGTTCAGGAAGAAAGGCTTCGCAGACTCGGTTTCGGCGCCGAATATGGAACATCAGACGGGATCGGTGTCTCCGCGTACTGGTTTCATCGGAATCTGCTCGGGGGCGGAGAGCGCCTGCGATTTGATGCCAATCTGAACCAGCAACTCGACGGAAACGAAGCGCTTGAGTACAGCCTCGGTGTCCTTTTCCGCCGTCCTGCGACGCCCAGACCGCTGACTGACCTCGTTCTGAGCATGGTGGCCTCTCGGGACGACAACAATGATTTCAGGGAAGACCAGATATCCGCAGAAATCCTGTTTGACCGGACCTTCACGGATGCGTTCTCCTTGGCGTCCGGCCTTAGGTTCACTGCCACAGAGACCGACTTCAAGCCTGGCGTTCAGAACTTTGTAACCCTGGGCGTTCCGCTTCGAGCAACCTACGACGTACGTGATTTCGAGACGAATGCGAAATCGGGCTACTACGTGCAAAGCGAGCTTTTCCCCTTCTACGGCACTAAGGATGCAGAAAGCGGGGTGCGTTTCTATCTGGATACCCGCTTCTATCAAAGTTTTGGAGAAACGGAGGACCTTACCTTCGCTGTCCGTGGACAGCTTGGTTCAGTGTTTGGCGCAGCCTCCGGAGAAGTACCTGAATCTTTCCTTTTCCTTTCCGGCGGAAGCGGTACCGTTCGTGGACAACCTTACGAGTCTCTGGGGATAGAAACACCCATTGGCACCCTTGGAGGAACGGAGTTCGCGGCTGCCAGCCTTGAAGTCCGCTACGATCTCCAAAATGACTTTGGCGTCGTCGGCTTCTTCGATTTCGGCTATGTTGGAGACGAAAATCAAAGCGGCAGTCATTCCGGCGCAGGGTTGGGTGTGCGGTACAATACGCCTATCGGGCCGCTCCGTCTTGATGTTGCTGCTCCGGTCAGCGGTGATACCAACGACGGTGTGCAACTATATTTTGGGATCGGACAGGCATTCTGATGCGGGTAGCGCTTGTACTCTTTACCGCTGCGTTCGTGTCGGTTGCGAACGCGCAGGAGGAGACACAAGAGGAGGGCTCTCGGGGCCTTGCCGGGCTTCTTGAACGCAGCCTGTCGAGCGAGAACATGCAGGTGCGGGTGGAGGGTCTTCAGGGCGCTCTGTCAGCGGCAGCCCAGATTGAGAGGCTGAGTTTCTCCGACGCAGAAGGTGTTTGGCTCGTTATTGAAGGCGCAGTTCTAGACTGGAATCGCACTGCGTTGCTGCGCGGGCGTGTAGATGTAAACAGGCTTGAAGCGCAGCGGATCAGTCTTGAACGGACCCCAATCGCTCAGGAGGATACGAGCCTCCCGGAGCCAGCTGCGCGCACTGAACCCTTTTCGCTTCCGGAATTACCGGTATCAGTTGATGTGGACGTTATCGCAGCACCAGAGATCATTTTGGGCGAAGCGCTTCTCGGAGAAGAAATCGAGGCAGCGCTTGAAGGCAGCATCCAGTTGGCGAATGGGAACGCCCAGATCGCCCTCGACCTTCGGCGCACAGACGTAGAGGGCACAAGCGTTGTTCTCGGTGCCGGGTTTTCTAATGAGACCTCAGTTCTCGATCTGGCTTTGGAAGTTGTGGCCAGACCGGACGGACTAATCGTCAGGAAGCTTGGCCTTCCCGAGTCACCGGGCATCGACCTGACAGTTGACGGCTCAGGCCCCCTGTCTGACTTCGTTGCCGATATCGCACTGCGGACCGACAATGCATTGCGCCTTGGCGGCACGGTTGAGCTTCAAGATCCTGAAGGGTCTCCGCCGCGTATCATCGCCGACATCTCTGGCGACGTACGGCCATTGGTTCCGCCCGACCTCGATCCGTTCTTCGGGCCCGAGACAGCTTTGCGGTTCTCGGCGGTTTCAAATGAGGATGGCAGCCGCGAGCTGGAACAATTTCACATCACGACCGAAGCGCTCGACCTTGCAGGTGAAGCGCGACTTGGCACAAATGGATGGCCCGAGCAAATTGCGCTCACCGGGCTAATGGGACGCGCGGATGGTCAAGACGTACAGCTACCCGTCGCCGGCCCAGCGTTAACCGTAAACCGGGCGAAGCTAGCGCTTAATTACGATGCTGATCAGGACTCGGTCTGGTCTGCTCTGCTCTCGGCGACTAGTGTGGCAAGGGAAGATGTGAGGATCGACACCGCAGATCTGCGGGGCGCGGGTAAAATCGACTTGCCGACTGAAACTTCGGAAGGCGCTGTGGAAGGGCAGCTTCTATTTGGAGTAGATGGACTCGACTTGGGAACTCCCGAATTGAACACCGCAACGGGAGATGAAGTCCGGGTTTCTACGTTATTTGACTGGCAAGCAGGAGGCGACCTAGTAGTTGAAGAACTTCAGCTCGAGGCTGGAGGCGCGCGTTTGGACTTCGACGGAACGCTTGGTCAAGCTGCTGAGAACCTGCCCGCAACCGGAAGTCTAACCGCAGACGTTCCGGACCTGGGCCGTTATGCGAGCCTGATCGGGCAAGCGTTGAGCGGCTCTTTGACATTGGACGCGGAGGGCTCAGCCACCCTGCTCACCGGTGCCTTCGATCTCGTCGCTACCGGGAATGGAACAGAGCTGTCCACCGGCATAACCCCTGTCGATCAGCTCTTGCTCGGCAGAGCGGACTTTGCTTTGTCCGCGGTCCGCGACGTCGATGGGTTCACGTTGCGGGAAGTGTCTGCAGAAACACCTGCGATCACATTTGCAGCCGAAGGCGCCCGCGATGGTGCGACGACAACACTAGATGCGAACGTCACGTTGGATGACCTTGGAAGACTCGTACCCAGCTTTCCCGGCCCGGTAACTGTTGACCTGGACGTTGCCCAAGCGGATCGCGATCTAGGGGTGGAATTTCGAGCGGAAGGGCCCGTAGGAACGACCGCGCGGGGTAGCGGTACCGTCGCACAGGATTTTTCGACGTTTGATTTGGGATTTAACGCCTCGGCGCGCTTGGCTTTATTGAACCCGATTATTCAGCCATTGACGACAGCCGGACAACTCGATGCGGACCTCACCATTTCAGGGCCGCCAGAGCTTTCATCTGTTTCGGGTACGATAAGTCTGGCTGAAGCTCGGCTTGCAGAACCGGCAATCGGTCTTACGCTTCAAAACGGACAGGGCCAGGTGGCGCTCGGGGGCGAAAACGCGCAGATTTCGTTGTCTGCACAAGGCAACAAAGGCGGCACACTCTCTGTCGACGGGGGGGTCGGGCTCGCGCCCCCTATCTCAACAGACCTTTCGGTTGGTCTGGAAAGGTTCGGTCTAGAAATACCAGGCTTCCTGACAACATCAGTGTCTGCGGATATCGGTTTGAATGGCGCTTTGCCGGACAACGCTTTACTCGCGGGCACGATAGAGCTCGGAGAAACCGAGATTAGAATTCCCGAAGGTGGGACTCCGGATGCAATCACCGAAGGCATTGTCCACGTCGGCGACACCGCCGAAGCCCGTCTCACACGTGACAGGGCAGGTATTGGCGCAGAGCAGGCTGCACCACCCGAAGCCAGAGGAAGTTCTGGTGGTCTCGACTTGGACCTGAGAATCCTCGCTAATAATAGAGTGTTCATTCGCGGGTTTGGTTTGGACGCAGAACTGACCGGCGACATCGAAGTCGCGGGAACCACGAATGACCCCCGACCAGTAGGGGAGATCGAACTGGTCAGAGGGCGCCTCGCGATATTGGGCCAACGACTTGATCTTGATGAAGGCCGTATCACCCTGTTGGCAAGCCTGATCCCGGATCTTTACTTTGCAGCATCTTCAACCTCTGATGAGGCTACTGTCACAGTGGCTATTTCCGGACCCGCAAACGACCCAGAATTTGAGGTGACGTCGAGCCCTCCACTTCCGGAGGATGAAGCGCTGGCACAACTCCTGTTCGGCCGGAGCTTAGACGAGTTGAGCGGTTTTCAAGCGCTCCAATTGGCAAACTCCATTATCGCGCTGCGCAGCGGTACCGGACTCGGGTTCGTGAACTCACTCCGAGAAAGTACAGGGCTAGACGACATAGATCTGGACAACGATGGCGAGGGCAACACCAACCTGCGCGTCGGCAAGTATCTCACGGAGGACATCTACACGAATGTCGATGTGAACAGCAGTGGTGAAACAGGCATAAGCCTGAACATAGACCTTACAAACGCCCTCACTGCGCGTGGGACCGTCGCAAATGACGGGGATAGCTCGTTGGGGTTTTTCTTTGAACGAGACTACTAGGGGTTCGTGTCTTCGATACCTGTTGGCTGCTTTGAACCAGGAAGGGGCCGGCCTCTGGGATCAACCAACATTGCTGCGATCCAACCCGAAATGAACCCGCCTAAATGTGTCTCCCATGCCAACTGTCCATCCATCGCCCACCACAAAGCGATATTAAGGACAACTAGCAGGAGAATGAGTTGGAGCACCGGCAGAAGCCCCTGATCGAATAGAAAACGATCAAGGTAGTTCCATGCCAGTAGCGCACCAGCCAACCCAAACAACGCTCCCGACGCACCCACCATAGGCTGCAGCGTATCGGTCAGAAGCCAAAACCCGATGGCGCCACCCAAGATCGAAAACCCGTAAATCAACGCAAAACGCTTTTCACCAACGCGGGCGATGACAACCCGCGCTAACGACCAGAGAGTAACCATGTTCAAGGCTGCGTGGATCAATCCACCGTGAAGAAAGCTGTAGGTCACGAACATCGCATAAGGCTGCAATGGGTAATTCGGACGCCAGTTTCCCAACAACCCCGGCCAAAACCCGAAATACTCATATGCTGTGGCCCGGATCCGCGTTCCGCCAAAAACGCCCCATTCGCCAAGTTGGATGAAAACCTCGATGATGACGCAGACCGCGATTAGAAACCACGCAGTCGCCATGGTCTGACGGCCACCGGAAGATGGCTCGAGGTCAAAGCGATATCGAGAAGGCGTTTGTGCGTTCATACCGCAGTAAGGTCCACCCAAAAAAAAGCGCATTGAATACGCGCGACACTACACACCATTCTCTACCGCGATGCTACCGGCATCCGCCGCGCGGTTAGTTTAGAGCAACCAACGCTAACAAACGCACTACCTATTGCGCCTGTGCCCCCGCGCCGTTTTCCAGTTCCACGAGTTTTTCCCTGGCAACCACGAACTGCTCACGTGGGTCGTCTGCACCAGCAAGTTCCAATGCCCGCTCAAACTGAGCAAATGCCTGGTCGCGCTGTTCAAGGGACAGGTAGAGCATACCAAGATGGTATTGCACGACTGGATCCGATGCCAATGCCTGTGCCGCAGGTTCAAGGTAAGTCACTGCTTCCTCGTAGTCCCCACGAAGGTAGGCAATCCAACCATAGGTATCCTGAAAGGCAGGATTCTCGGTTCCGCGAAGACGCCTCGCGATGGCATATGCCCGCTCGACGCTCTCCGGATCATCGGCGCGGTACGTTGCGAGAAGACTCGCCAGATTGTTGGCCGCAACGACGGAATTGCTACCAAGATCGTATAGCTTTTCGTAAACTTCGATAGCGCCATCGATATCCAGCGCACGTTCAAGCTGAGACGCTTTTGCCCACAGAAGGTTGGGGGCGTCCGGGAGCTGCTCCAAGCCCTGATCCAGAACCCGTGCGACCTCCTGCGGGTCTTGTTGGGCCGCAACCACCCGCATCAGGCCAATCCAGAGTTGCTCATTATTCGGATAGTCGGCCAGTAAAGCGCGATAGATCTCCTCGGCGCCGTCAAGATCTCCATCGGCCAGCAACAAAGAGCTTTCGAGAAGCTTGAGTTGCGGATCGCCCGGGTTTTCCGCAAAGGCAGCGTTCAGGGTGTTCCGTGCAGAGTCCAAGTCTCCCGACTGGATATAGCCGCCGATCAACGCGCTCAGAGCGCGGTTGTCACCTCGTCCGGTTTCCAGTTGATCTTCCAGGAAAGACAACGCCTCTTCTGTACCCTGACGCTGACGCAGGAGCTCAATACGCAGACTGTCCGCTATTTCTAGCGTTTCTCTGGTATCCAACCGACGCAACGTTTCTTCGACCTGTTCGGCGCGTGGCCAGTCTTTTGTCAGCAAATAGACTTCCGCAAGAACCGCAAGGACGGATGGTGTATCAGGGCGCGCCCGGAGACTGTAGATAAGCGTCGTTTCAGCTGTTGTGTATTCTTCGACGGCAATAAGAGCGCGTCCGTATCGAATGCTTTCTTCGGGCGCGAACCCAGATGTTTCCGCAGCAAGGCTTAACAAGTCGCGGGAAATATCCGCATCGCCATTACGCGCATGCGCCTGCGCCATGAGTGTCATGAGCTCCGCGTCTTCCGGCTCAGAGTCCAGTGCACGGCGAAGTATATTGATGGCGTCAGTGCTGCGATCATCCAGGATCATCCAGTTCGCCTGGAGTTTCACAGCCTCTGTTTGCAAGGCATCCTCTGCTAGGACTTCTTCAACAAGCTTACGCGCACCGACTTCATTCTCCGTCGCTAGCAACATTCTCGCCAGAGAGATCTTAATGCGGAGTGCCTCGGACCCAAGGTCCTCAGACTGGAGAAGTTGCTCTAGGTCTGCGATGCCCTTTTCCCTCTCTCCACTGTCGAAAAGAAGGGTCGCTCGAAGCGCAGAAAGGGTCGGATCATCGGGCCGCGCTTGAAGACCGGCGTCCAATTCCGCTAACGCAGCGTCGTTGCCCTGCGTGTCTCGCAAGAAGACGACAAGGCTCGTATACTCAGTCAGGTCGTCATCCAAAGGGGATGCGATTTCTCGCAAGAAAGCCTCGGCTTTCTCAACTTCTCCGCGCAAGCCAAAGTACCGGATCATCATCTGCTGATAATCTCGTTCATCTGGAAAACGCTCGTTCAGCTCAACGAGGTAGCCCTCCAACGCATCGATCTCTCCCAGAGTTTCAGTAATGTTCAGGCGCGCGAGATGCAGTTCCACGTTTTGTGGCTGCGCTTCAAGACCTCGGTTTGCGATTTCGAGCGCCGACTCGTAATCGCTTTCAATAGCGTAGTGCTCGATCAAAATCGCCGGGAGCGCAGAGTTCTCCGGGAACTTCTCGAAAAGCTCTTCCACAAGCAGCACCACGTCACGGCGCGCTTGAGCGTCTCCTGATCGAACGGCGTCCCGGAACTTAAGCGACGCGTCGATAATCACGACCCTTTGATCGTTCGGCGAAAGTTCAACTGCACGCGCACCGTGGCGCTCTACAAGTTCCCACTGGCGGCTATCAAGCGCAAGTTCCGCCACGATAATCCGCGGTTCCGCTTCCTCAGGGAACCGTTCTGCGACGTTAAGAAACTGACCAAAAGCTTCTTGGGTTCGGCCCTGAGCCAAAAGCTGTTCCGCGAACAACCAACGTGCATCTCTATGAGCATCGTCAAGCTGCAGAGCATTGCGGAGTTCGATCATCCCACGGGTGACGTCCCCACCTTCGATCAGTCCGACTGCGTTTTGAAAGTGTTTTTCGGCCCGCTCTTCAGCGCTGTCACAAGCAGCTAGGAATACCACTGCGCTCGCTACAAGCAACAGCCTTGCTTTGTGGCGCGCTTTCATTAATTCCTCCGGTTCCGAACCCACATCGTAGGCCGAATATCATTGCCTTCTGGGGCAATTATAAGGTCACTCTTAGGAAGACCTTGTCACTTTTAGGGTTTAATACCCGGTGCAACGAGCAACCGCAAACACCGTTTGGCCGAGGTAGTACAGGTCACTCCGGAGGCTAACCTCTCGCGCATAGGCTTCATCGAAGGAGGCACGCCGACGGAAGCTGCACGCGTTACGGTCCGAAATCTGCCAAGGGCCTGTAATGCCTGGACGCAGCCTGTAGTAGCTGGTTCCAGGATACATTTCTCGCTGGCTCTCCATCATCGGGCGGGGCCCGACAAGTGACATGTCGCCTTTGAGGACGTTCCAAAGCTGCGTTAGCTCATCCAAAGACGACTTGCGCAAGATACGGCCAAAGAGAGTAATTCTCGGATCGTTCTTAAGTTTCTGGTGGGCATCCCACTCAGCGCGCGCATCGGGGTTCTTGGACAGGTATTGCTCCAACTTGGCGTCGGCATTTACCACCATGGTGCGTAGCTTGAGCAGCTGGAAAGAGCGGCCCTTTCTGCCAACCCTGCGTTGCCAGTAGAACGGATTGTGGCCGTCCAAGGCTACCAATATCGCAAGCACAAGCACAATCGGTACTACGAAGGGAGCACTTAGCAGCACTGCAGCAACGTCGAACGCGCGCTTACCTGTGCGGCTGTAGAATGAAGGTTTAGGAGTAGATGCAGACGGAAAAGCAGAAACTGGAATGCTTTCTGAGACGTCGTTTGCGCGTATTGTCATAACTTCGGTACTCTCACCCAAAATCCGGGTCACATTATTACACAGCAAAAAGAGGTTACTGATTCCTGTACCGAAAGCATACCCGCCGACGGGCATACCGCAAAGATTAATCCGCACATGCGAGCAGTGCGCCATGTCTCACCCTCTCATTTTACAAGGCTTTTTCCAGTTTTGACCCCAACAACGCTGGGGATTCCGGAGCCTGTGAAACGAGAAATAATGAATGATTGTTCTCGTTTTTTATCTAAACTTTGTTTGTTTTGAGGCTTTAATGCGACAGCGCTAAACACATTGTCAGCGAATCGGGTAGGATCAGGTCTCGGAGTGAGACCGGCCGATTAGCCACATTGTTTCCCAGAGTGCGCGCAGACGGCACGTTTGGCTGGTATTCGTGGCTCTGAACAGCTTTAACACTATCGCATCGAACACGTACGCACACTTGAGGTTGATGAACTCGACAGGTCGTGGGAGATTTTGCTGGGACGTGGCAATTCCGTTGGAACAGCAGTGCGATTGTAGTTGCAGGAGAAAGGCGCCGTAGAACCAGGCGCGATGTATAGCGATGAATGATTTATATTCCGAGTTCTTCGGGCTTCATGAGCGCCCCTTCAAGCTGGTACCAGACCCAGAGTACCTGTTTTGGAGTCGTATCCACAAACGGGCGTTCGCGGTTCTTGAGTACGGCGTTGTAAGCACGGCGCCCATTACAGTTGTTACCGGCGAGGTAGGTGTGGGTAAAACAACCCTTGTGCAGCATCTGCTCGGCTGCATCGACCCATCTGTGAAAGTCGGATTAATCTCCAATGCCCAAGGCGATCGCGGCGATCTGATCCGTTGGGTCTTAAACTCCCTAGAGATCGAAACGTCGGTTGACGAAGACTACGTGTCCAGCTTCCAAAGGCTGCAGGATTTTCTGATCGAAGAGTACAGTGCAGGGCGCCGCGTAATTCTGATCATCGACGAGGCTCAGAACCTTTCAAAGGATAGCCTCGAAGAATTGCGGATGTTGACCAATATCAACTCCAACAAAGACGAGTTGCTGCAGCTTATTCTTGTTGGTCAGCCCCAACTCAGAGCGAAGATACTTGATCCCGACCTGCAACAGTTCGCGCAGCGCATCTCGGCGTTCTATCACGTACCAGCGCTGGATCGCGAAATGATGGGCGATTACGTTTCACACCGGATGAGTCACGCCGGTGGAACCGGGAACGAATTTACAGAAGAAGCGCTGGACCGAATCTACCAAGCCTCTGAAGGTGTACCTCGTTTGGTCAACAAACTCTGCGATTTCGCCCTTTTGTATACTGCAACCGAGGGTGAGCACGTCGTAACAGCAAGAGCTGTGGACGAAGTACTCGCTGATGGCATTTATGTTGGGAACTCAATCGGGATCGACGAGGCCGCTCAGTGATTGCAGACATCAAATTCTATATTTCGATTTTCTGGCGGAGATCGCCTCTTATCCTGTTGGTTTTTCTGCCGGCGCTGCTTGCGACATACGTCATTGTAAAGCAGTTACCGGAAGTCTACCGAACGTCCGCTACGCTGCTGGTAGAAGCGCCATCAATTCCGGATGAACTGACAGCCGTGCGGAATTTCCGTCCGCAGGACCGGCGCAGCCAAAGCGCCGAAAGATTAACGGTTATCCAGCAGCGGCTCATGACCCGCGCAAACCTTCTGGAGATCGCTCGAGAATACAATGTATTCCCAGCAGACTCCGGCATATCGCCCGACTCTATCGTGGAGATTATGAAAGCAAGTACTACGATCGGCATAGCTGACGATCGAGACAGTGCGATCGTGATGACGATTCAATTCGAAGGGCCCACAGCAGAGATCGTCGCAAATGTTGTGGATGATTACGTCACGCGGATCTTGCGCGAGGACGTCGAATTAAGGCAGGGACAAGCAAGCCAGACGGAACAGTTCTTCAGACAGGAAGTCGACCGGCTTTCGAGTGAACTGGATATCAAGAGCGCAGCAATCAGCACTTTTCGCTCTGAAAACTCCGACGCCCTGCCCGACACGTTTGATTTCCGTCTAGGACGACTCGAAGCGCTCGAAGCAAGTTCGGCGGATCTTACTCAAGAAATCCTCCTGCTAAGGGAACAGCGCCGGCAGTTCCAGGAAGCTCTTTTCGAACTCGAGGAGGACGCGGAGGGGCTGTTACTTACGGGCGAGGAAGAAAAGCTCAGAGCCCTGCGACAAGAACTGACTGATGCTATGAAAGTCAGTGGCGAGACATCTCCAAGGGTCAGAATCCTGCAATCTCGCATTATGCAAGTTGAGCAGGTAATCACGTCCTTAGGTGGCGGAGAAGTCGGCGGCTTCACTCAGAGCGACCAACTCCGAAACGAGATGGCGCAGATTGATACCCAGCTCGAATTCCTGGTGTCGCAACTCGACGAGCAAGAAGCTGAACTGGAAGAGTTGGGAGACACGTTGGAACGAACGCCCGCGGTGTCCATCAGGCTGGCCGACTTGGAACGCGACTACGAAAACGTTCAGACTCAATACAACAACGCAGTGGATCGTCTCGCGGTTGCTGAAACCACAGAGCGTATTGAACTTCTGTCGAAGGGCGAACGCATTACACTATTGGATCCCCCGACGGTACCGGACTACCCCTTTAAGCCGAAAAGGATGTTGCTGGCGGCCGCAGGTGGGCTAGCGAGCCTTGGTATGGCCTTGGGTTTGGTCTTGGCTCTTGAGCTCCTCAATCCGCTGGTTAAGCGACCAAGTACGATCGTTAACGGACTTGGCATCACACCAATCGCAACACTTCCCTACATACGCTCCAACCGTGAAGTTTGGGCGGATCGTTCCATTCGCATAGCATTGCTTTGCCTTGTGATCTTTGGGGTCCCTGCCATGTTTTGGGCAGTTCATACATTCTACCTGCCGCTAGATCTCTTGGCGGAGGAAGTCTTGAATCGGTTAGGCGTTTAAGCGTTCCGCAACGCCGAAGTTAATAGGTACTCGACATGGAAAAGCTTCAATCTGCATTGAAGAAAGCGCGTAAGCAGCGTGACAGGTCTGCGCCAGTACCGCAGCCAAGCGCCAGCGCAAAGCCGTTGATCGGCGGCGCCATGCAAAAGCGTCCGGACATAAACGCATGGGAAGATATCCCCCTTGTCGAGCTGAACACAGCGGACCTCGTCAAAAACCGTGTCCTTACCGCTGGAAGTGCAACACAGTACTCCGCAAGTTTCGATCTCCTGCGGACGAAAATTCAGCTCCAGATGGAGAAGAATGGATGGCGGCGCCTTGCGATTACGTCTCCGAGCAAATCTTCTGGTAAAACGACTGTCTGCGCGAATATCGCTTTTGCACTGTCACGGCAGAACTCCAAAAGTACACTTGTATACGAGTTCGACATGCGTCGGCCGTCTGTCGCGAAGGTATTCGGGCTTGAACCCAAGCACAGCACGGCAGATTTCCTAAACGGCCATGTCAGCTTCGCCGAACAGGCATTGCGCATAGGCCCAAGTGTTGCGGTATCCTGCAACCCGGGGCCATTGCCGTCTCCGTCGGATCTGTTCCTGAATCCCAAAACACTTCAAAGGCTCAATGCGGCGGAAGCGGAGTTCGAGCCTGATATCGTGATGTTTGACCTTCCTCCGCTCTATGCGGGCGACGATGCCACTGCTTTCTTTCCAAATGTCGATTGTGTTCTCCTTATCGCAGAGTCCGAAAACTGCACGCTAAAACAAATTGACCTCGCGGAGCGCGAGATCGCGGAGCATACAAATTTCCTTGGTGTTGTTCTGAACAAATGCCGCTACCCGGAAGAAAATGAAGGCTACAGCTACAACCAAAGTTATGCCTAATAGCGGTCTTCGGGTGTCGTAGTCAAAAGCGAGATAGACCCATTTTCGAAACGCGCGGCTGAAAGAACCCCTGTCAGATAAGCGCCCGTATCTAAGGCGATGCGCCGGTTCTGAACATTCGCGGCCTCAACGACGGTATGGCCGTGTGCGATCCACATTCCGTCGGCGCGCTTGGGCATCTTCGGTTTCGGGCGTCCCCATAACAAAGTCGCATCCTTTTGCGCATCCCAAGCCGCCCTTGGATCTGTTATCGCGTGAACGCAACCAAGATCACCGCTGCGCCATTGCAAAGCCAGCGCGCGAACCCACTCCAGAAGGCTGGAATCTACAGTGTCCAGAAGCTTGTCTCGACAGATGGTTTCAAAGCTTTCGTCAGACGTTGCGATCTGGCGAGGACCAAGAAAGCTCTCGAGGGTCTCAAGCCCCCCGTTGTGAAGCCACCTCGGGCCAGCTTTTACCGGGTCATCGAGGAAATCGAGAAACATACGCTCGTGATTTCCCATCAGGCAATGAATGCTTGCGCTGGGAAGCTCCAGCGTTTGCAATCGCCGCAGGACCTGGGCCGACCCTAAGCCACGGTCAATATAGTCGCCTAAGAACACCAGGTCTGCAGGCTGTCCTGCGCGATCCGCCTCGATCAGCGATACCATCGTATCCAGTAGATCAAGGCGGCCATGTATGTCGCCGATGGCATAAGTCAGTCGATCCGGAGAAGGACCCAATACCTCCTCGCGGCCTTGCCTCCTCACAAGTGAGGAAAGACGCTGTCCGAGAGACACAGCCTACCCCCCACACTCAGCGCAGACTCGAGCGCAGTTCATATCTGAACCTGCGCAAAGGTCTGTACATCTTTTTCCATAATGAGGTCTTCGACGTCTTTGGAAAACGCATGATAGTGCTTCGATGCCAAGTGCCGGTCAAACATCTCGCGGTTGTAGTAGAGTTCGTAGAGAAACACAGAGTCTGGCCGCGCCGGATCGGTACAGACATCGAAACGCATGCAACCGGGTTCCTCCAGCAACGATGTTCGCGCATTCTGCAGGACCTTCGGCATAAACTCCTCCGCCCCACCCGGCCTGAGCCCGAAGGTTACTGTCACTGCGTACATCGTCGGCATCCTCGTTTTTGGTCCGCGCGATCCCACGCGCCCTCTCCTTGCTTGCAGCATCAGGCATGGCGCGGCAAGACTGCACTGGGGAGGAACCGTAATGACAGACCTCAGCATTGCCGTTTTTGAGGGCGACGGCATAGGGCCAGAAATCATGGCGGCGACCATGCAGCTTCTGGAACAGCTAACACGCAGTGCCGATAGCTACACTCTCTCGTTCGATTTTCTTCCCGCGGGCGCAGGTCTCTACGCGAAGACAGGCGATGCGCTACCCGAAAGCTCTGTGGCAGCCGCGCGGACTGCACATGCAATACTATTATCTGCGATGGGTTTGCCCGACATACGCTATCCGGACGGAACAGAAATCACTCCGCAAATCGATCTGCGGTTTGAGATGAACCTCTACGCAGGTGTGCGCCCTGTTCGCATCGCGCCGGGATATCCGAGCCCATTGGCCTCGCCTGGCGATGTTGATTTCGTTCTGATCCGCGAAAGCACGGAAGGGCTATTTCATACCAAGGGCAAGGGAACAGTTACCGAAGATTACGCAACTGAAACCCTTAAACTCACGCGCAAGACGTCACAGAAGCTCTGCAAATTTGCGTTCTTGCTCGCGCAACAGCGCCGAGAAATGGGGCGCGGGCCCGGGCGAGTAACCTGTGTCGACAAGGCGAACGTGTTTCGTGCCTTCGCCTGGTTCCGGGAAATTTTCGACGCTGAGGCGTCGCATCACTCTGAACTCAAAGCGGATCATGCCTATGTCGATGCGATGGCCTTGTGGATGGTCCAGCGCCCAGCCGAGTTTGACGTGTTGGTGACTGAAAACATGTTTGGCGACATCCTAAGCGATCTTGGAGCCGGGCTGATGGGCGGTCTCGGTTTAGCGCCATCTGCGGATATCGGCGATCATCACGCTGTATTCCAGCCGTGTCACGGAACCGCCCCTGACATCGCAGGCCGCGGCATCGCGAACCCGATGGCGATGATCCTTTCGGCTGCGATGATGCTGGATTGGCTCGCGCTGGAAAAATCGCTTCCGGAGCTCGCGCAGCACGGAACTCGACTAAGAGAAGCTGTGGAAGATGTTCTGCGCGAGGGCGCGGTGCTGACAGGGGACTTGGGCGGCTCAGCCACGACTGAAGAAGTCGCAGATGCCATCGGGGCAAAGCTATGACCCTGCAGGTCGCCTGTCTTGGCGCAGGTTACTTCGCGCAGTTTCACCACGAAGCATGGCGGCGTATCAACGGGGTGGAGCTTGCTGCCGTGGCCGACCGGAATCCGGGCCTCGCTGCCCGGAGCGGCGCCCGGGCATTTGCCGATCTGTCAGCAATGCTCCGCATCGCGAAACCGGACATTCTGGATATTGTAACTCCGCCTGAGACCCACGCAGATGCGATCCGCACGGGTCTGGCTGGCGGAGTTCGAGCCATCATTTGTCAGAAGCCCTTCTGTCGAGATCTGAGCGAAGCCAGCGAAATCGCTCGAGAGACGGATGCGGCTCATGTGCCCCTTGTCGTGCATGAAAACTTTCGGTTTCAGCCTTGGTACCGGGTCATGCGCAAGGAAATCGATGACGGCTGTCTGGGCACCGTGCGCCAACTGACCTTCCGGCTCAGAACAGGGGACGGGCGTGGTTCCGATGCTTATCTCGCACGGCAACCTTACTTCCAGAAAATGCCCCGGTTTCTGGTGCACGAGACCGGCGTACATTGGGTCGACACTTTCCGCTATCTGATGGGCGAGCCCGAAGGAGTTTATGCCGACCTGCGGCGCGAGAATGAGGCAATCACCGGTGAAGATGCAGGCCATATCCTATTCGATTTCGCGGGTGGCGCTCGCGCGCTTTTTGACGCCAACAGAACACTCGATCACAAGACCCAGAACCCGCGGCTCACTTTCGGAGAGGCACTTCTGGAGGGCACAGAAGCGACCCTTTCACTGATGGGAGATGGATCTGTAACCCGGCGCGCCTTCGGGACCGAGGCAGAGACGGTGATCCTACCAGCGGGTAGCTATGCGGGCTTTGCCGGTGATTGTGTGCATGCCCTGCAAATCCATGTCGTGGACGCACTGAACGGAGCCCGAGCGTTCGAAAACCTCGCTCAGGATTACCTGCCGGTTTTGCGCGCAGAGGAGGCCATTTACACCTCAGCACGGGCCCGGTCGCGGGTGGCGTTATCCTGAATGAAAAAGGCGGCCCGTTCGGGCCGCCCTGCGCTTCTAAATAGGTTCTACGCGTTATTCCCCATATGCAATTGCGGGCAACCACGTCGTAAGTGCCGGGAACTGGAATACGATCAACAATCCCAGAAGCTGCAGCATCACAAACGGGATAACCCCGCGGTAGATATGCCCAAGGCTGACACCCGGCGGACAAACCCCCTTCAGATAGAAGAGCGCAAAGCCCACAGGCGGCGTCAGGAAGCTCGTCTGCAAGGTCACCGCGACTAGGATCGCGAACCAGACCACCGCCGGATCACGCACCTGATCGAAGCCCGGCACGGCCAGTTCCAGGCCCTGAATGATCGGCAGCATCAGCGGCATGATGATGATCGTGATCTCGATCCAGTCCAGCAGGAACCCAAGCAGGAAGATGATGAACAGGATGAACAGAACGATCATGTACGGGTCGCTGAACGCGGAAAGCACGTAGCCCTGAATGATTTCGTCCCCGCCATAGCGGCGCATAATCAGCGCAAAGAAGTTCGCGGCCAGGAAGATACCGACGATATAGCCAGACGTGTTCAGAGTGGACCGGCTGACCTCTTTCAGCACTTTGTAGTTCAACTTGCCATTGGCGAGCGCGAGCAAGGTCGCTCCCAGCGCGCCGAGACCCGAGGCTTCGGTCGGCGTCGCGATGCCGGCAAAGATGGAGCCAAGGACCAGAAGGATCAGGAACATAGGCGGTACAACGGCGAGAAGCACATCCTTAACCACGTCCCAACCCACTTCGTCCGTGGTGGGGGGAGCCGGCATCGCCTTTGGGTTGATGATGCCATAGGTCACGATGAACACGATGTAGAGCGCGCCCAGGATCAGACCCGGAAACAGCGCCCCCATAAACAGATCGCCCAGGCTGATGGCCAGCTGGTCAGACATGATCACCAGCATGATCGACGGAGGGATCAGGATCCCGAGCGTCCCTGCCGAGGCGATAGTGCCGGTAGCAATCGGTTTGGAGTAGTTCTGCGCCATCATCGCCGGCAGCGCCATCACTCCCAGCAGCGTCACAGACGCACCGATCACACCGGTGGAGGCGGCAAGGATGATCCCGATCAGCATAACCGTCAGCGACAGCCCGCCGCGCAACCCGCCGAACAGTTTCTGCATCGACTGCATCATACGCTGCGCGACACCGGACTGATCCAGCATCAAGCCCATGAAAATGAACATCGGCAGCGCCACAAGCACCGGGTTTTTGACGATGTTGCCGAACAGGCGCCCGGACAGAACCTGCAAGCGCTGGTAGTCAATGCCCGTACGGTCAAACTCGATGATGTCCCGGAACGCGGCACGGTTCGGATCGAGGAAGATCTCGGCGATCAGTGCGAAGATCAGGCTGACACCGACGAGCGCATAGGCGACCGGAATACCGCGGAACAGGAGAAAGATGAAAACGAGGAACATCGCCAGAACGGCGAACTCGTTCAGGGTCATGAACTGACCCAGGAATTCCAGAAGGAACATCGCTTAGTACCTCGCTTCGCTCGCGCGATCGCGCAGATAGGCCAAGCCAATGACCAAAATAGTCATCACCACCGTGATGATGATCGTGTAGGGGATTTTTTCGACACCAACTTCCAATTCACCGAAAATCGGCAAGCGCCCGATCTCCCGGTTCGTAACTTCCGCAGGTGACGTCAGCCGCAAGAACCACCAGATGGAATAGAACACGATGAGGTTGATCAGAAACATCGTGGACGGGAAGGCAAACAGCAGTTGCTTCCACAGAACCGGTTCCGTCAGTTTGTTCAGAAACCTGTAGTAGGCTGCCCAGGCAGCGATCCCGATGAAGATAAACGACAGGTTCATGAACACTTTCAGGATCCACAGGTTGTGCAGACCGTTCGGGCTGTCGGACCCTTCATCGGCCGCCACGGATGCGATCGCATAGTGAACGGTAACGTCCCAGCACAGGATGATAAAAGGCAGAAAGAGCCAGACCAGACCGAATATCTCGATCCGGTTCTTCTTCTCCTCACGATATCCATCAAAGAAAATATCTACCCGCACATGGGCATTATTGGTCACGGCATACCCGATCCCAACCATCACGGCCGAGCCGTAAAGCCACCACTGCAGATCGTCCAGCCAGGCCTGATTGAAGCCTGAACTGCGCAGCACAACCTGTGCGCAAATCGCAATCATCAGGATCGGAAAGAGCCAGGCGACCACATTCGAGAGCTGAACGATGAAACGGTCGCCGCGATTGTGCTCGGCGCGACCGACCTCCCCAGGGTCGGAGAGCTTAATAATGTCTTCAACGGGTTCCATGGATCCTCCGCTTCCGCCCACCCCCATGCGAGCGCGAGAAAGCCGGAGCAGCGCGATCGGCTGCTCCGGCTCAGTTCATATACCAGCCCTTAGTTCCAGGGGCGTGGCAGATAGATGTTGTTGCCCCAGGTGGCGTAGCCTTCGCGGAACTCCTGCAGGTCGTCCCAGGCTTTCTTGAAGAACTCGTCTTCAGCAGCCAGTTCACCGGCCACTTCAAGCCATGCGGCTTCGAATGCCCGCAGCTGATCCGGAGTCCACTGCTTGATGGTCACGCCGCGGTTTTCCACGTTGTCGACCATTGCCGGGAAGTTTAACGCTTCACCTTCAGCGAAGTTGTCGGTGATGTTCGCCATGCACGCGATTTCGATCTGCTTCTGGCTCAGCTCGTCCAGTTCTTCCCAGCGATCTTTGTTGATCAGCAGTTCGAAGAGCGTCGACGGCTGGTGCCAGCCCGGGAAGTAGTTGAACTTCGCAATGTTGTAGAAGCCAAGACGTGCATCCACGATCGGCATGGAGAATTCGGTCGCGTCGATCGCACCGCGCTCCAGCGCCGGGAAGATGTCGCCACCTGCGAGCAGCGAGGTTGAAACGCCAAGCTTCTGCATCACTTCGGCGCCAAGGCCGAAGAAGCGCATGTTCAGACCCTGCAGGTCGTCGAGCGAAGTGATTTCTTCCTTGAACCAACCGGAGGTTTCCGGCGCGTAGGTACCGCAGAGCATGACATGGACGTTGTAACCGTTGGAGTCATACATCTCACGCATCAGGGTCAGGCCGTCGTCGTAGAGCATCCATGCAAGCATCTCGCCCGGCTCAGGGCCGAACGGAACGGCTGCGAAGAGGCCCGCGGCGGACATCTTGCCCTGCCAGTAGCCGGAGGTGGTATAAGCCGCATCGACCGAGCCGCTAGACACAGCGTCGAGAGCTTCAAGGGTCGGGACAAGCTCACCTGGATCGAAGTGCTCGAACTCAACGCCTTCAGAAATGCTGTTGATCTTGTCAGTGAAGTTCACAGCGGCTGTGCCGAGAATTGGCAGGTTCTTACCGAATGCCGATGTCATCTCCAGAACTTCTTGTGCCTGAGCACCGGACGCAGCAAGGCTGAGGCAGCAAACCGCCGCCATCGTCTTAAATTTCATGGATCTCCCTCCCTAGGTTTACCATGTATGCCGGCGGATTTTCCCGCCTTTTCATAAGGCCATAAGCGGCCTAATACGCCCCCGCAGAATTAAAAAAGCGGGGATGTATTACAACCCAGTTTATCAGAAAAATTAACGTATATTTATCAGGGCCTTGAGCGTAGAGCGCATCGGCAGAACATGAGTCCTACCCATTTTTACGCAGTTGCTTAAAACTGTTGCACCAAGTGGTTTTCGCGTAGGTAAGTCGGGGCCTCGCTGTGGTCACAAGAAGCGCACAAGCGCCCATGCAACGAGACCCATTTGAACGAGGTTGAGTGCCACAGACAGGCCATGAAGGAGGTCAAATCGGCGTTTTGCTGCAACCTCTCCGCCCGTCCAGGCGTCGCGCGCAGTATTGATCATCGGCATTAATGCCTGCCGCGCGATAATTCCGATCAGGGCTGTGCTGGCCAAAAGAACCACGGACAACCGGTCTAAAGGCCAGAGCAACCCGGCACCGATCAGCGCGACTGCAATGATGAACAAGTAATACCATGGGAAGGCCCGGCGCAGCAGCCGGCCGGCAGCCTCCGCGCGCAGTTCAGAAAAGAGCAAAGGCGCAAATCCGAACGAATAGAGTGTCATACCCCCGAAAAGCGTTGCGGTGGCCAGAAGAGCTGCAATTTCCATCACGCGTCTCCCTCGGGTTTGGTGGCATGGCCCATGTATATGATCGCCGTGCCGGGCAAGCGACCGAATGTGAAATCGCCGCGCCGATTTATCCCGCGCGGGCCCAGGCCCGTCAGAGGACCGATTTGAAATCCAGCCTCAGAAAGTTCCGCCTTCAACTCGGACGGCTTAATGAACATCTCTGGGTCATGCGTTCCCTTTGGCAGAAGTCCCAGAACATCCTCTGCCACAGTGATGACCGCAAGGCGCGCCACAGGGTTGCGGTTAATCGTGTCAAACAGGAAGACACCTCCGGGCTTGAGCACGCGCCAGACTTCCGACATCACTTGGCTCAGATCCTGCACATGCTCCAGCACGTCGACGCAGACCACGATGTCGAAAATGTTGTCAGCATATGGCAAAGCCTCACCGACACCAACATCGTAGCGGATATCAAGACCAGAGCTTTCAGCATGTGCCTGTGCGGCAGCGATTGCTTGCGCAGCCGGATCGATCCCCGTGACCTTTGCCCCTCTGGCAGCCATAGCCTCGGCCATGAAGCCGCCTGCACAGCCCAGATCAAGAACGTTTGCGTTCTCCCATGACGCGAAGCGGTCGAAATATGCGAGGCGTCCTGGCACCATGTTTTTGAGGGTACGCACCCAACGCGTTTCATCGGACCACCAGCGGTCCGCCTCAGCGTCATAAATTGTCAGGTCATTGCGAGTGATCGTGGACCCATCAGGCATCGTATGGTCTCCGTTTTGTCAGGCGCGGCAGCCAGTAGGGAACGCGCGCGCGATAAGCACGGAACCGATCGCCATAGAAGCGTTCGAACCGGCGCTCCTTAAGGCGCGGCGCAAGTATGCAGTAAGCGGTGTACGACGTCGCGATCAGCAGTTGGTCCGGGGTCCAGACGGGAACGCACCAAAGGACCAGCGCAAATGAGACATAAATTGGCTGGCGAACGACCCTAAACAGGCCCTTTTCAGGCATATCGGGATACACAGGTGCCCGGTTGCGCAGTAACGCCATCCATCCCAAAGACCCCGCTTGCACTGTTGGACCCGCGTCAAAAGACGCCTTGGTCAAAAGAACCCAGCTGACGGCATAAGCGACGCAGAGAAGCCAAAGTGTGGGCCCAGACGCCTGCCAGAGAATAACGCCTGATGGCGACCAGAGAGTGAAAAGAGCCAGTAATTGTAGCGATGCGATTGTTGCATAAGTGGTCGTAGCCAGGATCTTACCCGTTCCATAAGGTGCGAGCTTGCAAAGGATCGAGCGCCCCCGGTTGCTGAGAAAGAATGAATGCCCCAGCGGGAATTGAGCGAGTAGCAGTATGTTGACCACCCAAGCCGTCCAGCCTGTCAACTGACCGAACCCAGTCTGCATACCCGTGAAAAGTCCTACCAGCATGGCCAATCCAGCCAGCGCGAAGATGCCGTGGCATGCCGCGGCATATACGAGCGCAAGCGTAATCCGCGCGCGGGTGGATAAGGGTCGGTCGTTCATACGGCTCAGGTAGAGCCGCACAATTACGTGTCGAGCGGCGGGGCCTGCGTCAGGCTGTCTCCGCCTCAGTTAATCCGAGCTCCGCAACCATAGCCGCTCGCATTTCGAACTTCTGGGGTTTGCCTGTTACCGTCATGGGAAGCTGATCTTTGAACCGGATCAGAGCTGGCACTTTGTAATGCGATATTTGCCCTTCGCAAAACGCGAGAATGCTATCAGCATCCGGTGTGGCACCCGGTTTCGAGACAATCCACGCGCAGACAATCTCTCCAAAGGTGTGGTCCGGCACGCCGAAGACCTGGACCTGGCTGACCTCGGGGTGAGTATACAGGAACTCCTCGATCTCGCGCGGATAAATATTCTCTCCACCGCGGATTATCATATCTTTCAGACGCCCGGTGATCTTGCAAAAGCCCTCCGCATCCAAACGCGCCAGATCACCTGTGTGCATCCAGCCCTCTGCATCAATGGCTTCTGCTGTCCGCTCGGGCTCGTCCCAATATCCCTGCATCACGGAGTAACCCCGCGTCCAGAGCTCTCCTTGCTCGCCAACAGCGACGGGCTGGCCCTGTTCGTCCACGATCTTGACCTCGACATGAGGTTGGATGCGCCCCACTGACGTAACGCGCTTCTCCAACGGGTCGTCGGTGGCAGACTGAAAAGAGACCGGGCTGGTTTCCGTCATGCCGTAGGCAATCGTAACCTCGGGCATGTGCAATTCTGACTGGACCCGGCGCATGATCTCTATCGGAACCGGCGCTCCTGCCATGATACCTGTCCGCATTCCGGACAGATCGAAGTCATCGAAATCCTCGTGCTGGAGCATCGCGACAACCATGGTCGGGACCGCATAAAGCGCCGTACACCCCTCGTCTTCGAGAGCAGCCAATGTCCCGCGCGCGTCGAATCCCTGTCCCGGGATGACCATCGTTGCCCCCTTGGTCACGCAGCCAAGTGTGCCCATCACCATACCGAAACAATGATAGAATGGCACTGGAATACACAACCGATCCGCTTTGCTCAGGCGAATGGCGTCCGTCACAAACTGTGCGTTGTTAACGATATTCCGATGCGTCAACGTTGCACCCTTCGGCCGACCGGTGGTTCCCGACGTGAACTGGATATTGATCGGGTCGTTGCGGTCCAGAGCCTGAGATATCTCATCCAAGCCCGCTTTTGGCACATCGCGGCCCCAATCGACGACGTCCGGAAAGGCAATACAACCCGGTGGGGGTGCATCGTCCGCGACGATAACGCACCTTAATTCTGGCAACTCGTCTGTCTGCAAATCACCCGGTTTGGCTTGTGCGAGTTCCGGAATGACCTGTTGGATCATGCCCAGATAGTTGGAGCTTTTGAACACAGGCGCGAGAATGAGTGCTTTGCACCCGGTCTTTTTCAGCGCGTATTTCAGTTCATGCGTTCTGTAAGCCGGATTGAGATTGACTAGGATGATCCCAAGCCGGGCGGTCGCAAACTGTGCCAGAAGCCATTCTGGCCGATTGGGGGCCCAGATCCCAAGCCGGTCGCCCTTTTCCAACCCAAGTCGCATGAGCCCGCCCGCCAAAGCGTCGATTTCGCGCGCAAACTCAGTATAGGTCCAATGAATTCCCGCTTCGATAAACACCGCAGCGGGTTGGTCCGGCTGCCGTCGGACAGTCTCATCAAGAAGCGCCGGGATGGTCAGTTCGGACAAGGCAGATTCGCGATCTCCAAACACATGACTTTTGTCACCGGCCGGTACTTGAACCGTGTCGGCAACCTCAGTGAGCCTGGCCGTTTGGTTCACAGGATCCTCCCAGGATGGTCGATTTATGCGCCGCTTCCCGGCGTCTAGGTATGATAGTCTCAAGCACTGTGGGTCTGAACACAGCGTCTACGACTAAAGTGGCATTCTGTAGGCTGCGAAGTCAACCAAGCTGTATATCAGGTACGCCTTTTACACAGTCAATCGAGACAGGTTCTGCCTCATAATTACGCATACGACCTCCCGATGATGGGTCCGGCCCACGTCGAAAAGCTGATTTGTCGCAAATCCTTAACAAAACGTTGACGACTCATACCCCGCCTTGTGACTTAGGCACCGGGAGGCGAAAGGAGACTGACATGACGTCATTCGCCATTCCCGAAATGAGCTGCGGGCGCAGATCGCACGCAATCGAATCCGCCCTGTCAAAACTCGATCCGGATGCGACAATCGCCGCGGATGTGCCGAAGCGCCTCGTGCGCGTGGAAACCAAGGCCTCCGACGCGCTGGTATTAATGGTTTTGAATGACTTGGGCTTTGCCGCCAACGTTCACCGCTAGCTGTCGCTGCGGGTGTCCTTTACAAGCTCCTCTAGCCGAGCTTGATCCACAAGACCCGGCAAGATCGTATCGCCAACAACAAAAGAAGGCGTTCCGGTGATTCCAAGCGACTCAGCGAGAGACAGCGAGGTCTCTATATGTTCGGACACGGCATCTGACTCCATATCTGCGAGCAACTGGTCATAATTCAGACCGACTTCTTCCGCCACGCTTTGGATTGTGGCTTCAGTCACACGTCCTGATAAAGCCATCAGGCCCCAATGAAACTCCTCGTAAAGACCCTGTTCCCGCGCAGCCAAAGCGGCGCGTGCGGCATAAACGGAAGCATCGCCTAGGATCGGAAACTCACGGAATACGATCCGCACATTGGCATCGGCCGCCACGAGGCCTTCGATAACCGGCTTGGCGCGGCGGCAATAGGGGCAGTTATAGTCAAAAAACTCTATGACGGTGACATCGCCGTCCGGATTGCCCAGAACGGGCGCATTCTCATCCTGCTCAAGTAAAGCACGCTGCGTTTCGAGGGTTTCCGCGGCGGTGGCAGCCTGAGCCTCGGCTTCGCGTTCGCGCAAGATGGCAACCGCGTCCATGACGATTTGCGGATTTTCAAGAATTGCTTCCAGCGCCAATTCTTTAATGCGCTCGTCAGTCAACTCCTGCGACAGCGCCGGGCCGGATATCGCGGCAACAACAAGCGCTGACAGAGCGAGACGTTTCAACATGTCATTTTCCTTACATGGGATGCGCCGAAATCGGACGCGCTGCGCATAACCTTGGCCGAAGTCTCTCGGACGGTCAAAGCCCCCCGGACCGTAGGAGTGACTTCGCCGCAGCCACTAACGCGGATGTGAAGGAAAAAAGCAACTCCGGCCATGATAAGACCATGTTTTGGTGGCACGCTCAGTGCTACTAGATCGACCTTGTGTTAGTCAGCCGTTGTTGCTTGGAGATGAAAATGATTTCGAAAAGAGCCTTTCTAGCCTTGGGTGCTGCAGCAGTTGCGACCCCAAAAGGTCTTCTCGCGCAGCGTGCATTCCAACTCGACCCGCGATTTGAGCCGCAGGTGGTTCCGCTGCGGTACCCCTTCAAAGCGGGTCAGATCATTGTCCTGCCGCAAGCGCATTACCTCTATCTCGTGATGCCCGGCAACCAGGCGATGCGCTATGGCGTAGGTGTTGGCAAAGCCGGTCTCGAGTTCAAGGGCAATGCAATCATCCAGCGGAAAGCTGTCTGGCCTGACTGGCGACCGACCGATGAGATGATCAAACGCGAGCCGCACAAGTATGAGAAATACGCAAATGGTGTTCCCGGCGGGCCGGGCAATCCCTTGGGCGCACGCGCTTTGTATCTATACCAGAACGGAATAGACACGTATTTTCGTATCCACGGCACGACCGAGCCATGGTCGATCGGACGTTCGGCTTCGAACGGGTGTATCCGCATGATCGATGAACATGTGATCGACCTCTACGAGCGTGTTCCACGCGGCACACTTGTAACCGTACTCTGACCCGGAGCAATCCTGCACAGCTCAAGACCGTTTTGAAGATGGCAGTCCATCTTGGACGCCGAGCCGTCCGTGTAACTGACTTTTTGCGTGATCTGTGTTGTGGACGGAGGTGGTCTTCCCGAGCCTCGTACGCTTTTCTGCTCCAGGATACCGCCGCGTTGTCGCGTCGGGCAGCATGAGCGGGGGGCTAAACGATCCTTTGTTTGGGTTCGAGGTGCCATCGGTCAATACAATGTCAGGCACTCCCCCAACATCCAGCTGAAGCGATCTCCGCAGCGCACGCTATGCCCGCAACCAGACGAACGCGTGCAGATCGCGGTTTTCACCGACTTCAACTGCCTCTACTGCCGTTTCCTCGACCGGAAGCTCTCTGGTTTGCCAGAAAAACGCCCGGATGACGCAACTTTGAAGGCGCACCACTTGCCTTTGCTGGGCGAAACGAGCCTATGGGCCGCACGCGGAGCGCTCGCAGCGAGACAACAATACGCGTATATTGCCTTTCACAAGCGCTTGATGAGCGCAGCTTTTGCAATCGATCCAGACTATCTTGCGATTGTTGCCAGACAATTGGGACTGGATGAGGAAAAACTGATGCGGGATGCCTTCGGGCCAATAGCAGAGCGCGAAATCGCGAAATCGCCCGCGTCTGCGGCGCAACTGGCTGTTAATGGCACGCCAGGACTTCTGGTCGGGCGCACCCTGGCATGCGGCTACGTATCCGACGGAGAGCTCGACCAACTGATCCGGATCAAGGCTGAAGAAACATCCTCTCTGCCCTGTGGTGTCTTTTCATGAGGCACCTGATCGCCCTTCTGACCTTTTTCCTAAGCTTTACGGTCGGCTCCGCTGCCCTTGCGGCCTCATCAGATGCCCATAATGGGCCGACGACCACTATGCGGTTGATCACCGCCGAGAACGGAATCGCACCGAACACGCGGTACGTCTCAGCCGGTCTGCACATTGAACTCGAAGAAGGATGGAAGGCCTACTGGCGATCACCCGGTGAGGTCGGCCTGCCACCTGAGATCGACTGGACTGGCTCGGAGAACCTCGAGAACGTCGAGATGCTCTGGCCCGCGCCGACAAGGTTCCGCGCCTTCGGGATCGAAAACTTCGGCTACGAGAAAGAGGTCACGATCCCGCTCAAGATCACATTGAGCAATCCCGATGCGCCGCTCGATCTGAACGCGAGCGTCTTCTTGTTGGTCTGCGAGGACATCTGCATCCCGGAAGAAGCGGAATTGTCGCTCTCGTTGCCCTTAGGGTCAGGTATCGATAGCGAGAGCGCATCGCTGATCGCAGATGCCGCCGCGCGTGTACCGGGCAGCATCGACCAGTCTGACATCACCCTGACCAATGTGGCGTTTGACGCGGCTGGAACCAGCCTCGTGGTCGAAGCGCAGAACCCCGCAGGATGGATTTCACCCGACGTGTTTCCTGAACTGGGCGAAGGTGTTGCCTTCGGCGCGCCCGACATTCGGCTAGGCGATGGGAACCGCCTGGTCTGGGCCAGTCTGCCTATCTTGTCTGACCCTGTAACAGAACCTGAGATACAGGCTGAGACACTGCGTCTGACACTCACAGATGGTACGCTTGCCGTCGATGCCCCGACGCCCGATCTGTCCGACGCGCAGACGCGTCCGCCCTTCTCGCTGACCACCGCGAACGCCGGTATGGTTGAACTGCTGTCGATCGCGCTGATCGCAATCATAGGCGGGCTAATCCTCAATATTATGCCCTGCGTGCTGCCAGTTCTGTCGATCAAGCTGGCCTCTGCGATCAAGGCGGTGGACCAATCCCCAGCCCGCGTGCGGGGGGGCTTTCTGATGTCAGCGTTTGGAGTTTTGGCCTTCATGTGGGTACTGGCCGCCGGCACGCTGGCTGCCCGTGGCATGGGCATGACCATCGGTTGGGGGCTTCAGTTTCAGAATCCGCTGTTCCTCGCGTTCCTGCTGGCGATCATCACGATCTTCGCCGCAAACATGCTTGGGCTTTTCGAGATCAATCTGCCCTCAGGCTTGATGACGCGGCTTTCGGGGGCCAGCAGCGGTGGCGGCTATGGCGGTGACTTTGCGACAGGGGCTTTCGCGGCGATTCTTGCAACACCTTGCTCTGCGCCTTTCTTGGGTACCGCGATTGCCTTTGCCATGGCGGGTCGACCCATCGATATCGTCGTGATCTTCACTGCTTTAGGCATCGGGTTGGCACTGCCGTACCTGCTAGTGGCCGCTAAGCCGGGCCTTGTTCGCATGCTGCCGAAACCCGGCGGCTGGATGAATGGGCTCAAAGTGGTTCTGGGCGCGCTTCTGGCACTGACGGCAGGCTGGCTCTTCTTCGTCATGTGGGGTGTGGCGGGCCCGCGCGCCACGCTTCTGGTCGCGACGTCTTTGGCAGCGCTAATCTGGCTTCTCTCCCCTCTCGGGAAGTCGCTTGGCAGCGCCCGGTCTGGGACCGCCATCGCGGCGGCATTGGCAGCTCTGATCCTGCCTGCGCTGGTCAAACCCGACCAAATGTCTCCGACGGAAGTGGCTGAGACATCATGGGCGGTCTTTGACCGCGGACAGATCGCCCGTTTGGTTTCCCAAGGCGACGTAGTGTTCGTGGACGTGACCGCAGATTGGTGCCTGACCTGCAAAGCGAACAAGGCGCTCGTTCTGGACCGTGATCCGGTCGCGAGCGCGCTGACGCAGCAAGGCGTCATTCCGATGCGCGCCGATTGGACCCGTCCGAACGACCAGATCGCGACATTCCTGCAGGATTTCGGTCGATTTGGCATTCCGTTCAATGTTGTTTACGGGCCGAGCGCGCCTGAGGGCGTTCCGCTGCCTGAACTGCTAAGTTCCGATGTCGTTCTGGAGGCGCTTGCCGAAGCCGGTGCGCCGAGGCTTGCCAGCCGCTAGACCTTACAGACCTAATGCATTTAAAGCTGCAGAAGTTGCCACCCGTCCGGGGTCGCCTTCCGGAAGCGCATCGGCGATTGCACGCGCATTCACAGCCGCTTCGGCAGCGCCCTCGGTATTGCCGAGCACCGAGTAAGCGCGGGCCAGCCGCAGCCAGCCCTCCAGATCGTCGGGGTCTTCTTTAAGTCGCGTAGCTAGCCGCTCGACCATCGACTCCACGAAAGCTGCGCGGTCCTCCTCCGACATCTCTTGCGCGGCTTCCATTTCTTCTGTGGTCGGGCCGGGGATTGCCATGGCGCCACCGCCCTGCGCCATCGGCGCAAAGTCTTCCAGACTAACGGCTTGACCGCCAAACTCTTCGGCAAGCTGGTTAGCCTGGCGGACAAAAATCTCCATCCAAGGCGCAAAACCCTGCGACGCCTGCAGCCGCTGAATTAGCATAGCATGCGCTTCGCGAATGCGACCCTCCTGGGCCATGAACTGCGCCTGATAGTAAGTCGCTGCTGGGTTTCGGGGATCAAGCTCCATGGCCCGCTCAATGGCTTGCGCGGCACGCGGTGTTACAACACCATTTTCCCGCGCGATCAGCGCCTCGGCATATTGAGAGAGAACGACGGATGTCGCATCCGAGCGGTCCGCTATCCGGGCAAAAGCTTCTGCCGCGTCCTCAACCCGGCCCATCCGCATATAAGTCTGCCCCAGCAGTAACCAGCCATCTGTCGGACCGCCTTCCGGGTCCTCCAAAAGCCGATTGCGCAATGTGGTCGCGAGATTGGCGATTTCCGACTCCCCTTGCCGCTCCGCCTCGCGCTCCGCAAATGGCAGGCTTGGCGTCTGCGGTTCACCCCGGATGGAATAGAGCCAGAACCCCATCATCGGGATCAGCACGGCAGAGGCTACGACGACCGCTATGCCGTTGTTATTGTCAGCCCCGGCTCCGACTTCCGACGACTTCGAAAGCGCGAGCATCCGCCGCTTGATCTCTGAGCGGGCTGCGGTCGCTTCCTCGCCTGAGATCAGACCACGCGCGGCGTCGCGGTCGACCTCGGCCAGTTGGTCCTTGAAAATCTCCAGCGCGCTTTCATTGCGACCGAGCATTTCCTTGCGGCGGCGGAAAACCGGCAACAACACCGCCAGCGCGGTGAGCACTGCAAGACCGCCACCAATTGCCCAAATCATCCTTGCCGTCCCTTGTCCTTATCCGCAAGCAACGCATCGAGAGCAGCCTCTTCCTCGGCACTCAGCGCCACGTCCTTGGCATCGATTCTTCTTGGACGACGTACAAGCATTACCGCAACGCCCAGAGCGCCAAGGCCCATAATGACAAAGGGCCCAATCCAAAGCGCATAGGTGGTTGGCTTGAAGGGTGGACGGAACAGAACGTAGTCTCCGTAACGGGCCACAACGAAGTCGACGACCTCTTCATCGCTATCGCCCGCCACGAGCCGCTCGCGCACAAGAAGGCGTAAGTCACGCGCTACGCCGGCGTTGGAACTGTCAATCGGCTCATTCTGGCAAACGACACAGCGCAGTTCTTTCGAGATTTCCCGCGCACGGTCTTCCAGCACCGGATCATCAAGTATCTCATCCGGTTGCACGGCCCAAATTGGCACCGCAGATGCCACGGTAAGCGCAGCCGCAAGAATAACGCCCCTGAACATCAAACGCCCCCTGCCGCCTGCGCGCGAGCCTGTTCCAACGCGGTCATAATCTCATCCACCGCGCCTGTATCCACAATCGGGCCAACATAGCGAAAAACGACCGTTCCATTGGTATCGATTACGAATGTCTCAGGAACACCAGACAGACCCCATTCAATGCCAACGCGTCCGCTATAGTCCGACCCGATCCGCTCATAGGGATTGCCCAGTTCGTCGAGCCAGTTGGACGCGTCCGTCGGTTTGTCCTTGTAATTGATCCCCATCAAGCGAATGCCGTCCTGCTCTACCAGCCGGGTGAGAACCACATGTTCCGCTCGGCACGGGACACACCACGAGGCAAAGACATTCACCAGAACCGGTTCGCCCGCGGCGCGAATATCGTCGACGGAGAGGCCTGGTGTCTCCGTGCCCTCCACCGGCGGCAGGTCAAATTCAGGCGCGGGTTGGGAGATCAAAACCGACGGAATGGCGTTCGGGTCGCGATCCGGGTTCAGTCCCCAGAAAAAGAATCCGAACAGAACGCCTACTATGGCAACGGGTAGAAACAGGAGAAGTCGTTTCATCGATTACTCCGCAGGGGTGGCCTGAGGCGGCGGCGCACTGGATGTTCGGCGTGGCGCTCCCACGCGCAGCCGCCGGTCACTCAACGAAAAGAAGCCGCCAATGACAAGAAAGACCGTCCCGATCCACAGGAAGTTTACGAAGGGCTCGTAAAGCACACGCAGAGTCCATTCGTCCGACGCTTCGTCCGCAGCAGGCTCGCCGATGGTCACATAGAGGTCTCCGGCCAGCGTGGACCGGATCGCGCTTTCAGTGGTCTGCATCTGCGCAACCGGATACCAGCGGCGCTCCGGATCAAGCTGCGTGATCATCTCACCGCCCCGGAATACTGTCAGACTGCCCATATCAGAGACGTAATTCGGTCCCCGCACACGCGCGACCCCATCGAAGCGCACCTCGTAGCCGGCAATTTCAACCACTGTCCCGGGGCTGGCGAACAGCACCCGCTCATCCTTCCATGCGGAAGAGCCGACCATGCCTACAATGAGGATCGCCACACCCATATGGGCCAGTGTCATACCATGGGCCGCACGCGGTAGGTTTTTTGCGCGGCGCAGACTTTCGGCGAAGGGCGCCTCACCCAGTTTCACGCGGGATGCCCATTCGCGCGCGGAAGCGACCAGCAGCCAACCCGCCAGACCAAAGGCAATAATCGCCAGAACCGGACCATCCGTGTCCCGCCACCAAGCCCAAAGCGCGAAGACGAGTGCGACACCTATTGCAAGCTTCAAACGTTGCAAGGCACCCCGCAGGTCGGCACGTTTCCAACTCAGAAACGGACCGATCCCCATCAAGAATACCAATGGCAGCATCAGCGGGATGAATGCCGCGTTGAAGAAGGGTGGACCGACAGAAATCTTATCACCGGTGATTGCCTCTAGGAACAACGGATAGAGCGTTCCGAACAGAACAGCCGCGGTGGCCGTCGCCAGAAGCAGGTTGTTAATCAAGAGCCCCGCCTCACGAGAGATCGGCGTGAAGAGCCCCCCACCCTCCAGCGCCGGGGCGCGCCAGGCATAGAGCGTGAGCGAGCCACCGATGGACACCGCCAGCAAACCAAGAATGTAAACGCCCCGCTCCGGGTCCACTGCGAATGCGTGGACTGAAGTGAGAAGCCCAGACCGCACAATGAAGGTGCCGAGCAGCGAAAGCGAGAAGGTCAGGATGGCGAGCAAGATCGTCCAGCTTTTGAACGTATCTCGCTTCTCTGTCACGATGGCGGAGTGCAGCAGCGCAGTGCCCAAGAGCCACGGCATGAAAGAGACGTTTTCAACCGGGTCCCAAAACCACCAGCCGCCCCAGCCAAGCTCGTAATAGGCCCACCAGGACCCAAGTGCGATGCCGCCCGTCAGACTGACCCAGGCCGCAAGTGTCCACGGCCGCACCCAGCGTGCCCAGGCCGGGTCGACGCGGCCTTCTATCAGCGCCGCAACTGCGAAAGAGAAGACGATAGAGAATCCGACATAGCCCAGATAAAGCAGCGGCGGATGAAGGGCGAGACCGATGTCCTGCAACAGTGGGTTCAGATCATTGCCGTCCATCGGTGGTGGAAACACCCGGTCGAACGGGTTCGACGTGAAGATCATAAAGGACAGGAAACCCACCGAGATCCACGCCTGGACTGAAAGCGTCCGCGCTTTCAATCCGGCGGGAATATTTCTGCCCAGCAGCGCCACACCCGCCCCGAAAACCGCAAGGATCAGCGCCCAGAGCAGCAAAGACCCTTCATGGCTGCCCCATGTGCCCGCGACCTTGTAGATCATGGGCTTGAGGGAGTGGGAATTGGTGGCGACATTCACCACTGTAAAGTCGGAGACGATGAACGATCGCATCAGCGCAGCGAAGGCCACGGTTAGAAGTGCGCATTGGACAAGCGCCGTGGGGATCGCGCTCTGCATCCACAGTATCCGACCCCTTGAGGCACCCAGTATGGGCAGGACCGACTGCACGAGGGCGGCTGCGAGCGCAAGCATCAACGCGAACTGGCCGATTTCAGGAATCATCGCTGGTTCTCCATGGTCCGACTATGGGCAGCCCGGTCCCGGGAAGGTCAAGTTGACCCAACCGCGCGCGCCGTCACAGCGGCGTGACAGCATCCCTATGACAGATGGTCAAAACATAGGGAAGGGAGACCCAACGCGCCACGGATTCCCGCGCGCCTGCGACAAAGGTGCGCGTGGAATGCTGGTTTCCCAAGAACGTTCTAGGTCTGGACCCCACCCATCTCGCAAATCAAACGCCATTCAGACTCGGTTACGGGTTGCACCGATAACCGGGAGTTCTTGACCAGAACCATCTCCGCCAGCGCCTCAGTCTCCTTTATTTCCTGAAGGGTTACAGGGCGCGCAAAAGGCTCTAACGCTCGGATATCGACACATTCCCAACGGGGATCGTCGGTGGTGCTGTCCGGGTGGATCTCGGCGCAGACCTCCACAGTGCCGACGACCGCTTTGTCTTTCTGCGAATGGTAGAAGAAGCCGCGGTCGCCCAGTTTCATCTCGCGCATGAAATTTCGGGCCTGATAGTTACGAATGCCGTCCCATTCCTCTCCCAAAGCACCTTTTGCGACCTGTTGGTCCCAAGACCAGGTGTCAGGCTCGGATTTGAAGAGCCAGTATCTCATCAGCCGATCACCCGGTTCCAATGGCGGAGTTCGACGCTTTCGAACAACCCCGCCTTGCCATAGGGATCGCCTGCTGCAAAAGCCTGCGCCGCTTCCATGTCCTGCACATCGAGAATGATGAGCGAGCCGCACATCTCCCCAGTGTTTGATATGAATGGCCCCGCCTGCTGAACCACACCGCTCTCTTTGAGGTAGGCGACATGCGCCTCCCGGTTGGCTTTCCGGGTTTCGAGCGCGCCAGGATTGTCGATGGCTATTAGGGCAATGAGCATTTTATTCCTCTCGCAATTCTCTGGCCAGCAGCGTTTCCATCGCCTCGCGCACGGTTAGCGATTGGCCCAGAACAGCCGATACCATCGTGCAGATCGGCATGTCGAGGCCCTGTTCTGAGGCGATCCGCGCAACAGCCCGAGCGGTGGCGCGGCCTTCCACCGTCGTCCCCTCTGGCAGCGAAGTGCCTGCACCAAGCGCCTGACCAAAGGCGAAATTGCGCGATTGCGCAGAGGTGGCGGTCAGCACCATGTCGCCAAATCCCGAGAGGCCCAGAAGCGTTTCAGGTTCTGCGCCCATCGCCTCCGCAAAGCGCTGCATTTCGACAAATCCACGAGTCATGAGCGCCGCACGCGCGGACTCGCCCAGACCAGCCCCGATCACCAATCCGGCGGCAATGGCGACCACGTTCTTAAGTGCGCCACCTAGTTCCGCCCCTGTGGGGTCGCTGCTGCGATAAATGCGCAACGTGTCGGTTGCGAGCGCGTGTTGCAGGCTCACGCCGCGCGCAATGTCGCGACACGCGAGTGTGAGAGCTGTCGGCAGGCCCCGTGCGATATCGGCGGCAAAACTTGGACCCGTCAGGATAGCCGGCTTGGCGTCGGGGGCACCGTCGGCGATCACCCCGGTTGGGCCTTTGCCCGTGGACAGGTCGATCCCCTTACAGCAGGCCACAAGGGCAGTTCCAGGAGCTGGTGGTGCGAGAGCGAGGTGCCCAGACAGAGCCTGCATCGGCACCGCGAGCAGTCGGATGTCGGCAGTAAGATCTGTCAAATCCTGTGTTACTGAGACGGTTTCTGGCAGCGATACCCCTGGAAGGCGGGGAATTGCACGCGTCCTGCGCATGGCATCGGCCTGAACTGCATCCCGCGCCCAAAGCATTACATCGCGCCCGCCTCGCGAAAGCGCAATAGCCAGAGCGCTGCCGAACGCGCCCGCCCCGGTGATGTCGATCCGCTTCACGCTTTGGCGCCCTTTTTCCCTGAACCCAGCAGCGCAGGAGCAGTTTCATCCAACGGCCATCTTGGGCGGGCTTTGAGCGTCATGTCTGATCGTCGACCAGCCCGATAGGCCTCTGCCCCGGCCCATGCAATCATTGCAGCATTGTCAGTACAATAGGCCAGCGGCGGTGCGACAAATGTCAGGTCCAGACTTTGCGACAGATCGGTCAGCGCATCCCTGATCGGACCGTTCGCCGCGACACCACCCGCAACTGCGAACCCGGTGATCCCTGGGCTGGCCGCGAGCGCTCGCCTTGATTTTTCGACAAGAACATCAACCACGGCCGCTTGAAATCCAACACAGAGGTCCGCGCGGTCCTGCGCAGTCAACCCGCCTTTATCTGCAATCACCCCATCGCGCGCCCGTAACAGAGCCGTTTTCAGACCTGAAAATGACATGTCGCAGCCTGCTCGGTCGAGCAACGGGCGCGGGAAAGAGAACCGCTGCGCATCACCCTTGGCAGCCTCGGCCTCGACCGCCGGCCCACCGGGTTGCGCTAATCCAAGTAGCTTTGCAGTCTTGTCGAACGCCTCTCCCGGCGCGTCGTCAATGGTGCCCCCAAGACGCGTGAAATCCTCCGGCCCGTTTACGCGCAGAAACTGGCAATGCCCGCCGGAAACCAGCAGCAGAAGATAGGGGAAGCGCATCTGGTCCGTAAACCGCGGGGTCAGGGCATGGCCTGCCAGATGGTTGACGCCAATCATCGGAATGCCGAGCGATGCAGACAGGCCCTTGGCTAGCATCACCCCGGCCAGCACGCCTCCGATCAGCCCGGGCCCGGCTGTCACAGCGATAAGGTCAACAGCCTTCAAGTCCAGTTCGGCCTTATTTAGAGCCTGTTTTACGGCCAAGTCCAGTTTCTCGGTATGCGCGCGCGCTGCAAGTTCGGGCACCACTCCACCATAAGCCTCGTGTATGGATTCCTGTCCGAAAACCTCGGATGTGATGACCTCTGCAATGTCGCCGTCAATACACAGGATTGCGGCAGCGGTGTCGTCACAGCTGCTTTCTATACCCAAGACTGTCAGAGGTTTGCCCATGCCCTTTCCTTGCGTGGTGGTCTGACCGCAGGTAACACCGTGGACATGTCCGCACAACACCGCGTCCCCGTCATCCTGACCCGCGCTCTGGCGCAGGCCGAGCGGTTCGCAGAGACGCTTCCTACTGAAACGCAGGCGGTTTTCTCTCCGCTGCTGGAAATCTTGTTGCTTCCCGTGCAGGATCGGCCAAACGCATCTGAGATCTTGCTCTTCACTTCGGAGAACGGCGTGATGTCCATCGCGGCAACAGGCGCCGCGCACTCTGGGCAAATGGCCTTGTGCGTCGGAAAAAGGACTGCAGAAGTTGCTCAAGCGGCAGGTTTTGATGCGACAAGTGCTGATGGTTCGGCGGCTGATCTGATCCAACTGGCGTTGACCACTTCTGGCCCGTTTACCCATGTGCGCGGCGTTCATACCAGAGGCGACATCGCAGAAACGCTACGCGCTGCTGGTTACACGTGCCGAGAACTCGTGCTCTATGATCAGATCGAACGTCCTCTCAGCGCGGAGGCCAGCGACATACTTTCTACGGATCAGCCCTGTCTCGTGCCGCTTTTTTCACGACGCACGGCAAAACTCTTTCTCCGAGAGCAACCGAAGGCAGTATCAGCCCACATAATCTGCCTGAGTACGTCGGTTGCCGACGCTCTTTCGACTGGGAGCTACGCATCCGTTTCCACAAGCCGTGCACCGAGGGCAGATGCCCTGTTATCTGAGCTATCCGATCGCCTTAGAGCCATACGCCTTGAGGCAAAGGGGGTGTCTGGGTAGCATGTCGCTGGTGTGTGTCCGGGCAGAGGATTCGCACGACAGCGATATTCAGTTACAAGGATTGCCTCAGTGTCAGATCCCAAATCCAAGAACGAACCCGAAAAACCAGAGGATCTGGAGACAGAGATAGAAACGCCGGAAGAAAAAACAGACGAGATCGACGCATCTTCGAAAGAGCCTGAACAACCAGGTCAAGACATCGAAGAGGCAGAAGTGCTGGATGACGACGAGACGGTCGAGGCTTCAACAGAAGCGAATGAGACGCAAGCGGAGGACTCGACAGCTGAGTCTGACGACAATCTGTCTGATCCCGTAGCGGAAGACGCAGAACAAGTCGACGAGACAGTCGAAGATACTGTTGAGCAAGAAGACCTTGCCGACGTCACACCCGAACCGGACACGGCTGAAGCAGCAAACGAAACGACACCTCCACCCTCTCAGGAGAAAAAGAGCGGCGGCTTCTTCGGAACATTCCTCGGCGGCGTGGTTGCTGCGGGGCTTGGCTTCGGGCTTTGCTACTATCTGGTCAACCAAGGAATACTGGGCACAGGTGGTGAAGACGCTTTTGCCGAAGAACGCGCGCAGATCGGCGCGCTTCAGGAGCAGATCGCCGTGCTGCAGACGCAAGTCGCCGAAGGCGGCGAAGATCCTCGTGTCGGCCCGCTCGCCGAAGGGCTTTCGAACACAGAAGGTCTGATCAGCGCGCTGCAGGGGGAGATCGATGCGGTGCAATCCGAAGTCGAAGCGCAGGAAGGTGTTCTGGCAGGCCTGGGCGATGAACTTGGTACAGTGAATGCACAACTGGACGCAATTGCCGATATGCCCGTTGGGACCGGAGGCGCTGAAACAGCGGCGGTAGCTGCGCTTCAGGCACAGCTTCAAGCGCAGCAAGCCGAGAACTCCGAGATGCAGGCGCAGCTTCAGGAGATGGCGGAAGCTGCCCGCGCCGAGATGGAGGACGTTCGCGCGCGCGCAGGCGCCTTACAGGCCGAAACGCAAGCCGCTGTGGACGAGGCGACCAACCGGGCGGCTCTGGCCAACTTGACCTCCTCTATTGAAAGCGGAACGCCACTTGCCGCGGCATTAGCCAGTATTACCGGCGATGTCCCCGAGGCACTCAGCGCTGTGTCCGATAGCGGCGTAAAAACGGTTCTTGAACTTCAGAATGCGTTCCCGGCAGCTGCGAGGGCCGGTCTCTCGGATTCCTTGAAAGTAACGGTTGGCGACGACCCAGGGGATCGGATAATGGCGTTCCTTCAGTCTCAGGTCGGTGCGCGCTCGCTCGAAGCCCGCGAAGGCGACGACCCTGACGCAATCCTGGCACGGGCACAGGAGGCTGTGTCCAGCGCGCGATTTGCCGACGCTCTAGCGGAGATCGCGACCCTTCCTGATGAAGGACAGGCGGCCATGGCCGGTTGGACTGCAGACGCGCAAGCCCGCGTCGACGCCGTGGCAGCGCGGGATGCGCTGACTGCCGAACTGATTTCGAACTGAGGGCGCTCTGATGCTTTGGTCACTTGTAAAAATTCTTTTGTTTGTCTGCCTAGTTGCGGCGCTGACCTTCGGCGCCACGTTCCTGTCGGAAACGGGTGAGACTATTCGGATCACTGCCGCCGGCGTCGAGTTTTCGCTCACGCCATTGGCCGCTGTCGTCTTCATGCTCGTGTTGTTGGCGTCGGCCTGGCTGTTGTTCAAACTGGCCGGATTGCTGCTCGCCTGCCTGAAGTTCCTGAACGGCGACGAAACCGCGATCTCGCGCTTTTTCACAAAGAACCGGGAGCGCAAAGGGTTCGAAGCGATGGCGCAGGGCATGATGGCACTGGCCGCGGGCGAGCCACGTGCTGCAATGTCAAAGGCAATGCGCGCAGAACGTTACCTTCACCGTCCGGACCTGACGAACCTTCTCATGGCTCAATCGGCCGAAGCTTCTGGCGACACAGCTAAGGCCACCGAAGTCTACAAGTCCATGCTTGCGGACGACCGCACCAAGTTCGTAGGAGTACGCGGGTTGCTGTCGCAGAAGTTGGCAGAGGGGGATACCGAAACCGCCTATGCCCTGGCGCAAAAGGCTTTTGCTCTGAAACCCCGGCATGATGAAATGCAGAACACCCTTCTGCGGCTTCAGGCAGGTGCCGAAGACTGGTCCGGCGCCCGGAAAACGCTTTCAGCGAAATTGAAATCCGGCACGCTGCCACGCGACGTTCACAGGCGCCGGGACGCAGTGCTCGCATATTGCAATGCAGAAGAGAGTATGGAAGCCGGTGACAGCGCAAAGGCTGGCGCATTGTCAGGCGAGGCGATTAAGATGGCGCCCGGTTTTGTTCCGGCAGCCGCTCTACATGCGCGGACACAAATTGCCGCCGGACAAGGTCGGTTAGCCAGCAAGACGATCAAGCGCGCTTGGAGCGAGTCACCGCACCCAGAACTTGCAGCCGCCTATGCGGAGATCGAACCGAACGAAAGCAGCGCTGCGCGGATCAAGCGTTTTGAAGCCTTGGTCAAGCCGAACCCCGATCATCTGGAGTCGAAACTTGTGATGGCCGAACTGTTCATCACAGCGGAGGATTTTCCGGCCGCACGCCGCGCTCTCGGTGATCTTTACGAAACAGCGCCCAGCGCTCGGTCCTTGACCATCATGGCCGCAATCGAGCGTGGCGAAGGCGGGAGCGATGCCGTTGTCCGCGGCTGGCTTGCTAAAGCCGTTACCGCGTCGCGCGGGCCACAGTGGGTCTGCGGGAACTGCCACAAGATCCATGGCGCTTGGGTGCCCATTTGCGGCAACTGCGACGCGTTTGACAGCCTGGCATGGGTCGAACCGCCAGAGGAGGCGAACGGCGCACCAGGGAATGCAGAAATGCTTCCCCTGATCGTGGGGCTGTTAGAGGACAGAGACACGCCACAGGAAGATGAGATAGAAAGCAATGTTGTCGACATCAGTCCCGAAACTGATGACGCAGAGCCGGTTGAGCAAAAAGCGTCTGCCGTCTGACGGGCTTCGACCATCGTAGCAACGAGAAAGCGGCGTGGGGCAAATGCTCCACGCCGCTTTCGTTTGGAAAATGCTCTGTTTAACGCGGGAGGAGCGTCGGGAGCCGGAGCAACTTGGAGAATGAGAAGCCACGCGCGCTTCGCTTCCTGCCCCGCTCGCCATGAGCGATTACGAGCTGTATTGGGAAGTCCGCATAGTGCTTATGCCCCGGCACGATATGGCCGAAGGGGAAGTTCGCCATATACTTCTGCCCGGGAACCAGAAGGTCAAAAGGGAAGCGTCCATAGCGGCGGTTGTGCGAAACCTTGTGGCCGATCGGAACATTGGCCATGTACTTATGGCCTGGTACAATGTGCGCGAACGGGAATTTCGCCATGTATTTCTGACCCGGTACAAGGGAGTTCGTGCCCTGTTTCCCATTGATAAGAAGCGGGAAGGGCCAATTCGCCATCCGCATTCCCTTTGGCACCAAGTGCCCAAACGGGAACTTCGCTTGAAATTTTTGTCCCGGAATAAGCAAACCGAAGGGAAACGCACCGTACCGTTTGCTGTGCGGCACAAGCAGGCCGAACGGGAAGGCACCGTACCGCTTTTTGTGAGGCACCAAGAGACCGATCGGTTTGTCCGCCTGATGCTTGTGCCCCGGGATCAGAAAGTCAAAAGGGAAACGCCCGTACCGTATGCGCCCCGGCACCAAGAGACCGATGGGCCAACTTGCCATACGACCATGCGGTTCGATCACGGACACTGTTGACGGTTTCCGGCGACTGATCAGGGGGATCGGCCAGTCCGCCATATGGTAATTGGTGTCACTGGGATCCCGGCGCCGGCTCATCATCAACGGATGGTTTTGCAAAACGCTCGATTTTGGACTCTCTTCGTAGGGAACAAAAGTCTCCTCCGAGAACTTACCAAGCTCTGCCGCACCCATTTCTGCCATTACTTCGCGCGTCGTCTTGGCAACCGCCAGTGGACGGTAACCCGCACGCACCATTAGGACGGCGCCGCCCTTGGCGACGCGCTTTTCGTATTCCTTTGCCGTCGTCTTTTCGACATCAGCTTCGACGAGCGTCTCTGCCAGCCCATCGGCGTCATCATAGAAACGTGTGATGTCCAACGGGAACCGTCGTCGCTCCACAAGCTCGAAACGCACGGAGAGAGCCTTCTCTGCACTGTCGAAATACCGGGTAATAACTTGTGTCATGGTGCCTCCACCGGGTTGGATTGTGGACCGCTGGCAACGCGACCAGCCCCGGTCTGGCTAAAGCGCGCGGCAAGCGGAATGGCCACTACAATGGCCAGAGCAAGGAACACGATTTCGATCGTGAACACTACATTATAGGGTGTGTGGGTCTGAAGTCCCGAAAAGGCCGGAAGTCCGACGAGCACATCGCGGACGATCCCAGCCAGCGCCACGCCGATTCCGGCGCAGGTCGCCTGGACCGCCCCCCATGCACCAAGCGATAGGCCAATCTGGTCTTTGGGAGCATTTCGAATGGTAGCTGTAAGGGTACCATGGCCGAAAAGCCCGGCCCCCACTCCGGTCGCTAGAGTGCCTACCACGAACAAGGACGGTCCAATTAGAGCCGATGAGACGATCACGGCAATGAAGCCTGGGATGCCAATGATTGCGCCGAACGCTGCCAGCCGAATTGGCGATCCGCCAATTGATAGCGCGCGCGATGCGATCCCGAACCCTATCAGCGTCCCGCCTGCGAGAATGGCCGTCAGTTTTGTGGTCTGGGCAACCGAGAAGCCTAGCGCTTGGCCGCCATAGGGTTCGAGTAGGACATCTGCCATGCCAAAACCAAAGGTCCCAAGCCCAATCATCAAGAGAAGCTGAATGGTGCCCGGCCGTGCGATCAGTGTGCTCCACGCATCCCGGAAATAAACGCGGGGCGCAATTTCCATCTCCCGTGCGCGTTCGCGATTGCGGGATTCCTGTTTCCATAGGGCAAGAAGGTTGAGGCCAACTGTTACAACTGCCGAACCTTGAATCACCTGGATCAGGCGGCCAGGCGTGTAGTTGGTGAGCAGCGCCCCGTAAATAAGCGCGCTGACAACCATACCAAAGAGAAGCATCACGTACATCAGGCCAACGACTTTTGGATGGTCTTCTTCCTTCACGAGGTCGGTCGCCAACGCGAGCCCAACCGTTTGGACGATGTGAAGCCCCGCGCCGACCAATAGAAAGGCCAGCGCAGCGGAGGACAGTCCGACCCAACGCGGGGCGTCGACGGCCTCGCCGTAGCCCGACAGCACAAGCAGCGCGAACGGCATGATCGCAAACCCGCCGAATTGGTACATTGTACCCTTCCAGATGTAAGGGACCCGGCGCCAGCCGAGGGCGGAGCGGTGTGTATCTGATTTAAATCCTATCAGCGTGCGCAAGGGCGCAAAAATCAGCGGCAATGCCAGCATGCCCGCGACCAGTGTCGCGGGTACAGCCAGTTCCACGATCATGACGCGGTTGAGGGTCCCGACGAGCAGCACCAACGCCATGCCGACGGTGACTTGGAAGAGGGACAGTCGCATCAATCGCGACAGCGGGACCTCAGCGGTAGCGACGTCTGCGAAGGGCAGATAACGCGGCGCTATAGAGGCCAGATTGCGCAGGGCGAAGGCGCGGTAATCAAACATGTCTCTTCTCTGCAGTCCCACTCCTGGGGCCGCCCCCTTGGCGGAACGACCACAGGTATCCGGAGGGGTTGCCCGCGGGCGACACCGCCCGGGGCAGAAAATCGCCGGGGCGATCAGAGGTGGGGTGGTGGGGCAGCTGAGGCGAGGACCTCCTCCGCCTGAAGCACAGCCTTGGCAACGGTCCCGTCAGGCAGGACCACGGTAACCTCTCGTGCGCCTTCATTCGCATCGAGGACATATGCCGCCTTGGCAGTTTCCGCATCCGGAACGGTTGTGGCCGCAGCCATTTCGTCACCCGTTCCCAGCGGCTGGCCGGACAGGAAGTCCGACACCCACGAGGTGTTGCTGAGCACAGCGACGTGAACCGCGAACGATCCAACGGCAACTGCACCAAGAAACACCGGCACCCCTACAGCCGGGGGCACGACAAGCCACATTTTTGCGTTGTTCATAACGTTTTCCCCTTAGCCGAGCCAAGGCGTCGTGAACGCCACAAGAATATGGGCAAGAAGCGCTAGGGCCCCGAATACACGGGTGCCGTCGATGAGGTAGCTGTGAACCTCTTCGGCTTCTTTAAGGTTCAGACCTGTCGGCCAAACCTTATCTGGATCTTCGGACATGTCCGATCTCCTCCATGGTTGGTCTTGGAAATCAGAGGATGACGATACGGAGACAAGCCACGTCATCCTCGCGACTCCACGACGCTGCCGCGGACGACACCGTCGATTCCTCAAGAGTGTCCAGTTTGGTTTACAAAGTAAATAGTAAATGTCAGTTGACATAGACAGGTGGCGACCTAGACGCTTCAAACAGACATAAACAGGCTGGAACCACCCATTAGGCAAGCGTCAAAATGTGACTACAGTCGTTTCTTCGGGACCGGCCCAACCGCTTGACCGGAAAAAAAGGAATGAATGCGTGGGAGTGGACAGACCTGCGCGATGCTACAGACACCACTAAGGCCCAGTGCGTCTAGAGCTTGGCTTCAAAGGGAAATTGGTCGGAGTCAGGCTTGAAGTAAACAGATAAGCTGGATCACCGTGAGTAGCAGACTTGCCCTGTTTGTTCAGACACCAGTGCACCGCAGCCTACCCACTCAGGCTGTCACGCGCCGCCTTCGGTGCTCCGTAGGGAATGCACCTGCGTTTCAAAAAGAACCGCAGATGCACTTCATCACTAGGGTTGTTGGATAGACTGAATGTAAAAAACAAGTTCAAGCACCCGCGCACGCACGGCTGCTTCTCCTCCATAAGGTCCGAACTTGTCTCCGGCTTCAGCTTTGTAGCGTGCTCCCCACACGGGCATTTCCCATCCCTCGCTGTGACGCACGCCGTGGGCCCCTAGCGTAGTCCTCCCATCTATAACCTGGAACACCTCCAGAAGAGGAAACACGCCCTCGTTATTGGTCGAAATCTGGGTCAGATCTGTGGGCTGAACTGTAAGGAACTCGGCCATCGGGCCATCTCCCCTACCGCCGACACCATGGCAAGCCAGGCATGAGGCCGCGTATTCATCGGCTCCGATAACGGCTTCCTCGGCCTTCAGGCCCGCCGGAGATAAAGCCAGTAACAGTCCAACAGCCAAGGCCGGCACCACCGAAATCGGCATGCTAAAAGGTACGCAAAAGCGCTGAATTTTTTTCATATCCCCACCTCCCAAATGCAAGGGCATTGAGGGTCGTCATTTTCTCGCTGTTCCGCATTGATCTAGCGCAAATCCAGATTCGCAATTTGCAACTATGCTGGTTTCCCTCTCGGACAGCCATTCTGCTGCGCCGAGGAAATGAGGGAGGATACTATGGGACTATCTGCAAGACTCGTAGCAGCGCTGGCTGTTACACAAACCATGGCATTCGGGGTGGTTGCAGCGGAAACGCTGGTCGGTTCCAACATTGATAGCCGGTTAATTATGGCTTTCGATGGCACCGGTGACTGGGCACAGGCCCATATGCCAGACGGGTGGACTGCCGTTGCCTTTCCTGGCGGACCAATGAAAGGCGCAACAACGGCTATGGTGCTTATTGATCGGCATCTCGCGCGTGATGCTGAGGGTAATCCATTGGACCCCTCTGAAACACGCAGCTCTGCAATCGTTGCACTTGGAACCCATCCTGAAAAGGAAGGCGCACGGCTATTCGTCTTGCGTCAATACGAGATCGGCACCCAAGGCGGAGCGTATGGCACGTCAATTCCGGCGGCCATTACGCACAACCAGAGTCTGGAAGGAGACGATGGAAAAGCGCGCATGCGGCGCGAAATGTGGTCCTTCGCGCCCAGCACTGGCGGCGAGATGAAGGTGGACCTGACATATCAAGCGGGTACGCCCGTATGGACGTCTGGCGAAATGCGCCCTTACTCGCCCGTCGATACCGATTTTCATCGCATCTACCGCTATGATCAGTTGGTCGATGTCGCAATGAGCGAAGGGCTTGAAAAGAGCCTTGATGGAGAAATCAAGATCGACTGTTCAATCGCTGAATTGGCTGATCATTTTGACGGAACCGAAGAACTGCTCGCAGTGTTGGAGGTACCGATGTACGTACGCGAGGTTTCCTTGCCGTACTAAACAGAGATCGCAGGGCGGCCCGTCAGTTTTGGCGGGCCGTCTTCGTCAAAGACGACTTACAGCGGCACCGGCTTGAGATACCCGGGGATCCGCATAGTCGAAAATGAAGAATCTGTTGATCCTTGGGTTCGTTTCTGGCTGCTGTGCACTGGTGGTAGCCCTGCATCATGTCGTTGTCATAGCCACCCGCGGCTCGGCGTTCTCAAATGCATTTTCAGACACATGCCAAATGTTCCACGGCGGGACGAACTCTGGGTCCGGCAAGTATCCGCGGCCATTTCAGGCCACGGCGGGAGTCATAAGAAACGTTCGTTGCAGAAAAATTTACCTTACCTCAGCACATGAACAGCGCATTTGGCCTGCCGCACCACCCGACTCGCAGTAGAGCCAATAAAGAAGTCCTGCAATCCGGGCCTGTGCGAGTCGATAATGATACAATCGACATCGTTTTCCTGCGCATAGGTCAGTATAGCTTGGCCCGCGTGCCCACTGATCACGACAGGTTTCACTCCGGTTATCCCCCCAAGCTCGGCCTTAAGTTCCACTTCCGCTTCAGAGTGGCGGTTCGCTAGGTGCTCCTGTGGGATGTAGTTCGCAGCATAAACAGGAATCTCTTCCATCACGTTCAATGCCGTGATCGTGGCGTTTTCACTAGCCAGAGCGCTGGCTACCTCTAGGGCCTTTCCACTGGTCGGCGAGTGATCGAGCGCAATCGCAACAAGGATATTCGTGTACATTGTTAGTCTCCTCCTTCCGAAGGAGTATTGCACAAAGCCCCGGAGAACGGCTTGACCCATCTCAACCCCCGGCAATGCTTTGCTTTTTATTTTGCACAGACCTCACGGAGACGCCCACTGTACTTGGTGAGACCGTTGTAGTTCTCCGAAGAACCAGAAGCGCTGCTGTTTGAGCAAACTAACAGAGAACCCTTGATTGGAATCAAAGCGAACGGAGTGTCGCCCGTCCAGAATGCTTCCGGCTAGTCATCAAAGGGAGTGTTGAGATGGTCGAGAAATCACACACGAGCGGCTTCTGGCCCGCAATATATGACCCACTGCGCCATATGGGCGAACGCGTGGCCGAATGGCTTGCGCCCGCCTCTGAAGCGGCCGAAGACAAGGACGCGTATCGGATTGCAGTAGAACTGCCGGGTGTCGAAGAGAAGGACATCGACCTAAGCATCGAAGATGGCGTGGTCACTCTAAAGGGCGAAAAACGGACACAACGAGAGGAGAGCGGGGAGACGTGGTTCTTCTCCGAGCGACAGTATGGTTCGTTCAGCCGGTCTTTCCGATTGCCGCCCGATGCCGACTCCAGCAAAATCGACGCGCACCTGAAGGACGGCGTTTTGACGGTTAGCATCGGTAAGGCAAAACCCGCAGCGCCTGAAAGCTCTAAGGTCCAGATCAGAAAAGGCTGACCGCCCGTCGATATAGATGGTTGAGGGGAATTATCACTTGCGGCTCTGAACGCAACAAAACGCCAATCGCTGCAATGCCAGCGCAGAGCCCTTAGTCATGCGAAGGCACATCCGACCTACAGGTGCTGCAGGAGAGGGCGTAGCCTGCAAAAACTCCACAACATGAATGGCTCCGGACTAGCATCAGGCCTTGCCGTTGTTCACGGCTTTTTCTGTGACAGTCGACGATGAACGGCGCGTGTCAGTCGATGCGTGCGACAGGGAATGTATTGAGTCTTTTTTGCTTCGTGCTGACGGCCGTTGGCCCTTACCTTACGACGGGCTTGAGGAAGGGTCAGGTCACACAGCCTCGCGTGCCTCTTCGAGCTCAACTTCCTCAACGAATTGAGGTGGACAGCATATAGCAACACGTACCAACGCAGCGAGAAGTACAGCAGCGGTCCCGGCTAGGGAATAGACGCCAAGCGCCATCAACAGGTTCACGTCAAACGCCACCATAGCCAGCCCTGCCGACCCAAGCCCGACGATAAATCCGATCACTACCATTGCAGTACCACTGATCCTCCCGATCAATGCAGAAACTACTTTTCTGACTTCCAACTGGCACTGACATCGCTCTGATGGGCTGCAAGACGCTGTTACTTCATTCGCCCGTCAATCGCTGTGAATGCAAAATAGAGAACAACATTGATTGCTCAAGTTGAGCCACCCCAAAATCGTACTCGGCACCTACGACCGGCAAAAAACCGCCAAACCGCAGATCAGACAACCGCGGAATATCGGAAACAAAACCTAAGGCTCTTGAGGATAGGGGTTAGCGAATTGATGTCCGCGGAAGGTAGGTTTCTCCAACTGGCTTAGGACTCTGCGGACTCACCTGAAAAAAAGCAAGGAGGCTGGTTTGGGTTGAATGCAGGGGTATGTCCTGCGCTGAGTTGTCTTCAACGCCGATACCTCTTTTGAGAAAATATATTAAAACCAATTATTTAGAATTATCTTAGTGTCTTTCTTAAAGCGTTTCACACCTACTGTTGCTCGCGGGGTCGCTACTGGAAGAAGTCCGAGATGACTGCGTGAAGGCATTATTCGATCACGCTACGAAACGCTTCGTTGTGGTGCCATTGGACTTCCGGTAGGCATTAGAGAAATAACGAATAACCACAAGGCCCTACAATGAGCCACGGGGGGACACTCCTTTTTCTGATAGCGCTGCTTCCGTTTCTCGGAGCGCTGTTTCCAGCTCTCATGATCCGGGCAGGCCGCAATGTCTGCGCGGTTACGACAGCAGTACCTACGGTCCTTGCGCTGACGATGCTACTGGTCCTGGCTCCGGCGGTTTTTCGTGGTGAGGTAATCCAGGCTCAGATTGAATGGCTCCCGCAACTCGGATTGTCTGCGTCGTTTTTTCTTGACGGTCTTGGACTGCTCTTTGCCGGGATGATCCTTGGCGTGGGGCTGCTGATCACGCTCTATGCCCGGTTCTACCTGTCTGGCGAAGACCCTATGGGGCAGTTCTATACCTACCTCTTGTTATTTCAGGGTGCGATGCTGGGTATTGTCATTTCTGACAACATTCTGCTCCTACTGGTTTTCTGGGAATTGACGTCACTCAGCTCCTTTTTATTGATTGGATATTGGAAGCATTTGCCACAGGGGAGACAGGGCGCCCGCATGGCTTTGGCGGTCACGGGTGCCGGCGGTCTTGCGATGATCGCCGGGATGCTGATCCTCGGCAATATCGCCGGCAGCTATAACCTGACCGATATCCTGCAAGCGGGCGACGCGATCCGCGCCTCAGACTGGTATCTGCCAGCGCTTATCCTAATCCTACTGGGCGCCTTCACCAAATCAGCGCAATTCCCGTTCCACTTCTGGCTGCCGCATGCCATGGCCGCTCCCACCCCGGTCTCGGCCTATCTGCATTCCGCGACAATGGTAAAGGCGGGTGTCTTCCTGATGGCCCGCATGTGGCCGGTTCTTTCCGGAACCGATGCATGGTTCTATATCGTCGCCACCACCGGGCTTGTCACCATGGTGATCGGGGCGCTGATTGCGTTGTTCAAAGATGACCTTAAAGCATTGCTCGCGTTCTCGACCGTGAGCCATCTGGGCCTTTTGACGATGCTGTTGGGGTTCGGGACGCAGGCCGCAGCTGTCGCCGCGGTGTTTCACATCATCAACCACCTGACGTTCAAGGCCGCGCTCTTTATGACGGCTGGTATCGTGGATCACGAGACACACACCCGCGATATCAAACGGCTGGGTGGGCTGAGGCATCTGATGCCGATCACATTCCTGATCGGGACGGTTGCCGCGCTGTCGATGGCGGGCATACCGCTGTTCAATGGGTTTCTGTCGAAGGAAATGATGCTGGAGGAAGCATCCCATACCGTGTGGGCAGGCAGCCATCTTGCGGTTCCGGTTCTCGCAACGCTGGGCGCGCTTCTGTCGGTGGCTTACTCGTTCCGGTTCATAGCGCATGTCTTTCTGGGGCCAGTGCGCGAAGACTACCCACATACACCGCACGATCCGCCCTTCGGTATGTGGGCCTCTCCTGCACTTCTGACCGTATTTGTTATCGTGATTGGCGTGGCGCCATTCCTGGCCGAAGGACTGGTCACTGTCGCAGCAAGTGCCGTTACCGGTGCAGACCTTCATCCACATCTGAAGATCTGGCACGGGGTAACACCGGCGCTGTGGATGTCGGTGATTGCGGTTATCGGCGGCGCGGCCCTGTTGAGCCTGCATCCCAAATTCGATCCGATCTGGAGCGCTGCAAGGCGACCGGAGGCCAAGGCGATCTTCGACCGATTGGTCGCCGCAGTCGTCGCGGCTTCCCGTATGATCACCGAGGGAACACACAACGGAGCGATCAGCCGGTATCTTGCAGTTTTCACCGTCTCTGCGACGGCGCTTGGATGGATCGCCTTTTCAGGCAGTGGACTCTCAGCACCGACACGCGAACTGTTACCCGTGCCGTCGGTCATCGCCGTCGGATGGATTATGCTGATCGTCGCGACCCTCTCGGTTGTGACCATGCATCACCACCGGTTTCGCGCGCTTGTGCTCATCGGGATCATCGGGCTCGCAATATCAGCCGGGTTCGTGTACCTGTCCGCTCCCGACCTTGCACTGACACAAATCTCGGTCGAGACGGTCACGATCATGCTGTTGCTGCTTGCTCTGCATTTCCTACCCAAACTGACGCCTAAAGAAAGCTCGAATGCGCTGCGAATCCGAGATGCCGCTATCGCGCTGACTGCGGGGGCCGGGGTAGGTGCGCTTGCATATGCGTTTCTGCGGCGCGACATCGACACGATCTCGGACTTCCATATAGCAAACAGCTACGAAGGCGGTGGCGGGACCAATGTGGTTAATGTGATCCTCGTGGACTTTCGCGGGTATGACACCTATGGCGAGATTATCGTGCTGGGCATTGCAGGGTTCGTGATCTACGCGCTGATGGATGCGCTGCTGAATGGCCCGGCGGCGCGCCGCTTGAAAAACACAGACTACTCGCGAGACCGATCCTCAGATCGCCACCCACTGATGATGGTTGTTGTGACCCGGGTGCTGATGCCGATAGCCGTAGTCGTCGGGCTTTACATCTTTCTTCGCGGTCACAACGAGCCAGGCGGTGGGTTTGTCGCCGGACTGGTGATCGCAATTGCGCTTTTGATGCAGTATATGGCGTCGGGCTTTGCCTGGACGCAGGCACGCAAGCGGGTCGAGTATCACACTATGATCGGGTTGGGCGTTGTGATCGCCGGACTAACCGGCGCAGGCGCATGGCTTGCAGCGCGCCCCTTCCTTACCAGTGCGTACACCTACGTCCACTGGCCGCCGATCGAAGAATTCGAACTGGCCACGGCTATGCTGTTTGACCTCGGTGTATTCCTGACCGTTCTCGGGGCAGTCATGCTGATGCTCTACAGCCTCAGCCGCATCGCCCGTTTTGCCGGTGAAACGGTGAATGTTGAACCTATGGATTATGACCCCGGGCAGCAGGCGACCGACAACGAGGTGAAGCACTGAGATGGAGTTCGTTGTCGCAAGCTCAATTGGCGTCCTGACGGCAGGTGGAGTTTACTTGATCCTGCGGTTGCGTAGCTTCCCGGTCATTCTGGGCCTTGCGCTTCTGTCCTACGCAGTCAATGTCTTCCTGTTTGCCAGTGGGCGTCTGGCCGTCGACTTGTCCCCTATTCTGTCAAAGTACGGGGACGCCAGTTACACAGACCCCTTGCCCCAAGCTCTGGTGCTGACTGCCATCGTAATTTCGTTTGGCATGACAGCGGTTCTGGTGATGATCGGGCTTGGCGCGTTTTTTGAGGCTGAGACAGACCAGATCGATATCACAGCGCAGGACGAGACCGACCCAGGCGCCAGCAAGGAGACTGACGCGTAATGCACTGGATCATCGTGCCCGTCGTACTGCCCGCGTTGCTTGCACCCCTCATTGGCTTTGTGATGCGCCATGACATCACGCTTGCGCGCGTAGCCTCCGTCACAGGGACAACAGCTTTACTGGCCGTTTCCATAGGTCTCGTGGGCGTGGCCACCGATGGGACCACCCATCTCTACAAACTTGGAAATTGGCCTGCGCCCTTTGGCATTGTGCTTGTGCTGGATCGCCTTTCAGCCCTGATGGTGCTGCTGACAGCGATCTTAGCGCTTATTGTCCTATTGCACGCGATCGCGACTGGCTGGGACGCGCGCGGACGTCATTTTCATGCGCTGTTTCAGTTTCAGTTGATGGGGATTTGTGGTGCGTTTCTGACCGGGGATGTATTCAACCTGTTCGTATTTTTCGAGGTGCTGCTCATCGCCTCTTACGGGCTGATGATCCACTCCGGCGGACGCGAGCGCATGCGGGCAGGCCTGCAATATGTGGTTATGAACCTCGCCGGCTCGACGCTGTTTTTGTTTGCCCTGGGCACGCTTTATGCCTCGACAGGGACGTTGAACATCGCCGATCTGGCTGTGCGTATGACCGAACTTCCAGCAGAAGAAGCCGCACTCGCGCGCGTGGCGGCGATTCTCTTGATGATCGTTTTTGCAGTAAAGGCCGCGCTTTTTCCGGTGCAGTTCTGGCTTCCTGCGACCTATGCAAACGCGCCTGCGCCCGTGGCCGCCCTCTTTGCGATCATGACAAAGGTTGGCGCCTACGCGATCCTGCGGGTCCACACGATCGCCTTCGGACCGGGGGTCCCGGGCACTGAAGGTCTTACAGGAACCTGGCTGTTTCCCGCAGCGATTGCCACGATTGCGGTGGGTGCCTTTGGCGTGCTCGGGTCGCGGCGGCTGATGCCTCTGATTGCGTTTTCGGTTGTTGGTTCGATGGGAACTCTTCTGGTGGCCGTGGCTGCGTTCTCCCCGACAGCGACCTTGGCGGCCCTCTACTACATGGTGCATTCCACCTTCGCGGCGGCTTCTCTGTTCCTCATTGCGGACCTTGTGGTCTCACAACGTTCAAGCGATAGCCTCAAACCACAGCCTGCAATCCTCCAGAACGGGCTATTTGCGACCTTGTTCTTCGCGGCAGCCATCGGCATGGCTGGGATGCCACCCCTAAGCGGGTTTCTTGGCAAGCTTTTGGTCCTCGACGCACTTCGCGATCCGGGGGTGATAGGCTGGGCTTGGACGGCCATTCTGGTCGGCTCCCTGTTAACCATCGTCGGGTTTGCACGTGCCGGCAGTGCGCTATTCTGGAAATCAACCGCGATCACTGCCTCGGAAGATCCTGCGGAAGATGGACCGCCATCCGATCAGATATATACCGCCAAGGCTGGAGCTGCTCAGGTGGCTCCTGCGGCGGCAGGTCTTACAGCACTGGCCGGTCTGGCGCTGTTTGCTGGGCCCGTTGCCACATACCTTGAAGACACATCAATCCAACTGTTCGACCGTGCCGGCTATGTCGCGGCCGTGCTTGAAACTGAAAAGGGGGACTGATCCATGATGGCACGCTTGGTCCCGCACCCGCTGCTCAGTCTGACGCTTGTTCTCGTCTGGCTTGGACTGGTCAACACCTTCACACTGGGCAACCTGATCCTCGGAACCTTCTTTGGCTTCGTCATTCCCATGATCACTGCCCCGTACTGGCCGGATCGTCCGGCGATCCGTCGGCCTCTCAAAGTGGCGGAGTACATCGCGGTGGTGCTTTGGGATATTATCGTGGCGAATGTCCAGGTCGCGATGATCATTCTGTTTAAGCGCGAGAGCACCATTCGTTCGCACTGGATTCCCGTGCCACTGGAGTTGACATCCGCCGAAGCGATTACGGTCCTTGCGGGAACAATCACTATGACTCCCGGCACCGTGTCGGCCACCCTGTCCGCCGACGGCGCCTCGATCCTGGTCCACTGTCTGCATACCGACGATCCCGACCAGGTGTGCCGAGATATCAAGGCGCGATACGAAAGACGTTTGACGGAGATTTTTCCATGATCGAGCTTTCCTTGCTTTTTGCAGCTAGTTGCTACGCATTGGCCCTTCTGCTGGACCTCTGGCGCATCGCGGCCGGTCCGAATGCCGCTGACCGGATCCTTGCTCTCGATACCATGGTGATCAACGTGATTGCGCTTCTGGTTCTGTATGGTGTCTGGCGCGGTACGGCGATCTACTTCGAGGCCGCCATGCTAATTGCTATGGTTGGGTTTGTCTCAACCGTAGCCTATTGCCGCTTCCTGTTGCGCGGCGACATCATCGAATAGGGCAGTCATCATGAATTTTGTTGCAGAACTCCTTATCTCCATCGCCCTTGTGATAAGCGGCATCTTCGGCTTTGTGGGGTCCTATGGACTGGTGAAACTGAAGGACACACTTCAACGCCTTCATGCCCCGACCAAAGCCACGACCCTGGGAGTTGGCGGTGTGTTGATCGCGTCGATGATATTCTTCTATTCCGAAACCGGGCATATCTCCGTCCACGAGCTTCTGATCACGCTCTTTCTGTTTCTGACGGCTCCGATCACAGCAAACTTCATCGCCAGCGCGTATCTGGCAAGGAACCTGCGCGAGGATGATCTGCCCAAAACCCCCGGAGACTACGGTTGGTCAATCTACGACGACCCTCCGGAAACCGGCGTGGATCGTTGACAGGCTCCGGGTGGCCGATGTCACGCACCCCGCAGACGTAACACAGTAGGAACCTGAAGCACCGTTGCTGCGACGCTGAAATCCAATGGCAGACTACACGCTTTTTTACTGGCCAATCCCGTTTCGCGGACAGTTCATACGGTCTGTGCTTGCGCATGTTGGCGCCTCTTGGACAGAAGCGGACACCACTGATCTGGTACATCTGAAAAGTTCAGATCCTGCGCAACAAGCGGTTCCGTTCATGGGGCCGCCTGTTCTTACTGATCACGCTGCGGGAACATCACTGGCACAAACGCAAGCGATATTGACGTATCTCGGGGGCAAGCACGGCCTTATCCCCGACGATCTGCTACAGGCCGCTCTGACCCACAAAGTGATCGCCGACGCAAACGATGTGTTGTATGAAATGACCCTCCACAACGGCGCGCAGATGTGGACGGCGACATCCTGGACAGCTTTTCAGCCACGTCTCGAACGTTGGATGGCAATTTTTGAAGCACTTGGGTCGGAAAACGATCTATCGGCCGAAAAGGGCTTTATACTTGGAACAGAGGCCCCGAGCCTAGCGGACTTGGTTACCTACAGCCTCTGGGGCGTGATGACAGCGCAACTGTCTCCTCTCAGGTCTGTTCTGGACAGAGCAGCCCCTTCAATTTCCGGCCTGGTGGATCGGATCGGAGCGCTTCCGGCACAAAAGGCCCTTTGGCACCAAAGTCAGGAACAGTATGGCGACGCCTGGTGCGGCGGCCAGATAGAAGCATCGCTGCGAGCTGTGATCTAGCACGCGTAATGATCGACGAAATACTGTTTGCAGCGCTGGCTCCCACGCTTAGTGCTGCATCAGTTGCGTCAGCCCGCAAGTTGCTGCATTCGATACCAGAAGGATAGGACCCAACTAGGGAGTCCCTACGTGTGAGGTGACTGGTGGACGTTGTATTGATTGGCGCGGGTTTGTCAGGCTTGACCGCAGCGACTGTCCTACGCGCAGGCGGAGCCGAAGTCTTGGTGATAGACGCTGATAGACAGATCGGCGGCCGCATTCGGGCGTTTCGCGACACGGAAACCAACGAAGCACTCGCGGATCTGGGGCCGACGTGGATCTGGCCAAAACACCAGCCAATCGTTGCAAATTGGCTCAAAAGGCTCGGTTTAGAGACGTTTTCGCAGTTCAATGGCGGAGATGCCGTGATCCTGGGATACGGCCCAGCGCCGTTCCGACAGCTTCTTCCCGGACAGGACGGTATTGCACGCCTTGTTGGCGGGCCGACCGCCTTTATTGAAGCCCTGGCCAGCCGCCTAGATCCGGGGACCGTACGCACTGCAAGCCCTGCTGTAGGAATCCACGAAGAAGGGTCCGGGCGGATCGGTGTTCACCTTAGCTCTGGCGAAGTCCTATCAGCACAGCGGGTCATCATATCGATGCCTTTGCGTGTCGCAGCAGCTACCGTTGACATGCCCTGGGCACCGCCAGAGCTGGCAAACGTAATGCGGCGTACCCCTACCTGGATGAGTACCCACGCCAAAGCCATCGCTCTGTATGATCGGCCCTTTTGGCGGGACGCAGGCTTAAGCGGGCGTATCGCCAGCCGAACAGGCCCCTTGGTCGAAGCGCATGACCATTCGGGACCAAGTGGCGCCCCTGCCGCAATCTTTGGCTTTGTGGGATGGCCACCTGAGATAAGAAAACGGGATCCAGAAGGACTAAGGCACGCCATTCTAAACCAGTTGACAGAGTGCTTTGGGCCTGCCGCAGCACATCCGACCAACTTGATGGTTCAGGATTGGGCCACGAACCCAAACATCGTCAGCGAAGTCGATCTTTCTCAGCCGGCAGATCATCCAGATGTTGGCCCTGCGGTCCTGAGACAAGCTCATCTGGGTGGTCGCATCCGGTTCGCGGTTTCGGAAGTGTCAGGCGTGAGCCCGGGACTGATCGAAGGGGCACTGGCTGCGGGGGAGCAGGCAGCAATGCGCCATCTCGACCTGATCGATTGAGGGCGAAAACAAAAGCCTCGCTGTGCACACCGTGCTCTAGTCCTGAAACACGGCCGCTAAACGCTCCACCAAAGAGCGATACCCGTCACCAAAAAGGCGGAGATGCACAAGAGCCGGCCAAAGCTGATACGCATGCTGTCGTAACTCCCACCCCTCTTCGAGGGGACCGTACGCATCCCAGAAAGCAGCGGGTGGTCGACCGAAAAGTGTCAGCATTGCCAAGTCTACCTCGGCGTGGCCGTAATAACACGCAGGATCAATGAGGTATGCGCCTTGGGGTTGCGTAAAGTGAACGTTTCCAGACCAGAGATCGCCGTGCAGGAGCGACGGTTTTGGGTGCGTCGGTAAGATTTCCATAAGGCGAGGCCGGAGGTTCGCCAAGTTTCGCGCAATGTCGGCCGGGAGCGCGTGGGCATCGGCCATCAACCGCTGCTCGATCCAAAACTCGGGCCATGTTTCGTCCCAGCGATTGTGGATGGGCACTTTGCCAAAGGCATAGTCTTCGCCCCAACCAAAACGGTCACTTTCTGCCGCATGCAGACCAATTAGATTCTCTCCGAGCACATGCCACGACTGCTCGTTCGGGCTTATTGATGGGCCAAGGTCTTCAAGAACCAGGACATCGGCGCTGCTGGCGATTGGCGCCACAACACGTGCGCCGGCATCTGCAAGCTTCCGCAACATCCGCGCCTCGCGATCTGGGTACGGGCCCGACTTTGCGACAACGGTATCTCCCGATGCGAGCCGTAAGCGAACGACCTGTGAGAGATCGCCACCGTGAAGCGGCTCCGAAGACAACACCTTGTCCCCGAGAAGCTGTTCTACGCCACTGAGCAAGCCGTTCCGGGCACTATTGAAGCCTTGACCATGCATTCCCGATAACCTCGTTTGCGATCAGCTATGTGCTTCTCCAAAGCAAGACACCAACGAGCTGAGTTGCATAGCAGCGCGCTGCCTTCCTGTCTCATGATGTCGATCAAAGCATGCACTACAAGGCTGCACTACCTAAGAGATCCTCGCAGGGCTCCGGGAGACAGTGATGCGCGCAATGGTTTACGATGGTACTGAGCCGCACCTCGCATTGCGGGAGATGCCCATCCCTGTTCCAGATACGGGCCAGGTGCGTATCAGCATCGAGGCCTGCGGCGTTTGCCGGACAGACCTTCACATCGTCGACGGTGATCTTACCAAACCCAAGCTGCCACTCATCCCCGGCCACGAGATTGTGGGCAGAATCGACACGCTCGGCCACGGCGTATCGGGTCTCAGGATAGGTCAGCGCGTTGGCGTCCCTTGGCTTGGACATACCTGTGATGCCTGCAGCTACTGCCGTTCTGGACGAGAGAACCTCTGCGATGATCCAGGGTTTACCGGATACACCATCAATGGGGGTTATGCGGAGTACTGCGTCGCTGATGCGCAGTATGTCTTCCCTCTCCCAGATGAGGGGGACGCCGCATCATTGGCACCGCTCCTCTGCGCAGGCCTGATCGGATACCGGAGCTACAAACTGGCCGGCGAGGTCAAAACATTGGGCATATACGGTTTCGGCGCTGCGGCTCATGTCCTTTGTCAGGTTGCGCGCCACCAAGGTGTCGAGGTCTACGCCTTTACTCGGGAGGGAGATACAGAAGCGCAAGCGTTTGCCCAAGCGCTCGGAGCAGTTTGGGCGGGCGGATCGTCTGAGCCATCTCCCGTGCCTCTGGACGCTGCAATTATCTTCGCGCCAGTCGGGGACCTTGTTCCCCTTTCTCTCAAATCCGTGCGCAAAGGGGGGAGTGTCGTGTGTGGCGGTATCCATATGAGTGACATTCCTGGGTTTCCCTATGCGGATCTTTGGGAGGAACGCTCAATCAAGTCAGTCGCAAATCTCGCCCGGCAGGACGGTGTCGAATTCTTTCCGCTAGCCGAGGCCGCCGGCGTGAAGACCGAGGTAGTCCCGTACCCTCTTGAGAAGGCAAATGATGCCCTTGATGACCTCCGCGCCGGTCGGCTTCAGGGCGCTGCGGTACTTTTTCCATGAGTAGGGTTTTGGCGCAGATTGTCAGGCACGCAATTGCGGCAAGTGATAATAATACGAGCACACTTGCCGAGGAGGAACACCGGTGCGCTCTACCCTAAAACAGGCTCTAATCATACTCTTTTTGGGCCTGTCGCCTTATACCGCTATGGCTGAGGACATCATGATCGAGACCTTCGAGGCAAACCCTGAATCCCGCTGGCGCTTCTTCACGGATAGCGTGATGGGGGGCGTGTCGTCCGGACAGATTGCTTTCCTAGAGGAAGAAAGTCGGTCTTTCGCACGCATGACGGGTCGCGTCAGAACCGAAAATAACGGTGGCTTTATTCAAATGCGGACCGAGTTACCCGATGCGGCTTCAGCGGCCGCGACTGGGGTACGCCTGGTCGTGCGTGGCAACGACCAGAAATACTTCATACATCTTCGCACTAGTGGCACCGTTCTGCCCTGGCAATACTATCAAGCAGGGTTCGAGGTTACCGGGAACTGGACGGAAGTGCGGTTACCTTTTACCGATTTCCAGCGATCTGGCAGGCTGTTACGCACCACACCCGCTGCAGAGAGTCTCAAGTCAATCGCGGTTGTCGCCTACGGGCGCGACCATGAAGCCGAAGTAGATGTGCGCGAGCTGGGCTTCTACTGAGCAGATCACTAAAGACGCGCGGAGAAGGTCTGAACTTGGGTCTTTAAAGAACGTAGGCGGCTTACGAAAGAACGTACAAACATCTCCAAATCTGTGCCCGACATCATCACCACGCAATCGCCTTACAGTCACGGAAGAACCCGCCCGTCGGTCCGTCTTCGGGCAGTGTAGCCGCCCAGACGATGCCCCTTGCCCCGGTCTCGACATCTCGAGAGGCGCTTTGCCCACCCATATCCGTCCGTACCCATCCAGGGCACACTGCATTCACCTTTACATTGGCTGTTGCTTCATGCGCGGCAAGCAGTGTCAGGGCGTTCAGTGTGGCCTTGGATGCCCGGTATGGAACGGCCCCTGCCCCCATATCCGTGAGTGCGCCCATGCCAGACGACACATTGACGATCCTTCCAAAGCCACCCCTTGCCATCATCGGCAGCGTGCGCTGCAAAGTTCGAAACGCACCCACTGCATTGTTCTCAATCGCCTCGGTCAAAACTGCAGGATCTGTCTGCAGCACGGTCGACCCGTGTCCGCCGTAGAGTCGACCAGCATTATTGACGAGCACATCCAGACGACCGTGCTTTGCCTTTAACCAATCAAAGAACTTGGCAACTGACACCTGGTCGCTCACATCAAGCGCATGCCATTCGGCGTCATCGATGCTGCCCGCCGCCTCAACCAAAGCCGCCTTGTTCCGCCCGGTAAGAATCACGTGATGCCCGAGGTCAGAGAGTTGACGGGCTGTCTCAAGCCCAATTCCCTTGGACGCGCCGGTGATGACAGCAATACGCATTGTTATGCCCTCACGATCCTGTAGTTGAAGTCCGCCGATCCATGCAGGCTCCACATTCTGAGCCAGAAGGGCATCATACCTTCAGTACCGCGCGCAGCTGCCAAGGGGCCAAGGTCAATTGGATCGCGCCAGCCAAACTCGACCAGCAAGCCGCGCACATCCGCTTTGGCGTCTTCATGATCTCCGCTCAAGAACACATCATGTTCGCCAGGGATCTTGCCTGGGTTCACCATGATTTCATGGTTCATCGTATTCAGCGTTTTGACCACTTTGGCGGAGGGAAGAGCAGTTTGCAGGGCTTCGCCCGCAGAGTTGGTATTCGACAGATGCGCAATCAGAACAGGGGGCATCCCCTGAGTCATATCCAGCGGGTTGGTCACGTCGATAACTGTCTTTCCCGCTAAAGCATCATCGCCAGCCGCGGTGGCAACAGCCTCAATTTGAGCGCCGTTCACAGCGAATATCACGCGCTCGGCCCAAGCAGCGACCGCAGCGAATGTTCCGTGACCAGCTTGGTTGCCTTGTCTTTTTACCCAGGCTGCTGCCTTCTCGTTGCTTGCTTCGCGCGCGCCCATGCGCACCTCATGTCCAAGCGATACAAGCTTTGTGGCAAGCGTATGTCCCACCATACCCGTGCCTAATACAGCGTATCTCATGTTCGATGTCCTTTCCCTTGTCCTATCGAGGGCGATGCTATGGACAGACTATGGGTACATTATTAGTCTCAGTACATGAGCCAATTAGTGGACATACTGACTCAAAATACATGACAATCGATCTTGTCCAAATTCGCGCTTTGCGCGTTGCTGTCGCAGTTGCAGATCAGGGCAGCTTCGCTGCCGCAGGCCGGCATCTGAACCTTCCGCGAGCAGCGATCAGTCGGATCGTAGGCCAATTTGAAGAAAGAAGCGGGACTCGGGTCTTTCGAAGAAACACCCGCAAAGTCGTTGCCACTGAAGCGGGCGAAGTCCTAATTGACGCTGCACGTCGCGCGCTCGTCGAAATAGATGCCGCCCTCGAACCCACCGAGATGGGCGACGCAGACTTGTCTGGACAGGTGCGCATGTCGGTCAGTCATGCTTTTGGTCGCTACTTTGTCCTTCCGTCGATCGGATATTTTCGCGAGCAACACCCAGGTGTCCAAATCGAAACTCTCCTGCAAGACCGGCTGGACGATATGATCGAGGAGGATATCGACTTCACCATCAGACTGGGACCTTTACCGGAAAGCGATTTGATTGTCCGGCGTCTTGGTGCGATCTGTTCAAGCCTGTTCGCCGCCCCATCATTTCTCCGCGCGCTCGAGACACCTGTTGGCGCAAATACCCTGGACCGTGTTCCTGCCGTTGGATTTCGTATTCCTGGAACAGGACGCGTTATGACCTGGCCAGTCCAAGTAGACGGGTGCAATTTCCACTCAATCGTACCGCGATCGGTCGTTTCTTCGGACTCGATCGAGGCGGTCTTGGATTTGGCAAAAGAGGGTCATGGAGTGGCGCTACTTCCGCGGTACTTGGCTGGCACTGACGTTGCCTCAGAGCGGCTGGAGCCGGTGATTCCGGACCAAATCTCGGTGCTGACGGACGTGCATATCTGCTTCAGAGAGAGACGCTTCATGCCTCGACGTGTACGTATCCTTATCGATCACTTGGCAAGTGAGATCACACGTGACCTGCGAGCGTTTCTATAGGTACTTGCCGGGCGGCCTAATGGGCATCTGAGACCGGTCTTTGCCGGCCTGAAGGCAGTGCCTATGCTTGTGGATCGCTGGCCCAGATCACTCCCAAGACAGGCTGACGCCAAACTGCACCAGCGCGCCTGAGGGTTCCGTCGCGCCGGGCGGCACTAGCAACAGGTCAACTATGGGACGAGCAGCTTGCAAGGGGCTTTGGGCTTGGGACATGTCGTCAAACCATGGGCGCGATGCATCAGTATCGATGAGGCCGGGGCAAGCAGCGTTTATCAGAATTCCATCGTCAGGACGCGCCCGCGCTATGTCGCGGGCTGCAATCCTCGCTGTTGCGACTTGCCCAACCTTCGAGGGAATGTTGATCCACTCTGGCCACCCAATGGCCGAAGCGGTACCGGCTTCGGTCGCAGCAACATACCCTTCGAGCGTTTCCTCCAGCTCATCGAGCGTCAGGGTTTCGGTATTAAAAGCGGTCAGCAGATGCTTCGGAAGGTATTTCAGGCGCCCAAAAGAACTTGCCACGAATACATACCGGGCATTTGAGCGCAGGAGAGGGCTCAACGCGCGATAGAGCGCGCGAGATCCATGATTGTTGGTGGCAACGAAATTCCGGACTTGCTCCGCTTGCGGGAAGGATTTTGAGATCCGGGCCGCCGCGTTTGAAGCAACAAGATCGACACCACCGTGTCGCTTTTTCAGAAGCCGCGCGAAGCACTCAATGGAGGCTTTATCAGTTACGTCCAGCTGGGCGACGTGAATTGTTGCGCGTCTGTCTCCCAGCTTCCGAGCCGCGGCCTCTCCGCGCGCAAGTGAACGCGCCGTAAGATAGACAACATCATCGGACCCGAGCCGGTCAGCCAGCGTTTGCACAAGCGCCAGACCAAGGCCCTGATTTGCGCCAGTGACAACAGCGACCCTTGGGGTAGTCGGGTCCGGCATGATTTCTTCCATATCAGGCTCCAGAACGCACCATATGGCCGCCATCAATGTCGAGCACAATGCCGGTGATATACCCGTTACCGGCAAGCATCAGCACACCATCGGCAACTTCCTCGGGTGTACCGGTGCGCCCAACAGGCAAACTTGCACCAGTCTCGGCGAGCATGGCGGCACGACGCTCTTCCGGCATCGCGGCATAGGCTTCTGTGCTCACCATACCCGGTGAAAGACAGTTGACGCGGATCTCGGGTCCAAGTTCCACCGCAAGGGCACGCGTTAGCCCTTCGACCGCCGCGTTGACCGCCGCCAACCCAGCGACACCACGCGCGGGACGACGACTGAGGACACCAGAGAAAAAGGTGATCGATCCCCCGGTTCGCATCGCTGGCAAGAGAGCCTGCGCCACCCGGTAAGGCCCGACGAACTTCGAGGCAAACATCGCCTCGACCTCGCTCACGGCCAGATCGGCAAAACCGCCATGCGCGGCCTGCGAAGCCGAAATCACAAGATGGTCCAGCCCCTCGGGAAACGCTGTGGCGAGCTGTTCGACGTGATTAGGAATAGTCATGTCCAGCGTTAGAGCATGCAGGCGATCGCCGCCTCCCAAACGATCTACTGCATCATCCAGTTTCTTGACACTTCGGCTGGCGATCCAGACCTCGGAACTTGTCTCCAAAAAAGCCTTTGCAACAGCCCGCCCAAGGCCGGAACTGCCGCCCACAACGAAGACTTTCTTGTCTTTAAAGCTCATGACGTCTCTCCATCAGAAACGACTCGCGCAAAACCCCAATTTCGGCCGGCATCCTTAACCAGCGCCATGTGAATCCAGGTCATCGCAAACGCCTCCAAAAGACGGGCGCCCTTGAGTGGCCCAAAATCCTGCGCATCAAACCCAAGGTCCGCTACAAGAGACAGAACGGTTTCACGCGCTTCAGCATCATCTCCTGCAACAAACATCACTGGTGGTGCGGGCAATTCACTTGGGTTTGCCATGATCTCCGCGCCTATCTGATTAAGTGATTTGACTACGCGCGCGCCTGGGACAAGACGGGCGAGTTCTTCTCCACCAGAGACTGTGTGACCCATAACCAGCCCAAAGCCGCTCTCTGTCATTCCAAGCGGGTTTGTGGCGTCGATGATGATCTTCCCGTCCAGCCCCTCGAGTGTCGGCAGCACCTCGGCCAATGCTATCCATGGCAACGCGACAACGAGCACGTCGGCAGTTGGGATCGACTCCTTGAAACTGAGGACCGGTACGGTTTCGCCCAGCGCAGAGCGGGCGCTTTGAGCGCTGACGCTCTTCGTGTCGCGGACTGCCAGCGTGACGGAGTGTCCCTTGCGGGACCAGTTGCTTGCAAGCGCGGTACCCACCGCGCCGGCACCCAGAATTGATATATTAGCCATGACGAACTCCAATCGCTGTTCGGGCTCTGAGATACGCCTTGCAGACATAGAAACAAAATCGATAATCCGCATCATGTCTATTAACCACAATAATCTACGCCGCCTCGATCTAAATCTGCTTCTCGCCTTTGACGCACTGATGCGAACCGAAAGTGTATCCAGCGCGGCCGAATGCTTGAGCCTGGGCCAACCGGCGATGAGCCACAATCTGCGTCGCCTTCGCGATCTTTTCGGTGACGAATTGCTTACGCGCGAGGGCGGCCGTTTACGGCCTACCGACCGAGGTCTCGCGCTGTGGGCACCGGTGCGTGAGGCGTTGGAAGGATTGGAGACGGGACTCGGAATGGCCCGCGGGTTTAATCCAAACGCGGCAGAACGTGTTTTCCGCATTTCGCTGCCCGATTACCTCGCAGCTTCGGTGTTGTCCTATCTCACGGCCAAGTCGGCAGACGCGCCGGGTGTGAAATTCCGCATCGAAAGTCTCGATCGCGACCCCGGACGGGATGCGCTGATCGCCGGTCAACTTGATGCCTATGTGGGTGTGATGCCGTCGACCGACCTGCTGGTCGCAGAACCGCTTTTCGAAGACGATTTTGTCACATTATACGACCCGGACCACTGGTCGAGCCCACCCGATACGCTGGATCCATTCTGTGCCGCCCAACACCTTCTCGTTGCCCAGATTGACAGTTTCGAAGGTTGGGTTGATGTAAGCTTGGCGGACCAAGATCGTTCGCGGCAGGTCGTGGCCTCTGTCGCGCGTTTCGGGGATGCCGTAGCAACGCTGTCCGGGACGCCAATGCTCACCACTCTGCCCCGGAAGGCCGCCGCCAATGCAGGCTCTGTTCACGGTTTGGCTTGGTGCGCTCCCGCCGTTGGTGCGCGATCGTTTTCAGTTAATCTTTACCGTCGCCGTCGTGCCATAGGTGCACCTGCCTCTGAATGGTTGGCCGCGCGGATCCGGGATAGCTTTGATCAGAACTAGACGCTTTGGGCGATTTGATTGAGCCGCGAGTGACACTGCAGATCTGAAGAGTATTCCACTACCTATAGCCCTCACTCACCAAAACTTAAGCCTTTATTTACATTTGGTTTTGGGAGGCTATCGGCGGCCGCCTCGAGGCTGTCAATACTCGTTGCAAATGGGTCTACGCGCATTGTGACGGACTACGTGGAAGACGCCTCAACCATCATGTTTGGGTGGCAATCTACAGGGAACCCAAAAGCGTAGCTCTATGACCGTGACGGCGCACTGTTCGCCCGAGAAGAGCTTGTGAAGTTCATGGCCGACCTGACTGTGCGCTCCCATCGGAAAATCGCAATCGGCGCACAATCGAGGGGCGCATGCCTTACGATGGAAGCGCTGAGCCAGGTTACCATTTCTGGCAATTACCGCCTTCTTTCAAAGTTAGACTGGGTAGCGCTTGTATCACCCGACATCGACCCGGATGTGATTTGTCCGCAGCGGCAGCGAAAACCCCGGGCGCTGTTCGGGTGATCGTTGTTCCAAAACTCCATGGTGACGCGGCAAACAGCCCCGCAATGCCAAGTGCGGCTCGCTCGGATCCTCCTTCATTCCATCGCATTTCGATAATGATGCCGGTTGCTGCACTATGGGTCTTGGCGAGCGCCTCACGCGCGCTCTGCTGCGGTCCGCGGACAAAGCCAACCTCTGGTTCCATGTTATCCAACTGAACGTAGGCCATAGAGCCAATCCAGCCGTAGGTGAGGCCAGCATGGTCAATACGTGTGGTCTCTGGCAGTCGCGACAGTATGCCCTCGCGAAACGCATCTATCTTGCCCGACGAGGCGGGTGTGGGAAACCGCCCACACCTCTCGCTCGCCCTGTACAAGGGCCACGTGATCATCTGCGAGGCCTGTAGCCATTTCGCATCGCATCGACGAGCGTAGCGTCGTCGGTAAATAGAGGCAGCGGTACCTGCCTAGACGCCCAATCCACACCACACAAATCAAGGAGCAGATCGTGCTTCTTAAAGGTATTCCAGAGGACGTCATATTGACCGGCCAGACCCTTGGACTCTAACGCGCAAGTGTCGGGTAGCGGGGCGCGGTCTGCGCCGTTTGCATCAATAACCGTATCAGCGCGAATGCGCGGGATTGCTTAATCATCTATTTCGAAGCGGTACCCTGCAGAATCTGACGGAAGCAAGCGATTGGCGGGTAGGCGCCTCCATAGGTCGCAATCCGCTATTGGCCTTACAGATATCGATGGCAAATGCGCCTACATCGAGGCGCAACCCTTATCTCCGGCTTTCCCAAACGCCTCGCATAGGACCTAGTGGCATCTCGATAATCCAGAATCTAACAAATTCGATGGGGGCCAATACGAAAACACGCTCATTCCATTACGGGACCATCAAACTACCTCCAACGTAACCATAGCACTGTAAATTGAAGCGGCACTGTTGCAGTGGACAATCTCATTCTCGTCAGCTGACCCGGGGAATCATCGTGAAATACGGTGTCGGGTACTACACGACGCCAGAAGTGCTCAAAGCTCACTTTCAGATTAACGACCTCAGAAACCTGCTGACGACCTACTGCGCACACTTCCCGGTCTCGCAGAAATGGCATACCGAGTTAATCGGGATGCCGCGGTAGATCTGAAAAAGGAATGGGACAATTTGGACGGAGAGCGATCGTCTACTGCGATCGATGCAAATGACTGCTCCGCCGCCGTATCTGTCGCCAACCAAGGTTTGTTTTTGGGTGTTTTAAGAATTTTTCTGCTAAGCTGATAAAAAATCGGATTTAACTTGAGTGCTCGGAAAATAAACGTTTCTTAAAAATTCTCTAATTATCGAAGAGCAATAAAATTACTATTAGAATCCTGCAGATAACTGCGCTACGTGATTGGTTTTACCCCTTATTTATAGATCAAAAAAGTAGCATTTGAATAAAAATTTTATTACTCTTTTGTCTAATTTTTAAATACCTAACGAACTTATGTTACCCAATTTTAAAGAACCGCGGGCAAACCAGACCTATTTAGAACATTTACATAACTCTCGGCTTCTGTCAGCTTCTTTAAATAAGGCTGAACTATATCATAATTGAGATTGATAGACTTTCGATTTCAATTACCGAAACAAATTAAACTAAGATAACCCAAAAGGCCGCTGCAACTCACAGTGCGCAAGAACCAACTTCACGCGCCAGTCATAACTTAAACTTATAGTATTTCTATCATCCTTTTCGTTGAGTATACTTCTATTATTACTCCTTAATTCTAAGTTTGCAGAAGATCGACAATCGCACCGAGGATTTTGAATTTAGTTGAACATGTTCTAATAGTAACGTTTTGGGACTCTAGTGCTGCTTAAAAAGTACCAAATCGCACGAGGCAGGCTGCAACCTGCACACTAGGGTTGCAAAATAAAACAAAATGGGTAAATGGCATAATGGAAGATGAGCTTAGGAACAGACGTGGACAATTTTAACAAAGAGAACCTCCAACGGTGTGTCTTGGTCTCGGGCAATGGGCGGTCTGGCTCAAACAGAATTTTGGATATGCTTGATGCAAGTTCAGAAACGGTTTGCAGAAACGAACCTCACGCGATCGAAGGCGGTCAGTTTTTTGAGTTCGATGGTCGGCTTTTTGAAGAGGACTTGAGCTTTGAAAAGATCCAGAGGATGCGGCAGACCTTTGAGAATGCCCTCTACAGGAGGAGCCAAAGGGACAGGCTCAACTTCAAGCACAAAAATTTCATCAATAGGCTTGGTCGCGCTTCAAGCGTACCAATGTCTAAAGCTAGATTTCGAAACAGCTTGCATGCCCTTGGAGTCCTGCAAAGCCCAAACGAATGGACTTTACTTGATAGGTCTCTGAAAAAAGACCTACTTGCGCGAGCAGTGCTTGTGTTGAAGCTTCCAAATGCTCCTGCTTGGTGCTGTGCGATGGCCAAGGAAAACCCAAACTGTCTGATTGTTCATAACGTACGGAGCCCTGTAGAGTTTCTTCAGTCGTGGTATAATAGGTTCATCAAAACCGGCGTAGGCTTCAGTTCATTCGAAGAGAATTTTGAGGATATCCCGCGCATACTGTCTTTTTTTGGACGTGCAGATTCCGAAAGACTGCGGGAAACAACTGAAGAAAACGTTATAGAAGCTAATCTTTGGCGTTGGCGGTATGTAAATGAGAAGCTGCTAGAGGTATCCGATCTGCCACGACAATACAAGCGTGTAACATATAGAGACGTCGGGAGGGATCCTCTTGGAACTGCTGAATCTCTTTATAATTTCTGCGGTCTGCCATTTGACACTGAAACCAGGGCACGGATCAATAGCATGAAGAATACTCTTTTTTCGAATCCACATAAATTCGCGCTCGACCAAAGTATTTGCAACAAACTGGCCGACCGAGTTTTGGAGGACAGCATACTCGACGAAATCGTTGAACGCTAAAAAGACGTGTGCTGTCGACAGGTTTAACGTGTTACTGAAACCAAGATAATACGGTTTCGGGCAACGCAAATACACGTTCTTTTTCTGGTAGAAGAGACTATTCTTTCAATCAAAACAGTTCTGTGCGCTGATCAAGCGTTTTATTCATGACTGGAAGGTGTGCCCGAAGTTATCTGCTTTGACATTTTTGATTAGTGTTTTTGAAATGTGATATTGCTGAACCTCCCAAAGATAGCGTCACAACTGCTTTCTTACCGAAGAAAAGAGAGTAGTAAGGTTCTTCCCTCTGGCGGGAGCGGTCGCTGGTATCCCTAGAGATGTTTCGGTGAAACGCTATGATCAGCACATGGAGAAAGCACTGGCTACCACAGCTTGCCTTAGGGTCCTTCTGCAGCAGTAGGATAAATCGCTCCTGTCGACCCCAACTGTGAAATACGGGTAACTTTGAGCTGGCTCAGACTATGCGTTGATGCGATGCCTGTGACGGGAGTTGAACAGCTCTTCAGCGGCACAAAACATCGGTCCAACCTATTGTTTTGCCTCAGCTTTATCGCAAGACAGAGCAATCGTAGAACATGGCGAGTTGCTTCGTTCATATCAGCTATCATCAGACGCTCGGTAGTACTCGTCCAGCTTCTGCGGCGCTCTCAGAGCGCGAGAAGAGGCAATAGCCGCCGATCTTTTCCAAAGAGAGCACGAGGTTTTCGATAAAGTATAGTGATGGCGAAGGTCACTCAGGACAAGCCTCGAGAATAATAGATCCCGTTTTTGACAAAAGAGTGTGGTGCCGCTGAAGGGACTCGAACCCCCGACCCCATCATTACGAATGACGTGCTCTACCAGCTGAGCTACAGCGGCTTCCGGGCGCTGTGTATCTTCGGGACTATATCTGTGCAACACCGAAAATCCTAACCTGTTTCTCGGTTCCGAGGTCTAAAGCTGCTGTTCTATTGGAAGCCATCCAGCAATCATCGCGATCAGCTTTTGCCATCCTGTGGCACCCGGTGATGCAGTATAGACTTCGTCGTCCGCTGCACCCGTATAGCGCCAGATCGGCGCACCGTTAGGACCGGGCTCCACTTGAAAAGTATAGTCGGAGGCGCCTTGATCGATCCCCTGCAAAATGGCCCGCGACAGTTCGGGGCTTTCAATCACCATTCCAATTTCGGAATTCTGACGGATCGAGCGCGGATCGATATTCGTTGATCCAACAAACAATACATCATCGTCGATTACGGCAAGTTTGGAGTGCAGGACGAGCGGCACGTCACTTCCGACAGTCAGGGCCGGAGCGTCCTTTCGGACCTCAAGAAACTCAACACCGGCTTGCAGCAGTTGATCGCGATAAGGCGCGTAGCCTCCATAGACATAGGCATGGTTGGTGGCCGCGAGAGAGTTGGTCACCACACGGACGCGGATGCCCCGGGCCGCCAAGTCTGCAAACACATCAGCGCCGTATTGCTCGGGTACAAAGTAAGGCGTGATCACCAATACCTCGGACTGCGCGCGCATTATGGTGTTGTAGAAACTGTTACCGACGATAAACGGCCCCTTGCCCGGTGGCTGACGCAGTTTTTCTGGATCGTCGACCACAACTCGCGCCTCGCCAGTGTAGAGAGGTTCCCGTCGCGAGCGCAGGTCATTCAGGTAACGGGAATTGACCGCATTCTGATATATTTCAGCCTCTTCCGAGAAGGCTTCTGTCGTAAGAAGAGCGCGCGCTTCGCGCAGACGTGTGTCGTCACCTTCCGAAATCCTTTGTAGCGGAACTGCCCACTCATCGTTCCAATATCGATCGAACGCCTCGGACAGTTCGGCCACAGGACCGCCGCCGACCAGAAGATCGAAGTCTGCAAACTCATTCTTGGTACGGATCTGGAAATACTCGTCGGCTATGTTGCGGCCCCCGACGATCGCAAGCGCGCCATCGACGATCATCGCCTTATTGTGCATGCGCCGATTCACGCGCCCGAAATCTAGAACGAAGTTCATTACCGTCGTACTGTTGCGCGACAATGGATTGAAGGTACGGATCTCGACATTGGGGTGAGCGTCCAGCGTGGCGATCTGATCGTCACTCGCACTGGTGAAGACATCATCATAAAGCAGCCGGACCTTCACTCCGCGTTCTGCAGCTTCATAGAGCTGAAGCCAGATCAGAGCCCCCGCGATATCGGGCTTGATCAGGAATGTCTTAAGATCGATTGACCGTTCCGCCTGCTCGATCAAGCGCAACCGCGCGCCCAGCGCGTCCGTGCCGTCGGTCAGTGGCGCAAGCAAAACCCCATCATCAGCTAGCCCAAGGGTAGCGCTACGGACGGTCTTAGAGATCCGGGTATCTTCCACCGGCAGTGCCCGCTCGACCGGTTTTTCAGGTTCAAATGGCACAGCGGTACAGGACATGACGAGCATACCGGCTCCGAGGGCCAGAAAGCCCCCGCGCAACGCAGAAAGGAAGCGACTGACCAAAATCTGTAAACGGCCCTTTGTCTGCATGTTGGGCGCCACTAAACCAAGCCGCGCCGGAAACCGCAAGTAAAGCGGGTGACAGACAGCAGGACGGCCCTACCTGCCCGGTATGACGAACCCAATGCCAAAAAACCGACCCCGCGCTATCCCGGCCTCCCGCACCGGGAGGCTAATGCGATTGGGCGGCGCAGCCACCAGTGTGGCTGGTACGCTTGCTGTAACCGGTGCGGGCGCGCTGGCACGGGGCGAGCGGCCAGACCTGCGATCCTTGCTACTGACGCCAGCCAATATTGGGCGGATTACCGACGAACTGGCCCGGATGCGCGGGGCGGCCATGAAGGTGGGCCAGCTTGTTTCGCTGGACGCTGGAGAAGTACTGCCTCCCGAGTTGGCAGACATCATGGCGCGGCTGCGCGCTGAAGCGGACTATATGCCACCGAGACAGCTGCGCGAAGTTCTGAACAAAGCTTGGGGGGCCGGTTGGGTGGGCCGTTTTGCCCAGTTCGATGTACGCCCGCTCGCCGCCGCCTCCATCGGACAGGTCCACAGGGCGCGCACGAAGGACAAGCGCGACCTGGCGATTAAGGTGCAGTATCCCGGAATTCGCCGCTCAATCGACAGTGACGTGACGAATGTCGGCGCGCTGATCCGTGTATCGGGGTTGCTGCCCAAGGGCATGGAGATCGGACCGCTTCTGGAAGAGGCCAAGCGGCAGCTTCACGAAGAAGCGGATTATCGCCGCGAAGCTGCCGAAATGACCCGGTTTAGATCCTTTCTGGAGGACAATACCGACTTCGAAGTCCCGCTCTGGGCTGAAGACCTATCAACTGGTTCCGTGCTGGCCATGTCTTACTTGCACGGTGTCGCCATCGAGACGCTGGAGCAAGCGGATCAGGCGAGCCGCGATCGGATCGCAGGCTTGTTGATCGATCTGGTTTTCCGAGAACTGTTCGAGTTTGGGTTCATGCAAACCGATCCAAATTTCGCGAATTACCGCTACGATCCCGAGACGGGCCGGATCATATTGCTTGACTTTGGTGCCGCGCGTGCTGTGCCGACCGCGCTTAGCCACGCCTATGCAGACCTTTTCCGTACCGCGCTTGCTGGAGGGGATCTTGAACCTGCGGCACTGGCGCTTGGGTTCTTCGATGAGGCAACTGCAGCGCATCATCGGGCGCAGATTTTGGGACTTATGGCAGAGGCCTTCGCGCCCATGGTCGGAGGCGGGGCCATGGATTTCGGAGACAAGGCGCGGGCAAAACGGCTCTCGGCGCGGGCGATGGAGATGGCCGAAGACCCGAATATGACCCATATTCCTCCCGTCGAAACTCTGTTTCTGCAGCGCAAGTTCGGAGGAATGTACCTGCTGGCCAGCCGCTTACGAGCGCGTGTCGACGTGGGAGAGATTCTGGCGCGAAGGCTGCCCTCGGTAACTGCGTAGACATGTCGCTCGCGAGTTCGCTGACTTCGCGAGCGAAAGCGGGCTTGCAAGCGGCACCTGCATTCCTCATCGTCTTTGTCAATCGATCCAAAGCACACCATGTCCAACACGTCGCCAGATACCCCCCCGCTCTATCTAACCACTCGCGAGGTGGCAGACCTGATCCGCGTGAAAGAGCGTAAGGTATACGATTTAGCTGGTGCGGACGAAATTCCCCATCGCCGCGTTACAGGCAAACTGCTTTTTCCGCGTAAAGAGATTCTGGATTGGATCGACGGAGACAAGAAGCCCAACCAAGGCGAGCGCCCTCCCGTTGTGACTGGCTCGCATGATCCGCTTCTGGACTGGGCTATTCGCGAATCTGATTGCGGACTGGCGACTCTCTTTAATGGCTCTGCAGAAGGACTGGAGAGGTTCTCGGACGGTCAGGCTGCGATCAGTGGGTTGCATATTCCGTCCGGCAACGACTGGAACATCCCAGAGGTAGAAGCGCGTCGCATGCAGGACTGTGTGCTGATTTCCTTCGCGCTACGACAGCGCGGGTTAGTCCTGTCTCACTCCGCTGCGCAAGATATCTCCAGATTGCGCGATCTGGCCGGAGCGCGCTTCGTTCTGCGCCAATCGGGTGCGGGCGCGCAGGCTTTGCTTGCACAGCTTCTTGACGACGAGATGATGAGTGCGCATCCGTTTGCGTCGAACTCCCCCACCGCGAGGACGGAAAGCGATGCAGCGGCTATGGTTGCCGACGGAGAGGGCGATGCAGCGCTGGGATTGGCCGCGATGGCCAAACGATTTTCGCTCCGCTTCGTTCCTCTTCTGCAGGAACGCTACGATCTGCTGATTGACCGCCGCGCATATTTTGAACCGCATGTCCAAAAACTGGCCGCCTTCTTGCGCCAACCTGTTCTCTCAAAGAAAGCGGCGACGATGACTGGTTATGATCTATCGTACTGCGGCCAGGTCCGTTGGAACGCGCTGTAGCGGTTTAGCCGTCGCTCGCTTCAGACGCGTTCGGAAAGAAAAGCTGCTGGTCCCCGACCTGATAGGACGCGATTGCGGCCTGGCCCTGGTCCGACAGCATCCAATTCACAAAGATCCGTCCGAAGTCTGCCTTCACATGGTCATGCCGTTCGGGGTTCACCAAGATGATTCCATATTGGTTGAACATGCGCGGGTCACCTTCGACGAGGATCTGGTGTGCACCCTTGTTGCCGAACGCGATCCAGGTTGCCCGATCCGTCATGACATAGGCACCCATGCCGATACCGGTGTTCAAGGTTGCGCCCATGCCTGAGCCCGTTTCGCGGTACCAGCTCCCCGAGGCGTCGGGTGTGTCCAAACCCGCGGCCTCCCACAAGCGCAACTCGGCCTTGTGCGTGCCGCTGTCGTCCCCACGAGACGCAAACACAGCTTCAGCTCCAGCGATCTTCGACAAGGCGTCCGTCACATCCGAGCTGCCCGCAATACCAGCCGGGTCCGACGGTGGGCCAACAATGACGAAATCGTTGTACATCACATCAAAGCGCTGCACGCCGTAGCCATCGGCCACAAAAGCCTCTTCGGCTGGCTTGGAATGGACAAACAGGACATCTCCGTCGCCGTTCTGCGCATTACGAATGGCCTGTCCAGTCCCAACGGCAACCACCCGAACTTCAATGTTCGTAGCTTCGGTGAACTTCGGAAGGATGTGATCAAACAGACCGGAGTTCTGGGTCGAGGTGGTCGACTGAACAACGATAAACGCATCATCCGTGCCGCTGGCGGACGCCGGTAAAACCGCTGCTTGCCCAACCAGAAAAGCGAAACTGCACAGCACGTGTCGGATCATGAAATAGCTCCCTTGTGCACCGGATCAGACCGGGCGTTGATCTACGAAAAGACGCCCCTCGCACCAAGCGCGGGCCGGGGCGGAATAAGGGTCGTTCAGAAGGGTTTCGGCGTCTGAGGCTTCAACAACCTGGCCGGCATGGACGAAAAGCGCGTCTTGTCCGACGCGGCGCGCCTGACCGGCGTCATGGGTCACCATCACAACGGTAATCCCCGCGTCGCTGGCGGCGAAGATCAGATCCTCAATGGCCTGCGTGGACGCTGGGTCCAGATTGGCAGTGGGCTCGTCCAGAAATAGTAGCTCCGGCCGGCAGACGAGCGCGCGCGCAATTGCTAGGCGCTGCTGTTCTCCGCCCGAAAGCACGCGCGCCGGAGCGTGTGCAAGATCGGTCAGTCGGGTTAGATCAAGGGCTTCCGCCTCTCGCGCCGCGCGCTCCTTGCCAGCCAACCCCTTTATCCGCAGCGCAAAGCGCAGGTTTGCCAGTACGGACCGGCGCAACATTACAGGTCGCTGAAACACCATTGCTTGCGCAGCCCGCGCGGCTTTGTCGAGGGGCTTGCCACGCCAGTAAACTGTGCCTTCAGAAGGGGCTAAGAGGCCGTGCATCATGCGTAGAAGCAGGCTCTTCCCGGCCCCGTTTGCCCCGAGAAGTACAGTCCGGCGGCCGGGCGCGATCGCAAATTTCGCAGAGTTGACGAGCCGCTTGCCTCCAAGATCGAGGCTTATCCGATCAGCTTCCATCAACGCCTCACCAGCGGCAGGCTTTGACGCCAGAAGGGCGTTTTCGGCAGAGAAGTCACGCATAGGCTGCCCTCACCGCAGTTGTGCGCAACGCCATGACCGCTGCATTCAAAATCACCGCCAACAGTAACAAGACCACCCCAAGTGCGAGCGCCAGTTGCAGATTGCCCTTGGAGGTCTCAAGCGCGATCGTTGTCGTCATCACGCGGGTCACGTGGTTGATATTGCCTCCCACGATCATTACCGCGCCAACTTCGGCGACGGCGCGCCCGAAGCCTGCAAGCATCACCGTCAGAAGGCTGAACCGTGCATCCCATAGCAAGGCGGTCACCCGGTTCAAAGGTCCGACGCCCAAGGATGCAAACTGCTCGGCATACTCACCCTGCAGGTCCTCGACCACCTGTCGCGTCAGCGCTGCAATGATGGGCGTGACCAGAATGGTTTGGGCAATAATCATCGCGGTTGGCGTGTAGAGAAGCCCCAATACCCCAAACGGGCCCGAGGCCGACAGCATCAGGTACACGCAAAGCCCCACCACGACAGGCGGGAGACCCATCAACGCGTTGAGAAAAACGGTGATGACCGTGCGTCCGGGAAAGCGGAACGCACCCACGATGGCCCCCAGCGGAAGCCCGATGATGCAAGCAAGCAGGACCGCGGTTGTCGTGACACGCAGCGAGAGACCCACAATCTCCATCAGCGCCGGATCCCAAGCGAGGATCAAGCCGATCGACTGTGCCAGAATACTCCAGAATCCGTCCAAGGGTTCGCGTCCGTTGTTTCTGTAAGAAAAGCAGGAAAACGCAGCTTAATCCAGATTTGTGCTGCAGGTTTTAGAGAAAACCCCACCAAGTATGAATTTTCTTGAAACTTCAGGCAGCCACGGGCGACAGGGATGGGAGAAAATGCATAAGAATGCAGTACTACGTCAAACCAAAGCATCCCTTGGTCGATCTCCGCGGAAGAACGCGTCGAGATTATCGAGCGCGCGAAAGCCCATTGCATCGCGGGTGCGAGTCGTTGCCGAGCCGATATGCGGAAGCATGAATACACTCTCGTGCGTCCCAAAGGCTGGATTGCCGCCCGGCTCCACCTCGAAGCAGTCCAGACCTGCCGCCATAAGAGTCCCGTTCTCCAACGCACGGATCAGTGCAGCCTCGTCGACCAACGCGCCTCGGGCAGTGTTCACGAGAACTGCCCCTTTCGGCAGCAAGGCGAGTGTCTTGTCATTGATCAGGTGGCGTGTTTCCGATGTCGCCGGGCAATGCAGCGAAAGAAAATCGCTAACCTGAAGCACGCTCTCGATGCTGTCGTGGTAGGTCGCGCCACCTTCGTCCTCGAGCGACAGGCGCGAGCGGTTGTAATAGTGGATCTCCATGTCGAACCCGCGCGCCTTCTTGGCGAAGGCCCGCCCGACGCGGCCCATGCCAATAATGCCGAGCCGCGCGCCGGTTGTCTGCTTGCCGACCATGAAAGACGGCGACCAGAAATCCCATGCGCCGGTACGAACCAACCGGTCCCCTTCGACCGCGCGACGTGCCGCGCCGAGCATCAGGAGCATGGCAATCTCTGCCGTGGCGTCAGACAACACATCGGGCGTGTTCGTCACCATAATCCCGCGCTCTCCCAGAGCAGCCAGGTCACAATGGTCAACACCAACGGAGTGGTTCGCTACAATCTTCAGCCGGGGATCGAGCTTCGCGACGACATCTGCCGAAAAGATCTCGGAGTGACACGGCATTACGGCATCAATCTTGTCGCTCATCGCGATGATTTCTTCTGCCGACGATGGCTCATCCGCTTCGTTCAGGATCACCTCGTAGTCCCGCCGCGCACGGGCCACCGTGGCGTCCGAGACTTTGCGCGGCAGCCAGAGCACGGGTTTGTCAGTCATGGTCAGTCTTTCTTGTCGCGGGCGGATCGCGCGAAATCGAAAGCAACGAGTACAAGGGTCAATGCAATGACCGCGATAAGATCAGGTTCCTGAACTTTCCAGCCAAGGATACCGAGAAAGCCAACAATAAAGACGAATGCAATCAGCGCGAGCAATTTGTTCATTCCGAGACCTCCTCGATCCAGTTCCAGAGCCAGTTCGCGGTTCGCAGCAATCGCGCATCATTGTTTCGCGCGCCAACCAACTGGACGCCCATCGGCATCCCGTTTTCCGCTGTGAAAGCGGGCAGTGTTACCGCAGGCGTACCGACATATGTCCACAACCCATTGAAAATCGCATCGCCGGTAGTTGTCAGATCCTCGGGCGCGGGACCGGGCGCTGCGGGGCAGAGGATCGCATCCGCGCGCTCGAAGATCTCGTCCAGACCGGCATAGAGCACTTCCCGCCAGTCGATCGCTGCCAGGTAATCGCGGACACTGACGCTTTCGCCGACGGTGATCGCGCCCTGAATATGCTCTGACAGCGCGTCCCAACCATCGCGTTTATAGCGCCAGTAGTATTTGGACATCTCCGCGAAGTTGATCCGGGCGCGCAGATCCGCGGCGTCGTCATAGGCGCGCGGCAGCGGGGCTTCGAACACCTGGTCACCCAGCGCCTCGACAAGCTCCTCAAGCGCGGCGCGCATCTGCAGGTCGGCGTCGTCCCAGCCGGGCGGACGCACGAATGCGAGCACTGGTTTCAGCGGCGGCGCGCTTTTCGAAATCTCGAAAAGCCTTGGTGAAGGGCCTGTTTTTGTCACCGGATCGCCCGAGTCATAGCCAAACAGCAGATCAGCAAACAGCGCGGCTTCAGCAGGTGAGCGCGCAAAAACACCCAAGGTGTCGAGCGTGTGGGATTGCATCGTCACACCGGTGCGCGGGATCGCTCCGAAGCTCGGCTTAAACCCGACCGTTCCGCAGAACGATGCCGGTCGAATAACTGACCCGCCCGTCTGCGTCCCAATTGCCAGCGGTACCATCCCGGCGGCCACAGCTGCGGCTGACCCCGCCGAAGATCCTCCAGGTGTGTGGCTCAGCCCGTGCGGGTTATGAGTCTTGGACGGGTTCAGGAACGCAAGCTCCGTCGTCGTGGTCTTACCCATGATGACCGCGCCCGCAGCTTTCAACTGTTGCACGACATAGGCTTCTTGCTGGGCCACATTCCCGTCGTCGATTGGCGTGCCGTTCTGCGTCGGGATGCGTGTCGTCGCAATCACATCCTTCAAACCCACTGGAAGACCATGCAAGGGCCCAACCGGACGCCCGGACTTGCGATGAGCATCGAGCGCTTTGGCCTGCGAGCGCGCGTACTCCGGATCGTGCCACGCCCAGGCCTGCACCTCCGGCTCGCGCGCAGAGATTTGTGACAGAAACGCTTCCGTCACCTCCTCCGCGCTGAGTGCCCCAGCTGCAATGCGGTCACGCAAGGTGACCGCATCGAGGGCTATGATCGCATCAGTTGCCATAGATCGCGTTCGGTAAGTGGAAGACGATATTCGGATAAAGGTACATTAACGCCATACTTATAAAGACACATAAGAGGAATGGCATGCAGCCCGCGAAGATCTGTGTGAGCTTCACCTCCGGTGGCGCGATACCCTTCAAATAATAGGCTGACATAGCCATTGGGGGCGTCAAGAAGCTCGTCTGCAGGTTCAACGCCACCAGAATGCCGAAAAACAGCGGGTCGATCCCGAAGAACGGCAGCAGCGGCAAGAAGATCGGCACGAAGATGATGATGATCTCCGACCACTCCAGCGGCCAGCCCAGCAGGAAGATGATCAGCTGTGCCAGCAGGAGGAACATGACAGGCGACATGTCGAGGCCCTGCACGAAGTCGGAGATTACATGCTCCCCGCCCAAGTACGAGAACACCGCCGAGAACGTGTAAGAGCCAACGAAAAGCCAGCAAACCATCGCCGTAGTACGCACGGTCAGGTAAACGGATTCGCGGAGGCGCTCCCATGTCATTGCACGATAGGCAACGGCGAGAAGCATACCACCCAAAGCGCCGATGGACGCGGCTTCGGTCGGTGTTGCCAGACCGAACAGGATGGAGCCCAGCACCGCAAGGATCAGGAACGCTAGCGGGAAGAAGCTTGTCGCCAGCATCCAGAGCAGCTTGCTCATGGGGACATCGGGGATGTCTTCATCCGTGGGCCGCGGCGCCACGGATGGCTGCAGGATGGACCGCCCGATCACATAGGTCAGGTACAGACCCACCAGCGTAAGTCCCGGCAGCAAGGCCCCTGCATAAAGCCTCACGATCGAAACGTTAGATGCTGCAGCATATACAATCAGCATGATCGACGGTGGGATCAGAATGCCCAGTGTCCCGCCTGCACAGATGATACCAGAGGCGAAGGACCGATCGTACTTCGCTTTGAGCATCGCGGGCAGTGCCAAAAGACCCATCAGCGTCACAACGGCTCCGACGATCCCTGTCGCGGTTGCAAAAAGCGCGCAGGTAATCAGCGCAGCAACCCCCATGGAGCCCGGAACGTTTTTCGAGGCGATGTTCAGCGTTGAAAAGAGCCTGTCCACGATATTCGCGCGCTCCACCACGTAACCCATGAACAGGAACAGCGGAACGGCGGTCAGGACCTCATTCGACATGACCGTAAAGGTCTGGTTCACAAAGAGGTCGAATATTCGGTTGTTGAAGAAGCCTTCGATATAGGTGGAGGTTTGTTCCCACCATGTCGCAGTTTCCGCATCCAACCGGTTGTGGTCGCGCCACATGCGGCGCTCGTCAAAGTACGCGTAGTAGCCAAAGCCAATACCCATAGCCATCAGAGTGAACGCGATCGGGAAACCCAGAAAAACGAACACAATGAAAATGCCCAACATCATGAGGGCGATGATCGGATCGGAGATCATGGGTGGCTGTCCTTCTCGGCCTCGGCGGCCTTTTGCATCAGCAGGTCTTCGGTTTCCTGCACATCTTCGTCAGCTTTGATCCACTCATTGGTGCGGATCGCGATAATGCACCGGAACACCTGTGCGACCCCTTGGATCAACAGCAGCAAGCCCGCGAGTGCGATAACTGTCTTGAATTGAAAGATCGGGATACCTGCCGGGCTGTTCACCGACACTTCCTGAAACTGCCAGGACTTCGCAGCATACTTCCAGCCAGCAAACACAAGCGCGAGAACGCCTGGAAAAAAGAACAAGAAGTAGAGGACGAGATCGACCTTCGCCTGCGTTTTAGGCTGCCACAGCCGATACAGGAAATCTCCGCGCACATGGCCGCCGCGCGACAACGTGTAGGCGCCGCCCATCATAAAGAGCGTCCCATACATAATGAACGATACGTCCAGAGCCCATGTCGTCGGGCTGTTGAGCACATAGCGCATGAAGACTTCATAGCCGGTGCCAACACACATCATGATGATCAGCCAGGCGAATGCCTTGCCAAACCACGCGGAAACACTGTCCGCGAACCTAATATATCCGAGCATGTTCCCCTCGCGTCCCATCGCGATGCCCCCGGCCATTTCCTGGCCGGGGGCTTTGGTCAGCGCCTTTCTTGGCGCGTTTTTTTAAATTTCCTCAGAGCGACAGACGGCCCGGGAAGTAATGATCATAGGCCAGTGCGTAGTCCGGCGCGTTCATCAGTTCGTAGAACACGACCTGCTCGCTCCACGCACGCTGGCTGTCCAGAACGCGCTTCATGAACGGATCTTGCTCGAGTTGCGGGATCAGGCCGTCCCAGGCTTTGATCTGTGCGTCGAGGATATCCTTGGAGGTCCGGTGCACGGTCACGCCGCCTTCTTCCTGCAGCCACTTGAGGTCTGCGGAGTAACGACGCATCGCCTTCGCGGTGTTCGCGGTGGAGACCGCTTCGACCGAGTGACGCAGGATCGCCTGCAGGTCCGGATCCAGCTCTTCCATGAAGAACTTGGAGAAGAGGAATTCGAACGACTCCGACGCCTGATGGTAGGACGACAGGTAGTAATTCTTCGCCACGTCGTGCGCGCCGAAATCCTTGTCCGAGGACGGGTTGTTAAATTCAAACGCGTCGATCACGCCGCGTTCCATGGCAGGCACGATCTCGCCGCCCGGAAGCTGCGCAACGGACATACCCATGGACTGCAGCAGGTCTGCGGCCAAACCAACGGTGCGGTACTTGAAGCCTTCAAGCTCGGCCGCGGTGTTCACTTCGCCTTTGAACCAGCCGAACGGCTGCGCGAACATCGGGAAGCCCATATGGCCTTCGACGTCGAGACCCATGATCTCCTGCGTCAGCTCGTTATAGAGGTCCTGACCGCCGCCTTCATAGAACCAGCTCAGCATCGTGGTGGCCGAGCCGCCGAACACGGGGCCGGTGCCGAACAGCGACGCGGCTTTGTTCTTACCATACCAGTACACCGGCACGGAATGTGCGGCGTCCAGCAGACCGTCGTTCACAGCGTCCAGAACCTGGAATGCAGCAACAACAGCGCCTGCCGGCAGCAGGTCAATCTTCAGCCGGCCACCAGACATCGCTTCAACGCGGTTCACATAGTCCTGCGCGAAGTCCTGCCAGATGTTCGATGCCGACCACGAGGTCTGCATCTTCATCACGATCGGGGCCTGTGCCAGAACAGCAGGTGCCGCCAGAGCACCCGCGGACGCACCGCCAGCCAGCGCGGTCTTTTTCAGAAAAGACCGACGGTTTAGTTTTGCGTTTTGTGACATACTTTCCTCCCAGTCAGGCGCGTGGGACGAGTGATCCACACGCTGCACGCCATGTCATGAGCGCGCAAAAAACGGACGGCATTCGAGGCCATCTGCCCCTATATTAGACTTTCGTCGTATGAGGGCAATCAGGTTTTTCCAGATTGGTTTGGTTTACTGGCCAATTTTGGAAAATCTGTAGGACAGGTTAGGCCACTGCTCGAAGCCTCAAAATCTCGCGCGCCTGCGTCGGTGTTGCGACAGGACGTTGATACTTCCCGCACAATTCCACCGCCCGTTCCACAAGCGCCGCATTTGACGGCGCCAATGTGTGGCGGTCCAACCGGACATTATCTTCGAGTCCGGTGCGCGTGTGCCCTCCGTTGGCAATACACCATTCGTTGATCTCAAACTGCGCGGCTCCGATACCTGCAGCGCACCACTCAGCATCAGGCGCGAGGCGATTCACCGTCTTGAGATAAAACTCGAAAACTTCCCGGTCCGCTGGCATGGCATTCTTCACGCCGAACACGAACTGGATATAGAGCGGGCCGTTAAGGCGGCCGTCTCCAGCCATTTTGGCCGCCTGAAAGATATGGCCGAGATCAAACGCCTCGATTTCTGGCTTTACCTCGTATTCGCGCATCTCCGCAGCGAGCCAATCCACCAGATCAGGCGGGTTCTCATATACCCGTGTCGGGAAGTTGTTCGACCCCACCGTGAGCGACGCCATATCCGGGCGGAGCGGTAGCATTCCGCCCCGTTCGTGTCCGGCGCCGGACCGGCCACCTGTAGAAAACTGGATAATCATGCCCGGACAATGCTTTTCGAGCCCTTCTTTCAGGCGCGCGAACTTCTCAGGATCTGAGCTGGGGGAGCCATCGGGATTGCGGACATGGGCATGGCAGATACTCGCCCCGGCCTCAAAGGCGGCATGGGTGCTTTCGACCTGCTCTTCAACCGTGATAGGCACCGCCGGATTGTCGGATTTCTGCGCCACCGAGCCAGTGATCGCCACGCAGATAATGCACGGATCGCCCATTGCCTTCCCCTTCTGATGTCCCGAGCGTTGGCCTAACGCAATCGGGGCCGCGTGAAAAGCAGCCCCGACAGTTCAGCAGGAAAAGGCTCTTCAATCAGCACGGAAATGGTCGGCCACGGTATCGGCGGCGCGGGTCACATCCTCGGGGTTGTCATAGAAATCGAACTGCGTGACATCTTCGAGCCATTCCAACGTCGCGGGGCTTGCCAGCCCTTCTGCGAAGGCCCGCACACCTTGCGGAATGGCTGCGGCTTCGGAGTGAACAATCGCCAATGGTTTGTCGAAGCTCTGCGCATGGTCGGCAGGATAGTAGGTCAGCCAACCTTCCCAGGACGCATTGTTCCACTGGTTGTCATACTCCGGGATCGCGCCCCGATCGGCTTCGTAATAGTAACCACCCATCGGCATCAGCACGCCTTCGGCGCCAACCGGCCCTGCGGCAGGGATAATCTGGCCGCCTGCAGCTTCCGCAGCACGCCCAGCTTCGATCAGTCCAGACACACCTTCCGGCCCGCCATAGACAGCCTCAACGATCTCACTGTTCTGAAGCCACGGGGCGACGAGGCCCACTTTGGACACAAGCGAGTTGCCAGAACTTGCGTCCACCATGTAGCCGGCGGAGGCGCAGATACCGAGCCCGTTGATCTGACTTGCGTCTACCTCGGGCAGCTCGGCCACTGCTTCGAACGCGGCACGGATGTCGCTCGTCTTGGCGGTGGGATCTTCCTTGAAGCGGACCTGGTTTTCCAGGTCGCCGGACTTGCCCCAGCCGCGGAAATCGAAGGTGAAAGCGGCAAAGCCGCGCTCGACCATCTCTTCGGCATATTCACGCGGCATCTGTTCTTCGACCGAGGTCCAGGCGCCGGTGACAACAACCGCCGGGAGCGGACTGCCATCATGGCCTTCGGGCAGATAGAGTGTACCGGAGAGCGTTGAACCTTCATTCTCAAAGGTCACTGTTCGGGTGTCAACATCAGCCAAAGCGGTCGAGGCCAAAAGGCTTGCAGCGGTGGTAAGTGATGTCAGTTTCATGGGTCTATTCCGTCTCTATATAAGGGTTTTGAGGGGCGTGAGGGTCAGTTTCCGGGAGTGTTACGGACAAACGGGTTGCCGCGTTCTGCGGTGGCGGTGAAGGTCATCCCATCCAGCCGCCAACCTGTTTCGGTGCGCGTGAACTCGTGGATGTAGGTGCCCCACACCTCCCACAGCGGGTCGCCACCATTTTCAGCCAGCGCGCCCGCTTCCATGCGGTTCCACGCATAGCCATGGGAGGTCATGGTGGCGTCGTCCGCAGCGTTGAAGGTGATCTGATGGTTGCCACGCAGGTGAAAGCTGGTCTTGGTTTCGGTCAGATTACCGGACCAGCCCGCGATTAACGCGTCCGCCGGGATCGTGGCGGGCTCACCGCCAACCAGCGAGGTGAAATCCACTGTGATCTCATCTGTGAAGTAGGCACGCGCGGCGGCCCAATCCTTGGCGTCGACCGCCATGTCCAGCCCATCGGCGATGGCGATCATCTGGGCGCGGTCCACGAGTGTCTCGGCGGTGATGTCTGCCTCAGCGGCCTGAGCGACGAGAAGGGCAGAAACGAGTGCGATTTGCTTTTTCATCTTTCCTCTCCTGACATTTGGGCTGTGTGCCCTGTCGATGAGAGGAAAATGGCATTTGCCCCGCCCGCGCGGAGGCGTGGATCTTGCTGCGGATTATGCGATTCTTGCGGACCTACCCGTACTCGCGAAAAGCACGCGGAGTCGCTCCGGTGTGGCGTTTGAAATGCTGCCCGAAGCGGCTGAGGTCGTCATACCCGGTGGCATAGGCAATCTCGGCCACGGTCTGTCGTGTCGTGCTCAACAGCAACTTTGCCCGCTCCATCCGCGCTGCGATGACGTATTTCAGCGGCGCGGCTCCGGTCGCTGTCTTGAATGCGCGTGCAAAATGATACGCGCTCATCGCCGCGATCCCGGCCATTTCCTCCAGCGAGAGCTTAGAGTCCAGGTTATCGTGGATATGGTCGATCACCCGGCGCAGGCGCACATCCGCAATCCCGGGTGCGGCTGTCTGGAGCGGCGCAATCTCCGCCTGAAACAGATGCGCCGCCAGTGCACGCTGCATGGTCTCGGCGTAGATCGGCTCGCCGCTCAGATAGCTCTCCGCGCCCAGCGCCATCTGCACCAGCATTGGGTCCAACTCCCCGACCCGAGGCGCAAACCCCGCGCGCGGATCACCGCCCACCTCAGACAGCAGATCATCCGGGACTTCAAGCATCACGAGGCTGAGCGGATCGTCAAACTCGCACAGCCCTTCCGAGCCCGCCTGCATCACCCAGCCTTCGTTCTGCGCAAGCGGCTTGTGCAACCGCTTGTCCTTGCCGACCGACAGGTGATGGCTTGGCTGTGCATCGAGGAAAATGCCCACCGCCGTCTGAGACAGCTGGAACGCACCGCCACCCGCAGGCAGCGCCGCTTTTGTGAAGCGCAACTTGGGCATGCGGAGAAAGTAGGTGCGGGTGCTTTGAGCGGCAACTGGGTTTGGGGATTGTTCTTCCAAGAAGCAATCGTCCGCATGCTTGCAACAGCTATGCGGACAGACCGGCCATTCCGGTCAACGGGTTACAGAGGCCCTCCTTTTGCGGTCGCACTCCGTGGATCGTTCGCACGAAAGACACTCCTCACCGGTTGGAAGTTCATTGCCTACCGACCAGGATTTCCCACTGGTGTTCAATTATGCGCTCCCACTCTGGGTCCGACCGAATGTCATTAGCGGCCTCCCCCATAAGTGCTGTAACCATCAATCGACCGCGCGCTGCGGCTTCTTCGGCTTCGAGTCCCAATTCGCGGAACATCCAAGCCGCGAACATGAAACGGCGACGGATGGTACGTTTGTAAGCTGCATCTGCGGCAGCGTCCGATTTTGCCCAAACCGCAATCGAGGAATCCGGCACCGCCGCGCCTTCGCGAACAACCTGTTTCATCAAAGCCAGAATACGATCTGCAGGCGGCCCTTCGAAAGCACGTGCATCTTCAATGATGTGCGAGGTTAGGTGGTTCTCCCAGTACTCGAGAACCGAGTCCAACAGATCCTGAATATTCTTAAAGTGCCAATAGAAACTTCCGCTTGTCAGGCCGAGCGTTCGGGCGAGCGCTACGACTTTAACGCTCTCCACTCCCCGTTCATGGATCACCTTCAATGCCGCGGCTAGCCAGTCTTCGCGACTTGCTGCGTCTCGCTTCTCAGCCTTTTCCATAGACACCTCTATTGACGCGGATCACACCGCGATGATACCATAGACACGTCTATGGAAGTCCAGCTTTAATACCAAAGGCAGACCACAGAACAAGTATTGATGGTTCCGTTTTGAACGCCAGAGGGAGAATTTCATGCAATGGCATCTGAAGGAAAGTGCATGTGCAGGTAGCATAATCGCTGCGTTGGCAATTGGAACGGCGACCGCGCAAGAGCAATTGCCAAAAGGCCGCGAGGCAGTTGAGATCAAGGATGGGGTCTACCCTGCGAGCTACTTCCCAAATACGGAAATCCTTGGTGAACAGGAGATGCGTATCACCGCGCTGGGCACTGGGATGCCAAACCAGACAAAGGCAGCCGTCTCGATTTCGTTCCTCGTCGAATTGGGCAATGGCGACAAGTTCATCTTCGATATTGGCTCTGGAGCGAACGGAAACCTTTTTTCGCTGCGGCCGGACTTCGAGCAAATCGACAAGATTTTCGTAAGCCATTTGCACGTGGATCATGTTGGCGATTTCATGGGCCTTCACGTGGGCGGATGGTTGTCAGGCCGTTATACACCGCTACGAGTGTTCGCGCCGTCGGGGTCCACGCCAGAGCTCGGAATAAAGTCTTATGTTGACGGAATGCAGCAGGCTTATGCGTGGGACCTTCAGACCCGAACCGGTGCACTCCCGGACGAGGGCGCAAAAATCGAAGTGACCGAATTCGACTACCTTCAGGAGAACGAAATCGTCTATCAGGAGAATGGCGTCACCATTCGGTCGTGGCCCGCGATTCACAGTCTGGACGGTTCGGTCAGCTATTCCCTGGAATGGAACGACTTAAAGTACGTCTTTGGCGGAGACACCTATCCAAACAAGTGGTATGTGGAGTATGCGAAGGGTGCTGATCTTGCCTCGCATGAGGCATTCCTACCACATGATGCGTTGGCACCCTATTTCGGGTGGGACTTGTCGCAAGCTACCTACGTCGCAACTCGCGTGCATACAGAACCCGCTGCCTTCGGCAAGGTCATGTCGGAAGTCCAGCCACGCATGGCCTTGGGTTGCCACTCTGTCTTGTCGCCCGAGAACTATCAGGCGATCCTCGAAGGTGTCCGCACGACCTACGACGGGCCGCTGACGCTCGCGCGCGATCTGCAAGTCATCAACATCACCAAGGACCAAATAGTGGTACGCGAAGCATCGGTCGACGACTACGCACTGCCGCCAGCGGTCAGCCAAGCCTACATCGACGCCCCACGTTCAGAAGAGAAATCACCGTCTGATCAGGTACTGTCGGGCAAATGGGAAGGCTACACACCACCTCCGATGCCGGATGGGAATTGACCGTCCATCTGAGTTCTTGATGGACTCTTGTCACACTTGATCCGAACAGCAGCTAACTGCTGATTGTGTTGAAGAAGTCGGTCTTGAGATCGCTTTACTGGTCCGGCCGTGCGGGTTCCGGCCGGGCTTTCAGGCGGGAGCCGACACGCCAGGGATCAACTTCGCGAGTTTCCGGAGGTTTTGGGCGGTTGCTGCGA
>JASJAW010000003.1 GCA_030066795.1 Dinoroseobacter sp.
CCCACGACCCACCCGACACCACGGCTCTCAGACTTCCAGACATCCCCTGAACACAAGAGAGACCCCAAAGGTGCGTCGCGGAACGGCTGGCTCAAGCGGTCAAAACCCAAGAGCCGGCCGTTTTCTTGCTTCCCCGGAGGTCAGGAGGTCGCCTTGGCCAACCCCTGATCCAGATCGGCGATCAGGTCGTCGATGTCTTCAATCCCGATCGACACGCGGACCACGTTCGGAGCAGCACCGGCAGCCTCCTGCTGCTCTGCGGTAAGTTGGCGGTGCGTCGTCGAGGCGGAGTGAATGATCAACGACCGCGTATCGCCAAGGTTGGCAACATGGCTGAAGACCTCAAGGCTGTCGACCAGTTTGACACAAGCCTCGTAGCCGCCCTTGACCGCGAAAGTGAAGAGCGCGCCGGCACCGCGGGGGCAGACAGTCGCCACGCGGTCGAAATACGGCGAGCTTTCAAGACCGGCATAAGTCACATAGTCCACCCGGGGGTCAGCCTCGAGCCATTTGGCGAGCTTCACCGCATTTTCAACATGCCGTTCCATCCGCAATGACAGTGTTTCGATCCCCATCAGCGTGTAGTGCGCAGCTTGCGGGTTCATCGTCATACCCAGATCGCGCAGGCCAATGGCGATCCCGTGGAAGGTGAAGGCGAGCGGCCCGAATGTCTCGGCAAACTTCAGGCCGTGATAGGCAGGCTCCGGCTCGGACATGGACGGGAATTTCCCGGAGGCGGCCCAGTCAAACTTGCCGCTGTCGACCACCGCGCCACCGGTCACGGTCCCGTTGCCGGTCAGGTATTTGGTGGTCGAATGCACAACCAGCGTCGCGCCGTGTTCAATCGGGCGGCACAAGTAGGGTGTGGCAGATGTGTTGTCGATAATCAGCGGCAGACCCGCGGCATCGGCGACGTCGGCCACGGCGCGGACGTCCATGATGTAGCCGCCCGGGTTGGCGATTGCCTCGCCAAAGATGGCGCGTGTATTGTCGTCAATCGCATCGCGCACCGCGTCCAGATCATCGAAGTCGACGAATTTTGCAGACCACCCGAAGCGTTTGATCGTCTGGCTGAACTGAGTGACGGTGCCGCCATAAAGACGGGTGGAGGCGATGATGTTGCAGCCTGGCTGCATCAACGGGAAGAGCGCCATGATCTGAGCGGCGTGTCCTGAAGAGCAGCACACCGCGCCAACACCCCCTTCGAGCGTCGCAATGCGTTCCTGAAGGACCGCGACGGTCGGGTTGGTAAGACGGGAGTAGATAAAACCAACTTCCTGCAGGTTAAAAAGGGCCGCGGCGTGCTCGGCATCGCGAAACACAAAGGCTGTCGACTGGTAGATCGGAGTCTGGCGCGCGCCTGTTGCCGGGTCGGGCCGGGCCCCTGCGTGGATCTGCAATGTGTCGAAGCCGTAGCTGGGGGTGTCGGACATGGGGGTGCTCCCTACGTGGTATCAAAATTGCGCGGAACATGGCGTGTTTCCGCCCAATGGGCAATGCTACGGATAACGTCCGGCGCTGGATCTGCTATCATCCTGAAATTAGTTTAATTTAATTCGTGGAAATTTATTGATGCTGCGCACCGCGTGTTTTTACGCGCCCGTCTTTCTTGCGCCCTTGTTATGGGCGGCCAATTTCATCGTCGCCCGCGCCGTGCATGATGTCACCGATCCGCTGTGGCTCAATGGTGCCCGCTGGGCAATCGCAGCACTGGTGCTGGCGCCTGTCTTGTGGCGTGATCGGCGCAATGTGGTAAAAGCTCTCCGCGCCCATGGTGGCACACTGGTCCTTCTGGCGCTCTTGGGAGTCGTTGGGTCGAACACACTGATCTACTGTGGTGTTGACCATACAAACGCGACCGAGGTCGGTGTCTATTATGGGGTTACCCCGTTTCTGATCCTTGCGATGTCCCGCTTGACTGGAGGGGCGCGGATCGGGCCGCGCCAAGGCTGTGCAGGGTGTATCGCGTTTGCAGGTGTCTGTCTGATTCTGACAGGTGGTGAGGCTGCCCCCTTACAGCACGAAACCGCAACAGGCGCGGCATTTGTCATGGCCGGTGGCGCGCTGTGGGCCGCCTACTCGGTCCGTTTGCACCGGGCTCAGTTGACGCTGGCGCCAATGAGCCTTGTCTCCGTACTGGCCTGTCTTGGGGCCATTATGATGCTGCCGCTGCTCTGGCTTCAGCCCGGCCCGTCGTCTGAGGCAGTAACCCCGGTTTTGTCAGCCGTCGCCTTTATGGGGCTTGCCGGATCGGCCTTTGCCTTCTGGGCCTGGGGGCTTGCGGTGGACAGGGTCGGTGCGTGCAATACGGGGATAGGCTTGCAGATGATCCCGGTATTCGGCGCAGTCCTGGCCTGGACTTTCTTGGGCGAGCGGCCAACCCCGAGTGATGTCGTTGGTATTGGCCTTGTTGTCACAGGCCTTTTTCTTGTGTTCCGGCCCGGACTTGGCAGCGCAGGCCCTGCATGGTTAAAGGCCATGGAAACGACAGGACACAGAGATGCGCGCCGCAACCATCACCCGCAAGACCGCCGAGACGGATATTTCGGTCGAGATCAATCTCGACGGGACCGGGCAATATAACAACGAGACTGGCGTGGGGTTTTTCGACCACATGCTGGACCAGTTGAGCCGCCACGCGTTGATCGACATGACGGTCCGGTGCGACGGAGACTTGCACATAGACGACCACCACACGGTTGAGGATGTGGGAATCGCACTGGGTCAGGCGTTGACCCAAGCCCTTGGCGACAAGCGGGGTATCGTGCGGTACGGATCGTGCCTTTTGCCCATGGACGACACTCTGGTGCGCGCGGCCCTCGACCTCTCGGGACGCCCGTATCTGGTCTGGTCGCTTGATATGCCGACTGCGAAGATCGGATCATTTGACACAGAACTCGTACGTGAGTTTTTTCAGGCGTTCTCAACTCACGGTGGGATCACGTTGCACGTGGAAAAGCTCGCCGGGCTGAACAGCCATCACATCGCTGAGGCGGCATTCAAGTCCGTCGCCCGTAGCCTTCGGGACGCGCTGGAAACGGACCCGCGCAAAGCCGATGCTGTGCCCTCGACCAAGGGGACGCTCTGACGTGCTGACCGCACTGGTGGACTATGACAGTGGTAACCTACACTCGGCGGAGAAAGCGTTCGAGAGGATGGCGCGTGAGGTCAATGCAGGCGAAGTCGTTGTCACCTCGGACCCGGACCTCGTCGCGCGCGCAGATCGCGTGGTTTTGCCCGGCGATGGCGCTTTTCCGGCGTGTCGCGAAGGGCTACTGAGCTTCACGGGTCTTTTTGATGCCATCGAAGAGGCCGTGGTGGCCAAGGGTCGTCCGTTCTTTGGCATCTGCGTAGGCATGCAGATGATGGCCACAATCGGACGCGAATATCGGGACACGCCCGGGTTCGACTGGATCGGTGGGGAGATTGTGCAGATTGAACCGGACGTGCCTGGTTTGAAAGTCCCTCACATGGGATGGAACGATCTCGTCATTGACCATATGCACCCTGTTTTGGAGGGTGTTTCAACGGGTGATCATGCCTATTTCGTGCACTCCTACCACATGAAAGTTTCAGATCCGGCGCAGTTGCTGGCGCATGTGGACTATGGCGGGCCAGTGACGGCCATCATCGGTCGGGACACCATGGTCGGCGCCCAGTTTCATCCCGAGAAAAGCCAGGCGGCAGGGCTGCGGATGATTGCCAATTTCCTGACCTGGCGCCCCTGAGTGTCGTGGCGCCATCTGGCAGACGGGCTGATTTGAGCATGCTTGGGAAGCCGAAGAGCCCGGGCGCCCTTTTGCTTCATCTTTAAGCTCAGAACCTCCCGGGATGAATGGCGCGGCCAAGAGCCAGAGCGATCGGCGCCTGCTACTTCACACGTACCCAGCTGTTGGCGCGGCAGATCGGACCCACACAGCCGGATACCTTCAAAGTGGTGCCTTCCAGCTTCATCTTCGAGCGATACGTTTTGTCCGCACCGGGATCCCAGATACGTCCCTTGGACCAGCTGTTTTCGCCATTGGTGGCCATATCCCAGACGATGTTCTTGCCGATATTGGCGCTTTCGATGGCCTGCCCAGAACTGTTGTAGGAGCGGATAAGCTTGCCGCAAGTCAGGCCGCCGCAGTCATAAAACTCCACATGGCCGACGTTGCCATCGTCGTTTGGTGCGGTCTGGAATACGCCAATCAAGTCTGCTTGCGCGGCAGCGGCGCTCACGATCAGGGCAGCGCAGGCGGGTATCAGTTTCATCATCATTGAGTCTCCTCCGACTAATCGCGACGACACAAGCCAGCAGCGTGTCAGCAAGGCAAGTGTGACGTTGCGGCCTTTCGCGCGGCCCGTTAGAGAGGCGCGAACGACTTGCCCGGAGATGTCTCATGATCCTCTATCCCGCGATTGATCTCAAAGATGGTCAGGCCGTGCGGCTTTATAAAGGCGATATGGAAAAGGCGACGGTCTTCAATGATAGCCCGGCTGCGCAGGCCCTTGCGTTTCAGAATGCGGGCTGCTCATGGTTGCATCTTGTGGATCTGAATGGCGCTTTTGCGGGCGCGCCGGTGAACGCGGCAGCCGTTGAGGAAATCCTCTCGGAAACCTCGGTGCCAGCTCAGTTGGGCGGCGGTATCCGGGACATGGCGACCATTGAGATGTGGATTGGAAAGGGGATTGCGCGTGTCATCCTCGGCACGGTCGCCGTGGAAGACCCCGATTTGGTCCGCGCGGCGGCAAGGGCGTTTCCCGGGAAGGTCGCAGTGGGCCTCGATGCGCGACAGGGGCGTGTTGCGACGCGTGGCTGGGCGGAGGAAACCGACCTGATGGTTACAGATCTGGCGAAGTCGTTCGAGGACGCCGGCGTCGCTGCGATTATCTATACCGACATCGATCGCGACGGGGCGATGCAGGGGCCGAACGTGGCCGCGACCGCGGCTCTGGCCAACGCCACCACCATTCCCGTGATCGCCAGCGGCGGTGTGAGCTCGCTGGACGATTTGCGCGCGCTCAAAGCCTCCGGTGCGCCTCTTGATGGCGCCATTTCAGGGCGTGCGCTCTACGATGGGGCGATCGATCTGGCAGAGGCTCTTTCGGTTCTCGCTGATTGAGCGGGCGCCGCGCGCCCCACATAAGCGCGATCGCTCCGGCGTATTTCGGCAAAGACGAAGCCTCAGGGCAGGGGCGGGGTCTGCCAGAGCTGAACCGTAAGCCCGCCATGGGCCACGCGCGGACCCGGGGTCAGGGGCAGGCCGGTGGCCTTCGCGAGGCCGCCGTCCGAAGTGACGATCCCGACGCGCCAACCTGAGAACTTCACCTTTAGACACTCTCCCAGCGCACCGTAGAGGCCATAGAGAAGTTTTTTGTTTCCGATCCTTGCGCCATAGGGGGGGTTCACCATGACCAGACCCGGCACATCGGTCGGCGGTTCAAGCGCGCTGATGGGCTGGCAGGCAAACTGGCAGAGCAGCGACACCCCCGCGCGCTCTGCGTTGCGCGTGGCGCCGCGAATGGCGCCCTGATCCCGGTCAAACCCAAAGAGGCGCGGTGGTCCGGAAACCACGGGCTCCGGCGCGTTCAGTGCAGCCCATGTCGCCGGGTCGAACCCGGCGAAGCGCTCAAAAGCGAACGACCGCGCGCGCCCGGGTTTGAGGCCGGTAGCCACCGCCGCGGCCTCCAGCAGGATCGTGCCGGAGCCGCACATCGGGTCGACCAAAGGTTCAGAACCCGAATACCTCATCTGGCGCAGGAACAGCGCGGCCATGGTTTCGCGCAGTGGTGCTTTTCCAACAAATTCCTTGAGGTTGCGGCGGTGAAGCGGTTCGCCCGAGCTGTCGAGACTGAGGGTGACCAGATCATCCTCGATCCTCGCGATGATGCGAACCGCATCGTCTTCTTGCGAAACCACCGCACCGGAGGCTTCCACGGCACGGGCCACGCGTTGCGCGGCGGCGCGGTCATGGTAGATTTTTGATTTGCGGCACGTGGCCTCAACCTTGATCGGCGTGCCTGCTGGGATCCAATGCGACCAGTCCAGTTTGCGGGCGCGCTTGTCCAGCTGTGCAAGGTGAAAGGCGCGAAATTCTGCAATCCGGACCAGGACGCGGCCGGCACCAGCCAACTCGAGGTTCGCGCGCATCATCTCTGGAAAATCGCCGACCGTTTCCACGCCGCCGGGAACGGCGCGAGGCGCCGAGAACCCTGCTTCGGCCGCTTCTTCGGCGAGCGTTTCTTCAAGACCCGGTTGCGCGGCAAAAAACAGGGGAAAGCTGTCGGACATCGCGCCGTTCTAGACCGGGGCGAGCGACTTGGCCAGCGGCGGGGTTGTTTGCCCGTGTCCGGAGGCGTAAACGGAGCGAGACCTGCCCGGAGCGCACATGCTGAAAACCCGTGTCATTCCCTGCCTCGACGTCGCCGATGGGCGCGTGGTCAAAGGTGTCAACTTCGTTGATCTCGTAGACGCAGGCGATCCTGTGGAAAGTGCCAAGGCCTACGATGCGGCGGGCGCGGATGAGCTGTGTTTTCTCGACATCCACGCCACCCATGAAAACCGTGGCACCATGTATGATCTGGCCACCCGCACGGCAGAGCAGTGTTTCATGCCGCTGACCATCGGGGGTGGTGTGCGCACGGTAGAGGATGTGCGCAACCTGTTGCTGGCCGGCGCCGACAAGGTCAGTTTCAACTCCGCCGCTGTCGCCGACCCGGATGTGATTGCCCGGGCGGCGGACAAGTTCGGCAGCCAGTGTATCGTTTGCGCAATTGACGCCAAAACCGTAAGTCCCGGCAAGTGGGAGATCTTTACACATGGCGGGCGCAAACCGACGGGCATTGATGCGGTGGAATTCGCCAAAACGGTGGTCGGCAAAGGCGCCGGCGAAATCCTTTTGACTTCGATGGACCGCGACGGGACCAAGCAAGGCTTCAATCTGCCGCTCACGCGGGCCATCTCGGACGCCGTTGATGTGCCGGTCATAGCCTCCGGGGGGGTCGGGACGCTCGATCATCTCGTCGAAGGCGTAACCGAGGGACGCGCGAGCGCGGTGCTTGCCGCCTCGATCTTTCACTTTGGGGAATTCACCATCCGCGAGGCCAAGGAACACATGGCCGAGGCGGGCATCCCGGTGAGGCTGTCATGAGTGATGTTCTGCGCCAACTGGCCGACACGATCGAGGCGCGTAAAAACGCGGATCCGCAGAGTTCGTGGACCGCGAAGTTGCTGGCCAAGGGGCCTGACAAAGCAGCTGAGAAATTCGGGGAAGAAGCGGTGGAAGCGGTTATTGCTGCCGTCAAAAACGACCGTGACAACCTGACCTATGAAGCGGCGGATGTGTTGTATCATTTGCTCGTAATGCTGGCTGCCCGCAATGTTGCTCTAGAGGACGTGCTGGCTGAGTTGGAACGCCGTGCAGGAACGTCGGGTATTGCCGAGAAAGCCGGTCGTTGAGGCTCCGGCCGAGCGACGCTTTCAGCATAAGTGCTTGAGAAATTGCAATTAATGTGCGCTTTCAGAGCCTAGAGCTGATTACTCCTGTGGCAAAGCCGCCCATCCGCAACTCGCCGTAAAGGCGTTGATATTCGATCTTGGGGCACCGGTTCTGGATTACCTCTATACCGGCGGCCCGTGCCTTGGCGGCGGCTGCCTCATGCGACACGCCGATTTGCATCCAGATGGTCTTTAAACCGGGCAGGTGACGCAGTGCGTCGTCTACGATCTGCGGGACCGCCTCAGACCGGCGAAAGACGTCGAGCATATCGACAGTCTCGGAAATGTCTTCGAGAGAGGCGTGTACGGTGTTTCCGAAGAGGGACTTCCCGGCGTGTCCTGGGTTAACAGGAATGACCTTTTTCCCGCGCAGGGACAGGTAGCGCGCGACGTAATAAGACGGACGCACCGGGTTCATTGAAACACCAATGCAGGCGACCGTTCGGGTCTCGGTCAGGATGCGGCGCAGGTCGTCGTCAGTTGGCGTTTCAGTCATGGCCAGAGCGTATCGCGAACGGGCCCAGCGGCCCAGCCGAAAAAAAGCGCCCGGACCAGATGGCCGGGCGCATAAAGTCACGGAACGAGGGACAGTGAAGAGAGGTCAGGAGTTCCGAACCCGACCTCGATGGTAGACAGCTAGGCGCTAACTGGAAAAAAGGAAGTGCCTACACACGATTCTGTGATATTGCCCCTTGAAAGGGCCGCTCGACGGGCCGTTTTCGCCTGTAAAACATGCAATTTCATGCGAAGCGCTGCCTTTGGTCGGCGTCAGTTCAGAACAGCAGGCCAGTTCGCGTTGCCACGGGAAATGTTGCCCGGGATATCGCGTTCCCAGCGACGCTGAACACCGCGCGAATAGTTCAGATAGAGCTTATCATCGACAATCTTCCAGGCGTCCGGATCAATCGATGCCGTATAGCCCTCGGCGACCGCCCACGCGCAATACCCGCCATACTGAGGCGCGTAGGCCTCGGGATTGGCGGCGAAAGCAGCGCGGTTCGCTTCGCTGGCGAAACGCCATTCCGCACCTTTCCACATATGGGTGTGCGCATCGCTGCCGCGCACTGGCTTGCCTTCTTTGAAATATGCAACGGGGTCGTATCCGCGGATGGCCTGTCCTCCATTTGTAAAGACTTCAGGGGTGGCGCCAAAGGCTGCAGAAGCAAAGGGGGCGGCAGCAACTGCGAGTGCTGTACCGCGCAGAAAAGCACGTTTGGTAATCATTTGGGTCTCCTCAGTGGCATGACTGAACAACCACGTGGGGCGCAACGTCCACGGGTGCAACGGATATGACGGTCATGTGAGAGAGATGTCAGTCGAAGATATCTTCAACGAGGTCGAACGCCTCCTCCAGCGCCTTTTTCCAGGTTGGTTTGCGCTTCTTCTTGCGGCGCTTATAGCTGCGCTGGTCGTGGTAGTCTTGGCGATTGGCGCCCCGTGCAGGAGCAGGCTTTGACTTCTTTGCCTTGGGAGAAGGGGATTTAAGCCATTTCAATTCGTGGATCGGCGCGCCGCACGAGGCGCAGGCCAGTTCATGGCCCTCGCGTGCTGTGGGCACCAGCATGCTGCGGGCCCCGCAATACGAGCACGTCGCGATTTTCGTTCTTTCCGGCATCGGAATCCTTTCCTGTCTGGACCCGATATAGGAACCGACAGACGCTATGTCAGGGGCGGTTTTGGGCGGCAAACAACGCAACCGCCGCCGCGTTTGAGACGTTGAGTGAGCCAAAGGCGCGGGCATAGGGGATGCGAGCCAGCGCGTCGCAGGTCTCGCGTGTTTTTTCCCGCAGGCCCGGTCCCTCGGCCCCGAGCACCAGCGCGACCGGTCTGTCGCCGGCATCGCTGAGCGCCGTGGCGAGTGTGTCCTCTTCCTCTCCGGCCAGACCGATCAGGAAAAACCCCATGTTGCGCAACTCTTCCATACTACGCGCGAGGTTCGTGACCCTAAGATAGGGTTGCCGTTCCAGCGCGCCGGAGGCTGTCTTTGCAAGGGCACCGGTTTCGGGCGCAGAATGGCGCGCAGGTGCGATCACTGCCGATGCGCCGAACACTTCTGCCGATCGCAGGATCGCGCCCACATTGTGCGGGTCGCTGACCCGATCGAGACAAAGCACAAGCGGAGGTGCAGATCCGTCCCCAAGCGCCACCTGCGAAATCGGCCCCCAGTCGAGCGGTTTAACCTCCAGCGCCGCGCCCTGATGCACCGACCCGGGGTCAAGCGGGGCCGGAAACTTGCGAGGATCAACGATTTCCGGATCCAGACCGCCTTCCGCGACGGCATCGGCCAGCTTGTCGGCTGCATTTTTTGTCAGAACCAAGCGCAATTTGACCCGTGCATCATTTCCCAGAGCGTCGCGCACGGCATGCAGGCCAAACAGCCAGAGGGTTTGGGATGCAGCAGCCCGGCGCGCGCGCTCTTTTTCGATCACCCAGCTTGGTTTCTTGGTGGACATGAATGTCTCCACAGGCGGCTTAAGCGCCCGGGATAGTGCCTGCGTCTCTTCCGGTCAATCACGGCGATTTATCAGAACGTTCATTGCCGATTTAGCTGTTGACGCCCCTGCACAGCCTGAGTAATCACGCCTCTGTTGGGCGACAGGCCGCAAGGTGTGGCAGGGGACTGTAACTCCCTCGCGGAGACGCACGCCTGGTTCGATTCCAGGGTCGCCCACCATTTCCACTATAGATTTGGACGACCTACGTGGCTGCGCCTGTTAACGGGTGTAACGCGGGGGGGGGGGCGCTAGCGTAACTCGATGTCGGCGCGATTGAACTGCGCTTCAGCGTTGCTGCCATCGGCATAGGTAACGGTAACAGCGATGGTCTCGATGCTGCCTTCGGGAAAGGCAGCGTAGGGCAAATGACTGGTGTCCTGAAACGCATTGGGGGAGGGGGCGTCGGTGTAGCAGGGCTCCATCGCCTTAACCGCCGCTGCTTCGCCATTCACGCTGTAGCGGATCTCGCGCAGCCCGCAGCGCCAGCTTTCAAGCTGCGTGAAATAAAGCAGATCCTGTCCCTGCCAGGTGCGCACCGTGACCCACGACCCTTGTGTCGCTGTCAGGATCGGTTTGACTTCTTCTGCCGTCGTGAAGGTCTGGGCGCCAAGTACCGTTGGCACAAGGCACAGGACGGAAAGGATACGGCGAGCGGGCATCGGACACTCCTCAGACCAGAAGGGGCTTTGTCATTGATGCCCCCGGATTTCCTGCCATAGTCGCGGAAAACCAGAGCCAAATCCACCCATGACGGCACCTGCCAGCGCCCCTGAAGCTCCGACCGTTTGCGCCATCGTGCAAAATGGCCGGCTGACCTACGAGGCGGTGATTTTTTGCGCGTCATTCAGGGCTGCAAATCCGGAGTTCGCCGGGCGCCTGATCCTCGCCGAGCCACAACCTGGCCCACTGTGGCCACACAATCCCAGCGTTAAAGACCCTGCTGCACGCGCGCTCTTGGAGTATGAGTTCGGAGCTGAACTAGTGCAATTCGACTCCAAACTGTTCGGCGCGCGCTACCCTCAGTGCAACAAGATCGAGGCCTTGGCGGTCCTGCCCGAAGGCAAACCTTTCATTTTCTTCGACACGGATACCTTGTTCCTCGGGGAATTGACGGAGGTGCCGTTTGATTTCGCGCACCCGTCGGCCTCGATGAAGCGGACGAATACCTGGCCCAGGCCGACGCTCTACGGTCCCGGCTACACGCGGATCTGGCAATCCCTCTATGATCGGTTCGATCTTGACTTTGAAAGCTCGCTTGATGCCAGTTTTCCGGACGAATACTGGGAGCGCTATCTCTACTTTAACGCCGGCTGGTTTTTTGGAGCCTGTCCACGGGAATTCGGCGCGCTCTTTGCAAAGATCGCAACCGAGATCGAACAGGACCCCCCGGACGAGCTGATTGGCCAAACGCTTGACCCTTGGCTTGATCAGGTCGCCCTGCCGCTGGTCATCCATGCGCTCGGAGGCGGGCGCGACAGCCGGTATGCGGGGCTGCTTGATGGGCATGTTACATGCCATTATCGGCTATTACCTTTACTCTATGCCCGAGAGAGCGATGACGTCGTCGAGGCTCTGGAAAGGGTCACGGCGCCGAACAGGATCAAAAAGGTGCTGAAAACATCAGAGGCCGCAAGGCGGATGATTTTTCAAGGCAAAGGGCGGCAGGCGCGCGCGCTGTTTGACCGTGCAGATCTGCCGGCGCGGGAACAAGCTATCCGCAACAAATTGAAACGAGAGAAACTCTGGCTGCGTTAAAGCGGCCAGATGGTTATGAGGGGTCTTGCAAGATGACCAAAACGATCCTGCTTACAGGCGCAACCGATGGGATTGGTCTCGCAGCGGCCCGTGCGTTGGCGGCGCAAGGGCACAGGCTGCTGATCCATGGCCGCAGCGCTGAAAAACTGGCGGCTGTGCTGGCGGAGCTTGGCCCGACCGCGAAAGGCCATCTCGCAGACCTCAGCCAGGTGTCGCAGGTTGCTGAACTGGCGCGCGACATCCTCGCAGAAGAGCCACGTCTCGACGTACTGATTAACAACGCAGGTGTCCTGAAGGCACCGGTGACGAAAACGCCGGATGGTCTCGATCTGCGGTTCGTCGTGAACACACTGGCGCCGTACCTTCTCTGCAAACAGTTGCTTCCAATCATGCCTGCTGACGGGCGTATCCTGAATTTGTCTTCTGCAGCGCAAGCGCCCGTAGCGATCCCAGCCTTAATGGGGCAGGAGGCGCTTGCGGATATGGAGGCCTACGCCCAAAGCAAGCTCGCCTTGACCATGTTCTCACGGCACCTTGCGCAGACACTGCCCGAGGGGCCAGTGGTGATTGCCATAAACCCCGGCTCGCTTCTGGCCACGAATATGGTGCGAGAGGGGTTCGGTATCTCCGGGAATGACCTATCGATTGGGGCGGAAATACTCGCGCGTGCGGCATCGGATCCGGAGTTTGCCTCTGCAACGGGGCTCTACTTCGACAATGATGCTGGGCGGTTCGGCCCGCCCCACACAGATGCGCTGGACGATCTCAAATGCGCGCAGGTTGTAGAGGCGCTGGATAAGCTGGTTGCGCTCTATCTGTCGCGCGCACCTTAGTCCCGGAAACAAAAGCACCGGCCCACGTTGTGTCCGGTGCTTCGTCACTTTTTTGGAGCGGGCGATGAGATTCGAACTCACGACCCCAACCTTGGCAAGGTTGTGCTCTACCCCTGAGCTACGCCCGCATCCTTAGGTGAGGCGTCAGATACTGGTCCTGCCGAGCCGCTTCAAGTGAAAAACGTACCAAGCGGCAAAAAAAGGCCCCTACGGGCGTGCAGGCCGGAGCTGGTGCAAGTGCTGCAGCAAACCCGGTTGCGAATAGTAATGATATATCATAACAATTGCGCTCACCGTTGTTATAGAAGGAAAGCGCCATGCAAGCTCGCCTGCCAGTCACAGTTCTGTCGGGGTTTCTGGGCGCGGGAAAAACGACCCTCCTCAATCGCGTTTTGAACAACCGCGAGGGGCGCCGCGTCGCCGTGATCGTGAACGATATGTCGGAGGTCAATATCGATGGCGATCTGGTCCGCGCGGAGACAGAACTCAGCCGCACCGATGAAACGCTCGTCGAAATGTCGAACGGATGCATCTGCTGTACGCTGCGCGACGACCTGCTGGACGAAGTGCGCCGCTTGGCTGCCATGGGGCGCTTCGATTACCTGCTTATTGAATCTACGGGAATTTCCGAGCCGCTGCCGGTGGCGGCGACGTTCGATTTCCGGGATGAGTTCGGCGACAGCCTGGCGGATGTGTCACGCCTGGATACGATGGTCACAGTTGTCGATGCCGTAAATCTGCTCAAAGACTATTCCAGCCATGATTTCCTGAGGGACCGGGGCGAGACCTTAGGCGAGGAAGACGACCGTACGCTGGTTCATCTTTTGACCGATCAGATCGAGTTTGCGGATGTCGTGGTTCTCAACAAGGTGGACGATGCGGGTCCGGACCGGACAGACGCGGCGCGCAAGATCATTCGCAGCTTGAACGCGGATGCCAGAATCATCGAGACCAATCACTCGGAGGTTCCAGCCGACGCGATCCTCGATACCGGACTTTTCGATTTTGAGAAGGCGCACGAGCATCCTATGTGGGCAAAGGAACTCTACGGTTTCGCAGACCATGTGCCAGAAACCGAAGAATACGGTATCGCAAGTTTTGTCTATCGCGCGCGGCGCCCGTTCATTCCTGAGAAAATCATGGAAGTTCTCAACGGCGACATGCCGGGCGTGATCCGTGCCAAAGGACACTTCTGGATCGCAACGCGTCCCGAGTGGGTCGCGGAGTTTTCGCTCGCGGGCGCGCTGTCCTCAGTGGCACCGCTTGGCACCTGGTGGGCGTCGGTCCCGATGGAGCGTTGGCCGAACCACGACAGCGCCAAAGCTTACATGGCACAGCATTGGGAGGAGCCATGGGGCGACCGGCGGCAGGAGATCGTGTTTATTGGCGCCGGTATCGACTGGCCGGCGCTCAAAGCGCGGCTCGACGCTTGTCTTGTGCCTGCGATGCTTGCGCAGACCCCTGACGACCTTCCCGACTATCCCGACCCCTTCCCGGTCTGGCGCCGGGCCGAGGAGGCCGCGTGATGGACGGTGGCATTGTGACCGATCCCCGCGCACCGGTCGCCCGCGTGATCACCGGGAAGGCGCCCGAGGACCTGAACGGCTTTGCCGACGAAGATGTGGCGGCGGCGGTCTGGATGCGCGCGCCTGAACTTGGCTTTCAAAGCTGGATGGATGCGCTTGACCCGGCACATCTGCCCACGGCGCGGATCATTCTCCGCCCCGGGGTCGCGCATGACGCGGTCACCATGCTCTGCGACAGCGCCGGGTTGCCGGAAAGCCCCGAACGCGCAAAGCTCTGCGGTGACATTGCAGCACTTGCCGATATCTTTTCCACGCTGATGGGAACGGACTATTTGCGCCTGCGGCTGGAACGCGTGACCGACAATGCCTGCCGGAAGTTCCACCTCGATGCGGTCACCGGGCGGCTCGTCTGCACCTATCGCGGCACGGGCACCCAGTATGGGTTTGCCACCGGCGATCAAGACCCGTCGCAGATCCACACAGTGCCGACAGGATCGCCGATTCTGATGCGCGGCACGCTCTGGCCCACGCGCTGCGCAAATACATTGCGCCATCGCTCCCCACCCATCGCGGGCACGGGCGAGACGCGGCTGCTGCTTGTGCTCGACCCGATCAGCGATCCGGAGGACGAAATTTGAACGGAAACCTAGGCAGCTCCGGCCTGAAGCACTCGCGGCGCGCCAACGATCCAATGGCTGAGTTCGATCGGCTTCCGCTGGTGTTGCGCCAGTGGCTTGCCGGGGCGGCGCTGCCGTGGTCGCCGCGCTCGTGCCGCCGCGTCTGGGTGAAGTCGCGCGCGCAGGGCTTCAGCGAAGCGGAGGCGCTGGCGCGGCTCGACCAGATCGAAGCCGCGATGCTCAGGGACGCAGATGCTCCCGCGCGGGCCGCATAGCCAGGCTCTCACCCTCCCCGTTCGCCGGGCATGAGTGCCCTGCGATACGATCGATCACGCGCCCCTATTCTGTGTTAAGGTATTGTGGCCGGGAACATCCTGGCCAAATAGCTTTTCTTTAGGGGGACAAAAATGTTTGCACGCGTCACACCATTCAAGATGAAGGCCTCATCCACGCAGGATGCCATCGATTTAATAGAAAAAATGAAACCGCAGATCATGGCCCTCGGGGGTATGGTGCAGTTCACCACGGTGATGAACGAGGACGGGTCCGGTTACGTGGTCAGCGTGATTGAAAGCGAAGCGCATTCCGAGGCGAACCAGCCCCATGTGGCGAAGATCTGGGGCGCTTTTGCAGACCATCTGGAAGCGATGCCGGTGCCGCAGGGCTTCCCTGTTGTGGCCCATTGGGCGCCTTGACCGAGAAGGCCCGGACCCGCTTCTCTTAGTATCCGCATTTCAAGGCCGGCCCCGATCTGGGGCCGCCAGGGGGCAGCACCCCTTTATCCCAGTTCAATCAGCAAATCCTTCGCGTCGATCTGGGAGGCGGGCGTCACATGTACCGCCTTCACGACTGCATCGCGCTCGGCGTGGATACCGGTCTCCATCTTCATCGCCTCGATGGTTAACAGCAGATCGCCCTCTTTGACCTTCGCACCGGGTTGCACGACAACGGACGCGACGACCCCCGGCATTGGCGCGCCGACATGGTCGGGATTGCCCAGCTCCGCTTTCGGCCGCGCCTGCACAGAGCCGCGCGCCTTGCGGTCGGCTATGCGCACAACACGGGGCTGGCCGTTCAACTCGAAGAAGACTTTCACCTCGCCGTCTTCGTTGGGCTCCGAGATCGCCTGACAGCGGATCTCCAACGTCACGCCCGGGTCTATGCCAACCGAAATCTCGTCACCCGGCTCCATCCCATAAAAGAAGGTCCGCGTCGGCAGCGTCCTCACCGGGCCGTATTCGGTATGGCGCGTCAGGTAATCGGTAAAGACCTTGGGATACATAAGGTATCCGTTCAGGTCCTCGTCATCGATCTCGTAATCCGGGAACTGCGCGGCGACGTCGGCCCGAGTGGCCTCCAGATCAATGGGGGCCAGATGCTTGCCGGGGCGTTCTGTATCCGGCTTCTCGCCCTTCAGCACCTTGTCGACGATGCCGGACGGGAAACCGCCCGGCGGCTGGCCCAAATTGCCCTTCATCATGTCGATGACTGAGTCTGGAAAAGCGACCTCTCGGGTCGGATCTTCGACCTCTTCGCGGGTCAGACCCTGACTCACCATCAGCAGCGCCATATCGCCCACAACCTTGGACGAGGGCGTCACTTTCACGATGTCGCCGAACATCTGGTTCACGTCGGCATACATCTGCGCCACCTCGTGCCAGCGTTCTTCCAGCCCCAGAGAGCGTGCTTGCGCTTTGAGGTTGGTGAACTGTCCGCCCGGCATTTCGTGCAGGTACACCTCAGAAGCTGGCGACTGCATGCCTGACTCGAAGGCGGCATATTCCATCCGCACCGCTTCCCAATAGTCACTGATCTCACGAATGGACTTGATGTCCAGCTTGGTGTCGCGTGGTGTGTGGCGCAAGGCCTCGACGACAGACCCCAGCGTGGCCTGAGAGGTGTTTCCCGACAGCGCATCCATCGCACAATCGACGGCATCTACACCCGCCTCGGAGGCTGCAAGGATCGTGGCGCAGGCAACGCCGGCCGTGTCATGGGTGTGGAAGTGAATTGGCAACCCGACCTCTTCTTTCAATGCCTTGATCAGAAGGGTCGCGGAGGCAGGTTTGAGCAGCCCTGCCATGTCCTTCAGACCCAGCACATGCGCGCCGGCGTTCTTCAGTTCCTTGCCCATCGCAACATAGTATTTCAGATCGTATTTCGGGCGGGCGCTGTCCAGCAAATCGCCCGTGTAGCAAATCGTGCCTTCGCAGACCTTGTTCGCCTCGATCACCGCGTCCATGGCGACGCGCATGTTCTCGACCCAGTTGAGGCTGTCGAACACGCGGAAGACGTCTACGCCCGACAACGCGGCCTGCTTCACAAATGCTTCGACCACGTTGTCGGGGTAGTTGGTGTAGCCGACCCCGTTCGAGGCGCGCAGAAGCATCTGCGTCATGATATTGGGCATCTTCTCGCGGATGTCGCGCAGCCGTTGCCACGGGCATTCCTGCAGGAAACGATAGGCCACGTCGAAGGTGGCACCTCCCCAGCACTCGACCGAGAACAGCCCCGGCAGGTTGGCCGCATAAGTTGGTGCGACCCGGATCATATCGATCGAGCGCATACGCGTGGCCAGGAGCGACTGATGCCCGTCCCGCATGGTCGTGTCGGTAATCAGCAGATGCTTTTGTGCTTCCATCCAATCGGCCACGGCCTGTGGGCCTTTCTCGTCCAGAAGCTGTCGCGTGCCCGAGATCGCTTCGGCTTTGGGCGCCGGGGCCTTCAAGGCGCGCGGCTGGGCGGGGGGCAGGGCGCGGCCTTCGGTCTCCGGATGCCCGTTGACGCTGATATCCGAGATATAGCGCAGGATACGCGTTGCCCGGTCCCGGCGTTTGGGGAACTCGAACAGCTCCTCTGTCTCGTCGATAAATTTGGTTGTGTACTGGTTGTTGAGGAAAGTCGGGTGCTTCAGCAGGTTTTCGACGAACGCGATGTTCGTGCTGACGCCGCGAATTCGAAACTCCCGCAGCGCCCTGTCCATGCGTGCAATCGCGGCTTCAGGTGTGGGTGCCCAGGCGGTGACCTTCTCCAGCAAGCTGTCGTAGTAGCGTGTGATCACGGCGCCCGAATAGGCTGTGCCACCGTCCAGACGAATGCCCATGCCCGTTGCGCCGCGATAGGCTGTGATCCGGCCATAGTCGGGGATGAAGTTGTTGCGCGGGTCCTCGGTCGTCACCCGGCACTGGATCGCGTGCCCATTCAGTTGCACGTCGTACTGGCTGGCAACGCCCGTGGCCTCGGTCAGGCTTTTGCCCTCAGCGATCAGGATCTGGGCGCGGACGATATCTATTCCGGTGACCTCTTCGGTCACCGTGTGTTCCACCTGTACGCGCGGGTTCACCTCGATGAAGTAGAACTCGCCTGAGTCCATGTCCATCAGGAACTCGACCGTACCCGCGCATTCGTAGTTCACATGGGCGCAGATCTTGCGGCCCAGCTCGCAAATCCGCTCGCGCTGGGCGCTGCTCAGATATGGCGCGGGCGCGCGTTCCACGACTTTCTGGTTGCGCCGCTGGACCGAGCAGTCGCGCTCCCACAGGTGGTAGATAGTTCCGTGGCTGTCGCCGAGGATCTGCACCTCTACATGGCGTGCGCGGGTGATCATCTTTTCCAGATAACCCTCACCATTTCCAAACGCGGCCTCTGCCTCGCGCCGACCTTCCAGCACTTTTTCGGGCAATTCGTCGGCGTTGAAGATCGGGCGCATCCCGCGCCCGCCACCGCCCCAGGACGCTTTGAGCATCAGTGGGAAGCCAATCCCCTCAGCCTCCGTCTTGATCGCCTTCATATCGTCGCCAAGCACTTCCGTGGCGGGCACGACCGGCACACCGGCCGCGATCGCCACTTTCCGGGCCGAGGCTTTGTCCCCAAGCGCGCGCATCGTCTCAGCCTTGGGGCCGATGAACGTGATCCCGTTGGCCGCACAGGCATCTACGAAATCCGGGTTCTCCGACAGCAGGCCGTAGCCCGGATGGATCGCATCCGCGCCACTTTCCTTGGCCACGCGGATGATCTCGTCGATGCTCAGATACGCCGCAACCGGCCCCAGCCCTTCACCAATCAGATAGGCCTCATCCGCCTTGAAGCGGTGCAGGCCCAGCTTGTCCTCGGTGGCATAGACCGCAACCGTCTTCTTCCCCAGCTCGTTCGCGGCACGCATCACGCGGATGGCAATTTCACCGCGGTTTGCGATCAGGATCTTCTTGAAGTCGGTCATTGGGGCCTCTTCGTAGTGTCCGGCAACGGGGCCGTGTATATAGCGGTAAACTTTATTGTCCAGAGTGGTGTCCTGGTGGCGGCATAGTCAATTTGTTGCGCAGACCTTCGGGGCTTGGCAATCCCATCTGCCCGAGATTGGAAGCCATATCGTCGCGCAACAGCTCGATCACATGCGCACCGCCCTTTGCCCCAAGAGCGGCGATTGCGTAATAGAACGCCCGCCCGAGCATGACAAAGTCCGCGCCAAGGGCCAGCGCGCGCAGAATATCCAGCCCCCCACGAACGCCGCTATCAAAAATGATCGGGGTGTCAGGCAGCAGCGCCCGCACGTCCGGCAGCACCTCGATCGCGGCGCGGCAGCCGTCAAACTGGCGGCCCGAATGGTTCGACACCCAGATCGCGTCCACGCCAGCGTCAACCAGTGGCTGCGCATCGGCTGGATCCATGACGCCTTTGACGATCAGATGACCTTTCCATTCCTCCCGCAACGCGCGCAGATAGTCCCAACTCGGCGCCCCACGGATGATGTAGCCCGGATGCGCAAGATAGCCTTTCGATCCGGTCTCCTCGACATAGCTTTCCACCAGCCGCAGCCGTGGGGTGCCGTTCTGAAGTGTCTCAAGCGCCCAGGCCGGGCGCAGCATGATCTGACGGAGCAGTCTGGGCGTGATCCGCGGCGGAATCTCGATACCGGCCTTGCGTTGCCGCTCCCGGCGCGAGGGCGCAGGCAGATCGACCGTCATCACCAATGTGCGAAACCCGGACTCCCAGGCTCTTTCAATGATGTCCCGCCGGATTTCCGGATCGGAGGGGGGATACAGCTGAAACCACCCCATCTCGCCCGCGATCGGGCCGATTTCCTCCGGCAGGCGTGTGGCGACCGTGGACAGACAAAAGGGCAGGCGGGCCTCACGCGCGGCGCGCGCCAGATGCTGCTCCGCCCCGGGCCAGATCAGGCCGGCCATACCCACGGGCGCGATGCCAAAGGGCGCGTCGTAGTCCTGCCCCAAAAACCGCGTTTCAAGCAGCGCAGGCTGCGGTCCCTTGAGGATCGCGGGATGAAACCGGATCGCTTCCAGCGCGGCCATGTTCCGCGCATGGGCGGTTTCGTCTCCGGTTGCACTGTCGAGGTACTCCCACACGAAATGGGGCATACGGCGGCGCGCTTTGCGGCGCAGGTCCTCGATGGTGGGATAACGATCCTGCAAATCCATATCGGGGATCATACCCGCCCGCCCGAGGCGCGAAAGCCGAAATATCGACACTTGCCAACGGGTTGGGACGGGATGTGAACGAAAGAAGAACACTCTTTCCCTCGGCCCCTGCGCAAGCTAGGTTTACCGCATGAGCAGTTTTGACGACTCCGACGCGTTCGAGGCCGGCGCGGCCCTGTCGCTGTCCCAGCGGGCGATGGCCTCACGGCCAGCGCCTTATCTCGACGGCCTGAACCCCGCGCAGCGTGCAGCGGTTGAAGCGTTGGAGGGGCCGGTTCTGATGCTCGCAGGCGCGGGCACCGGCAAAACCCGCGCCCTGACCGCGCGCATCGCGCATCTGCTCTCAACAGGTACCGCGCGGCCGAATGAAATCCTTGCCGTGACCTTCACCAATAAGGCCGCGCGGGAAATGCGCGAGCGGGTCAGCCGGATGATGAACGCGCCGATCGAAGGGATGCCGTGGCTCGGCACCTTTCACGCGATCTGCGTGAAGCTTCTGCGCCGCCATGCCGAACTGGTTACCGGCCCGAACGATCTGCACCTGAAGACCAACTTCACCATCCTCGACACCGACGACCAGATCCGCCTGATGAAGCAGGTGATCGCGGCGGCCAATATTGATGAGAAACGTTGGCCCGCGCGCCAGCTTGCCCACATCATCGACGGCTGGAAAAACCGCGCGATCGTCCCGGATAAAGTGCCGGTTGAAGATGCGGGCGCTTTCAACTCCAAGGGTCCCGCGCTTTATGGGGCCTACCAGCAACGCCTGCTGGAACTGAACGCGGTCGATTTCGGCGACCTGCTGATGCACGTGATCGGCATTTTCCAGCGCCAAGAGGACGTACTCGCCCAATACCGCCGCTGGTTCCGCTACATCCTTGTCGACGAGTATCAGGACACCAACGTCGCCCAATACCTCTGGCTGCGCCTGCTTGCGGGCGGGCACAATAACATCTGCTGCGTGGGTGATGATGACCAGTCGATCTATGGCTGGCGCGGCGCCGAAGTCGGCAACATCCTCCGGTTCGAGAAGGACTTCCCCGGCGCGCAGGTGATCCGGCTCGAACAGAACTACCGCTCCACCGGCCATATCCTTGCCGCCGCCTCGGGCGTGATCGCGGCCAATGCAGGCCGGCTCGGCAAAACACTATTTACCGAAGGCGAGGATGGCGAAAAAGTCCGCCTGATCGGCCATTGGGATGGCGAGGAAGAAGCCCGCTGGATCGGAGAAGAGATCGAGGCGATGCAGGGCGGCACCCGCGGGCTGGACCCCTATGGCCTTGATAAGATGGCGATCCTCGTCCGCGCCTCCCACCAGATGCGCGCCTTTGAGGACCGCTTCCTGACCATCGGTTTGCCGTACCGCGTCATCGGCGGGCCTCGCTTCTACGAGCGGATGGAGATCCGCGATGCCATGGCCTATTTTCGCGTCGTGACCTCGCCGGACGACGATCTCGCATTCGAGCGGATCGTGAACACCCCCAAGCGGGGCTTAGGCGAAAAGGCGCAGCAGAAAATCCAGCACGCCGCCCGCACCAATGGCACCTCGCTCTACGAGGGCGCACGCCTCCTGCTCGCTGCCAAGGGGCTGACCGGCAAGGGCGCAAAAGAGCTTGGACTTCTGCTCGACGGGATCGCCCGCTGGCGCCGCATGGCCGCCCCGAAAGCTGCCCCCGCGGCCGATGACAGCGTGATTGACGATGGCGAGGTGTCGCTGTTCGAGACCGCCAAGCCCGAGATGTCTCATGTGGAACTGGCGCAGGTGGTCCTTGATGAGTCCGGCTACACCGATATGTGGCAGAACGACAAAACGCCCGAAGCGCCGGGGCGGCTCGAGAACCTCAAGGAACTCGTCAAAGCGCTCGAAGGGTTCGAGAACCTGCAAGGCTTCCTCGAACACGTCTCTCTCGTGATGGACAATGCCTCGGATGCCGAGGAGCCCAAGGTGTCCATCATGACGCTCCATGCCGCCAAGGGCCTCGAGTTCCCGGTCGTGTTCCTGCCGGGGTGGGAGGATGGGCTCTTCCCGTCCCAACGTTCCATGGATGAAAGCGGGCTTGCGGGCCTCGAGGAGGAACGTCGCCTCGCCTATGTCGGCATCACCCGGGCGGAGGAGGTGTGCACGATCTCCTTCGCGGGCAACCGGCAGGTGTTCGGCCAATGGCAGAGCCAGATGCCTTCGCGCTTTATCGACGAACTGCCCGAAGATCATGTCGAGGTGCTCACGCCCCCGGGCCTCTATGGCGGGGCTTTCGGCGCGGCGGCACCGCAAGGCATAATGCGCGGCAGCGATCTGGAGACCCGCGCGACCGAGGCGAACGTCTACAATTCCCCCGGCTGGCGGCGGATGCAAGCGAACGCAGGCGCGCGCGGCACGGCACAGCCGCGCGAGGCCAGGAACATGGTCATCGACGCCACCGCCCAGCCCGTCTTCGGCCCCGGCGACCGGGTCTTCCACAAGAAGTTTGGCTACGGCGCCGTCACCGAGGTGGAAGGCGACAAGCTGGAGATCGCGTTTGACAAGGCAGGCATGAAAAAGCTGGTGGCAAGCTTCGTTGTCGCTGCCGAGAAGGCCGACGACGTGCCATTCTGAACAAAGTATGAAGGGCTGTCTTGGCGCAGGGGATCACGGCCCTTAGCGTCGTGGGATATTCCGTTTTGCGCAAAGGATAGTCCATGCCGCCCACGCCCAGAAGTTTCTCCCATATCGGTCTGTCGGTCCCGGACGTGGACGCGGCTGTGAAATTTTACGCCGAAGTGCTCGGGTTCTACGTGATTATGGCTCCGACCGACGTGGTCGAAGATGACAGCGATATCGGGATCATGTGCACCGATGTCTTTGGCCCTGCCTGGAAGAAGCTGCGGATCGCCCATATGGCGACCGCCGACCGGGTCGGCATCGAGCTTTTCCAGTTCGAAGGCAATCACACGCCTGAGAACAATCTCGACTACCGCAGAACCGGCACGTTCCATTTCTGCGTTCAGGACCCCGATGTGGAAGGCCTTGTTGAAAAGATCGTGGCCCATGGCGGCAAGCAGCGTATGCCGATCCGCTATTACTATCCGGGAGAGAAGCCTTACCGCATGGTCTATGTCGAAGACCCGTTCGGCATCGTGTTCGAGATCTACAGCCACTCCTACGAGCTGACCTATTCCTCGGGGGCCTATTCCTGAGGGCTGTCCGCCTCTGCAGCGGCCCCGGTCAACAAGCGCGCCTCGTAGGATTTGAGGATAGGGCGCACGGCTGCGGCGTCTTCGGCGCCCTGACCGAAACGGTCCGGAAACAGGCGTTTCAACTCCCGCTCGGTCGCGCTGACGGTGTCTTTCAGGGCGTAGGAGCCCGGAAAATACGTTTCCGACCAAAGGCCTTCGCTGCGCACAAGCTCATGGTCGTCGAAAAGCAGGTGGACGTATTCTACAAGCGGTGTGGTGCGGTCGGGTACTATCCTGTCCCCATCGCAGAGGTGTTTGGCGGCGACGAGGCATTCGCTTACCCCAAAGAACAGCTCCGCCCGCCAATCAGACACAAGAACACGGTGCTGGGGTGACACGCGCAGATCGGACGCAGCGCCCAATGCGCCGGCCTTGATCAGGATCGCCGTGTTGTCGCCATACGCGGGGACGGTGGCGCGCCCGACCCACCGCACGGCTTGCGCGCCGTTGTCTTTCGTCATCACGAGGTCGCCGGGCTGAAGCGTCTGCACCGGGCGGGGCCCGTCGGGCGTGTCGATCAGCGTGCCTGCGACGAAACAGGGGAAGGGCTCAACCGTAATCGCGTTGATGTTGAAGTTCTGATTGGCGTTTCCTGCTGGTGGCGGGACGTCCAGACTTCCATCGTTGTCGGTGTCGAGGTCGGTTCGCTGACGCGCAATAACCGTGGCGCGCAGGTTGCCGTTGATGTCGCGGAAGCTCTCGTCGAGCGAGAAAGCCAGTTTTCCGTCGTTGCCACTGCCGTTCGGAATTTCCGCGCTGTCCGCGGTTGTAAAAAAAGAATCCCCTTGTTCAGTCGTATTTTGGTTTTCGCCGCCAGATTCCTTGACCTTGATCACCCCGTCGAACTCTATTTCGAAAGGTGCGCCGCTGGCTGGGAATACGGTAATCCGGTTGATGTAAACCTCGTTAAAGTCGAACTCTCCATCCAGCCGCCCGCCGGTCTGAATGCCGTTGGCGTTGATCGCGACGACGACGATATCGTCAGGTTCGAACGCAAAGATCGGATCAATCGTGGTCTCACCACCGTCGCTTGAAATAGAGTCCCAGAACGCCACCCGATCCCCGGTGAAGTAAATATCGATAGTGTTCTCACTGCCGATTGGCTGCGGAATGCCACCCAGGTTCCCTGTGTTGAAATCGAAGCCCGTACCCGATGGGTTCTGCGTTCCGCCGCCATCTGCGGTCGTCCAGTTGGTCTCGTCCCCGATCAGGCGCAGTAATTCGTCGCGTAAAACTTCAGGTGGGGCATTGAAGCTCTGGCTGCCGATTGCGAGCACCGGATCGAAGATCATGAAATCGTTATCGCCGTCGATCGTGACCGTGCCCGTATCGGGGCCGAGCCCGGTATTGGTCAGAACCGGCCCGCCCGGATCGCCTTCTTCTTCCTGCGCGATCATGTTGATGAAATTGATCGGCTCGGTCGGGCTCGCCGGGACCAGCGCGCGGGCGCCGGCGTCATAGACAACGTTCTGGACGGCCCAGAACTGCTCGTTTCCCTGGGCCAACGCGCCGCCGCCCTGTTCGTAATCGACGGTCCCGATCGGGGCCACGCCCGGCTCGGTCCCGATTGAAAAGCTGGCGCTTGGCCCGCCATCGCCGCGCGAGATCATGTCGACAGTGACAACCGTTCCGGCGTCGATCCCACCTGCGGGCACTGTCCATTTGAAGACCTGTTCGCCGGGCGCAAAGGACGTGCCGTTCCATTCGCTGTCAGTAAAGTAGATCTCTTCGCCCGCAGCGATCGCCGCCGTCGTCAGAAAGACAACGTCGTCATTGTCGGAATCCCATCCGATGAAAACAAGATCACCAGGGTTCAGGGCCACTGCGCGGTCTCTTTGCCTCCCACTGAACCGCTCTGTGGCGGTCGCCGCGAAAGATTATCCGACAAAGGGCTGGAAACGCCAGAGCGCAAAGTCACTTCTGCCAGGCAGTGTCGCACCGTCACGAAAGGGTGAATCAGCCTGCAAGAACCGGCCAGAGGGAGGCGATCAGCAAGGTCGCACAGCTCCAGTTGAACGCGCGCAGACGGGCAGGGGAGCTCAGAAACCGTGCGACTTGAGTCCCCATCCACGCCCACACCGAGACCGACGGGAAGTTCGTTGCACAGAAGACAACCGCGACCAGAAGCGCGCCGAACCAACCAGCCTCTGGCGTGGCATACACAGTGACAGCGGTGACGCCCATCACCCAGGCCTTTGGGTTAACCCATTGAAATGCGGCAGCTTGTAGGAAGGTGAATGGTTTGCCCTCGCGCCCTCCCGCCTCCGGAGCGGCGGCATGCGCAATTTTCCAGGCCAGCCAGCCCATATACAGGACGCTCAGGATCTTGAGGACCGTGTGCGTGACGGGCCATGTCACAAAGACCTGCCCGAGCCCCAGGCCCAGCAGCAGCACCATAAAAGCATGCCCCAGGCTGATGCCCATCATATGCGGCATTGAGCGACGCAATCCGAAATTCGCGCCCGAGGCCAGCAACATGAGGTTATTTGGCCCCGGTGTGATGGACGAGACAAAGGCGAAGGCGATGAGACCAAGGAGGAGTTCGTTAGATATCATATCGCAATAATTGCGCAGCTTCGCGACAATTGAATTGCGAACTTCTGCGTTAATCGTCTAATTTTGCAATTTATGACGGAAATCGATGGCATTAACTCCCATATATTGCGCGAGCTTTCGCGAGATGGGCGAATCTCCAACCTCGAGCTTGCAGAGCGGGTTGGTCTGTCGCCATCGGCCTGCCTGCGCCGGGTGCAGGAGCTTGAGCGTTCGGGAATCATCAAGGGCTACCGGGCTGTGCTCGACCGTAGTCTTCTGGGGCGTGGCTTTACGGTTCTGATGGCGGTCAGCCTGTCTGAGCATACAAAAGACCAGCAGCGCGCCTTCGAGCGTGCCGTTCAGGGGGCGCCGGAAGTGCTGGAGTGCCACAATGTGACAGGCGCGGTGGAGTACTTTCTGAGGGTTGAAGTCGCCGATCTTGCAGCCTTCAAACGCTTTCACACGGATGTTCTTGGCACGCTTCCACAAGTGACCTCCATCACCAGTTATGTCGTCATGGACAGTCCCAAGGACGACCGGGGGTGATCATGCCGGAAAGAAAAAAGCGACGATGCCAGGGAGGAGGTAGGCACCGTCGCTAAAAATTTGCGACCACACCAGGGAGGAGGTAGGCGGGGCCGCTGTTACAGAAAACCCAGGGAGGAGGAAGGGTTTCCTGATTTGGGTCGGGTTGTGAAACCCTAAGCGATGGGGATGTCCGTCGCTGTTGAAGATGAAGATAACGATATGCTGCGCTGCAACAAGAGGCGCTTCGGCAAAGCTGCCATGCAGAAAATGCATTGCAGGTCCCATTGTAATCCAGAATTTCGAACTAAAGCGCTTTGGCTGTCGCGAATTTGCACATCAGCCCTTGTTTGCGCTGGATCTTCTCACATTTATGCGCTGATCGAACCTGTTCGGAGGCTGGCGTGTCTGCAACACGTGAAGATGTTTTTTCTGCACTTGCAAAGGTCGCCTTGCCGAGCGGCCGGTCGCTCGCGGAGTCGGATCTTGTCCGCGCGCTATCCATTGAAGAAGATACTGTCCGCTTTGTGATCGAGGCGCCGGACCCGGAAGCAGCGCGCACGCTTGCACCGGTCAGGGATGTGGCTGAAGCAGCGGTGAAGGCTCTGCCCGGTATAACAACTGTCCAGATTGCAATCACAGCGCACAAGCAAGCCCACGGGTCATCTGCTAAGCCGCCCAGCCTCAAAATCGGTGGGCATCCCAAACCTGCACCGTCAGGTCCGCAAAAAGTCGCCGGGGTTGACCGCATCCTGGCCATTGGGTCCGGCAAGGGCGGTGTTGGGAAGTCGACTGTTTCGTCGAACCTCGCTGTTGCGCTGGCCAGGCAGGGACGGCGGGTTGGTCTGCTCGATGCCGACATCTATGGCCCGTCCCAGCCACGTATGATGGGCGTCAACAAACGGCCCGCCTCTCCAGATGGTAAGATCATCGAACCGTTGCACGCCCATGGCGTGACGCTCATGTCCATCGGGCTGATGCTGGCAGAAGAAAAGGCCGTGGTCTGGCGGGGCCCTATGTTGATGGGCGCTTTGCAGCAGATGCTGTCGCAGACGCGCTGGGGCGAGTTGGATGTGCTGATCGTCGATTTGCCCCCGGGCACAGGCGATGTCGCCATGACTCTCTGCCAGCGCAGCGCGGTCACCGGCGCTGTAGTCGTTTCGACCCCGCAGGATGTGGCGCTTCTCGATGCCCGAAAAGCGCTGGACATGTTCAATACGCTGAAAACCCCGGTCTTGGGGCTGATCGAGAACATGTCCTCCTTCTGTTGCCCCGAATGCGGACACGAGGCGCATATTTTCGGGCATGGTGGCGTGCGGGCCGAAGCCGAGCGGATCGGTGTGCCTTTCCTTGGCGAGTTGCCCATCAGTCTTGAAACGCGCCTTGCAGGTGATGGTGGCGCGCCGATTGCCACCGGCGACAGCCCGGAGGCCGACGCCTATGCGCGCTTGGCGCATCGCTTTATCGCTGGCGGAATGGCCTGACCCGCCGCCGCAACCGCCTGTTCTGCGCTCATGGGACGGTATGGGACAGTATGGTGAGGCCGCGATTCGGGCTGAAAATCAGTAGTTTTCTGCGAAAATATACTCCCCTCGGATTTTTCTGAGATTTTTTTCGATTTCGCCGGGATCAGGTGGGAACAGCTCGCTTCATCAATTTGTCGCGGCGATGTTCTTCACTACCACAACATGTTGTGTTGCGTTGGGGCTTGTCAGCTCATGTAGCGTACGTCTATACCGGTCGCTATCTTCCAGTTCCACTTAATTCCCATAAAAAACTATTGCTTCCCATGAAGTCCCATGGAATAACTTGTCCATCGAAAGAGACGAGCACCGCGGCACTAAGAACCGCGAAAAAAACAAAAGTCAGGTTTCATACAGGCCTCGCTTTTTCGAAAGACCGGTCGGCGCTCCACGAGCAGACATCCCCCCAGGTGGTGGAGCCGCAGACCAAGCCCAGGCACTGGGAAGAGGCGGCGGATCGGGCTATGGCAGCAGCGCGATCCGCCGTTCTCGTTTCAGGGCCGGGCCACCGAAAGCAAAGGGCAACCGGGGGAAACGGGCAAAGGAGCGGGCTCCAGTGGCACGCATGTTCCGAGGCGAAAGCGTCCACAAGGTGGACGGTAAAGGCAGGGTGTCTATCCCGGCTGGCTTTCGTCGTGTGCTCGAAGACAGTGATCCCAGCTGGACCAAAGATACCAACCCACGTCTCGTGATCGTCTATGGCGACCGGCGCCGGGATTACCTTGAATGCTATACGATGGCCGCGATGGCCGAGGTCGACGAGAAGATCGCCGCCCTGCCGCGCGGGTCCGTTGCACGCCGCAAACTGGAAACGCTCTTTACCGCACAGGCACATGAGACCTCGGTCGATGAAACCGGCCGCCTCGTTTTGCCGGCGAAGCTGCGCGAGAAGATCAGCGTCAGCGACAGCGCCTATTTCATCGCAGCGGGTGACACCTTCCAGATCCTGTCTCCGGATGCCTATGACGCCAAGATGGGCGAGCTTGATGACTGGCTCGACGATCTCGACGACGATGTCGACCCGCTGACGCTTCTCGATAGCGGCGGAGGGGCCTGACGATGGCCGCTGCCCAGGCTGCGCCCCACGTCCCCGTTCTTCTTGACCCAATTCTTTCGGCCTGCGCTCCAATTGCGGGCACTTGGCTCGATGGCACTTTCGGGGCAGGCGGATACACCCGCGGGCTTCTCGAAGCCGGGGCGGAGCGTGTCATTGCGGTTGACCAGGATCCGATGGTCTTCGACCTGGCGGCCGACTGGGCCGGACGCTATGGCGATCGGCTTGTGATGGTGGCCGGGAACTTCGCCGCGCTCGACACGTATTGGGACGCGCCGCTCGATGGCATCGTTCTGGATCTTGGCGTGTCGTCCATGCAGCTCGATCAGGCGGACCGTGGGTTCTCCTTCCTGCGCGACGGCCCGCTGGATATGCGTATGGCGCAACAGGGCATTTCTGCTGCTGACCTTGTGGCGGAGGCGGACGAGGCCACGCTGGCGGATATTCTGTTTCATCTTGGGGAAGAACGCGCTGCCCGGCGGATCGCGCGCGCAATCGTGAAGGCCCGCGCACAGGCGCCCATTACCCGCACGGGCCAACTGGCCGAAATCGTCGCCGGGTGTCTGCCACGCGCCAAGCCAGGTCAGAGCCATCCCGCGACGCGCAGCTTTCAGGCTATTCGGATCGCGGTCAACGACGAACTGGGCGCGCTTGTCGCCGGGTTGGAAGCCGCCGAACGCGCGCTCGCCGAAGGCGGCTGGCTCGCGGTTGTGACCTTCCATTCCATCGAAGATCGCGTGGTCAAACGGTACCTGCAGGCTGCGGCTGGAAGCAGTGGCGGCGGCAATCGCTATGCACCGGAACAGGCCGCGACCGAGGCCCGCTTCGACCTCAGGCCGCGTAAAGCCATTGCGCCCACCGACGCCGAGATTGCAGCCAACCCGCGCGCGCGCTCGGCGCGCTTGCGCGTGGCGCGGCGCACATCCTCCCTGCCGCGCCGGGCAGATCGCGCTGCGCTTGGTTTGCCAAAGTTCTATACGCTCGCAGAGGCAAGCTCATGAAAACACTTGTCTATACCGTAGCCATAGGGTCTGTGATCGGGGTCGCCTATTGGGCCTACCAAGAGAATTTCCGCACCCAGCAGGCGCAGGATCGTGTGCGCGATCTTCAGGCCCAGATCGCCGACACGCGGGAAGCCTTGAGCGTGCAACAGGCAGAATGGGCGTATTTGAACCGTCCCGAACGTCTGCGTGAACTGACCGAGATGAATTTCGATCGACTCGGACTGCTTCCACTCACGCCGTCTCACTTCGGGAGCATCGATCAGGTGGCCTACCCGCCGCGTGAGCCTGTTTCGACCGGTCTCGCCGACACGATAGAGCTCAGCGGGGATGCCCAATGATCCGCACCCCGCTGCGCCCGCTTGCTCGTATCTTGCACGCCCGACAGGTCGGCGAGAACCCTGACCTCATCGAGCGGGAGAACATTCGCCGCCGCCATCAGGTGATGCGCGATGAATGGCGGCTGGTGGCCGAGCAACGTTTGCTACTGGCCTCGATGATCACATTTCTTGTCTTCGCCCTTGTTGGGGTGCGTATGTGGACCGTGGCCTCCGAACCCCCGGCCGAACCCATCGCAGCCGCCTCTGGCGCGCAAATCCATGCCGGCAGGGCGGGCATTACCGACCGAAAAGGCCGGATTCTGGCGACCAACCTCGTAACCCACGCGCTGTATGCGCAACCGCCGCTGATGACCGATCCGGTTGGGTCGGCACGCAAGATTGCCGAGATTTTTCCGGATCTGAACGAAGACACGCTGATCCGACGTTTCACGGGCGACCGGAAATTCCTCTGGCTCAAACGGCGCATATCTCCCGAGCAGATGCAGGCGGTCCACGACATCGGTGACCCCGGTTTGCAATTTGGCCCCCGCGAAATGCGGCTCTATCCCAATGGCAAGATCGCCTCGCATGTGCTTGGTGGGACCAGCTTCGGCCGGGAAGGGGTGCACGCTGCGGAACTTGTCGGCGTTGCCGGTGTCGAAAAGGCGTTCAACGCGCAGCTGAACGACCCGGCGAGCGCGGGATCCCTTGCTTTGTCGCTCGATCTGACCGTCCAGTCTGTGATCGAGGATGTTCTGGACGGAGGCATGCGGATTCTGAATGCGCGCGGAGCCGCCGCAGTGCTTATGAAAATCGATACTGGCGAGATTCTTGCGCTTGCAAGCTTGCCGGACTTCGACCCAAATTCTCGCCCGCGACCACTCACGGAAGGCGAAGCCTCTGACAGCCCGCTATTTAATCGGGCTGTTCAGGGGGTCTATGAGCTCGGGTCTGGCTTTAAGATCTTTACCGCTGCGCAGGCGCTTGAGCTGGGGCTCGTGAACCCGTCCACCATGATGGACACTCAGAGCCCCATGCGTTGGGGCCGCTTCAGAATCCGGGATTTCCGCAACTACGGCCCTGAACTGAGCGTAACGGACGTGATCGTGAAATCCTCAAATGTCGGGACAGCACGCCTTGCCCTGCAGATCGGCGGGCCACGCCAGAAGGAATTTCTGAGCTCTCTCGGATTTCTGGAGCCGACCAGCGTGGAACTGATCGAGGCCCCCGGCGCGGCGCCGCTGTATCCGGCCAAGTGGTCGGATATCAGCACGATGACCATCAGCTATGGACACGGTATTTCCACCTCACCGATGCATCTGGCCGTTGGCTATGCCTCTTTGTTAAATGGCGGCACGCGGGTGACGCCCACCTTGATCCGGCAAGACGGACCCGTTCCAGCGGGTCCGCGCGTCGTGTCCGAGCGGACTTCAGCGGCAGCGCGGGAAATGCTGCATCAGGTTGTGGAGCGCGGCACGGCAAGCTTCGCGCGTGTGCCTGGCTATGCCATTGGTGGGAAGACCGGAACGGCTGATAAACCCAAGACCCGCGGCGGCGGCTACTACGATGACAAAGTGATCGCCACTTTCTCCAGCGCTTTCCCGATTGATGATCCGGAATATGTCCTGGTCGTCACGCTGGACGAGCCGGTTGAAAGCTCCGGGAGCGAGCCCCGCCGCACCGCTGGCTGGACAGCGGTGCCTGTTTCTGCCGAAATCACACGACGCATCGCACCGCTTCTGGGCCTTCGCCCAAGCGTAGAGTATACCCGTGATCCAGAGATAACTCTTGCGACACGCTGACAAAGGGGGTGCCGTCAATGGGGGCAGGCACGTATACAAAATCCCTGGCTGATCTGGGGCTCGCCGCGCGCGGCGGGGCAGAGGCGGTGATCACCGGACTTGCGCTGGACAGCCGCCACGTAAAAGACGGCTTTCTGTTTGCAGCATTGCCCGGCAGCCGGGTCCATGGTGGCGAATTCATACAATACGCGCTGCGTATGGGGGCGGGTGCGATCCTGACCGATATGGAAGGTGCCGGCATGGCGGCCGAGGAGTTGGCGGGCTCGCCCGCCGCATTGGTCGTGGCCGAAGATCCACGTCAGGCGTTCTCGGCGGCCTGCGCGCTTTGGTATGGGGCGCAACCCAAAGTTATGGTCGGCGTTACCGGAACAAACGGCAAAACATCGGTGGCGAGCTTTGCGCGACAGATGTGGCAAGTCCTTGATGTGCCAGCTGCCAATATCGGGACCACCGGGATTGAAGGCGATTATTCTGCAGCTCTAATTCACACCACCCCCGACCCGATCACGTTGCATCAGGCACTGGCAGATATGGCTGTGGAAGGCATTGAGCACGCCGCGATGGAGGCCTCTTCACATGGTCTCGACCAGCGTCGGCTCGACGGTGTGCGCCTGAAATCTGCAGGCTTCACAAATCTCAGTCAGGATCACCTCGACTATCACGGCACGATGGAGGCCTATTTCGAGGCCAAATCGCAGCTGTTCACGCGGCTTCTGGCGGGCGAGGGGACAGCGGTCATCAACCTCGACGATCCTTACGGCGACGAGATGGCGGGCGTGGCGGAAGCCGCCGGTTGCCCGATCCTGACCGTCGGCGCGCATGAAGAAGCCGACCTGCGTCTCATGGGGCAACGCTTTCATGGTGCCGGGCAGGATATTCGTGTGCGCTGGAAGGACACCGCCTATCAGAAGCACCTGAATCTCGTCGGCGGGTTCCAGGCACAGAACGTTCTGGTGGCGATGGGGTTGCTGTTGGCGACCGGCGAGAAAATCACCGATCTCACGCGCGCGCTCCCTGAACTTAAGACCGTGCGCGGGCGGATGCAGCATGTGGCCACGCGCGACAACGGGGCAACCGTCTATGTCGATTATGCTCATACGCCTGAGGCTCTTCGAACCGCGCTTTCGGCATTGCGCCCGCATGTCATGGGGCGGCTGATCGTGGTCTTTGGTGCGGGCGGGGACCGGGACCCGACCAAGCGGGCGCTCATGGGGCGCGCTGCAGCAGATCAGGCCGACGTGCTGATTGTAACCGATGACAACCCCCGCTCCGAGGACCCCGCCGCAATCCGCGCCGCGGTGCTGGAGGGCTGCCCAGAGGCCACCGAGGTCGGCGATCGCGCGGAGGCGATCCTGCGCGGTGTCGATGCACTGGAGGCCGGGGATATCCTGCTGATCGCAGGCAAGGGGCACGAGACGGGTCAGACCGTGGGCGACGTCGTCTACCCGTTTGATGATGCGGAACAGGCCAGTGTTGCCGTCGCCGCGCTCGAGGGCAAACTATGAATCCAGCGCTCTGGACCGCCGCCGAAGCCGCAGCGGCCACCGGAGGGCGCGCGCTGGGCGACTGGCAGGTCACCGGCCTTTCCATCGACACACGTGAGCTGGAGCCGGGGGACATGTTCATCGCCCTGACTGCTGCGCGCGATGGCCATGACTTCGTCGCGCAGGCGCTGGAGGCCGGGGCCACGGCCGCGATGGTCTCGCGGGTTCCGGATGGCGTTCCGGCAGACGCCCCGCTTCTGATCGTCAAGGACGTGCAGTCAGGCCTTGAAGCGCTTGGCCGCGCAGGCCGTGCGCGGCTGACGGACGATGCAAAAGTGATTGGCGTGACAGGCTCTGTCGGCAAAACCTCCGCCAAGGAAATGCTGCGCACGGTGCTCGCCCCGCAGGGCCAGACCCATGCCGCCATTCGCAGCTTCAACAACCACTGGGGCGTGCCGCTGACGCTGGCCCGCATGCCGCGCGACACCCAGTTCGCCGTGATCGAAATCGGCATGAACCACCCCGGTGAGATCGCGCCCCTGACCCGGATGGCGCGCCCGCATGTCGGGCTGATCACCACCATCGCGCCCGCGCACCTCGAGGCTTTGGGCAGCCTCGAAGGCATCGCGGTTGAGAAAGCGTCGATCTTCGAGGGGTTGGAGCCCGACGGGGTTGCGGTCATTCCGGGGGACCTGCCTCAGACCCCGATCCTCGCGGAAACGGCAGAAAAATGGGCGGCCGAAACGCGCACCTTCGGTGCAGGAGAGCAAAACCACCATCGCGTTCTGTCGGTCTCGGTCGGCCATGGCGCGACCGTGGCCGAGGCGCGGGCCGGCCACACCCCTATGCTGATGAAGGTCGCAACACCGGGGCGGCATTTCATCGACAACGCGCTGGGTGTGCTTGCGGTGGTCGAGGCGGTCGGCGCGGATCTCGCCCGCGCGCTGGTCGCACTCGCCGAATGGGCGCCGCCGGAAGGCCGCGGAACGTTTGAGACCCTGCATCTCGACCCGGTCATGGACGCCATGACCGCCGACCTGCTCGATGATGCGTTCAATGCCAACCCGTCCTCGCTTGGCGCTGCGCTCGATGTGCTTGCGGGCACCGAGCCGAAACACGGCGTCGGTCGGGTCGCAAAAGGCCGCCGCATCGCCATTCTGGGCGATATGCTCGAGCTTGGCCCTGACGAGGCTGCCATGCACGCAGCCATGGCCGATCATCCCGCCATGCCCGCAATCACCCGCGTGCATTGCGTTGGCCCACGCATGCGCGGGCTTTACAAAACCCTGCCCGAAGAACAGCGCGGTGAATGGGTAGAGAATGCCCAGGAACTGGCTGCGCTCGCCCACAGTCTGGTCGATGCGGGCGACGTGGTCCTTGTGAAGGGCTCCAAAGGCTCTCGCGTCAGCCTTGTCGTTGACGCGCTCCGAAAACTGTCGCACACGCGATGAAATTTTAACGAGGGAACCCTTCAGACATGCTTTACTGGCTGACCGGCATTTCCGATGGGGGCGATGCCTTTAACCTTTTTCGCTACATCACCTTTCGCGCAGGCGGCGCCTTTTTCACCGCGCTGGTCTTCGGGTTCCTCTTCGGACGTCCGCTGATCAACCTTCTGCGCAAACGCCAGAGGTTCGGTCAGCCGATCCGCGAGGATGGTCCTGAAAGCCACCTCGAGACGAAGCAGGGCACGCCCACCATGGGGGGGTTGCTGATCCTGTCGGCACTGACGTTTTCGACGCTTTTCTGGGCGCGATGGGACAATCCATATGTCTGGATGGTGCTGCTCGTTACCGTGTGTTTCGGCGCGATCGGGTTCATTGACGACTACCACAAGGTGACCCGCAACTCCCATGCGGGTCTTTCTGGCAAGGTGCGCCTCGCAATTGGGTTTGGGATTGCAGGCGTGGCGGCGCTGATTGCTCAAGTTTTGCACCCTGACCCGCTGTCTGGCCATCTCGCCGTGCCGTTCTTTAAGGATACGCTGTTCAATCTCGGGCTGCTGTTCATCCCATTCTGCATGCTGGTAATCGCGGGCTCGGCCAACGCGGTGAACTTAACCGACGGGCTTGATGGTCTTGCCATCATGCCAGTGATGATCGCCGCTGGAACGCTTGGGGTAATTGCCTATGCAGTCGGGCGGGTCGACTTCACCTCCTATCTGGACGTGCACTATGTGCCGGGCACTGGGGAAATCCTGATCTTCACCGCCGCTCTGATCGGCGGCGGGCTCGGGTTCCTGTGGTACAACGCGCCGCCCGCTGCGGTGTTCATGGGTGACACCGGCTCACTGGCGTTGGGGGGCGCGCTCGGAGCGATTGCGGTCGCCACCAAGCACGAGATCGTGCTGGTCATTGTCGGCGGTATCTTCGTCGTCGAGGCGCTGAGCGTGATCATCCAGGTTGCCTACTTCAAACGTACCGGCAAACGCGTGTTCCTCATGGCGCCGATCCATCACCATTTTGAAAAGAAGGGGTGGGGCGAAAGCCAGATCGTGATCCGCTTCTGGATTATCTCACTGGTTCTCGCCCTGATCGGATTGGCGACACTCAAGGTCCGGTAAATGCAGGTCCGGGACACGCTGGCGATGATCCGGGGCATGGCGCCGGAGCGGCAACCGGGTGTCTGGCATTTCGTCACCGTTTCCTCCGAGCAGGCCGCGCGGCTCGCCCCCAAAGCGCTGTCTGCCATACGGGAACCAGAAGGACAGTCGCTCGTGTTGTCAGAGGACATCGCGAAGGCGGAAGGGCTGCTCACCGATCTTCCTATGGCGCACATCCTCTTGCGGGTGAACTCTGCGCTCGACGGCGTCGGCTTGACGGCGGCAGTGGCGAGCGCGCTGGCGGAGGTGAGCATTCCGGCCAACGTCGTCGCAGGTGCGCAGCATGATCATGTATTCGTGCCGGTCGAGATGGCGGAGCGAGCGGTGGCGCAGCTGTTGGCAAGAGCCCGGACCTGACGACCCGCTCGTCTTTACGAACGGGAAGACCCCTTTTGTCCCGATAACCTGACTTGCAGCCTTGTCTTCCCCATTGCATCTTGCGCTCTAACGCCCACCAAAGGACCTCCTATGATCCCCGTTCAAGGCTACACCGACCAGCGCGTTATCGTTCTCGGTCTCGGCCGTTCGGGCCTCGCCACGGCGCACGCTTTGCGCGCAGGGGGCGCAGAAGCGCTTTGTTGGGATGACAATGAAGCCGCCCGAGACCGCACCGAAGAGGAAGGTTTCAAGATTCACAAGCTGACCGGGCCGGAGGCGTTCACAGACGTCGCCGCCCTAATCACCTCTCCGGGCATTCCGCACCTTTATCCCACAACTAACCCGCATATCGCGCGAGCCATGGCGGCGGGCGTGCCGGTGGACAACGATATCGGACTCTTCTTTCGCTCCTTCGCCACGCGCGACTGGGATCGTTTCGATACCACTCCGCGCGTGATTGCGATTACGGGGTCCAATGGGAAGTCTACCACCTCGGCCCTGTTGCATCATATCCTTGAGGAAGCCGGGCACCGGACCCAACTGGCCGGCAATATTGGTCGCGGCGTACTCGATATCGACCCGGCGGAAGATGGCGATGTGGTTGTGCTGGAACTGTCCAGCTATCAGACCGACCTTGCCCGCGCGCTGACCCCGGATGTGGCCGTGTTCACCAATCTGACGCCGGATCATCTGGACCGCCACGGCGGCATGGGCGGGTACTTCGCCGCCAAGGCGCGGCTCTTCACCCAAGGCGCGCCGGACCGCTCGATTATCGGGGTAGATGAGCCGGAAGGCGTCTATCTTGCCAACCAGATGGCGACCGGGGCCTCTGATGACCGCGTGATCCGCATCTCAGGAGCGAAGCTGACAGGTCCCGGCTGGATCGTGACCGCGCGCAAGGGGTTTCTCGCCGAAAGCCGGAAGGGGCGGCAGGTCGCCTCCATTGATCTGCGAAATGTGCCGGGGCTGCCCGGCGCGCATAACCACCTCAATGCAGCCTGCGCCTATGCGGCCGCACGCACGCTGGGGCTTGCCCCCCGCGCGATCGAGGCCGGGTTTGCCAGCTTCAAAGGCCTGCCGCATCGGTCTCAGATCGTGGGGCAGGCAGGGGGTGTGACCTTCGTCAATGACAGCAAGGCCACCAATCTCGACAGTGCGGCGAAAGCTCTGGCGGCGTTCGACAATATCCGCTGGATCGCAGGTGGGCTGGAGAAAGAAGGTGGCATCGGTGCGCTGGCCGAGGCCACGAGCACCGTGCGCAAGGCGTATTATATCGGCCGGTCCGCGGCGGAGTTCGCGCTGGAACTCCCGGAGCTGGACCATGCCGTGTGCGAGACAATGGCGCGCGCAGTTGCCCAAGCCGTGGCCGAAGCCGAACCGGGCGACACCGTGCTTCTGGCGCCTGCCGCTGCAAGCTTTGACCAATACGACAATTTTGAACGTCGGGGCGAAGACTTCATGGCCGAAGTCGCCAAGCACTTCTAATAGGCTTTTGCGCAGTCCGCTTGAAGCGACAGGTGTTTTTGCAAAGAAGACGGCGCAGCGGGTTTGCTGCAATTTGCGGAACACCGTCCCTGAATTTGCTCCAGTTTGTACAAAACCGCTTATTGCGCGCAGACTCTAGCCTGACGGCGCGAACCTGTGTATGCTTCCTCCCAGACCCGGCAAACGGGCTGAGCATTGAGGCATAGGCGGTATTTCACATGACGGAGATGGTGTACGGCACCGTCCGGTCTCAGTCCGGCGAGGCTGTGGTTCCTCGGTGGTGGCGGACCGTGGACAAGGTTGCGCTTGGCGCAATTATGGGACTGTTCGCAATTGGTTTGCTTCTCGGTCTGGCATCCTCGCCCCCCTTGGCAACCCGAAACGGGCTGCCTCCGTTCCACTACGTTGAACGTCAAGCGATCTTCGGCGGTATGGCACTTTTTGTAATGGTTGCGCTTTCAATGTGCGATGTGCGCCAGGTGCGACGCTTTGGAGTACTGCTTTTTCTGGTGACATTCGCAGCACTGATGTTCCTGCCGTTTTTCGGAACTGATTTCGGCAAAGGCGCCACACGTTGGTACTCGCTTGGCTTTGCCAGCGTGCAGCCCTCTGAGTTCCTGAAGCCTGCCTTTGTTGTCACTGCGGCGTGGTTGCTGTCCGCAGCACAGGAGATCAACGGCCCGCCGGGACGGTTGATGTCTTTTGCCATTGCAGTCGTCACAGCAGTTTTCCTCGTGCTTCAGCCAGATTTCGGGCAAGCTTGTTTGATCCTTTTTGGCTGGTCGGTGATGTATTTTGTCGCCGGCGCTCCGATGCTGCTGGTGATTGGCCTCGCAGGGATGATCGGAGCCGGTGGCGTCGTAGCCTATAACGCATCCGAACATTTCGCCCGTCGGATTGATGGGTTTCTGACCCCGGAACTCGACCCCAGAACGCAGCTTGGTTACGCGACGAACGCCATACGGGAAGGTGGGTTCTTCGGTGTTGGTGTCGGCGAAGGGCAAGTCAAATGGGTGCTTCCGGACGCCCATACCGACTTCATCATCGCTGTGGCCGCTGAAGAATACGGGGTGATGCTGGTTCTGGTCATCATCGCCTGCTATGCGGCAATCGTGCTGCGGAGCCTGTGGCGGCTGATGCGTGAGCGCGATCCGTTTGCGCGGCTCGCGGGCACAGGTCTCGCGCTGATTTTTGCGGCGCAAGCCATCATCAATATGGGCGTTGCCGTACGGATGTTGCCGGCCAAAGGCATGACGTTGCCCCTGGTCAGCTACGGTGGGTCTTCCTTGATTGCGACCGGCATTGCGCTTGGCTTCTTGCTCGCCTTCACCCGCACAAGGCCGCAGGGCCAAATTGCCGACGCCTTGATCCAGCGGGGCCGTTAGCGCATGGGGCAGCCACTCCTCATTATTGCCGCGGGCGGCACCGGCGGACATATGTTCCCGGCGCAGGCGCTTGCCGAGGCGATGCTGCGCAAGGGTTGGCGTGTGAAACTGACCACCGATAGCCGCGGCGCGCGCTATACCGGTGGCTTCCCGGCTGCAGTCAAAGTGGAGGAACGCGCATCGGCCACGTTTTCGCGGGGAGGATTGCTGGCAAAGGCGATTGCCCCTTTGAAGATACTGGGTGGGACACTGCAATCCATCCTCGCGATGCTACGCGACCGTCCGGCGGTTGTTGTGGGCTTTGGAGGCTACCCCGCAATTCCTGCGATGGCGGCGTCTACGGCTTTGCGACTGCCGCGTATGCTGCATGAGCAAAACGGTGTACTTGGTCGGGTCAACCAGCTTTTCGCAAAGCACGTCGATGCAATTGCCTGCGGGACCTGGCCGACGCATCTGCCGGAAGGCGTCGAAGGGCACCCGACCGGCAATCCAGTGCGCAAAGCCATTCACGATCGGGCCGGCGCACCATATATCCCCCCAGGCGACTGGCCAATGAGCGTTCTTGTGATGGGCGGCAGCCAGGGTGCGCGTATCCTCTCGGACGTGGTGCCGACCGCGTTGGCCGGGCTTCCGGAGCCCCTTCGCGTCCGCATTCGGGTCGCACATCAGGCGCGAGAAGAGGACGCAGACCGGGTGACGAAGGCCTATGCCGGGGCCGGGATCGCTGCCGAAGTGCAAAGCTTTTTCACCGATATTCCAGCACGCATGTCGGAGGCGCAGCTGGTGATTACACGGTCGGGGGCGTCCTCTGTTGCCGACCTGACCGTCATCGGACGCCCCGCAATTCTTGTACCTTTTGCCGCCGCCACCGCTGATCACCAGACCGCAAATGCACGCGGACTGGTCGAAGCAGGGGCGGCGATCCTGATGCCGGAAAGTAAGTTTGATCCGGCAACGCTTTCTGAACATGTGCAGATGATCCTGACCCAACCCGACGCTGCCGTGAAAATGGCCCATGCCGCTTTGTCCGTCGGACATCCCGATGCGACCGATCGGCTTGTGGACCTTGTCGAGCAGCTTGCTTATTCCCCGAAAGGTTCAAAATGAAAGATAACTATATTATGAGCCCTGCCACGAAACTCCCGACCCAGCTTGGACCCATCCATTTTGTTGGTATCGGCGGGATCGGCATGTCCGGGATCGCGGAAGTGCTGATCAACCACGGCTATGAGGTGCAGGGCTCGGACCTGAAAGACTCTAAGATCACACAGCGCCTTGAGCATCTGGGCGCCCGAGTGTTCATCGGTCAGGTGGCTGAAAACCTGGATGGCGCTGAAGTTGTCGTCATTTCCTCAGCGATCAAGGCCGGCAACCCAGAGCTGGAGGCAGCGCGGGCGCAAGGCCTGCCGGTCGTGCGCCGGGCGGAGATGCTGGCTGAACTGATGCGGCTCAAATCCAATATCGCCATTGGCGGCACGCACGGCAAAACCACGACGACCACGATGGTGGCGACTCTTCTCGACAAGGGTGGGATCGACCCGACCGTGATCAACGGGGGGATCATCCACGCCTATGGGTCCAATGCCCGTGCCGGTACCGGCGAGTGGATGGTCGTCGAGGCCGACGAGAGCGATGGCACTTTCACGAAACTGCCTGCAACCATCGCAGTCGTGACCAATATCGACCCGGAGCACATGGAGCACTGGGGCGACTTTGACCGGTTGCGCGACGGGTTCCACGATTTTGTATCCAACATCCCTTTCTATGGACTGGCGGTCTGCTGCACTGACCATCCGGAAGTGCAGGCACTTGTGGGTCGGATTACCGACCGCCGGGTCGTGACATTCGGGTTCAATGCTCAGGCGGATATTCGGGCCGTCAACCTGACTTACAAAGCGGGCGTTGCGCATTTCGATATTGAGATTCACCCTGATGAGACGGTGATCGAGGGATGCACATTGCCGATGCCGGGCGACCATAACGTGTCAAATGCGCTCGCAGCCGTGGCTGTGGCACGTCATCTGGGCATGAAGGGCGACGAAATACGAGAAGCGCTCGAAGGGTTTGCCGGTGTGAACCGTCGCTTTACCAAGGTCGCGGATGTTGGTGGCATTACCATCATTGATGACTATGGCCATCACCCCGTGGAAATCGCCGCTGTATTGAAGGCGGCGCGACAGGCCAGCGAAGGCCGCGTGATCGCGGTGCACCAGCCGCATCGGTATTCGCGTCTGTCCTCGTTGTTCGAGGAGTTCTGCAGTTGCTTCAACGAAGCTGATGTCGTCGGAATTGCGGACGTCTTTGCAGCGGGGGAGGACGTGATCCCCGGCGCTGAACGTGACGATCTTGTCGCGGGTCTGATCTCTCACGGGCATCGTCACGCAGTTGCCGTTCCGGATGAAGACGCGCTTGAAGCCCTGGTGCGGGCTGCAGCTCAACCCGGCGATATCGTGGTATGCCTCGGGGCCGGAACGATCTCAGCGTGGGCGCATGGTTTGCCGGAGCGCCTCGAGCCCAAAAAAGAAACCTGAGCATGCCAGCTTCGCTTATCCTCGCCTGCCTGTGGTTCGTAATCGCAATCTTGATTGCCTTCCTGCCTTCAAAGAAGCAGCACTGGCCGCAGGCGTATGCCTTAATGATAGTTGGCGCGCCGATCCTCATCTGGGTCTTTGTGCAGACGGGGCCGTGGATGGGACTTGTTGTGCTGGCAGGCGCGATGTCTATCTTGCGGTGGCCGGTGATCTATCTTGGCCGGTGGCTTCATCGGCAGGTTGTGCGCCCGGACTGACATTGCGGCTTATTTGCTAACCCAGACGGATGTATCGTGCCATGTCGGAGGCCCTCGAAGTTCAGGGAACGCTCACAAAAAACCGTCAGCTTGCTGACCTGACATGGCTGCGGGTGGGCGGTCCGGCCGAGTTGTTCTTCCAGCCCTCTGACCTGGATGACCTGACCGCTTTCTTGCGAGCTCTTCCGGAAGATGTCTCAGTGTTTCCGATGGGCGTGGGGTCCAACCTGATCGTGCGCGATGGCGGCATTGGGGGGGCAGTGATCCGTCTGGGCCGCGGCTTTAACGCCATTCAGATCGAGGGTACTCAGGTGCGCGCGGGGGCCGCGGCACTTGATGCCCACGTTGCGCGAAAGGCCGCCGCTGCGGGTGTCGACTTGACCTTTCTGCGAACCATTCCCGGCGCCATTGGTGGCGCGGTGGCGATGAACGCAGGTTGCTATGGCAGCTACGCAGCTGACGTCTTCGTATCGGCGGACGTCGTTCTGCGCGATGGATCTCTCGTCACTCTGGGGAAAGACGATCTGCGTTTCGCCTATCGCAGCAGCGATTTGCCACAGGGGGCGATCATTGCCTCGGTGGTGATGGAGGGGCGTGCTGGGGATCCCGCCGAACTTGAACAGCGCATGGCAGATCAACTCGCGAAACGCGATGCGACCCAGCCAACCAAAGACCGCACGGCAGGCTCTACGTTCCGTAACCCTGCCGGTTTCAGTTCGACCGGACGCGCCGACGACACGCATGAAGCCAAGGCTTGGAGCGTGATCGACGCGGCTGGCATGCGTGGGGCGCGGCGGGGAGGCGCGCAAATGTCAGAAAAACATTCGAACTTCCTGGTGAACACAGGGGGCGCGACCGCGGCAGAGTTGGAATCTCTTGGGGAAGAGGTGCGAAAAAAGGTTTTCCAAGCCACCGGCCATTCGTTAGAGTGGGAAGTGATCCGCATCGGTCAGCCAAAAGGGTGATCGGGGCGGGGTAAGCCGGACAGGCGGCGACCGGGCAGGGGGGCAAAAAGACCCGCCGCACGGGCGCAAACGGCGGTAAATCCAGACGAAACCACAGAGTTTCGCGAAAGATGAGGCGGGACGTGTCGAGCAGGGCATTCCCCAAAGTTATGATGATGATGGGTGGACCGTCATCGGAGCGCGAGGTGTCTCTCTCCTCGGGCCGGGAATGTGCGTCCGCGCTCCGGGCCGAAGGTTTTGATGTCGCTGAAGTTGACGCGGGTTCCGATCTGCACGACCAGATCTCCGAAGTCGCGCCGGATGTCGTTTTCAACGCACTACACGGACGCTGGGGCGAAGACGGCTGCGTGCAGGGAATCCTCGAGTGGATGGGCGTACCTTATACCCATTCCGGTGTCCTTGCGTCCGCGCTGGCAATGGACAAGCAGCGATCCAAGGCCCTGTTCAAGGATGCTGGATTGCCGGTTGCCCAAAGCGTCATTCTGCCAAAGCGGGAAATCGCCCGCGCGCACGTCATGGCACCGCCCTATGTCCTGAAACCAAACAACGAGGGCTCTTCGGTCGGTATCTTTATCGTCGGGGAGGGCGAAGAAACGCCACCGGATCTGAGCGATCCGGCCTTGCCGGAGACGATGATGGCCGAAGCCTTCGCGGCCGGTCGCGAGCTGACCGTGACGGTACGCGATGGCGCAGCGATGACCGTCACAGATATCGTCACCGATGACTGGTACGATTATGACGCGAAATACAAGCCCGGCGGCTCGCACCACATACTGCCAGCAGATGTTCCAAAGACCGTATTCGACGCCTGCATGGCGTTTGCCGAAGAGGCCCATCGATTGTTGGGCTGTCGCGGCGTATCCAGAACGGATTTTCGTTGGGATCCTGACGCGGGGCTGGACGGGCTCATCGTTCTGGAAACCAACACCCAGCCTGGGATGACTCCGACGTCGCTGACCCCCGAGCAGGCCGCCCATTGCGGAATGAGTTTTGGTGCGCTCTGCGCGTGGATGGTGGAGGATGCCTCATGCGAGCGCTGAGAGCACGTCTTTCGCATCAACATTCCGCAAGGCCCGACCCGGCCCCGTCGCGGCTTGCCTACCGGTTGCAGCGGCTCTCGCTTACGCCGTCCTTTCACAGGTTCTTGCGGGTTGGATTACCGTTAATTGCGACGTTTGGTACACTCGGTTGGCTTGCAAGCCAGCCCGAACTACGCGCGGAGGTGCAGGCCCGCGCGCTCGACATCCAAGCCTATGTCGAGCAACGTCCCGAATTCACGGTGCATATGCTGGCGGTCGAAGGGGCATCTCCGGAGTTGATAGATGACGTGCGCGAAGTTTTACCTGTCGCGTTTCCTATCAGTTCATTTGACCTGGACCTCGATGCCCTTCGTGAAGTTATTGCCGAACTCGACGCTGTCGCAGATGTGTCGCTTCGTGTTCGAGCCGGAGGCGTTCTAGAGGCGCGTATAGAAGAACGTGTGCCTGCCTTTGTATGGCAAACTCGTGCGGCACTTGTTTTGCTCGATGCCAATGGTCACCGTGTAGCGCCGATCGAGGCGCGGGCCGCGCATGCGAAGCTGCCTCTGTTGGTTGGGCCAGGCGCGAATGAAGCCGTTCCCGAAGCCCTGCAACTCTTGCAGGTCGCGCAACCGGTCACCGCGCGCCTGATTGCGTTGCAACGCATCGGCGAGCGCCGCTGGGATGTGGTTCTGACTGAAGATCAGCGCATCATGTTGCCGGAAGAAGGGGCCGTTCGCGCGCTCGCCCGGGCCATGGCGGTTGACGGGGCGCAGGAGCTTTTGGAGCGGGATGTTTCTGTTTTGGATATGCGGTTGGCGGAACGGCCGACACTGCGCCTGCGACCGGCCGCAGTCGAAGCTTTGTGGGCGATACGACAAGTGACTCTAGATGAGGACGAGCGATGAAGGATTTCTGTGCGGCTCAGCGCGCGATGCGCAATATTCGCAAGGCGGCGATGCAGCGCGGTGTCGTGGCGGTGCTCGATATCGGCACTTGGAAGGTCGCCTGCCTGATCCTGCGATTTGACGGTCCCGATCTGAGCGGCGAGCCTGATGGCATAGGTGCCATGGCAGGTCAGGCTCAATTCCGGGTTATTGGCGCGGCCTCTACGTGCTCTCGTGGGGTTCGTTTCGGCGAAATCGACGGGATGGCGGAAGCCGAACGTGCGATACGGACTGCTTTACAGTCTGCTCAGAAGATGGCGCAGCAGCGCGTGGATCATGTTATTGTGTGCTTTTCCGGTGCGGAGCCGCGTAGCTATGGCTTGACCGGTGAAGTGGACATCACCGACGAGGCGGTTTCCGAACAGGATATAGCACGCGTTTTGGCCGCCTGTGATTTGCCCGAGTTCGGAGAAGCGCGCGAAGTTTTGCATGCCCAACCGGTCAACTTCGCCCTCGACCACCGATCCGGGTTAATTGATCCGCGCGGTCAGATTGGCAACCGGCTGGCCACCGACCTGCATGTTCTCACCATTGAGCAAACGGCTGTGCAGAATCTGCTTTATGCGATTAAGCGATGCGATCTGGAACTCGCGGGATTGGCGAGCTCTGCTTATGTTTCTGGAGTCTCTGCACTGGTCGAGGATGAACGCGAACTGGGTGCGGCCTGTATAGATCTGGGCGCCGGGACGACGGGCATCTCAATCTTTCTGAAAAAGCACATGATCTACGCAGATACCGTGCGTCTGGGCGGCGACCATATCACAGCGGATATCTCCAAGGGCTTGCCGGTGCCGCACGCGTTCGCCGAGCGCATCAAGACGATGTATGGCGGCGTGGTCGCTACTGGTGTCGATGATCGAGAGATGATCGAAATCACGTCCGAGACTGGCGATTGGGAGCATGATCGACGGAAGGTCAGCCGCGCTGAACTGATCGGCATCATTCGCCCGCGTGTGGAGGAGATTCTTGAAGAGGTGCGAGAACGGTTGCTGGCCGCTGGCTTTGATCAGTTGCCGAGCCAACAGATTGTGCTTACCGGAGGCGGCAGCCAGCTTCAGGGGCTGGACGGTTTGGCCGCGCGTATTCTGGGCCCACAGATTCGCGTCGGGCGGCCTTTGCGTGTGCGCGGCTTGCCGCAGGCCGCAACCGGGCCGGATTTTTCCTCAGCAATCGGGCTTTGCCTGCACGCAGCTCATCCACAAGACGAATGGTGGGATTTCGAAATGCCATTGGAACGCTACCCGGCACGATCGTTCAAACGTGCGTTGCGCTGGGTGAAGGAAAACTGGTGACTACCACATAATGGGTCTTTTTCGACATCACGGGGCTCGTTGCCTTAATTTGGCCATATTTCGCGCATGAGGGCCAGAAATCGGGTGACGAAACGCGATGTAATCGGTACACTTCGGTCCCAATAGGCGCGTGAGCAGTATTGCGACGGAAACGTGACAGAAGAATTAAAGCAGGCGGACCTCTCAAATGGCACTTAATCTCACCATCCCAGAAAATACCGAGCTAAAGCCAAGGATCACCGTTTTCGGTGTCGGCGGGGCAGGCGGCAATGCCGTTGATAACATGATCGAAAAAGCGCTCGATGGCGTGGAATTCGTGATTGCCAACACGGACAGCCAGGCACTGCAGGGCTCCAAGGCTCCCTCCCGAATCCAGATCGGAGCGCGGGTAACCGAAGGCCTCGGCGCTGGTGCGCGCCCCTCGGTTGGGGCAGCGGCGGCCGAAGAATCTATTGAAGAGATCGTCGATCACCTTGCGGGCGCCCACATGTGCTTCATCACGGCTGGTATGGGCGGCGGCACAGGAACAGGTGCTGCGCCGATCATTGCGCAAGCTGCCCGTGAACTTGGGGTTTTGACCGTTGGCGTTGTGACCAAGCCTTTCCAGTTTGAAGGCGCAAAGCGGATGCGGCAAGCGGAAGAGGGTGTCGACGTCCTGCAGAAAGTCGTCGACACGCTGATCATCATCCCCAATCAGAACCTGTTCCGTCTGGCGAATGAGAAGACGACATTTACCGAAGCGTTCTCGATGGCTGATGACGTGCTCTATCAGGGCGTTAAAGGTGTAACTGACCTTATGGTCCAACCGGGGTTGATCAACCTCGACTTCGCGGATGTACGCGCCGTGATGGACGAAATGGGTAAGGCGATGATGGGCACTGGCGAGTCCACAGGCGAAGATCGGGCGACGCAGGCCGCGGAGAAGGCCATCGCCAACCCGCTTCTCGATGAGATCTCGCTCCGTGGCGCGAAGGGTGTCTTGATTAATATCACAGGCGGTTACGACCTAACGCTGTTTGAGCTTGATGAAGCGGCGAACCGGATCCGTGAGGAAGTCGACCCGGACGCCAATATCATCGTCGGGTCGACCCTCGATACATCAATGGAAGGCACCATGCGCGTATCTGTCGTCGCGACTGGAATCGATGCTTCAGAGGTTGATCAGGACGTGCCGCTTCCCAGCCGACGTATGGCAGGTCGCGCAGACATGACAGCAACACCAACCTCTGAGGAGCAAGAAGAGGCGGCGCCAGAGCCAGTCTATCAGCCTGAGGTGGCCGCTGAATTGCCTCCTTCGGTTGCAGAGGCCTCGATCGCGCCTGATATGGTGCAGGAGTTGGCTGCTTTTGATCCGGTTGTGGAGGCTGCGAAAGAGGACCAGAAAGCTGCAGATCTCTTTGGAGGGAGTGAAGCGGCCGCAACGGAAACGCCAACGACCCAGGAGACGATCCTCGAGCGGACGCCCTCGGATGATTTCGTTGCGCCACAACGCATCAAGCCCGGAACACCCACACCAGAGGCCTTGGCGCGACTCCGTACGGCAGTGAATTCGACACGCTCCGTTTCCGCGCCCCAACGCGCAGCAACACCGTCCGCTGAGCCGGCTGAAAAGCGCGGCTTCGGGATCAATTCGCTAATTAACCGGATGACCGGACACCCCCAAGAACAGGCCGAAACGCCTAAAGATCAGCCGCGGGCAAATCCGCGCTTGACCGTGTCTGACCAGGATGCCCAACCTGTTGATCCAGAAATGGAAAAAGTCGAAATTCCGGCATTTTTGCGGCGTCAAGCAAACTAATTGCTCCGCTTTGGTAACTAAGCAAAAAGCCGCCGACTGGCGGCTTTTTCGTTTTATAACAGATGCATACCCTGTTTTGGGCGGATTTTCGCCTCCGGTAAACGGTCATTGTTTCACCTCGTTGCAAAGATTGAGTTGAGACTGAACGGGGTCACCTCTTATGTGCTCCTCAGCCGCCACCAAAAGGCGGGGAAAGAGGTTGAAGTGCAAAAGACCCTGAAAACACGCGTGGATTTCGCTGGAACCGGCCTGCATAGCGGGGCACCGGTAAAGGTGTCTGTTGCACCTGCTTCTGCAAATTACGGTATCTGGTTTCGTCGTACAGATGTGCGCGACTCAGATAATCTCATCGCCGCACGCTGGGATCAGGTGGAGCGGACGCCTCTTTGCACGCTGCTCGTGAACGATGCGGGCGTATCCGTCTCGACGGTCGAGCACATAATGGCTGCGCTGGCGGGTGTTGGCGTCCAGAACGCTCTTATCGAGGTGGATGGACCTGAAGTTCCGATCCTTGACGGAAGCGCGGCGGAGTTTGTCAGCGCGTTCCTCGAGGCTGGTGTGCAGGAGTTGGCTGAACCTGCGCAGGTTTTGCGGGTTTTGCGCCGCGTTGAAGTGAGCGACGGAGACGCCGTAGCAGCGCTTGAGCCGTCGGACGTTTTCGAGATCGCGTTCAACATCTCGTTCGTAGACGAAGCGATCGGTACGCAGTCGAAGACTTTGTCGATGGCAAATGGCGCTTTCGTTCGAGAACTCTGCGACAGCCGGACGTTCTGTCGCCAGGCTGATGTCGACAAGATGCGTGAAGCAGGCCTCGCGCTAGGGGGTAACTACCGTAACGCGGTAGTTGTCGATGGTGCAAAAGTGCTTAGCCCAGGTGGGTTCCGTCATACGGACGAAGCTGTGCGGCACAAAATGCTGGATGCGCTTGGGGACCTCGCGTTGGCTGGTGCCCCGGTTCTAGGGCGTTACAGCGGTAAAAAGTCCGGGCATAGCCTAACCAATACATTGCTGCGGGCGCTCTTTGCCGATCCTGAAAACTACGCAGTTGAAACCTGCACGCCCGCAATGGCCGATCTGTTGCCAGGGGCTAACCTCCATGCCGCAGATCTGCGTTTGGTCGCCTAAAGTCTACACTTGGCCTGCTTAAATGGCCTCTGCGGCACCAGACCGTTCATACACCGTTTTGCCCCCAGAATTTCTATGTTAGACGTCCGAAGGGGTGCGCACATAGACGTGCAAGCGGACAACGAGAGAGGCAATGCAAGTTTACTTCAAGGGCATCCGAACTGCGGTTCTCGGTCTTGCAGTAATCGGCCTTGTGGCCTGCAGTGGCCGTGGCAACGAGGAGTTTCCAGCGCTGGAGTCCGCGCCGCCCGAAGCGATTTATGATCGCGCCGAATTCGAGCTTGAACAAAACAACCTTGAAGTCGCTGCCCGTTATTTCGGCGAGGTCGAGCGGCTTTATCCATATTCTGAGTTCGCCAAGCGCGCGCTGATCATGCAAGCCTTCGCTTACCACCGCGACCGCGATTACGAGAATAGTCGGATCGCCGCCCAGCGGTATCTGGATTTCTATCCGGCGGATGAAGACGCGGCGTACGCCCAGTATCTGCTGGCACTCAGCTATTACGACCAGATCGATGCAATTGGTCGGGATCAAGGCCTGACCTTTCAGGCATTGCAAGCTTTGCGCACGGTGATCGAGCTCTATCCCGGAAGCGAATATGCAAAGTCCGCGATCCTGAAATTTGATCTGGCCTTTGACCATCTCGCAGCCAAGGAGATGGAGATCGGGCGCTACTATCTGAAGCACGGTCATCACACAGCCGCTATCAACCGGTTCCGTGTGGTGGTGGAAGACTTCCAGACGACAACCCACACCCCGGAAGCCCTTCATCGGCTGGTCGAGGCCTATCTGTCTCTTGGTCTGACGGACGAGGCACAGACTGCAGGTGCGATCCTCGGTTTCAACTACCAAGGCAGCGAATGGTACAATGCCAGCTTCCAGCTTCTGACCGAACGTGGTCTCGTGCCCGAGGCGCAAGGCACTGGTTGGCTGTCTACGATCTATCGCCAGGTCATTCAGGGGGAGTGGCTGTAACCCTGCAACGGAACTTGTAGGACCGAGAAGGCCCTGCCACACCTGACAGGTAAATCTTGCCCGAAATCAGCTCCGCCTCATGCTCGTCCGCTTAGATATTCGCGATATCCTAATCATTGATCATCTGACGCTTGAGTTTGGCGCAGGATTAAATGTGCTTACGGGCGAAACCGGTGCTGGCAAGTCGATCCTGCTTGATGCGTTGGGGTTTGTATTGGGATGGCGGGGAAGGGCTGATCTGGTTCGCTTGGGCGCTTCGCAAGGGGAGGTAACGGCCGTGTTCTCGCTAACTCCCGACCATCCCGCTGTTTCAGTGCTTGAGGAGGCCGGCCTGCCCTGTGAGGACGGCGAGTTGATCCTGCGTCGTGTGAATACGCGCGAAGGCCGTAAATCCGCTTATGTGAATGACCGAAGTTGCTCGGGAGCAGTCCTGAGGGCGCTCTCTGACTGCCTTGTAGAACTTCACGGCCAGCAGGACGACAGAGGGCTTTTAGATCCTAGGGTGCATCGCAGCCTTCTCGACGCCTATGGCTCCTACCCAGACCTGCTTAGTACGACCCGCGGGGCGTGGGAGGAGGTGCGGCAGGCGACCGCCGCGCTTGACGAAGCGAAACACCTGCACGCGACAGCGGCGGCTGATGCGGCATTTCTCCGTCATGCTGTAGAGGAACTGGATCAGCTTTCGCCGGAAGTTGGGGAAGAAGAAGATCTCGATCGCCGGCGTCGGTTGATGCAAAGCGCCGAGAAGATCCGAGATGATGTGGCCCGTGCCTCGTCCGCGCTTGGGACAGACGGTGCCGAGGGGCGGATGACGGACGCGCTTCGCTGGCTGGAAGATGTCGCCGAGAGCGCTGAAGGGGCATTGGATGGTGCTTTGGCCGCCCTGTCGCGCGCGTTGATCGAACTTGGGGAGGCTTCGGAGCAAACGGACGTGTTTCTACGCGGACTTGCTTTTGAGCCACTGGAGCTCGAGCAGGCAGAAGAACGCCTTTTCGCTCTACGTGCCTTGGCGCGCAAACACAGCGTGGCGCCGGACGACCTGTCCGAGTATTCCGCCACATTGCGCGCGCGGTTGGAGGCAGTGGACGGAGGAGCCGCCCGGCTCGAGACGCTTGCTGCGCAGCAGAAGACTGCTCAGGCACGCTATGATTCGGCTGCAGCGGCGCTAAGCCATGCGCGCAAGGTCGCCGCTACGGGATTGGATGAGGCAATGGCGCGTGAGCTTGTGCCGTTGAAAATGGAACGCGCGCTATTCCAGACAACCTTCTCAGAGGAGGCCGGAGGGCCGAGCGGTGCAGACAAGGTCACCTTTGAGGTCGCAACAAACCCGGGTGCACCGGCAGGTCCTCTGAACAAGATCGCTTCTGGTGGAGAATTGTCGCGGTTTCTGCTGGCGTTGAAGGTGTGTCTGACAGCCGAAGACACAGGCCTTACCCTGATCTTCGACGAGATCGATCGTGGCGTCGGCGGAGCCACTGCGGACGCGGTAGGACGAAGGTTGAAGGCGTTGGCGGAAGGCGGGCAGGTATTGGTTGTCACGCACTCGCCCCAGGTCGCGGCGCTTGCCGTTCGGCATTGGCGGGTGGAAAAATCCGTAACGGACAGCCAGACCCTTTCGCGCGTCGTACCCCTCGCGCCGACGGACCGGGTGGACGAGATCGCTCGTATGATTTCCGGTGATCGCGTCACCGACGCTGCGCGACAAGCTGCTGAGGCGCTTTTGAGTGCGGCTTAATTGGCCAAGCCCGGTCTCGGGGTTTCGTTGGCCGAGGTCACCCGTTAGTCTTTGATATTGAAGGATGGGACTCGCACGTCCCCTGTATCAGAGTCGCGCCACGATATGGCCAAATCGACCCGGAGATTCATTGCTGAGCAAGTCAGCAGCGCGCGCAGCGCGTTGCGTCAGGCCATGCAGGCGATCCGGCGGCGCGGGCCAAGCCAGATTCAGTTCTGGTTCATCGCGCTGATGGTCGGGATTGCGGCCGGGTTTGCGGCCCTCGTTTTCCGCAAAGCAATCTCTGCGCTGCAGACGCTCATGTACGGCCACGACGACGTGCGTGCGATGGTCGACGCGGTTGATGCGTTGCCGTGGTGGTGGGTGGTTCTGATACCAATCGTCGGCGGTTTGGCAGTCGGCGTCATCCTGCAGCGCTTCACGCCAGATGGCCGCGTACGTTCTGTCGCTGATGTGATCGAGGGATCGGCTCTCCACGACGGGCGTGTGGAGATGAAGGCAGGCGCGGCCTCGGCTGTCGCGAGTTGGATCACGCTTTCTACGGGGGGATCGACAGGCCGTGAGGGGCCCGTGGTCCATATTGCTGGCATGATCTCGACCTGGGTGTCGAACCGGATGTATGCCGACGGGATCACCGCACGTGATCTGTTGGGCTGTGCGGTTGCGGCGGCGGTGTCAGCCTCGTTCAACGCGCCGATCGCGGGCGCACTCTTTGCGCTGGAAGTCGTGCTCCGGCATTTCGCGGTCCACGCATTCGCGCCGATTGTCATCGCGTCAGCAGCGGGTACGGTGATAAACCGGCTCGAGTTTGGCGATGTGACTGAATACTCGCTGCCTGAAACCAGTGCCCTCGCTTTCTACGTAGAACTGCCGGCCTTTCTGATCCTCGGGCTTCTGTCCGGGCTTGTGGCCGTGATCCTCATGAAATCGGTTTTCTGGACGGATGATGTCGGCAACTACGTGCAGGATCGCTTCGGGATTCCCGGCTGGATACGGCCGGGGATTGCAGGGGCTCTGCTGGGCGGCATCGCTGTGTTTTATCCGCATATTATCGGGGTCGGGTACGAAACCACGTCCGCTGCGTTGACCGGCAATCTCCTTCTGTACGAGGCGATCGTCTTTGCAGCCCTGAAAGTGGTTGCCGTGGCCATTACCATGGCGGGGCGCATGGGGGGCGGAATCTTTTCTCCGTCTCTGATGCTTGGGGCGTTGACGGGACTGGCGTTCGGGATCATCGCGACTGGATTCTTCCCCGACGTGTCTGGCTCAGAGCTGCTTTACGCGTTGGCGGGAATGGGAGCGGTCGCAGCGGCAGTTCTGGGCGCGCCTATTTCGACGACGTTAATCGTATTTGAGCTGACCGGGGACTGGCAGACCGGGCTTGCGGTGATGGTGGCGGTATCGATGTCCACAGCTCTCGCCAGCCGGATTGTGGACCGGTCTTTCTTCCTGACCCAGCTTGAGCGGCGCAATGTGCATCTTGCCGCGGGGCCGCAAGCCTACCTCTTGTCAGTGGTCCGGGTGGCGAAAATCATGCGTCCCCTTGGGCATCCCCGCGCCGCGCCCGAGGAGAGGTGCTGGGATTTGATCGGCGACGGCGTCTACCTGGATGGCAATGCCAGTCTGGAGACTGCAATGCCGGTATTCGAGCGCGCCAACCACGACTTCATACCTGTAGTCAGCTTTGGCTCAGAGACTGAACCTCCGCAACTGCTGGGCGCTCTGTTTCAGGTCGATGCATTGAAAGCGTACAACCGCGCTCTGGCCGAAACCGCCGCGGAAGAGCATTCCTGACCGGTCAGCCGACGTGGAACAGGGTTTGGAACAGCCGTGGGTCGAGGCTTTCGGCCTCAAAACTCGGCCCCTCCGTCAGAACGCTGATGGCGTCGTGGCTGTGCAGGCTTTCCTGGTGGCTGGCCACGATCCGGAAGTCGCCGATGCGATCATCTCGCTGAAGCGCTTCGCAGAAGCTGCGCGCAGCATCTTCTACAAAGATCGGATTTGCGGCGTTGAGTTCCGCAAAAGCCTGTTCGTCCTCTCGCTTCACCATGACCTGGGTCTCCGTCGGAATTGCGTCACGGCAAAGTTCAACAAGGTCTTCGAACCACAAGCACTCGCCCGCGTCGCAGGCCACCTCAGCAGAAACCCGCGCCACCGAACGTTGAGAATGTGGTGTGGCCAACTGACCGCGATACTGACGAGCATGCTCCGACAACTCCAGCGAGCAGGGGCAGGTCGAAGAATACACGTAGTCCAGGTGCATGAACCGTTTGCGCACGCCGCCCTGGTCCACGACCTCGAGCGCAATGTCGTAATACTGATAACCGGAGAGGCCCGAGCGCAGGCTCTCGACCTTCATCGGGAAAGAGAAGCGCATCTGGATACGCGCGTCGAAACTCTCCAGGTCTGTTTTGTAGGCATCCAGCGCGCGCTCTATCACTTCGTAGCTGAACGTGTCTTCGGCGTACTTGTAAAAACTCCGCATTATTCTGGACATGTTGATGCCCTTTTTCTCTGCCTCAAGGCTGACAGAGCCGGTGACGGAGGTTTCAAGCGTCAGATCGCCATTGTCGCGCGTGTGGAAGCTTATGGGCAGGCGGAAGTTTGAAATGCCAACGTGTTGGATCTGCGCCTTTGCGCCCCGGATTAGGCTGGACGGCCCATTCTGAAGATCCGGCAAAGAAGCCTTGTAGGCGTCATCGACGCTAAACTCTTCCGGGTAAGCACGTGCCAGTGCCGGATAATCCTCCGGCGCGCCAGGAAGCAAACGTGCAATCGCCGGATCCAGGGTCTCGATTTCGGCGGCCGACGCGGTCTCTGCCCAGCCGCGCAGCACGGCAAGTGCGCGTTCGGCTTCGTCGCGGTTCGGAAGCTTGTCGATATCCGGCGTGTGAATATTCATGTGGGCAGCCCTTTCGCATCCCAGAAATGAAAAGCCTCCAACATATGGAGGCGTGACACAAAAGGTCCAGAGACTTTGTGCCAACTCGTTGTAACAACGCTGATATTGACTGAGGTCATGCAATGTGTAAACAAAAGTTTACACATTCTTTCTGACAGTATTGTGAGGAGATCAGGCCGAAACGGCGGTCAATCCTCGCTGAACATCCGCCAGCAGATCGTCGCTGTCTTCGAGTCCAACGGAGAAGCGCACAAGGCCATCTGTAATGCCAAGTTCTGCACGTTGCTCGTCACTCAGGCGCTGGTGCGTTGTCGTTGCCGGATGGGTAGCGATGGACTTCGCATCGCCGAGGTTGTTGGAGATCGTGACGATTTCCAAGGCGTTCAGAAATGCAAACGCGGCGTCTTTTCCCCCCTTTAGATCAAGCGACAAAACGGTGCCACCCGAACCCATCTGGTCCTGCGCGATCTGATACTGCGGATGCGAGGGCAGATAAGGATAAAGGACTTTTCCAAGTTTTTTGTGCCCTTCTATGGAAGAGGCAATCTTCAGAGCAGACGCGGCCTGTGCACGAACCCGCAGATCCAGTGTCTCCATGCCCTTCAGCATAACCCATGCGTTGAACGGGCTGAGGGACCCGCCCGTGTGTTTGAGATAGGGTTCGGCCGTTTTTCTTATGAACTCGCGCGTACCACAGATTACTCCGCCAAGGCAGCGACCTTGTCCGTCGATATGCTTGGTTGCCGAGTAGACAATAACATCTGCGCCAAGCGCTCCGGCTTGCGAGAAGATGGGGGTGGCAAAAACGTTGTCGACAATGACGAGCGCGCCGACCGCATGGGCGAGATCGGCTACCGTGCGCAGATCAATCACTTCAAGCGTCGGGTTAGATACCGTCTCAAGGAACACCGCTTTGGTTTCTGGTCGGATAGCTTCGGCCCAAGCGTTGTTATCTGTCCCGTCGACAAAGGTCACTTCGACACTATAGCGGGTCAGTATGTCTTCCAGGATATACAGGCATGAGCCAAACAGCGCGCGGGAGGAGACAACGTGATCCCCGGCTTTAAGCATCGACGCAAGCGCGCCATTTACGGCCGCCATGCCGGAAGCTGTGGCAAAGGCATCTTCGGTTCCCTCCAGCGCGGCGATACGCTCCTCGAACATGCGAACGGTTGGATTGCCATAGCGGGCGTAGATGAACTCATCCGGGCCGCTTTCGATAAACCGCGCTTCAGCGGCTTCGGCGGATTCGTAGACGAAGCCTTGGGTCAGATAAATCGCTTCCGCGACCTCGCCATATTGGCTCCGCCGGGTTCCGGAGTGAACGAGTTTGGTGCGGGGGTTCCAGTCTGACATTCTAGGCTCCGTCGTCTTCGCAACCGGGCGAGACCGACGGCGACGCGCCGCGACCTCTTTAGCAGCTTCTTTTACGTGGCCTGCAATCCGGCAACAAATCACCACGATGTCGCGTCTCTAGGCCTGTTGCGTGTTGCGGTCAAGCACCGTCACGGCGCTCTAACAAAACCTTCACGGAGGCGTCGTAGTGTTTTTCTAACTGACACCTACAAGATGTAGGGCGCAGTTGGTCGCGGCGGGACAGAGAGGATCTGTCATATGGGTGTGTTGAACCTCACTTTTCGAAACGGAACGTTCGTTCCTGCCTTTGATCCGTCCCAGAACCTCGCGACAACTTTGGGTGATGCAGCGCGAGATCTGCCGCCTGGATCGTCCGTTGTCGTATTGCTCCATGGCTTCCGGTACGACCCCGACTTGCCGCACACCAACCCCCATACCCGGATTTACGCCACCCATCCCGCTTCGAAACGGCCCAAGCGGCATATGTCATGGCTTGCTGCCTTGGGATTTCGCGGCCTTCCTGATGACCCCGGGCTTTGCATCGCGGTAGGTTGGCCGGCCCGCGGTCGGTTGTCGGGCGCCTATGATCGCGCTGGCGAAGTCGGGCGCGCACTTGCAGTTTTAATAGCGGCGCTGGCTGCTTTAATGCCCGAACATCCCGTCAAGATAATGGGGCACTCCCTTGGCGCTCGGGTGGCTCTGTGCTGCCTACATGCACTGAACGCTCCCCATATCGCACAAGTAATACTACTGGCGCCAGCTGAGTTCAGGTCCGTGGCGGACCATGTGCTGGACAACCCGGCCACACGAATGACCGAAATTCTCCAGATCAGCCCGGTGGAGAACTGGTTGTTCGATAAGCTCTTAGTGCAGTCATTGCGCCACAAGGCATGTGGTCATGCGCTTGGGCAATCCGCACCAACGGCGCCAAACTGGGTGTCGTTGCGCCTTGACTCCGACGGCGAGCTTGATCGCCTCGCATCTCTGGGTCATGTCGTAGAGCCCCGTGGGGCACGCGTCTGTCATTGGAGCGCCTATTTGCGAGGAGGCCTCATGGAGCTGTACGCCGAAGTTTTAACGGGAAGCGACAGTTCTTTGCGACGATCCTTCGCTCAGCGCGCTTTGATGCCGGATGTGTTGGTGCCCGAATAGGGCTTGCTCCTTCTGTCAAAGACGCCAAGGTGTCGTCTAGAAGACAGGAGACCGCGCATGCAAAGCCCAATTGACCTTTATTTCTGGCCCACGCCCAACGGTTGGAAAGTGTCCATCGCGCTTGAGGAAATGGGGCTCCCTTATACTTGTCAGCTGGTCGATCTCACCAAAGGGGAGCAGTTCGCCCCTGAGTTTCTTGAGATTTCTCCCAACAACCGCATGCCGGCCATCACTGACCCGGATGGGCCCGATGGCGCCCCCATTTCGATTTTCGAGTCGGGCGCGATCCTGCAATACCTTGCCCGCAAGACGGGCAGGTTTTGCGGGCGTACCGAGCGTGAGCGGATTGCAGTCGATCAGTGGCTGATGTGGCAAATGGGGGGGCTGGGCCCAATGGCTGGGCAGGCGCACCACTTCCTCAAATATGCACCGGCAATGGATCCACCGAATGATCTGCCCTATGCCAAGGATCGCTACAGGTCCGAGGTTGCACGGCTGTATGGGGTGTTGGACCGGCAATTGGCTAGGACCGAGTACGTCGCAGGCGACTTCTACTCGATCGCGGATATCTCAATCTGGGGATGGGCATCCCTTTGGGAGGGACAGCAGCAAACTCTAGATGACAAGCCGAACTTTAAACGTTGGCTCGATACGGTTTCCGAACGACCAGGAGTTAAAGCTGGGCGGGCGTTAAATGCGGACAAACGCGTCGATTTGCGTGAGCGCAAGGACGCCCATGCCCACATGTTTCGGACCAAGACCTGATCCGTGTTTCAGATGGGTCGTTGACACTGCCTGCCGCTGTGCCCAAGCCTGTGCGCGATGTTTGACTTGCGTCCTGTCGGATATGTCATCGGCCTCCTTGTGGCTGCACTCGGCGTGTCGATGCTGGTGCCAATGGCTATCGACTGGCTATCGGGAAGTGATCATTGGCGGCCGTTTCTAGCGGCCTCGACCCTGACAACAATTACAGGCGGTCTGACAGCGCTGGCCTGCGCGAATGCCGAGCGTGACCGGCTCAGTATTCAACAAACTTTCCTTCTGACCACAGGGGTCTGGCTGGCCTTGCCGGTTTTTGCCGCCTTGCCATTCGTGCTTGGAGCAACTGAATCCGAGTATATCGACGCTTTCTTTGAAGCGATGTCTGGGCTTACCACAACTGGCTCCACTGTTCTGACAAACCTGGAACAGTTGCCGGACGGTCTGCTTTTATGGCGCGGTCTGATGCAGTGGTTCGGTGGGATCGGGATCATCGTTGTGGCAATGGTCTTCCTGCCAGAATTGCGGATCGGGGGGATGCAGATCTTTCGCTCTGAGGGGTTTGAAACTCTGGGCAAGATCCTACCGCGTGCAACCCAGATCGCGTCGCGGATTTCGGTAATCTATCTGACCCTGACCAGCGTCTGTGCACTGACCTATTTTATTCTTGGCATGCAGCCCTTTGACGCGGTCGTGCATTCGATGACGACCGTGGCTACAGGGGGCTTTGCGAATACTGACGCCAGCTTCTCGGAATACTCGGGTGCGATCGAGTATGCGGCGGTGGTGTTCATGCTGCTGGCAGCTCTGCCATTTGTACGATTTGTGCAGTTCATGGCCGGTTCCGCCCGCCCGCTGTTTGTCGACCCGCAAGTCCGCGCGTTTTTCGGTACAGTTGCGGGAGTGGTCTTACTGGTCGCAGCTTGGAAAATGCTTGCCATCGATACGCCCAGCGAAGAAGCCTTCCGCAAATCGCTTTTCAACAGTGTCTCGATCCTCACCGGAACCGGCTACGCAAGTGAGGACTACATGCTTTGGGGGCCGTTCCCTGTGGTAGTACTTTTCTTTGCCGGGCTGATCGGCGGCTGCGCGGGATCAACCTCTTGCTCGATCAAGATCTTCCGCTACCAGTTGCTCTTTGCATCGATCCTGTCGCAGATCCGGCGCATCAGGACTCCGCATGGCTTGTTCGCGCCACGCTTTGGTGGACGTCCGGTCTCAGAAGATGTCCTTTCATCTGTCATGGCGTTTTTCGTGATGTTCACGGTGTCTTTGGGGATTCTATCCGTGATGCTCGCAATGACCGGACTGGACTTCATCACCTCCGTCTCAGGCGCCGCGACCGCGTTGGGCAATATCGGACCTGGCCTCGGGGACGAGATCGGACCGACCGGCAATTTCGCAGAGCTCAACGACAGTGCCAAGGGCGTCCTGATCGTGGCCATGTTCATCGGGCGGCTGGAACTTATGGTTGTGTTTGCTATTTTCACCCGCCGTTTCTGGCAAGGCTAATTCCCTACTCCCAACAGGACACAAGTACGGTCATGCCAGCTGCAAGCTGCGCTAGCCGCTCAGGTGACAGGCTTTCCCCGGCGGTGTCGGCGCGTGCCACCTTTAGGCCAGCGGCATCCAGCCCGTTTGCAAGCGTTACTGCAGCGGCTGCAAAGTTCACATCCTCGGGCAGTTGCTGATTGCCGCTTTCCGCTCTGGGCAGAAGCATTCCGAGTACCGATCCGCTACTGTCGAGCACCGGGCCACCGACGTCCCCGGGGGTTACCTGAATTGCAAGCCGACTGACCGTATCCTGACCTTGTAGGCCTCGCAGGTCCGCAAGTTGTCCATAGCTGAGGGTCGCGCGTTCCAGCAGGCCGGAATAGGGATAGCCTGCAACGGCGACATCGGATTGCAATCTGCCCGGAGCTTGCGCAAAGGAGGCCACTGAAATCGGTGCGAGACGTTCCTGCGGGCTTAGGATCACAATACCCAGATCTGGGTCCGCGACCTGTAATTGCGCCTCGGTCTCTCCGATTGTGATGCGACCACAGGTTTGCAAACTGACATCCGTGGTGAGCACATCACCGGTTTCCGTGACGAAGAAGCCCGACAAGGTGCGCAAAGGCTTGCGAACTTGGAGGCCTGCCAGAAGATCGACGTTCTGCTCAGAGGTTCTGTCCGCGAGGGCCGGATCCAGAACGCCGTCGATGGGTTCGAAACTGTCCCGCATCAAATCTGCGGCCTTTGCCATCAGGCGGCTCTCCTCTCGCGGCCAGACCAGTGTAAACCCTTTTATCAGGCCCTCGTTCAGCGTCGCGTAGGTATACGAGGCGATCCGGCCATTCTCACCCCGGATCTCAAAACTATCGCGCCCGATGGAACGAGGTCCTTCACGCGGGATGATCTCCAGCGTTTGAAGCGTCGTGTAGAGACTCCGCAAGGTGGCGCCCGTGCCTTCCTGGCTTATCAACAGCGCCTTGGTTGGCTGCGTGCCTTCGTAATGCGCAAACGGGGGCTCGAAACGGGAGAAGTCCACGCGGCCGAGCGGCATCTCCAACGCAATCCCGGTCTCTGCACTTTCTACACGCAACATGCCGAGGGACGAAATGTCTTCGTCATAGGCCGAAAGAAGCCGCGCGCGTTGTCCTGTTGTGAGCACGCCCGTTGCCTCGTCACCAAAAGCAATCTGGTAGTCCGACATGGCACGTCGTGTGCCTGGTCCAAATGCGCCGTCGATAGTCGAGTTGTAAAAACCGTACCATTTCAATGCAACTTGCAGTGCTTCGCGTGCCGAGCGGTCCAGCGCCGCTTCACTTGCACGCGCCTCGCGGGGACTTTCATCGGCACCCAGGGGACGAGTTGGGACCGGCGCTTGCGCAACGGTGGCAGCTTCCGGTTGCGCTCCGGTGGCACCGGCTGGCCAGTATTGTTGCGCGTAGCCGCTACCATCTGAGATGAAACTATCAGCCGGCACCTCGCCTAAAAGACGGAAATTGCGAAGGTTCCGTTCCCCGTCGAATGCGCTGAAGGGACCGATCGCAATTGCATACCAGCCGGAATTGAGCCGATAGCCCACGACATTTCCAAAATCGACTGAATAGGCGCGGGCGCGTTGCTCCGCTTCCGCCAAGGTGGGTTGTGCTTCGACTTGAATAAACACCTGCTCCTGTGCCGCGATCGGGCGCGCGGTTACCGCTAAGAACAGAACGCAAAGCGCAAATAACGAGTTTTTCATAAACTGCTCCGTTTACGCGGCCATTATGTTGGCCGGATTTTGCGGCAACCTAACAAAGCCGCACCACTTTGCACACCGAAACGCGACCGGTGGAATTGACCCTCAGCAAGCTGTTGCCTATTGAGAACGCGATTTCACGGAAGGCACCTGCATGACCACCCCGCGCTCGTTTCAAGAGATAATTTTGCGCCTGCAAAACTACTGGGCGGCGCAGGGCTGTGCGGTGTTGCAGCCCTACGACATGGAAGTGGGGGCTGGGACCTTTCACCCGGCGACCACCTTGCGCGCGCTTGGCTCGAATGCCTGGGCGGCGGCCTATGTGCAACCCTCGCGCAGGCCGACCGATGGCCGCTACGGCGAGAACCCCAATCGCCTGCAGCATTACTACCAGTATCAAGTGATCATCAAACCAAGCCCGCCAGATCTTCAGGAGCTTTATCTGGGGTCTCTGGAAGCGATCGGGATCGACGCGTCGCTGCACGATATCAGGTTTGTTGAAGACGACTGGGAAAGCCCGACGCTCGGTGCCTGGGGCCTCGGCTGGGAGGTGTGGTGCGATGGCATGGAAGTGTCACAGTTCACGTATTTCCAACAGGTTGGCGGGCATGATTGTGCACCAGTTACAGGTGAGCTTACCTATGGCCTGGAACGTCTGGCGATGTACGTGCTGGGGGTTGATCACGTAATGGACATGCCCTTCAACGATCCGCAGACGCCGATCCCGCTGACCTATGGTGATGTGTTCCGCCAGACAGAGCAGGAATACAGCCGCTGGAACTTTGATGTGGCCGATACGGATGTCCTTTTGCGCCATTTCGAAGAAGCGGAAGCTGAGTGCGCGCGGATCCTCGAGGCCCCTGCGGAAGATCCCAAAACCGGCAACCGCATAATTATGGTCCATCCGGCCTATGACCAGTGCATCAAGGCCAGCCACATCTTCAACCTGCTTGATGCGCGCGGCGTGATCTCCGTGACCGAACGGCAGGCCTATATCGGCCGGGTTCGAACACTTTCCAAAGCTTGCGCGGATGCGTTTGTGCAAACGGAGGCAGGTGGATGGACCCCTGAACCTGCATGAGCCGGGGCAAACTGGTAGGAGCGTTCATCGTGGTTTTTGCCCTGATTTTCGGAGGGGTGGTCTACTACACCCAGATGTTCGCCTATTACGAAGAGGTTGCGTCCGACACGGTGGCCATTCGGCTGACACCACTTGCGGAAGGCAGCGCCCCCGAGGCGGTGCTGACCAGCGCGGTCGAGGCGATTGATGGCACGTCTAGCCCTTTGCGGTTCCGCGCATGTTTTGAAACCAGCGAAAGCCTTGCGCTGCTGACCGAAAGCTACGTCATTAAAGACGATGCTGTACCTTTGAATGCGCCAAGCTGGTTTGACTGTTTCGACGCGCAAGAAATCGGAACAGCCCTCTCGGATGGCCGGGCAATCGCCTTTCTCGGCGAGGCCGAGATCGCCGATGGGGTCGACCGGATTGTTGCGGTCTTCGACGATGGCCGCGCCTATGCGTGGCACCAACTCAATGAAAAATACGCGGACTGAGCGATGCCTGAGCTTCTGATTGAACTCTTTTCCGAGGAAATTCCGGCGCGCATGCAGGCCAAGGCGTGCGAAGACCTGAGAAAGCTCGTCACTGACGGACTGGTTGAAGCGGGCCTGACCTATGCCGGGGCCTCGGCCTATGCCACGCCACGCCGGTTGACGCTTGTGGTGGCAGACTTGCTCGCGGCTTCCGCTCCTGTGCGGGAAGAGCGTAAAGGCCCCCGCGCGGACGCACCGGACAAGGCAATCGAAGGCTTTTTGCGCGCGACCGGGCTGACGCGCGACCAACTGGAAACTCGTGAGACAAAAAAGGGGGATGTCCTCTTTGCGGTTATCGAGCGGCCCGGTCGCCCCGCGTCCGACATTGTCGCGCAAGTGCTGGAGCGGGTCATTCGCAATTTCCCCTGGCCAAAGTCCATGCGCTGGGGCGCGGGCAGCCTGCGCTGGGTAAGGCCGCTTCATCGTATCGTGTGCTTGCTGAAAGATGACGAAGGCGCGCAGATCGTGCCACTGGAAGTGGATGGCATCCGGGCCGGCAACGAGACCGAAGGCCACCGCTTCCTGTCCTCGGGCTCTATCACGGTTGCCGGGTTCGACGACTACGCGGCCAAGCTCAAAAAGGCCCATGTGGTGCTCGACCCGCAGGCGCGCGCGGAACATATTCGGGCTGATGCGGAAAATGCAGCCTTTGCCTCCGGGCTGGAGGTGCTTGATGATCCCGCATTGCTGCGCGAAGTCGCAGGACTGGTCGAATGGCCGGTGGTTTTAATGGGTGATATCGCGGAAGACTTTCTGAGCCTGCCGCCAGAGGTTTTGCAGACCTCGATGCGGGAACATCAAAAGTTTTTCTCGGTACTGGATCCAAAAACGGGTCAAATTGTTCGATTTGTGACGGTGGCCAATACCGAGACTTCTGACCATGGGGCCACAATCCTGGCCGGAAACCAGAAGGTTCTCGCGGCCCGGCTGGCGGACGCGAAGTTCTTTTGGGAAAACGATCTGCGCGTTGCCAAAGCAGGCATGACGCCTTGGCGGGACAGTCTTGCAAACGTCACCTTCCAACACGAATTGGGGTCGCAAGCGGCGCGGATTGATCGGATCGCGGCACTTGCGCGCGAGCTGGCGCCCGAGGTCGCGGCAGAGCCGGACGCCGCAGCGCTGGCCGCGGAGCTGGCCAAAGCAGATTTGAGTTCCGAGATGGTTTATGAGTTTCCCGAATTGCAGGGTGTCATGGGCCGTTACTACATTGTCGAAGCGGGTCATCCACAGGACGTGGCCGATGTGGCGCGAGATCATTACGCGCCGCTTGGCCCGACCGATGTCGTACCGACAGCGCCCCTGTCGGTCGTGGTGGCGCTGGCTGATAAGCTCGACACCTTGACCGGGTTTTGGGTCATCGACGAGAAACCGACCGGGTCGAAAGACCCGTATGCGCTGCGCCGGGCCGCGCTCGGGGTGATACGGATTGTGCTGGAAAACAAACTGCGGCTGCGTTTGGACAAGTACGCAGACCTCGCCATCCTGCGGCATAAGCTCGACATGGCCCGGCCAAATGGTTCGGATAGTGAGCTCACAGCTCTGGAGGATCTGTTGCATGAGATCGCCGACCACGGTGTGTTCGGCGCAGCGGTGCGGACAGTTTTGGAGCGGATCGGTAAAACCGATGACGACGCCGGTGCTGTATTAAGCGGGCTGGAAAAGAAGGTTCCCGACCTGTCGGACGATCTTTTGTCTTTCTTTCACGATCGTCTCAAAGTCTATCTCCGTGACCGCCGTGTCCCACACGACGTGATCGATGCGTGTCTTGCCATGCCGGGCAATGACGATCTTTGGCTGGTGGTTTCACGGGCCGAAGCATTGGCGGAGGTTCTGGCCACAGAAGACGGTGAAAACCTGTTGCAGGGCTTTAAGCGTGCCAACAATATCCTGGCTCAGGCGGAAGAGGCCGACGGCGTGGAATACTCCTTCGGCGCCGATCTGAAGTTCGTTGAACATGAGGCCGAAAAAGCCTTGTTTGAAGCGCTTGAAAAAGCGGATGCGGTTATCCAGCCTGCGTTGGCGGCGGAGGACTTCCGCTCAGCCATGACGGCGATGGCAGCGCTGCGTCCGCAGGTAGATGCGTTTTTCGAAGCTGTGCAGGTCAATTCCGAAAATCAGGTGCTCAGGCGCAACCGCCTTAACATGCTGAGCCGTATTCGAGCTGTGTGTCTGCAGGTAGCTGATCTCCATCGTATTGGCGGTTAGCCCCGCATTTGGTCACAGTTGCAATTGGCGGTGTCCGGGGTATCGTGGCGATCATGGAGAACGCTGCGGTGCAGAAAATAGCGCCATTCACGGTAATATCAAAGACCGCCGCCCTGTCCGGGGCGACGCACGGCCAGCGTGCCAAATGCATCCAGCGGCTCATTCGTCTGGATATGCCGGTGCCGCATACGGTCTCGCTCGATTTCGATGCGGTCCATGCTATCGCAAATGGTACGCGGTTTGACCTGACCGATCTTTTAGGCAGCTTTGGCTCCGACCCTTTGGTTTCGGTGCGGCCCAGCCCGGAATTTCCCGAATGGGGCGGCCCCTCCACGGTGCTCGACGTGGGCATGAACGATGCGCTGCTGGTTAGCCTGTCGGAAAAAATCGGTTCGGACGCGGCCCGCTCCATCTACATGCGTTTCATCGTCGCCTACGCAATCGAGGTTGCGCGGCTCGACCCCGAGCATTTCGATGACCTCGACAACTCGCGGGAAGGGCTCCTGAACGCTCTGGAGATTTATCAGGAGGAAATGGAAGAGCCGTTTCCGCAGGACCCCGAGGTTCAGCTTGCCGCTGTGCTGCGGTCCATGGCGCGGGCATGGGAAGGCACTTCTGCAAGGCTTCTGCGTCAGTCCCGCGGTGCGCCTGCCGATGCTGGGCTTGGCCTGGTCGTGCAGCGTATGGCGCTTGGCCTCGGCGCGCAGGAGGCGGGCTCTGGTGTCATCCAGTTTGTCAGCTCTGAGACAGGCCAGGCGCAGATTACCGGGCGCTATCTGAGCCAAAGCCAGGGGCGAGAGGCTTTGGCGCAGAAAGCCAAGGCGCTGTATCTTGAGAAGGACGCGCGCGGGCCGTCGCTGGAAGATGTCGCCCCGGACAGCTTTCTGGAGTTGCAGGCCCTCTCGGAGGTGCTTCGATCCGGCCTGCGCGAGGAAATGCAGATCGAATTCACTTTGGACGCGGGCGAATTGAGCGTTCTGGACGCTGTGCGCGTGCCCAGGTCATCGCGGGCTGCAGTGCGGATTGCCGTCAGCCTCGCAGAGAGTGGGGTGATTACCAAAGAGGACGCTTTGCTGCGGGTTGAACCCCGTGCGCTTCCCGAGTTGTTGCACCGGCAGGTAAACCCGAATGCCCAGCGGGATGTGATTGCCCACGGCATGGCCGCCAGCCCGGGGGCTGCGACAGGCGCGCTGGTTTTTTCTGCAGCAGCTGCACAGGCTGCGGCTGCGCAGGACATAGCGTGCATTCTCGTGCGTCCCGAAACCGCCCCCGAGGACATCCGCGGCATGCATGCTGCCGCCGCTGTGATGACTGAAAAAGGAGGCATGACAAGCCATGCGGCCGTAATTGCGCGGGGCCTTGGAAAGCCCTGCGTGGTCGGGACCGGTGGCGTGTCGATCGACATAAGGGCCAAAACGCTGACCATTCCCGATGGCCGTGTGTTCTCGGAAGGCGATTTGGTCACGCTCGATGGCACTACAGGGCAATGTCTGGCTGGCGAGGTCAGCCTGATGGAGCCATCTCTGGACGGGTCTTTCCGCACGCTCATGGCTTGGGCCGATCAGGCACGGGACATCGGCATCCGCGTCAATGCGGACACTCCGTCTGACGCTGAAGTGGCGCGCCGCTTCGATGCGGATGGGATTGGGCTGTGCCGGACGGAGCATATGTTTTTTGAGGAAGATCGTCTGACGGTTATGCACGAGATGATCTTTGCCGAGACCGCAGAAGCGCGTGCCGCTGCGCTCGAGCGGCTTTTACCCATGCAACGAGCCGATTTCAGGTCGCTTTTTGAGATCATGCGCGGCCGTCCGGTCTGCATCCGCCTCTTCGATCCGCCGCTGCATGAGTTCCTGCCCACCTCGCGTGACGGAATCTGGAGTCTGGCTGAGGCGCTCGATCTGCCGGTTTCTACCGTTCAGCACCGCATTGAGGCACTTACAGAGTATAATCCAATGCTGGGTATGCGCGGGGTTCGGCTGGGCATCGCCATGCCCGAGATCTACGACATGCAGGCAAGAGCGATTTTCGAGGCGACGCTGGATACCAGTCTGCGCGGCTCCATCATTACCCCGGAGATTATGTTGCCTCTTGTGTCTGCCCGGCGCGAGGTGGAGCTGATCAAATCCAACATCGACGCTGTTGCAGCTGCTGTCCGGGTCGAGCGTGGCATGCGGTTCAATTACCGCCTTGGAGTGATGGTGGAAACGCCCAGAGCTGCTTTAAAGGCCGGAGAGATCGCAGAACTAACAGATTTCCTGTCCTTCGGAACGAACGATCTGACGCAGATGACCTATGGGCTCAGCCGTGACGACGCAGGGCGGTTTATGGGATCTTATGTGCAACAGGGCGTGTTTTCCGAAGACCCGTTTCATACGCTCGATGTGGACGGCGTGGGCGAGCTTCTCAATATGGCGGCTGATCGAGGACGGGCAGCACGATCGGACTTAACTTTGTCAATCTGTGGCGAGCATGGCGGCGATCCTGATTCGATAGATTTCTGCCGAAAAGCCGGTTTTACCTATGTTTCGTGTTCACCTTTCCGGGTGCCGGTTGCGCGCATCGCCGCAGCCCATTTGGCGCTCACGGACTTGCCGATGGAGAAAAAGCCGCGCCGTTTCAATCTTTTGGGGCGTGTCCTTCGCTCTGGCAGCTAGCGCCACAATCCTGCCTGATTTGAAACAATTTGTTGCCCAGATGCCACTGGGGTGGACGTACGGTCACATATTCCTTATTGAGCCTCCGGTTAGCACTTGAATTCTGCAGGTGCGAAGTAAATGCTGCATGTGCAAAGTATTCTTCTGCGAATGCAAATTGCGCGTGTGACTACTGGGGGCAAATACGTGTCTGTTTCAGGGGCCTTTAAGGCGCTGTGCGTTGGTGCTGTTCTGATGATCTCCGGACCTGCTGTGTCCGATGTTACTGTATCAACCTCATCGAACCCGATGACCGCGCTCGATTACGGGTTGCGGGGAGTTCTGGGGGCAGAGCATGGCGCGATGTCCGCGGCGCCCGATCGCCGTCTTGCACGACTATCAAAACCGGTCGAGGTCTCCCCGACGCCAGCGGCACGGCTCCATAGTCGTGACTACGTTGATGGCCTTCCGAAGATGTCAGGGGACGCGGGCTGGCAGTGTCTCGCAGAAGCGCTCTATTTCGAAGCGCGCGGCGAAAGCGTCAAGGGCCAGTTTGCGGTGGCGGAAGTCATCCTCAACCGTGTCGAAAGCAATCGGTATCCGAACAGCATTTGCGGTGTGATTAACCAGGGCACCGGGCGGAAGTATGCCTGTCAGTTCACTTACACATGCGACGGTCTCCCGGAACGCATCTCAGAACAGGCGGCTTGGGACCGTGTCGGCAAGGTTGCTCGGCTTAGCATTGACGCGCAAAACCGCGCGTTGACCGATGGCGCGACACACTATCATACGACAGCGGTGAACCCGCGCTGGGCAAGTAAGTATATTCATACAACACAGATCGGCACGCATCGCTTCTATCGCCAGTACTATCCGGGACGCACGGCGTCCCGCTAAGACGTATCTGAGCAGAGCGCGACGCTTTTTAAGGCGCGTGCAGGGCACACCTGTGATAGGCAAAGCTGACCGCCCTTGTCCTTCAGGGGCATTCGGAGGGATTTGCCACATGGCCTCAGAAATTCGGCTTGCTTTCGCACACCCGGAGGAACGGGCAGCGGCTCAGTCGGAACGCGACCGTATCTCGCTGCGCGATTATGTGCGCGACGTAGAGATTGGCGCCTATCAGGCCGAGCGCGGCACAACTCAGCGGGTTTGCTTCAACATCGTGGTTGAAGTGCGTACAGCTGCGGAGATGTTGGCCGACGATGTCGACAAAGTGCTTAGCTATGACACGATCACAGACGCCATCGACAGCGCTTTGGCTGAAGAGCGGTTGAACCTGCTGGAAACGCTGGCCGAACGTATTGCCGAGCGCATTCTGGCCGATCCTCGCGCGGCACGCGCATTCGTACGGATCGAAAAACTCGATCGAGGCCCGTTCGCGCTCGGGGTCGAAATTGTGCGCGAAGCGGATGCGATCCGCGTTTCCGTTCCGGAAGCCCCGCCGCGGCCGCGGATTGTTTTCTTACATGAGATCGGGCTGCACGACCACGATCTGCCTATCCATCTGGACCGGCTGGAGGCCATGGGCAACCCGGTGATCCTCTGTGTCGGCCCGGTGCCACGTCCTGCGCCTCATTCAGCGGTGAAAGCTGCACAGCGCAGGATCGATCTTCTGTCAGTTGAGCAGAACGCCTGGGTTCTGGCAGGTCGAGATCCAAGATGCGTTGTTGTGTCCACCCGGTCCGAGATTGACTGGGCGTTGCGCCGGCATCAGACAACCGTCTGGGCGCCATCGAAAATGGTTCTGGATTCGGCAGACGGACCGACACCGGCAACAGATCATCCACGCGCTCTGATGCGTTGGCTGGCTCAGAAGCTTGATGCTGCCGAAATGCTGGAGCTGGATGAGGCCGGTTTGCACCCCTTGCGAGGATCCTGAAATCCTGTTTCTGCTGCGCTTATGAACACCCAGTATTTCCGACCAATCCCGGACCCAGCAGGGCGCTTTTCGCTCGCGGGTGGGTGGGTGCGTTTCTCGCAGGTCGAGGTCATGTCCCGCGCTGAAACAGGGAAACGGGTTCCTGCTGAAAGTATTCCCGCTGACGTTTTTGAACGGCTGACAGCGGCCCGCTCGCCTGTCGCCGGGCTGGATATGTCTTCGCCACGGATCATGGGCATTCTTAACGTTACACCGGACAGTTTTTCCGACGGTGGCTTGTTTTTTGCTGCGAACGCGGGCGTCGCGCATGCTCAGGCGATGGAGAGAGCCGGCGCTGATATTCTCGACATCGGAGGGGAATCGACCCGGCCGGGCGCGGAAGAAGTGAATCTTGATGAGGAATCATTGCGTACTGCACCAATCATTGCCGAGTTGCGCCGCGTGGGGGTCACAGTGCCGATCTCTATCGACACGCGGAAGGCGCCTGTCGCGCGCGCCGCGCTCGATGCTGGTGCAAACCTCATTAACGATGTCTCGGCTTTCGATTTCGATCCGGATATGGCGCCGCTGGCCATAGAGACAAATACGCCGGCGTGCCTAATGCACGCGCAGGGCACGCCCGAGACCATGCAACGCTCCCCGGGCTACAAGGACGTTTTGCTTGATGTCTTCGAGATGCTGGAGCGCAAGGTGGCCGCTCTCGAAGCGCAGGGGATGTCGCGTGCACGTATGCTGGTGGATCCGGGTATCGGGTTCGGCAAAACGGTTGAACACAATCTGGCTCTGTTGCGCGGCCTGACGCTTTTTCATGGCATTGGCTGCGGCCTGCTGCTTGGCGCGTCGCGGAAAAGCTTCATCGGGGCGCTAACCGGGACGCCAGACGCGGCCGCACGCATGCCGGGATCGCTTGCAGTGGCTCTCCATGGCGTCGCGCAAGGGGTTCAGGTTATGCGCGTTCATGATGTAGAAGAGACCCGGCAAGCTCTGACCTTGTGGAAGTATCTGACGGTAAAGGGGGCCGCATGAGCCGTAGTTTGTTTGGGACCGACGGGGTCCGGGGTGCCGCAAACACCCATCCCATGACCGCAGAGTTAGCTTTACGCCTTGGGGCAGCGGCGGGCCGGTATTTCCGGCGAGATGGCGCATCTGGGCATCGGGTGGTTGTCGGTAAGGACACGCGTCAGTCAGGATATATGTTTGAAACCGCGCTGACGGCCGGGTTCACCTCCACTGGCATGAACGTCCTCCTCCTCGGGCCAATCCCCACACCGGCTGTCGCCCTTCTGACGCAATCCATGCGCGCAGATGTTGGGGTGATGATCTCCGCCAGTCACAACCCGGCAGACGACAACGGTATCAAGTTTTTCGGTCCCGATGGTTTCAAGCTTTCTGACGATGCTGAAGCGGAAATTGAATCGATTCTTGCCGGAGAGATAGCGCTCGCGCAGGCGGAGAACATTGGCCGCGCAAGAAGGATCGATGATGGGCAAGGGCGGTATATTGAACGTGCGAAGCGCGCGTTTCCTCAAGATTTGCGATTGGACGGTATCAAGGTCGTAATCGATTGCGCCAATGGCGCTGCCTATAAAGTGGCGCCGGCGGTGTTGTGGGAACTGGGGGCTGAAGTCATTCCGCTGGGTGTCAGCCCGAATGGGCGCAATATCAACTCCAACTGCGGTTCAACATCCCCGCAGAGCGCCGCAGAGGCAGTCGTGGCCCACGGAGCGGATATTGGGATTTGCCTTGATGGCGATGCTGATCGCGTCATTCTGCTCGACGAACACGGGCATGTCGCCGATGGAGATCAGATCATGGCGCTCTTTGCGTCTCGGTGGTCAGCGGACGGACGACTGAAGGACGGGACACTCGTTGCCACGGTGATGTCCAATCTTGGTTTGGAGCGGTATCTGGAGGGCGCCGGCCTGTCACTTGTGCGGACACCTGTGGGCGATCGATACGTGGTCGAAGCCATGCGACAAGGTGGGTGGAACCTTGGGGGCGAACAGTCCGGCCACATAGTCATGACCGACTATGGAACCACTGGCGATGGGCTTATGGCTGCGCTGCAGTTTCTAGCCGAGATGGTGCGCCGGGAAGCTCCGGCCTCGGAACTGGTAAAGTCTTTCGAGACAGTCCCTCAACTTCTCAAGAACGTCCGCTTTTCACCGGGTGCGACACCGCTTGAAACATCAAGTGTAAAGAAAGCTGTTGCCGAAGCAGAAGCCGCGCTTACCGGTAAGGGGCGATTGCTGATCCGGAAATCGGGCACCGAACCGCTGGTGCGGGTAATGGCCGAATGCGAAGACTCGGCTCTTCTTGGGCAGGTCGTGGACGATGTTGTCCGTGCGGTCGAAGGTGCTGCCTGAAGCGACGCCTAAAAAATAGGCAGATGCCACCGTAGCTGCGCGGATTCACGGGGTGATTAACCAAGCGGATTGCGTGGCGTCTTCAAACCTGCAATTTTTGACTGCGTATAATGTGTGCGGTGCCGCAAGCCCTGCATTTCTCATAGTCTCTGTTTGGAGGGAGTGACTGATGTTTTCTTTTCTCGCAATCGTGGTCCTACTCGCGCTTCTGGGTGTCTGCCTGCTTCAATTGTCGAAGCACGGGATGATTGATCTGCCGAGCAATATGAACATCCCAAAGCCATCCGAAGATAAAACCGAAGACTGACGGTTCCCTAACACGCCCCGCTCGAACACTCCGATAAGCAGCAGCTTGCCGGGACTAAACCGGTTTTCGAAAAATAGCCTCTAGACTGCGCCATTGGCTAATAGCGACACCGCTCAAAATCAGGACAAGAGCGCTGACCAGTGTCCCCGGCAGTGGTTCGTTCAACACGAGCGCCCCAAAGGCGAGCGACCAGAGCGGCACCTGAAAATTTGTGAGAGTCATGAAAGTTGGCCCGGCGGAGCGGACGACGAGCACCCGGAGGTAGTTCGCCGCTGCCGTTGGAATGAACGCTAGTAGCAAGAGGGCGATCAGAGGCCCTTGCGGCGGCATTTGCGGTGGTCCCTCTACCGCCCATGCCAAAGGCACGCCTAGAACGGCCCCGACCGCCAAAAGCAAGGCTGCCATTGCAATCGGGTCGATTGGTGGACAATTGCGCAGAATGATAGAGCTGACGGCGTAGCATGCGGCCGTGGCGAGACAGGCCAAGCGGCCCCAGTTTTCCAGCTCAGCACCCGAGTCAGACAGTGCCTGCGGCCCGATCAATAACACAGTGCCGGCAAAGCCAAGGCCGAACCCGATTGCCTTGCGGCGGGTCAACTGGTCTCCGGGGACGAAGAAATGCGCGAGCGGCAACACGATCAGAGGGATCGTCGCCATGGAGACGCCAGCGAAGCTCGACACCACATGGGTCTGGCCCCAGGAGAGAAGCGTGAATGGCACTACCGTGCTCAAGACGCCGCAAATCAAAACATAGGGCCATCTTGCGCGTGGATCCGGTCCGACCCGATAACGTCCCCCCATCGCGCGCCAGATTACCAGCATCAACGCTGCGCCCAGCACCAGCCGCCATGTGGCCAGCCAGAATGGTGTCAGCCCCTCCAGTGCAAGTTCGATGAAAAGAAACGTCGCGCCCCAGACGAGGCCGAGCGTTGAGATCATCGCCCAATGGCGCAGTGTTGGCTGTTCGAGGTCCGACATTGTTGATTTGCCTAATAAAAAGCCCTCCCGAGCGGTCCGCGCGGGAGAGCTTAAAGCGCGGGTGAAAAGGCTCTAGTTCTTTTCCTGATCCACCAGTTTGCCAGCGGAAATCCACGGCATCATGCCGCGCAGCTTTGCGCCAACCTCTTCGATCTGGTGGGCGTCGTTCATACGGCGCGTGCCTTTGAAGAAGGGCTGACCAACCGCGTTTTCCTGCATGAAGTCACGCACGAACTTGCCGGTCTGGATGTCGCGCAGGATCGCCTTCATCTCGGCTTTGGTCTGGTCGTAGGGCAGCACCCGCGGGCCGGAGACATACTCGCCATACTCCGCCGTGTTGGAGATGGAGTAGTTCATGTTCGCGATGCCGCCTTCGTAGATCAGGTCGACGATCAGCTTCACTTCGTGCAGACACTCGAAATAGGCCATCTCGGGCGCGTAGCCCGCTTCGACCAGCGTCTCGAAGCCCATACGGATCAGTTCTACAAGGCCACCGCACAGAACGGCCTGTTCGCCGAACAGGTCGGTTTCGCATTCCTCGCGGAAGTTGGTCTCGATGATGCCGGAACGACCGCCGCCGATGGCGGAGCAGTAGGACAGGCCGATTTCCAGCGCGCGGCCGGTGGCGTCGTTGTTCACGGCCACGAGGCAGGGCACGCCGCCGCCCTTGGTATATTCGCCGCGCACGGTGTGGCCGGGGCCTTTGGGGGCCATCATGATCACGTCGACGCCCGCCTTTGGCTCGATCAGGCCGAAATGCACGTTCAGGCCATGAGCGAAGGCAATCGCAGCGCCTTCTTTCAGGTTGTCATGCACGTACTTCTTGTAGGTCTCCGCCTGAAGTTCATCGGGCATGGTGAACATGATCAGGTCGCACCACGCCGCCGCTTCGGCGATGCCCATCACCTGAAGACCTTCAGCTTCGGCTTTCTTGGCCGAGGCGGAGCCTTCGCGCAGGGCGACGACAAGGTTCTTTGCGCCGCTGTCGCGCAGGTTCAGCGCGTGGGCGTGGCCTTGCGAGCCGTAGCCCAGAATGGCAACTTTCTTGTCTTTGATCAGGTTCACATCGCAATCGCGATCGTAGTAGACGCGCATCGGGTAAGTCCTCCGGTCCGAGTTTTGATTGCCGCGCACCATACGTGGAATGCCGTGAGAAGGGAGAAGGCTGCGAAGAATTTTGCTACAAAATGCGAAATTGCTATTCGTCAATTGCTCCAATATGTACAAATTCATGCAAATCGACGATCTCGACCGACGCCTGCTGCGCCTTTATCAAGCCGACCCAACGCTCAGCGCTGCCGAGTTGGCGGAGGCGGCGCGGCTTCCCCGGGCGACGGCGTGGCGGCGTATTGAGCGGATGGAAGAAGCCGGGATCATCCGCGGGGTGGAAGCGGTGATCGACTGGCGCAAGCTCGGCTTTGCTGTCGAGGTCAGTTTGCGCATAACGCTCGACAAAACCGAACGCAGCGCATTTGACAGCTTCCTGGCCGAAGCCCGCAAGGTGCCTGAAGTTACTGAAATCCAAACGTTTCTGGGTCGCGTGGACGTTCGCCTCAACGTGCTGGCGCGGGACATGCCACATTATCAGGAGATCTACCGCGACCGTATTCTTGGCCTGCCGCATATTTCTGAGATCGAACAGCTGATGTTGATCTCCGACGTGCACACGGACGAAAGCCTGCCGGTATGAGCCTCGATCTTGATGACCTCGATCGCGCGCTCTTGCGTGAACTGGCCCGCGACGCTCGGCAAAGCGCCGGTGCCTTGGGTCGTAAACTCGGTCTCAGCCAACCCGCGACATGGCGCCGGATCAAGCGGCTACAGGATGAAAAGGTCATCTCTGCCCGCCGCTTGCGCCTTGATGCCGAGAAGCTGGGCTTTGGTGTCACGGTCTTTCTGGGCGTGAAGCTTGCCGTCAAAGGGCGGGTCAGCGTCGAGGATTTCGAGCGTGCGGTCACAGCGATACCGGAAGTGCAGGTGGTTCAGCACGTTCTCGGGGCCTACGACTATCGCCTGCGCGTGGTCGCGCGCGACATTTCCGATTTTGAGCGTGTCTTGCGCCGCCGGATTATGACTTTGCCCGGTGCTGGAGAAGTCGAGGCAAATGTGCTGTTGTCGGAGGAGCGTTTGCCCGGCCCACTCGGCTAAGAAAAGCGAGTTTGACATGAAGTATTTTGACCTCTTCGCGGATGATACGGGCGAGAGCCGTTTTCGCGATATCGACGTCGCGCTGGAAGAGCGCACATTTGCGCCCCCGGCGAAAGCCATTGAAATTTCAGAAACAGAGGCCGCCTCGGGCATGCTCTTCCTACGGCTGCGCGCTGGGTGGAACGAACCGATTCACCCGACGCCCGTTGCCCAAACCCTCATTTGTCTGCGCGGTCGAGTGCGCGTCACTGCGAGCGATGGCGACACCCGTGAAGTTGGGCCCGGCGATGTCTGGCGCATGGCCGACACGCATGGCAAAGGGCACCATACCGAGGTTATCAGCGCGGATGATTTTGAGTGTGTAATCGCGCAACACGCCTGAACGGCGCGCAAGTTGCACCAATGTTTCCGATAGGCGCGTCGTGCTGTCGCAAAACCTCTGTTTTCACTACGGGTTTCGCTTTGAGCCCCCTAGGTCTGTGCGGTAGGCAGAAGCACATCTGAGTTGGAGGACCCCATGAGCGCACTTCTCGACACTGTCGATCCGGACGGACTGCTGGAATACTCGGTTGTCTTTACCGACCGGTCCCTCAACCATATGAGCGGCGTCTTTCAAACTGTGATGCGCGATATCCATGGCATGCTGTGCGAGGTCTACAATGCCGATCATGTGGCGCTTGTGCCGGGAGGCGGGACTTTCGGAATGGAAGCGGTGGCCCGTCAATTCGGACAGAATACCAAGGTTTTAGTGGTGCGCAACGGGTGGTTCTCGTATCGCTGGAGCCAGATTTTCGACGCCGCGCAACTCGCCGAAGATCCGATTGTCATGAAGGCACGCCGCACCGCGAATGCGCCGCAATCTCCGTTTGCGCCGGCCCCGATTGAAGAAGTTGTCGCCAAGATCCGCGAAACCCAGCCGGACGTTGTGTTTGCCCCGCATGTCGAGACCTCGGCCGGTGTGATCCTGCCTGACGCCTATATCACGCAGCTTGCAGCCGCGGCGCATGAGGTAGGCGCGTTGATGGTGCTGGATTGTATCGCGTCGGGTTGTGCCTGGGTGGATATGAAGGCCACTGGCGTGGACGTTCTGATCTCTGCTCCGCAGAAGGGCTGGTCGGCCTCCCCATGCGCTGGTCTTGTGATGATGTCCGATCGCGCTCGCGCGCGAGTGGCAGAAACCAAATCGAACAGTTTCGCCGTGGACCTCGGCAAATGGCTCCAGATCATGGAGGCGTATCTGAACGGCGGCCATGCCTATCATGCCACGATGCCGACCGATGCCCTGCGCGTGTTCCGAGATACGATGCTCGAGACCCGCGAATACGGGTTTCAGCGTCTGAAAGAAGCCCAATGGGCGCTTGGGACCCGCGTGCGCGAGTTAATGGCCGCCCGTGGTTTCAAGTCGGTGGCCGCGGACGGCTTCGGCGCGCCGGGGGTCGTCGTGGTCTATACGGACGACGCTGAGCTACACACGGGCAAGAAATTCGCGGCCCAAGGTATGCAGGTCGCCGCTGGTGTGCCGCTGGAATGCGACGAGCCAGCCGATTTCAGGACCTTCCGCATCGGCCTCTTTGGTCTCGACAAGCTCTACGATGTGGATGCAACCGTCGCGCGGTTGGATGAGGTTCTGGACAAGGTCGCCTAAGCCTTAGCGCACACCAAGGCCAAGCCGCATCAGCGATTTTCTGACCGGAGCGAAGCCATAAAGGGCTTTCAGCCCTTGCGCGCGCGCATCGCGCAGCGGCTGCGCGTCTGCCATAGAGGCGCGGTTCAGCATGTCGATGCCAGAAACCCGCAGCTTGACCTCAGGATGTCTCCGCCGGTGATAGGTTTCCAACATTTTGGTACTGCCAAGCTCGCCTGGGTTTTCTTGCGCAAGCTCAAGCAGCACGCGGACGTCGCCGAGGCTCATGTTTAATCCCTGCGCGCCAATCGGGGGCACCACATGGGCGGCCTCGGCGATCAACGCGGTGCGTTCAGCCCACATCCGTTCCGCAATCTGACTAATGATGGGCCAAACGGAGCGGCGCGAGGCGAGTTTCAGGGGCCCAAGCAACCCTGTGGAGCGGGCATTCATCTCCGCCTCGAACTCCTCCTCAGGCAAATTGGCCAGACGCATAGCTTCGGGACCGCGTTCCATCCACACGATTGCGGAGCAGGGACTTCCGTCGCGGTCGGGCAGGGGGACCAACGTAAACGGCCCGCCGGAGCGATGAATCTCCGTCGAAACGTTCTCATGTGGGATCGGGTGGGTGACCGCGAAGGCGAGTGCTTTCTGCCCATAGCGCGTCGTCGTGGCATCAATACCGACCGCCTCGCGCACCGGAGAGTTCCGGCCGTCAGCCGCGATCAGCAGACGGGAGCTAATGCGTGCGCCATCGGTTAGGGTGACGCGCGCTTCGGATTGACGGGTCAGGACCGACTTGGTGCCGACGCCGCTGCGAAACTCAACATTCTCCAACTCGCTGATCCGGGACAGAAATTCCCGCCGCAAGAGCCAGTTCGGGAGGTTCCAGCCAAAAGGTGCATCTGAGATATCCTGGGCATCAAACGCCTTTTGCACGCGTGCCACGGGCTCCGCGCCGCCTGCGTCGACGATCTGCATGACCTGCAGGGCCGAGGCATGTGGTGCCAGACGGTCCCAAAGCCCGGCTTGCTCGAGTACGGTGCGAGAGGGTTGCAGAAATGCGGTCGTTCGAAGATCGGCACCCTCGGCCGCACCGTCAGTCACTGGGGGCGCCGGGTCGACAACAATGACCGAAAAGCCCGCGCTTCCAAAGGCGCAGGCCGCGGCGAGGCCTGCAACGCCTCCGCCAGAGATTAGGATATCGGTTGTTTCGAGGTCCATGGACGCCTCCGTTTTCTCAGAATCTAGGGGGTCCCGAAAGAGCGTCCAAGCGTCATTTTGCCTCGAAGCAGGCTTATCCGCGGCTGATGATAACCAGCATGACAAACATGACAGCGACCATAGTCAGCGCACCTGTGATCAGACCGGCAAATCCAAATGCGGCAACGGCACCGATCCATGCGGCGAGAATTGCGAGAGCCAGAGTTGCAAACTGAATTTCCTCACCAGACACCGATATGTCAAAGCGACTGCGCGATGGCGCTTTGGTCTTTTGGGAGGAAAGGTCGATGTCCGTTGCAGCAGCAGTCATGGCAAGCCCCTTTGATGTGTTGACGTAGGCTATATCTAGGACTGCTGCGGTGCAGCAAAGTGCGCGCATTGCCGCAGTGCAGCATAACCTGACTCAATCAAGCAACTTTGCAATGAATGTCGAGAGGTCACTGGTGTGATGGTGGATATGCGCTGCTGGCTCTGCTTCCGGCGCGACATGCACAGTGCGCATACCCATAGCATGAGGTGCGGCGAGATTTCGGTGCTCGTCTTCAAACATGGCTGCGCTGTCGGGGCTGAGATTGTCCTGCGCGAATACTGTCTCGAAGGCGATGCGTTCTGGCTTGGGGCGGAAGTTGGCATGTTCCACGCCATAGACCGCATCAAAAATACCCGTCAGTCCGCGTGCTTCCAGCACATTTCGCGCGTAGGGTGCGCATCCGTTCGTGTAGACGATCTTACGACCGGGCAAGGCGCTGATCCGCTCGGCAAGCGCTGGGTCTGCATCGAGCACGGAGAAATCGATGTCGTGTACGTCATGGAGATAGGGGCCGGGATCTACGCTGTGTTCTTCCATCAACCCCGCCAGCGTCGTGCCGTAGCGCTGCCAGTAATGTTGCCTGAGATGATTGGCGTGATCTTCTGACACGCCAAGCGCGTCCTGCACAAAGGCAGTCATCCGCACTTCGATCTGATCGAACAGGCGCATATGCGGCGGGTAGAGCGTGTTATCGAGGTCGAAGACCCAGTGGCTGATATGAGAGAACTGCGCAGAAAGCATGCCGCAGAAATAGGGTTTCCGGGGCGCGCAGGCAATGCCGGGCTTGCTATCGGAGGCAGAGCGCGGCTAGCCTCCTGCCCAGAAGTGGAGAGATAACAATGACAGAGCCGAAACCGGCCCAGAGGGATGCCTATGACCTAATCCTCGAAGCGATCGATGTCGGTGTCTACAAACCCGGCGACCGGCTGGTAGAAAGCGACCTCGCAGAGCGGTTTGGGGTGTCGCGGACCCCTATTCGGGAAGCACTTCAGCGGCTCGAAACCCAGTCGCTTCTGGCGCGCGATGGGCGATCTCTGATTGTTGCCTCACTCGACCACAACGAAATGGCAGAACTCTATGTTGTGCGCGCCGAGCTTGAGGGGCTAGCCGCGCGGCTGGCAGCACGCCACGCGGCGGTGGAAGAGGTCAAAGTCCTCGCCGAAATGGTGGAAGACGACGCAAAGCTGTTGGGCGACAGCGCCGCGATGGCGCGCGCGAACAGGCGCTTTCACAAGCAGATCCATCTCGCCTCGCATAACAGGTTTCTCGTCCAGCAGCTCGATCTCGTATACCGGTCGATGGCGCTGATGGCGACGACGTCTCTGGCCGCCCAAGGTCGCGGGGAAAAAGCGCTGGAAGAACATCGCGCTATTGTAGATGCAATCGCGAAGCGGGACGAGGAAGCTGCGTATTCCGCGCTGAAAGCGCATATCTCGATCGCGTTCGAAACCCGGCTAAAGGCGGACGCGGAAGCGATTTAATCGCGCGCATCCTCCGCAGACATGCCGTGCCCGGTCTTGTCCCAGAAATAGGGGCGTGTGATGAGTTCGATCAGCGCTTTTACGGCCGCGATCGAGGCAAGCAGAAAATACAGATGCATAAGCGGCAGCACCCAAGCCAGGTGGCGGTGCTTGCGATGGCGGATCCCTGCGGCCCAAATGGTTAGGTTTATAATCTCGAGGCCAAGCATAAGGCTGCCCGTTATCTGTATTGTGGATGCGGGTATCCCCGGGACCGGTGCTCCAAGATATGCGGCCAGCATCAAGAGAAGAACCGGCATTGTAAGGGCGCCTAACACCGAGCCGAGAAACATCACCTGAAACGACGCAAACCCTGCGGTGCCTAGATCCTGCCAGAGCGCTTTGGGTTTCCGCATATGGAGCGCATACGTCAAAATATAGCCCTTGATCCATCGGGACCTCTGGCGCACCCAGGACCAGGCAGTGCTTGTCGCCTCCTCTTCGGTCTCGGTGTCTATAAGGCTCGTTCGATACCCCGCGCGATGCAGGCGGATGCCGAGATCGGCATCTTCCGTCACATTGTACGCATCCCAACATCCGAGGCGCTTCAGCACATCGCGCCGCAGGAAGACTGTCGTACCGCCCAGAGGCACCGGCAGTCCGAGCGCCGCAAGACCTTTGAGTTGTAGTCCAAACCATCCCGCGTATTCGGCGGCGAAACACCGTGTCAGCAGCCCTGAGCGGGTGTTAAAAAAGCCCAGTCGACCTTGCAGGCAGGCGACGTCCGGAGCCGTCTGCCGGAAAACCTCGGCGACCTTTAGTAACTGGTCTGGCGCAGGTTTGTCCTCGGCGTCGTAGACGCCGATGACGTCGCCATGGCAGAAGGGCAACGCGTAATTCAAGGCGCGTGGTTTGGTGCGGACCGATCCTCGTGGCACCTCCAGAATGCGAAAGCCTTGGGGTAAAATGAGGTGTGAAAGCGCTGCCTTGGTGATGTCGTCGTCTTGTTCCACCACGAAAACGATTTCCAGAAGCCCGCGCGGATACTTCAGGTGCTGCAGGTTGCCGAGAAGTTTTGCAGCAACTTCTGGCTCATGAAACAGCGGAACCAGGATCGAGATGTGCGACAAGACCCCGGCGTCGGTACGCTCAGGTCTGAAGGGCTCTTTTCGCAAGGCGGTCACGCTCAACACCGCCTTGAAAAGCACGTTTATCGCCACCAATGCGACAGCGCAGAAGACAATGGTCGACATCACTAATGCAGGGCGCAGTAGCATGATCAAAAGCAATGTAGCGCAAGCGGCAAGGACAAGGGCCGCAGACGGAACAAACAACGTCCGGCAGCTTTGCTCTGCTGGCAGGGTTGCTTCCGCGGCTTCAGTCAGTTCGTTGCGATAGGCAATGGCAATGGCCTGCTCGATTTCTTCGGCTGATGAAACAGAGAGGACAGGTAGTCCTAGGCTTCGTGGTAGGGTCTGCTTGATCTGATCGAACGCTTCTGGCGCGCTTGTGACCCAAACGACCCGCCCGCCCAGCCTGCGCCAAGGTAGGATGCTGTGTTTGAGACACCACTCTACCTGAACGGTCTCAAACAAAGACTTGTCCGGTGGTGTCAGGCCCAAACGCACATGCGTGGCGCCAAAGCAAGCTGACCTTGCGGACAAAAGATCCTCTGTGCCGATCCACCCTTCTGATACCAGCGCGTCGGGCACCGATATTTTGTGAACGCGCGCCAGATGTTCTGCTTTCAACCTCTCGGCCTTTGAAATACGCCCGGTCTCAACCAGAAAGGTCAGCAGTTTTTCGAGGTGTGCTGTCTTGGCTTCCGAGGGTGAGGTCCGGGCCCGTCTTGCGACGGAACCGACATGATTTCGTGTCGAGGGTGTGAGATGGGGCGCATTCATAGGCACAGGTCTCCGCTTAAGGAAACCTGTGCAGCTTCGTGCTTAATAACGAGTTAACAGATGATTGCGTCAGGCCAGCGCATGGCGGGCTCCCATGGCGGCCGCAAAGCGTTCGAACAGGTAGTAGCTGTCCTGTGGTCCGGGGCTCGCTTCGGGGTGATACTGAACTGAGAATACGGGCCGATCCTGCATCCGGATGCCGCAGTTGGACCCGTCGAACAAGCTGACATGCGTCTCAAGGACGCCGTCTGGCAAGGTCTGGCTATCGACTGTGAACCCGTGGTTCATCGACGTGATCTCAACCTTGCCGGTTTCCAGATCTTTTACAGGGTGGTTCGCGCCATGGTGGCCGTGGTTCATTTTGACGGTCGTGGCGCCAAGCGCCAGTGCGAGCATCTGGTGTCCAAGGCAGATTCCGAAGACCGGAAGCTCGGTCTTTTCCAGAATTTCTTGAATCATCGGGACCGCGTACGAGCCCGTGGCTGCCGGATCACCTGGTCCGTTGGACAGAAACACTCCGTCGGGGTTCTGTGCGAGCACTTCCTCGGCAGTCGACGTGGCTGGCATCACCATGACCTCGCAGCCGGCCGATACGAGACAGCGCAAAATGTTTCGCTTTGCTCCGTAGTCTAAGGCGACCACCTTGTGCCCTGGCTCGGCGCGTTCGCTGTACCCCTCGGGCCATGCCCAACGGGTCTCGTTCCAGCGATAGGATTGCGCGCAAGTTACTTCCTTGGCGAGATCAAGACCCTCCAGGCCTTTAAAGGCACGCGCCTTTGCAACCAAGGCCTCGAGGTTGAACTTGCCACTTGGGTCATGGGCGAGGGTCACGTGTGGCGCGCCTTGCTGTCGGATCGCACGAGTTAACCGCCGGGTATCGACACCTCCAATGCCGATCCGACTGGTTTTTTCTAGCCACTTTGTGAGCTCGTTCTGTGCGCGCCAGTTCGAGGGCTCCGTCGGGTCCCATTTCACAACCATACCGTCTGCGACCGGTTCGGCAGTCTCGTCGTCATCAACATTCACGCCGACATTACCAATATGCGGAAAGGTGAAGGTAACAATCTGCCCGGCGTAGGATGGGTCTGTCATAATCTCCTGATACCCGGTCATCGCGGTGTTGAAACACAGCTCGGCCGAGGTCTCGCCAACTGCCCCAAAACCGCGCCCATAGAAGACTGTGCCATCCGCAAGAACAAGGCAGGCCGTAGGGGTTGCGTCAGAGGTGCTCATGATCGGGTCCTCAGGTTTCGAAGTGTCGGCAAATTGCGCCGTTCCTAAGGGGCGCTCTGGTTGGGGTCAAGGGACTGACCGGTATGTAGAGGACTTGAAGGCTACCGATGCACTCGCTATGTGGGAGTTTCGTCTGAATATGGGATCAACACCATGGAACTGCGCGACAAGATAAATACAGGCCTAAAGTCTGCCATGAAGTCCAAGGACACAGCTCGATTGTCGACGCTGCGTCTGATCAACGCGGCTATCAAAGACCGTGAAATTGCACTGCGTGGCGAGGGCAAGTCGCCCGGTGTTACGGATGCAGATATTCTCGCGATCCTCGGCAAAATGGTCAAACAGCGCCAGGAAAGCGTACGCACCTATGAAGAGGGCGGGCGGCTAGAATTGGCTGAAGCCGAACAGGCCGAAATCGCGATCATTGAAGAATACCTGCCTCGTCAGTTGTCCGAAGACGAGATCGAAACTGCGATCCACAAAGCCATTCAGGCAACTGAAGCAAGCTCCATTCGCGATATGGGGCGGGTCATTGGCGAGCTCAAAGGAAAATACACGGGTCAAATGGACTTCGCGGTCGTCGGCCCAATCGTGAAGACGCGATTGGGCGCTTGAGCCGATTTTACAACAACCCAAGCGCGGTAAGGTTGCCCCGACCGCGCTTGAGTACTCTCACACTCACTACAGCATCCGACGCCGCCTTTAGCACTGCGCTGTGACGTGGGCGGCAGGCCCAAACACTCGTAAATCGAGCGGCGCCGGGTTCTGGACCAGCGGTCTTGGAAACCGCTGGGGGCAACTTGGCCATCACCCCAAATTACCCTGTTTAGGCTCAGAGGCCTCCGTCGTCGTGAGGCACTGGGAAAAAAATGTCGTAATTGACTGAGGCCCCCTGGCGACGACTCAAACAATACAGCTTTCTTTGCGCTGGGTCTGTGAGCTAAGTCACACTCAAATCGTGAATGTGGCCAAAATGCGGCACGGTTTGCGATCGTCCTAAAAGCAGTTTCGTCATTTACCGTTACCTCAGCGCAGGTTACGGAGACGAGTTAATTTCGCCGCGTTTCTCTGGGAATCTACCATGCTGGGATAAAGTTATCCCAAACCTTTTTTCGGAGTCGCCGTTGGGTCGCTGAAGCGTGTTGTGCGCCGCGCGAATCGGTACCAGCGGGCCATCCTGACTCCCCCTTCGCACGGGGATCCATCGCATCACTTGTAAGGTGCGGGGCAGCCCTTCTCCTTCGGCATCCGGATCGATAAGAGAGCGACCGCTGGTGAGCGTTACAAGCGTCGTACACTACCCCATATTACGCACCGGAACGCCAGACAATTACGCCCCACCTGAAAGCATGTTGTCTGATTTGTGACTTCCATCCGCGCCCAAAGCCTACTGGGTCTCTCGCAGTTGCGACGAGGAATGTGCCCTGAGTGTTCGTTTCAAGCTGGTAAGACGGAGTTTGTATGGTTTACCGCGCGATGACGCGCCTTATTGTGCGCTGTCTACCGCGCTGTCTACTGCGCGGTCTTGGGGACGTCAGCGTCTTAAAGCGTTGAGCCGATCCTGGAGATCAGCATACAGCATGATGCGTTCTTCCGGGCTCAAAAAAGCACCCAACTCGACCTCCCTGTCGCTACCGCGCAGGGTGAGGTAGTTTTCAACCGGTCCTTGCGAAGGATGCAATGTGAGTTCAACCCAATACGGATTTGCTTCCCAGTGCTGATCGGACTGCCGCGGATTGTGACGGGTCAAAGCGATCCGCTCCGCTGAGAGTTCCAAAACCTCGTTTAACGACAGGTCCGTTTGGTTGCGGACAATGCCATACCACACGCCGGCCAGAGCCAGCAGCATAAACGGCAGAAGTCCCCATAACACGACGCTGCCGAGAACCGCGATAAGGGGCAATGACAGAGCTGTTGCGGTGATGCCAATAAACCAGACAAAACCTTTCGCGGTTAAAGACCGATGCGGCCAGAGTCGCAGGACAGCCACAGGTGAAAAGGCCCCAGATTTCTCCGGGGCCTCTTGCATCGTTTCAGACCATTCAATGGGCATCAGTGGCTGGTTTGCTTATCCCACATATCACGTGTCGGAAGCTGTTCGAACGTGTGCTCCGGCGGCGGGTTGGGCAGAGTCCACTCGAGCGTGTCTGCGTGTTCGTTCCAGTAGTTCTCTTCTGTGACCTTCTTACCGCGTGTCACGGTGTAGTAGATCACGCCGATGAAGAAGAGGAACGAGGCGAAGGACAGGAATGCGCCCCAGCTCGAAATCCAGTTCCAGTAAGCGAAGGCCTCCGGATAGTCGATGTAGCGGCGCGGCATACCCTGACGCCCGAGGAAATGCTGCGGGAAGAAGGTCAGGTTGGCACCGATGAAGAACGTCCAGAAGTGCAGCTTACCCGCCCATTCCGGGTACTGTCGCCCTGACATCTTGCCGATCCAGAAGTAGACACCAGCGAAGATCCCAAATACGGCGCCCAGCGACATCACATAATGGAAATGCGCCACGACGTAGTAGGTATCGTGGTAGGCGCGGTCCACTGCGGCTTGGCTGAGTACGATCCCGGTCACGCCGCCAACGGTGAAAAGGAACAGGAAACCGATGGCGAAGAGCATCGGTGTCTCGAACGTGATCGAGCCCTTCCACATGGTGGCAATCCAGCTGAAGATCTTCACGCCAGTCGGAACCGCGATGACCATTGTCGCCAGCATGAAGTAGCTTTGCTGGGTCAGTGACATTCCGACCGTGTACATGTGGTGGGCCCAGACGACGAAGCCCAGGCCGCCGATGGCGATCATGGCCCAGACCATCGGCATGTAGCCGAAGATCGGCTTGCGCGAGAATGTCGCGATAACGTGGCTGATGATACCGAAGGCGGGCAGGATCACGATATACACTTCCGGGTGCCCGAAGAACCACAGGATGTGCTGATAGAGCACCGGGTCCCCTCCGCCGCTTGGGTCGAAGAAAGTCGTCCCGAAATTCCGGTCGGTCAGCAGCATGGTGATCGCCCCTGCTAGAACCGGCAGTGCCAGAAGGATCAGCCACGCGGTGACAAAGATCGACCACGCAAACAGCGGCACCTTGAAGAGCGTCATGCCCGGGGCTCGCATGTTCAGGAATGTCGTAATGATATTGATCGCGCCGAGGATCGACGAGGCCCCCGAGACGTGGACCGCGAAGATCGCGAGGTCCATGGAGAAGCCGTCCTCATTCGTCGAAAGCGGCGGGTAGAGCACCCAGCCGACCCCAGACCCAGTCTGACCGTTGCCACCCGGTGCGAGGACCGAGGCAACCGCCAGCGACGTACCGGCCACGTAGAGCCAGAACGACAGATTGTTGAGACGCGGGAAGGCCATATCGGGAGCGCCGATATGCAAAGGCATGAAATAGTTGCCAAATCCACCGAAGAGGGCAGGAATTACCACAAAGAACATCATCAAGATGCCGTGGCCTGTGATCAGCACGTTCCAAAGGTGTCCGTTCGGTGTGCAAAGATCCCCAGCGGCGGCTGCGGTCAGTCGCGCGCCCTCCATACACATGTACTGAACCCCGGGGTTCATCAGCTCCATGCGCATGTAAACGGTAAAGGCGACCGATATAAATCCGGCCAGACCCGCCACCAGAATATAGAGGATCCCGATATCCTTGTGGTTGGTCGACATGAACCACCGCGTGAAGAACCCGCGGGTATCTTCATGGCCGTGATCATGGATGGCTGCATCTGCCATGCTGCTCTCCTGTTCGTCGTTCCGTCAGACGCTGTGGTCGCCACCATAGGCGCACCGCGTCCGCAATGTCCCGATGAGTTGTTTAGCGGTGCGCTGACAGGCGGGCAATGCCTCCCGCATTGACATACAACGAAAATTGCATGTGTTTTTGGCCTGTCGCGCGCTTTCGTCGCATTCTATCGCCTGCCGCGGGCTTGAGGCCGGTCGGGGTCTTCACGCTCGCGGCCATGTGACCAGCGAAACAGCGTTGCGATTCAAAGACCGAACTTGCCGTGGATTCGTCCAGAATTTCGCCAATTTCTCTTTCCACCAAAGAGGCGGTCGAACAGTACAATGTGCGTTCTCGCCGTTGGGAAGTATCTCCGCCGCCTTGGCGCAAGAGATATTGAAAAACGCATTTTCGCTGATGTTCCGGATCTGCTGCAGGACCGCGTCAACATTCTCCAAGGGGATATGTTCCATCACGTCGGTGCACAGAACGAAATCGGTTTCGACAGCCGGCAGAGTATCGAGACCGGGGATCGCCGGGTCATATTTATACGCTGTCGCGTCATGAATTTTCGCAATCCAGTCCGCGGTTCTCGATTGCCCGCATCCGTAGTCCAGAAGGCTGTCGATCTTTGGCAAAACCGCGATTTGCTTGAGAATGATCCCGGCAAGGATCTCGGACGTTTGTCCATAGATCTTGGACGCGTGTACCTGACGATACTGATCGATCAATTGCTCCGCACGGGTCATTTCAACTCCTTCGGTCGCCAAAGGAACGGCGCGCGCAGGGAGGTGTCAAGCGCGCTCTGTAGACGTCGTCCCGAAGGCGTCATCAAAGGTCGTCTTTAAAGCGACATCGATATCGTCCATCGAGACCGGCAGGCCCAGATCGACGAGGCTGGTCACCCCGTGGTCCGAGATGCCGCACGGCACAATCCCCGAAAAATGGTCCAGATCGGGTTCGACGTTAATCGACAACCCATGAAGACTAACCCAGCGCTTCATGCGGATGCCAACGGCAGCGATTTTGTCCTCGGCATGGCTGCCATCCGCGTGGAGTGGTTTGTCCTCACGCACGACCCAAACACCCACACGTCCGGGACGCCGCTCGCCCTTCACATTGAACTCGGCCAGCGTCGCGATGACCCAGTCTTCGACCTGGCAGACGAATTTGCGGATATCCCGCCCACGCTTTGTCAGATCGAGCATAAGGTAGACCACCCGCTGACCCGGACCGTGGTAGGTATACTGCCCGCCGCGCCGCGTCTTGTGGACCGGGAAGCGGTCGGGATCGGTGAGGTCTTTCGGGTCCGCTGAGCTACCGGCCGTGTAGAGCGGCGGATGTTCCAGCAACCAGATCAACTCGTCTGCGCTCCCACGGGCAATGGCGTCCGCGCGGGCCTCCATCACGGCGATGGCCTCGTCGTAGTCAACCAGAGTATCGGATGTTTTCCACTCCATTTCAGGTCCTTTGCCGGTTTCCTGCGCTGATGGCCCATAGCGCTCCCGCGTGCAAGCCGGAGCATCGCCTCGCACAGGCCCCAAGCCAAGCAGCAACGACGTTTTTTTGCTTCACATCCCCCCAAACCCTCGTTAAAGACGCGCTCACACCAGTCACGTGCGGTCGTGGCGGAATTGGTAGACGCGCAGCGTTGAGGTCGCTGTGGGGTAACTCCCGTGGAAGTTCGAGTCTTCTCGACCGCACCAGTATTTTAAAAATCTTGTATAATTATTAGGTGGTTGCGGTTCTCGAGGAACGAGCCGTCCACCCTTTTGACCACCCATTTTTGTTCGTTTGACGGCGATATTTTCCCCAAAGGCGGTCGTTCAGCCAGCTGGGACTTGGTTCGAACCTGACCGAAACCGTCAGATGTCTTCTCTGAGCGGAAAGCTGAAATGGTCAGACTAAAGCGTTCGCAGGTGCGGCGACGCTACCGACAGAGGCCGTCAGCTGCGCTGCAGAAAGAAAAGCGGTCATTCATTCACAGCGCAGCGAAGTTCGGGGAGCCGGCGTCCGAGTTGCGGACGAAGCCGGCAGTTGACCTATGTCCGCTTTGCAGAAACAGGACTTCCTATTGGGCTGCCGGTGATCACGAGAGTACCCATGAAGCCCGTGAAGCGAGTGCCATGATTGATCGTATGCGCCGATTGAAAGCCATGGGCTACAATTCCTGTGCCTCAAGCGATTGAAGCGCCGCGGCTCAATTTAACCTCGGACGAGGTGCACCGACGTTATCTCGGAGCATGCTACCCGCCGTGCGCTGACGCCAGTTTCCGCATCTCGGAAGGTGGCATTCCGAAGTACCGACGAAAGGCGCGCGAGAAATTGAACTGGTCGGAGAAGCCTGCCAACTCTGCGACCGCAGCAAGCGGAAGGGAGGTCTCGGCGACGTGTTCACGCGCTATGCCCATCCTGATCCGGCCGGTCAAATCCTTGAAATGACAGCCGGTTCGCTCCAACTTGCGTTGTAAAGTCCGGACCCCCAGATCCAGGGATCTCGCCGCCGCATCGAGACTCACACTGCCAGAACCGATCTGAAGCCGGATAATCTCTTCGACAACGGCTTCGAAGCTCTCTGGCGGCTTGTGGTCTCGCGCTCGCATGGCTTCCGAGAACGTGGTGTGGCTTTGGCTCAGTTCGGGCCGTCTGCGAAGCGTCAGGTATTCCTGCGGGAAGGCCAGAGCGATGCATTCTGCGTTGTAGCGGATTTCGGTAGGTAGGATGTCCTCGAGCAGGCTTGGTGTGACCGGTGGCGGGATGTCCATTTCGACCGCGTCCGGGAACCACTCCGGTCCAGTGAAGTGGCGAACGAGGTTGGTGCAGGACCCGACTGTGGCAAGGCAGATTTGAGGGTAGTCCGCGTGGTCGGTCGTAGCGAACCGAAACCGACACCACGCGATGTCGCCAATCAAATCGATTCGAAGTAGGTCGTAGTTGCAGAAGCAGCAAAGCGTCCTGATGAAGCGTTGCAGGCAACCGCCCAGCGTCTCTCCTTCCACGATGTGACGCCCCCATGCACCGTTGGTGGCAATGTTGAGGTGCGCGCCAAGCTTTGCGCCAAGGAGAGGGTCACCGGCCTGGCGCGCAGCGCTGCCGAGGAATCTGGCCGCTGCAACTTCCGGAACGAAGTAGCCTTCTTGCACCGGCATGTCCGCTGGTAGCCCGGCATCCGAAAACGATCGGCGAAGTGCGCGCGCGCCAAGTTCACCGGCCACGAATTCCGGCATCCCAACCAGCGCACTTGCTGTGATAAGCGGAACCGTCTCGACCATGCTAACACCACTGCAACGCCACATAGTTGCTCGTAACAGGATAACACGGCATGTCGTGAAATGACATATTTCAAATCTTAACCGGTCCGATCCGACGAAGTATTCTGTTTCCAAAGACATATTTATTTTGAAGGGCATTATGAAGCGCATTCTATTTGCGGCAATCGGATCACTCGCTCTGGCATCATCCGCATTCGCTCAAACCGACGGACAGGCTCAGGAAAAGCCAAACATCCTCGTGATCTGGGGTGACGATGTCGGTTGGTCCAACGTAGGTGCGTACAACATGGGCATGATGGGGTATCGGACACCCAACATCGACCGCATCGCCAAAGAAGGCATGCTCTTCACAGACTATTATGCACAGCAGAGTTGCACAGCCGGTCGTGCCGCTTTCATCACCGGGCAACATCCGTTCCGGACCGGCCTCCTGACCGTCGGAATGCCGGGCGCGTCACTCGGCTTGCAGCCTGAGGACCCAACGATTGCGGACCTTCTGAAGGAGCAGGGGTACGCCACAGGTCAGTTCGGCAAGAACCACCTTGGCGACCTGAACAAGTTCCTTCCTACGGTTCATGGCTTCGATGAGTTCTTTGGCAGTCTTTACCATTTGAACGCAGAGGAAGAACCGGAAGACTCGCAATATCCGCACGATGTCGAAGGTTTCTATGAAACGTTTGGCCCTCGGGGCAACCTTGATTGCAAAGCAACGGATGTCGATGATCCGACCGAAGAGCCGCGCTGGGGGCGTATCGGAAAACAGGTATGCGAGGACACCGGTCCGATTACACGCAAGCGCATGGAGACCATGGAGAGTGAGTTGTTGGAGCGCTCGCTGGATTTCATGGAGCGCGCCCATGCCGACGGCAAACCATTTTTTATCTGGCACAACGCATTGCGCATGCACGTCTGGACGCGACTCTCTGAGCAGTGGGAGGGATCGACCAGATATGGCCTTTATGCAGATGGCATGCAGGAGCTTGACTGGGTGGTTGGCGAGCTACTGGCCAAGCTCGAAGAGTTGGGCATTGCCGACAACACGATCGTGGTCTTTTCCTCGGACAATGGAGCGGAGAAGTTCACCTGGCCGGATGGCGGAACCAACCCGTTTCACGGTGAAAAGGGCCAGACGTGGGAAGGTGGCTTTCGGGTACCTGCCCTGGTTCGTTGGCCCGGCGTTGTCGAACCCGGCCGCATCTCGAATGAAATCTTCTCGCACGAAGACTGGCTACCGACCCTTCTTGCCGCCGCCGGTGATCCGGACATCGTTGAAAAGCTAAAGGCCGGACATACCGCAAATGGCAAAGACTTCAAGGTGCATATCGACGGCTACAACCAGATTGAGTTGCTCGCCGGGAACGAGGAAAGCGCGCGTCAGGAGATCTTCTACTTCGACGATAACGGATCCCTGAATGCCGTTCGTGTCAATGACTGGAAGGTTCATTTCTCCGTCAATGAGCACTGGTTTGGTGGCACGCAGGCGTTTCCCGAAAACTTCCCTCGGATCACCAATCTGCGCATGGACCCTTATGAGGAAGTCGCTGGCAACATGGAGCATCAGATGATGTATTTCCGCTGGGCGGGCGACAAATTCTGGATCTACCAACCGATGCAGGCCTTTGTCGGTCGCTTTCTCCAGACATTTGAAGAGTTCCCGCAGCGCCAGAAGTCCGCGACCCGTAATGTCAATCAGGTACTGGAGCGAATGCAAAGCCGTTCGCCGACAGGGCGATAGCATTTCGGTCAGTTCCGTTAACAGATGGGAGACACAAAATGATGTCGAGACTTACCCTTGTCCTGGTCGCACAGGCCTGTTTAGTCGGAGGCACCGCATATGCTGAGCCGGTTGAGACGATCGACAAGTTCTTCTCACCCGACGGCGAACAGGTCACCGAAGCGACCTATCCCAGCGCCGAGAGCGCGCGCCAGTACTTGCAGGAGCAAAGCGCGGTTGGCGTGAACAACTTCAATCACCGCCGCGTGCTCACGCCCACCGACAAGCAGACGGTGGTGCGCATGAACCGCGATACCTACTACTCCTTCGGTGTCGTCGACGTCTCGCAAGGTGCAACGGTGACCCTGCCCGAAGTGCCCGAGGGCAAGTACCTGTCTGGGATGATCATCACCCAGGATCACAGGATCTACCCAATGTTCTATGGTGCCGGCGATCACGAACTGACGACGCACATTGGCGACCACGTCTTTGTCGTCATCCGCCTCGACGCGACGTTCTCGGTGGAAGAGGCGAACGCGATCCAGGATCAGATACAGATCACCGCGAATAGCTCCAAACCATTCATGGCCGAGCCGGTTGACGAAGCCTCGTTTAGAGCGGTCGAAGCCGCGCTGAAGGCCAAGATGCCAGGCATTGCCATGCGCGATGGACGGGGCGCGCTGGTCGGATGCTTTACGTCGCCGCTTGACGAGTCAGACATGTTGCGCTCGCAGGAAAAATACGAAGTCTGTTCCGCGATCGGCTGGGGCGGCGCGCAGATGGTCGACAACATCTACGAGCTTTCGGCCGCATACCCTGCGGATGTCTGCCATCAGGCGACCTTCGAAGATCCCGAGAACAAGGCATTCTGGTCGGTCAC
>JASJAW010000015.1 GCA_030066795.1 Dinoroseobacter sp.
CGACACCACGGCTCTCAGACTTCCAGACATCCCCTGAACACAAGAGAGACCCCAAAGGTGCGTCGCGGAACGGCTGGCTCAAACGGTGAAAAACCAAAGAGCCGGCCGTTTTTTTATTCGCATGAACCGCCGAACAAGACTGCTGTCACCTCTATCCAGCTGCCGCAAGCACAGTGTCCGCTTTCCGCTCAGAGCGGCCTGCGTGGTTCAGGGCTACATCAGGAGATTTGGCTCGGCTTGCTCCTTGAGTACTCTCCAGGTCCCCGCGCCATCAAGCAGCCGAACGGGCAGGTGCGCGATGCGTGAAGGATCGTCGATGTTTCGCATGTTGACCGCGCTCATGTCTGTGCCATCGTCTCGACGCTCTGCATGATCATAGTGAGTTATGCATCCGCAGACCGAACAGTGGTTGAATTCCAGAGTCCCCTCGCCCCAACGGTAGCTTCTGAGTGCCTTCTGTTCGTCAGAAACGCGAATGGCCTTCCTTTGCTGGTATGCCCACAAGGCTCCATAGCGTCGGCAGACCGAACAATTACACTGCGTGAGTTTGCGGATTGGGCGCTGCATCTCAATTGTGACAGCACCGCAGTGACAAGTTGTTCTGTACAGCATCGGTGACTTTCCTGTTGGATCGGTTTCCTGACTACTGCCGTAACTGTTAGGTCACGGCAGTCCGAGCTGTAGACAGAGCAGAAGGTCTCATGGGTCTGCAGAGGATCGAAGTTATGGGCCAGCGACGCCTCACGGTCAGCACCAGATGCTGCACTTTGAACGCGCTTGTAATGGTAATGGGCGAGCACTGCGCCGGGTCCTGCGCCCCCTATTCGTTCGCTTCGGGGGGCAGGAATTCAACGTCGTGTTCTGCCGAGACGCGGATCACGGCTTCCACATCTGTCATCTCATGTAGCTCATCGAAAAGCTCTTTCAGTTTGCCCGCAGGAGAAACCCAGAACAGCGCACGGCAATGGCTCTCCGACTTGTTGAAATAGCCGTGGGGCACCCCCTTCGGCATACGCACAACATCGCCGGGAAACGCTTTTGTCCATTGCCCGTCGAGTTTCAGATCCAGGACGCCTTCTTGTACGAGGATGAACTCATCCTGGGTGGTGTGTACATGTACCGGTACATGATCGCCGGGGGCTGAGTTGGTCTCGAAGGCAAAGGTGCTCTCGCAGAAGGCCTTCACGTAGTACTTCTGGCCCAGAATATTCAGCGTCACCCCATCGCTGCTTTCGCCCTTTCTGGTTACCCCGCCGTCCAGCTTCCGTTCCATCTTTTCCTCCTGTCTTGGTTTCGACTTGAACCGACCCTTTCCAAAGGATGTGCCGTTTGACGCCGATGCTACCTGACGAAGGCGCCAGTTCAAACAGTTGCCCGCCCATGATGCCGCCGTCGACATAGCGGTCTTTGAACTCGCGCCCTCCTTTCTGGCAGGACCGGTCATGAGGCCACAGCGTTGAAACGAAGAGGGCATTCGCGCTCCGGAAATCGCTGTTTGCTTCGAGGATCAATCCGGGGTTGCCCGCAGGTCTCCGTTCAAGGCTCTGCCTACAGGCGCCAGTCAAGCAGATACCGCTCGATCAGTCCGATGCCGAAACTCACGACGACCCCGAGCACCGACAGGATAACGACACCTGCGAACAGGCGTTCAAGATCGTAGAGCGAGCCAGCCTCGAGTATGTAAGCCCCGATCCCGTATTCCGCTCCAAGCATCTCGGCGGCCACCAGGAGAATGATGGCGATTGCCAGGCTGATGCGGAGCCCTGAAAGAATGCCTGGCATCGCGCCTGGCAAAACAATCTTGCGGACAATCGACCACCAGGAAAGCCCGAAACTCTGCCCCATGCGGATCAACGTACGGTCCACATTGTCAACTGCTCCGTAGGTCGCCACAACGGTTGGCGTGAACGTTCCAAAGGCGATAAGCGCGTACTTCGACCCTTCACCGATGCCGAACCAGATCACAAAGAGCGGCAGAAGCGCGATCTTTGGGATCGGAAAGATCGCGGCCACCAAAGGAACGAGACCCGAGCGAATGTAGGAAAAGAGCCCGATAAGAACTCCAATTGAAATGCCGAGGCTTACGCCGATTGCTGCACCCACGACTAAACGGGACAAAGATGGCCCAAGATGCTTGAACAACATGCCGCTCGCGTAAAGCTCACGAAACGTGTCGAGTACATCTGAGGGCCGGGGCAGCGTCAGCGCAGATATCCATCCTGCGCGCGTACCCCATTCTGCAACCAGTATCAGGCTAACGAAGACGGCAAATCCGGCCCAGCGCCGCGGTACCGGCGCGAAGCCGCCGCCACGGAAAGCGACTGGCCGGCCGAGCTTCTTCTCAGCCATTGACCAGCTCGGCGTCGGCAGCGCGGGCCTCCTCGCGCATTAACTGCCACAAGTGCTTCTGCGGAGCCTCAAGATCGGCGTCCCCGAACGCGCGTTCCGACAGGGGCTTGTCAATGTCCACGATCTCGCGCACGCAGCCCGGACGGCGCGACAGAACGACGACGCGATGACCAAGCCTCACTGCTTCGCCAAGATTGTGCGTCACGTAGATTGCCGTGAACGGCTGGCGCGTCCAGAGAGCGATCAAATCGTCCATAAGAAGCTCCCGCGTTTGGCTGTCGAGCGCGGAAAGCGGTTCGTCCATCAGCAAAAGAGCGGGATTAACCGCCAACGCACGCGCGATCGCAACGCGCTGCTTCATCCCCCCCGAAAGCTGCTTGGGCAGGGCTTCAGAGAAATCGCTCAGGTTGGTGCGCATCAGCACATCATCGATTATCTTTTGGGCCGCGGCAGCACCAATCCCGTGGTCTTCAAGAACAAGGGAGACATTGCCCGCGACCGTTCTCCAGGGCAGCAGCGCGAAGTCCTGGAAGATGTAGGTGAGCGGGTTCAAGCTCCCCACCGGTGGATCTCCCATCTGCAAGACCTGCCCGCTTCCGGGTTTTTCCAACCCGCCGATCAGTCGTAGCAGCGTCGACTTCCCACAGCCTGACGGGCCGACGACGCACACGATTTGCCCGTTTGAGACATCCAGCGAGATATCCCGCAGCACTTCCACGCCGCCGTAGCAGTGGCTGATGCCATCTATCCGGATGTCCATGTCGCGACCTTCACAAGGTGGCGGGACCGGCGCGCGCCGATCCCGCCAGGGGAAATGCTCTCAAGCGCCTATCGTCTCAACATACGAACTATCGACCAGTTGATCGATTGAGATGTCCGCGTCCACAAGACCTTCCGACTGGAACCAGCTGAGTTGGTCCTGAACGGACGCGATGTTCAGCGCAGCGCCTTTGTTAAGCCGCATCGTTCCATTGATAATCGAGGGGGCCGCCTTGTCGCGAGGTCGGTCGGTATAGACGTATTTGTGGATCAGATCGACCATGGCGTCCTCACTGGCGGTTTTGTCAATCATTGCAGCCGCGTAGTCGTCTACGCCCCTCGAGAATCCAGCCAGGAAACTCTCGGTTAGCCCGCGCTCCTCGGCTGCGTTTTTCGCCGAGGTAAACACAGTAGTCACCTGGTAGTCGGGGATATAATCCGCAACATTGCCGATAATATGCACCGCGCCAGAACCGGCGAGTGGCTTGGCTATATGGGGGACGATAGACCAGCCATCGACTTGGCCCGACTTCATCGCCCCGATGATGGCGCCCACTTTCTGGAGCGGCACAAACGACAGGTCGATCTCTTCCGCAGCGGCCATCTTCGAGCCCATGTAGTGGAAAGACGAACCCGGCTGCGTCACGGCAAACCTCTTGCCATCAAGGTCCGTTGGGGTTGTCACGCCCTCCTGAAAGGCTGCATCCGAGGCAAGATACTTTTGTCCGTCGATGCCCTCCTCTTCGCTTAACGCGCCGCCAATCACCTTGATCGCGTTCTTCTGAGCCAGGTTAATCAGGCCACCGGAAATCGCCGTCACGGCATAGTCCACGTCACCCGATGCAATCGCCACAGCCATGGGCTGAGCGGCTTGAAAGAATTCGAACTCAACATCGAGGCCGGCTTCGGAGAAATATCCACGTTCGAATGCGACGAAACTGCCAGAGTGCGATGTGAAACGCAGTGCGCCCACCTTCACCTTCTTGTTGGCAGCCAGCGCCGGAGCGCTGATACCAGCCGCCGCCATTGTTCCGCTCATCAAAGCAAGCGCCTTGCGGCGATTGAGTTTTGCCATAATCCCCTCCCTGAGATCATTGATCTGAATTTAGGACTGTCCCGAAGCCCGCAGCTTTTGATTTGCAGGTCCCCCAACTGGCCATCTGACAGCGTAGCTTATCCATGTTCTGAGGAATGCAAAAGACAAGGTCGCGACAATTCTCTGTGCATCCGCTTCGATTTAGAGGAAGCCGCTCCGCACCGATGCTACCAGTCCGTCGCTTTGATAGCTGCGGATCGGCGCGTGTTGCAGTGCCTGCATCAGTCTGCTTCGTCCGCATAGCCGTCGTCCCGATACCTGAAATGCGCTGCAGCGGTTGGATGACAGCGTGGCCGACAAAAACAAAAAAGCTGAGTGCCGAGAGTTTTTTCAGGCTTTGGTTTCCCAGACGTATCAAAAGATGTCGGTCTTGCGATGTCTTTGTCGGTAGTTGTTCGGCGTCGTCCCGTACTGCTGTCGAAAAAGGCGATGGAAGTAGCTGAGGTTTTCAAAACCGCAATACGATGCCAGATCCGACAATGACCTATCGGTGCCGGCCAGAAGCATGGCTGCATGCTGCACACGGATGCGGTTGATATACTGGGTTGGGCTAAGTCCCAAATATCTCCGTGTTTGGCGGCAAACGTGCTCATGACTCCGTCCAGCCTCGGCCAGAAACCCGTTGGCGCCTTGTCGAAATATCCTGGGCTCTCGCGCGGCGCGACAGGCGGCCAGTAGCCAAGCCGGAGCTCGATCATCTATTTCCTCACCAGCATCCAAAACGTGTGTGATGACGGACAAAAGATAGTTCTCGATTCTCGCAAGGCTGCGATGGGAGGTTTGGAGCATTTGCAGAGAATTCACGGCCCGTTCGAGCTGAGGACCATGGAGCCGCAGTGCGGCCGGCAAAAGCCCATTATGCCAGAAAAATCGCCCCGCCAGTTCTATATCATATCGCTCTACAAGATGTACCGCGGTCTCTTGCCGGAACATCACGTTCAGAATACGGGCGCCGGTGCCGGGAACACCTTGTAAAGCGTGGGTGTCGGAGGGTCGTATGAAAACCAGATGGCCGCGTCCAAGCAGCTCTTCCACTCCGTTGATCCAGTGGTGGACCTGGCCTTGGTCGACCAACATGAGCTCGTAATAGTCATGGTTGTGCTCCAGCAGCGGAAGGACTTCGGGCAGGTCTTTGCGGGTAAAATGAAACGCTTCAGCCTTACCGATATACGTATCAATTTTGAACATTTTCTGCGGGCGTCGCACGTTTTTACTCGCTTTCGCAGATGCAAAATCTACGAAAAAAGATCAATATAGTACATGTTTTTGTCAAGTGGGGGTCTGCGAAAACTCCAATCGCTATCGTACGTTGTCTGGGCGCGATGTTGCGGGGAGGGCAACACAGCATGGAACTCACGATGGATCTTGATTTGGGATTTCGTCCCGTGTCAGCGTCTGCTGCGCAGAGCCTCAGCCAAGAACAGATCACGCAGTACAACCGGTTTGGATATGTCCAGCCGTTTGATGTCTTCTCAACCGAGGAGATCGCGGCACTGCGCAGCTACTTTGACCGCCTTATGGCCGATCTGGGGGAGGAGGGCGCCTACGGTATCAACTGCTATCAGGCCCGTATGGCCGGGATCTGGGATATTGCCACCGAGCCGCGGATCTTGGATCTCGTTCAGGATATTATCGGTGAGAATATCATTTGTTGGGCCAGTGCCGTTCTTTCAAAGCCCGCCGGTGATCCGCGACAGGTGCCCTGGCATCAGGACGCGTCCTTTTGGAAGTTGAGTCCAGCGCGCACAGTTACGGTTTGGCTGGCTATTGACGACGCGGACGAAGCCAATGCCGCGATGCGGTTCATTCCCGGCACCCACAATCAGGGGGCGATCGAGACATCGGCGATGGGCGATAATTCCGTTTTTCACAAAGGAATTGCGCAAGCGGAACGATTTGGCGCGCCATTTACCAACACGCTTAAGGCCGGACAGATGTCCATGCATGCGGATATGCTCGTGCACGGCTCTCTGGCGAACAGCTCGGAACGGCGCCGTAGCGGCCTGACTTTGCGCTACTGCCCGCCGGAGGTCCGGATCGTTGATCCCGACTGGGCCCGTGGTGTTGAAGCGATCCTCGCCCGTGGGACAGACCCGAGCGGTCACTGGCAGCACCATTCGCGGCCGCAGAACGACGATATTCTCAAGACATCAAGTCCCCATGTGGTGGGCAATAACTGATCAGGATTAACACACTTGCAGATAACATGGCTGGGCCACGCAGCATTTAAGCTGACCGACAATTCAGGGGTGTCCGTTATAACGGACCCCTACACGCCGGAGGGCGTGGGGTATCCGCCCATTCGGGAAACCGCTGATCTGGTGATTATTTCCTCCGATGACGACAGCGCCCATTGCCGCGCGGACCTCATTTCGGGGGAGCCGGTAGTGGTAAACGCACTGACTGTCGCGCAATCCGGTGGACGTGACGAGGCTGCAGGTGTGCAGGTCAAAGCGATTGAGGCTGCCGAGTGGGACCATCACCCCGAGCATGAAGTGCCGGGCCAGAACGGCATGTATCGGTTCGAACTGGATGGGCTGAAGATTGCGCATATGGGCGATGTCGGGAACCCGCTCTCGGATGCGCAGATCGCGTTTTTTGAGGATGTGGATATTCTGCTTGCTTTGGCAGGCGGCTATCTGACCATCGAACTTCCGGACCTGATGAGAATGATTCATCGCGTGCGTCCAAAACTGGTTATTCCCATGCATTTCCGCACATTGACGTACAAACCGCGAAACACGATGTGGATCCAGAGCTTCCTGAACCATTTCAAAGAGGAAGACATCGATTTCGCTTGCAACCATACTGTCGAAATTCGCACTGACACATTGCCAAAAGACACGCGTGTCTGTGTTCTTGATTATCTAAGATGACCTCGGGCGCCCGCGGGCGGTCAGAGTCAAGAAAGCCCGCGGGACGCCGCGGCATCAGAGAAAGACCCTAGGGAGGACAAACATGAGAGTGAACAGGATGCTGCCGCTGGCAACGACAGCCATGGCAATCGCCTTGGCAGGTATAGCCTCGGCTCAGGATATCGCACGCGAAGACACAGTCATTTTCGACCTCGACCGGACCATTCAGGACCCGGAGAACTTCAACTGGATGACCGACGGCACGGGTATTCGTCGAATGCACGGCGCGCACCAGACTATGTGGGAGCCGCTGTTTATCCTGAACTACGGAACCGGCAATCTGGACCCTTGGCTTGCCACCGGGTTTGAGGCTAACGCGGATTCGACCGAATTCACCATCTCCCTGAGAGAAGGTGTTACATGGTCTGACGGAGAGGCGTTCAATGCCGATGACGTTGTGTTTTCGGCTGAAATGGCGCTCAGCAACGAGGAGCTGACCGCACGCGAAGTGGCCACGCTGCGCGCTCAGGTTGCGAGCGTCGAGAAGGTCGATGATCTGACAGTGCGTTTTACACTGAACGCGGCTAACCCGCGCTTTGTGGTCGAAAACTTTGGAGTGCGAATTTTCGGTTCCTTCCTGGTAATGCCGGAACATATCTGGAGCCAGGCGGAAAACCCGGCCACCTTCACCTTCAACCCGCCGATCGGCACCGGGCCCTATACATTCACCAGCGCAGCGTCCAATCGGGCGATCTGGGATCGCAACGAAGACTGGTGGGGTGCAAAGACCGGGTTTCAGGATTTGCCCGATCCGCTCCGTGTCGTCTTCCTCGAATCCGGTGGCGAGGAAAGCCGCGCGCAGTTGATCGCGACCAACCAGATGGATGCGGCGCAGAGCGTGTCGGTCGGCACGTTTGAGGCGATCGGGTTCCAGAATGATGCGGTGATGGCATGGCACAGCGACTATCCGTTCGCAGCTGCTGACCCTTGCGCACGACAGATGGAGATCAACACGACGATTGCGCCGTGGGACAGCGCGGAGATGCGTCAGGCGATTAACCTGATCATCGACCGCAGCCAGATCGTAAATATCGCAGTTGAAGGTGCGACGACCGCCTCCCAAACCATGTTTGTCGAGTATGGCTCCATGACGCCCTTCGTGGATGCTGTGGTTGAGGCAGGGTACGGCCTGTCGCCATCGGCTGATGCAGCGGCTGGTCAGGCTTTGATTGAAGCGCAAGGCTGGACGCGAAACGGCGACTACTACGAGAAAGACGGCGAAACGCTGGACGTGGCGATACACGTGAACTCGGCCTCGGTCGAATACACCCGGACTATCGACGTGATCGTCGAACAGCTCCAGCGCGCTGGTATCGATGCCCGCTCCGTGCCGGTCGAGAACTCGGTCTTCTGGGGCGAGGTGCTGCCCTTCGGCAATTACGAGATGACATATAGCTGGCTCTCCTGCGGCTCGGTCAATGAGCCCTGGACCTCCATGGGGCGCTACACCGTGTCCGATGTTGTGCCTGTGGGCGAACGCTCGCCGGGCTTCAACAACACCGCGCGTTGGGACGGCCCGGAGGCGGAGGCCTATTCCGCCATCGTCGACCAGATGGAAGGTATGCCACTGGGTGACCCGGCCATTCCGGGTATGGTGGCTGAGGCCTATGGGCACCTCTCCGCCGGGATGCCGTTCATACCGCTTGTGCAGTCAGCCAAGCTGATCCCGTTCAATACGACCTACTGGAACGGCTGGCCGTCGAACGACAACTATTACAACCATCCGTTCCATTGGTGGAACACCACGCATCAGATCATTCATAACCTGAGCAAAGCGGAGTGATTTCACCTCCCTGACGGCCTTTCGTCTCTCAGACGGGGCGCGCTCCTGCGCCCCGCCTCACCCAACGCAAAGGTTCAGACAGATGTCTGACATCAAGGACTTCTTCTCAGAACACGGATACTACCACGCCAAGGGCGTGTTCGACCCGGCGGAGGTCGCAGCACTCGCGCGCGACTTCGACGGTATCGTGTCGCAACTCACTGCAAGCGGCGAGGTCGTCGACGCCACATGGGACGGCGGCGAGACCGACAAGATCGCGCGCGAGGGTGACGTGATCCTGCATACGCACAACGTCCAGAAATACTCGCGGACATGGCTGAATGCCTTCCTGAACCCGCGCTTTCTGGATGTGGCCGAGGCGATCCTCGGTCCGGACATCATCCTTCACCATTCCAAGCTATTTCAGAAACCGTCCGAGAACGGCTCCCCCTTTCCGATGCATCAGGACTGGCCCTATTTCCCGACGCTTCAGGACAGCATGATTGCAGGCATCATTCATGTGAGCGACGCGACGGACGATATGGGCTGCCTGCGGGTTTATCCTGGTTCTCACAAGCTGGGCCGGATCGAAGGCGCAGACGGGCGGCGGCAGAACGACGTGCTGGACACCTATCCGATTGAGAACGCCCAGCCGGTCGAATGCAACGCCGGCGACGTGGTGTTCTTTCACTACTTCACGCTGCACGGCTCAATGCCCAACCGGTCGAACCGCACTCGGAAAACCGTACTGTGCCAGCTTTACGACGGTCACGATCAGGTGGAGCCCGGCAATCAGCATCCGGACGAACGCATGGTTTTGCGCGGCTGGAACCACACGATCTCCCGCCATGCTGCAGGGCAGGCGGCCTGACCGCCAGGAAAAACCGGGACGGCCCGCCAAGAGGCCACCCGGACCACGACAATGGGAGGACATCGCATGGGACGTATCCCTGCCAGTTACCTCATGAACCGGCTCAGCACGCTGGTTCTGACGGTTCTGATTGCAGCCACGCTCATCTGGATCATACCGCGCCTGTCGGGTCTCGATCCGGCCTCCGCCGCGCTTGGCCGGATGGCCGCGGGCGGCGGATCGGTCGCCAATGCCGACGAAATCCTTGCGCAGCTTCGCTCGACCTTCGGGCTCGATCAGCCGCTGATCGTTCAATACCTCCTCTACATCAAGAACACTCTGACCTTTGACTTCGGCCTCTCGACGGCCAGTTTCCCAACTCCGGTTGCTACGATGATCGGCAATGCATTGCCCTGGACGCTGGGTCTGATGATGATTTCGCTCATCATCACCTTCTTTATTGGTAACCTGCTGGGCGCGCTGATGGTGTGGGAGCATACGCCGAAGCTGTGGAAAGCCGTGATCCCGGCGGCGATGGTCTTCACCTCTATCCCGCCGATCCTGTCCGGCCTTTTGTTGATGTACGTCTTTTCCACGCAGCTGAGGTGGTTTCCGCTGAGCGGTCCATATGGCTTGAACGTGGAGCCGGGCTGGACGTTGGAGTTCTTCAGTTCCGTCCTCTACCACGGGTTCCTGCCCGCGATGTCGATTGTGGTCGTGACCTTTGGCTTCTGGGCGCTCGGCATGCGCGGTCTGATGATCACCGTGCAGGGGGAGGATTACACGACCCTCGCAAAGGCCAAGGGCCTGCGCCCGCGCTACATCCTCTACCGGTATATGATCCGCAACGCGATCCTGCCGCAAATCACCGCCTTCGCGCTGAAGATCGGGTTGCTTGTTGCGGGTCAGGTGCTGGTCGAACGGATCTTCGCTTATCCAGGCATGGGCAAGCTGCTCTACGACGCGATCCTTACGCAGGACTATCCCGTGATTCAGGGCGTCTCGTTTGTCATCATCCTGATGACTGCGCTCGCCGTTTTCCTCGTCGATCTGGTCTATCCCTTCATCGACCCCCGCATCCGGCACGGAGGGTAAGCGTATGGCCGATCAAAACGCAGCAGCCCCCGAAACGGCCGCACCTGACGTCTCGGGCCTGACCAAGGCCCAGATCAAGCGTATGAAGCGTTTCGACAATCCTTGGCGCAATCCGAAGCTGATCTGGGGCGTGGGGCTTTTGCTCAGCATTGTCGCGCTTGGCATTCTGGGTCGTATCTTCTGGGACACGGAGATGGTCTTCACCGGCTCCGGCCTGCCGCGTCAGGCACCCGTGGGGATCGAGAATATGCGCGGACAGATGGGCTCTTGGGCGCATCCGCTTGGAACCGATGTGACTGGCAAGGATATTCTTGCGCTGCTGATCGTTGGCGCGCCGAACTCGCTTTATGTCGGGGTGCTGGCCTCGCTGATCGGCATGTCTATCGGCATCTTTCTTGGCTTTTCCGCCGGATTTATCGGCGGACGCGTGGACGACGTAATCCGCGTTGGCTCGGACGTAATGATCACCATCCCGCCGCTGCTGATACTTGTCGTGTTTCAAGCGGCTTACGGGGACATTTCGCTTACGATCATGGCAATGCTGATTGCCTGTTTCGTCTGGCAATCCCCGACCCGGTTGATCCGCGCGCAGGTGCTGTCGATGCGGGAATCCGGCTACGTGCAGATGGCCCGTCTGTCAGGGGCCTCCACCGGCCACATCATGTTCCGGGAGATGCTGCCGAACCTCGTGCCCTACTTATTCGGGTCTTTCATCGCCAATGTGACAACCTCCATTGTGACCGCCGTCGGGCTGGAGGTTCTGGGCCTTGGCCCGCAACGCGTGCCGACGCTTGGACGGGTCATCTACGACGCGATCAACTCCGGTGCGTTAATCCAGAATCTCTGGTGGTGGTGGGGCATCCCGACGATCCTGCTTGCGGTGATGTTCATCGGGCTGCTGCTGATCAACCTCGGGCTCGACGAAGTGTCAAACCCGCGTCTGAGACGCTTGTGAGGGAGGCGCAGACATGACCATTCTCGACTTCAAAAACGTCTCCATCGACTTCCCAACCTCCAAGGGCGTGGTCCACGCGGTTACTGATATCTCTCTGTCGGTGCCGGAAGGCCGCCGGATTGGATTCATAGGTGAGTCCGGGTCCGGCAAGACTACAACCGCACTTGCTGCAATGCGTATGCTGGCGAAACCGGGTTTCGTCTCCCAAGGTGAAATCCATCTGAATTCGCTTGGCAAAACCGACATCCTGAACCTGACGGATGAGGAAATGCGCCGCGTCCGCCTACGCAAGATCAGCTACATTCCACAAGGGGCGATGAACTCCCTGAACCCGGTGATGAGGATCGAAAACCAGATATGGGACGGGATCATCGCCCATGAAGGCGCGGTGACGGATGTAGAGTTGAAGCGTCGCTCCGATGTCGCGCTGAATGGCGTCGGCCTCGACCCTGAAATAGTCGGCCCGCTTTACCCGCATGAGCTGTCCGGCGGCATGAAGCAGCGGGTGTGCATCGCCATTGGCGTTTGCCTCGACCCCGACCTTATTATTGCCGATGAGCCGACCTCCGCGCTCGATGTCATCACGCAACGCCATGTCATGCAGACCTTGCGTGACGTGCAGGCAAAAATCGGCGCTGGCCTGATCCTGATCGGGCACGACATGGGGCTGATGGCGCAATCCGTCGATGACATCGCCGTGCTAAAGAAAGGCGAGTTGGTGGAATTCGGTCCTGTCCGCCAGATCATCGAAACCCCACAGCACCCATATACCCAGGAGCTGATTTCCTCCGTTCCGCTTGTCGGTGGCGAAAGCTTTCTCGACCCGGCCCCGGCCACACCCGCCGAGGGGTTCAAAACCGAAGACGGCACGCCATTGCTGGAACTGCGCAACGTCACCAAGCGATACGGCAGCGTCACAGCACTGCACCCGATGAGCTTCACCCTTGATGGCGAGGTTCCCAAGATCATCTCCATCGTCGGGCAATCGGGGTCGGGCAAGTCCACGATGGGGAGCCTCATGCTCGGCTTCAACGCGCCGACCGAAGGCGAGGTTCTGTTCAAAGGTCGGGACATCAATCGGCAATCACCAGACGAAGCCCTGACGTTCCGCAAAGAAGTTCAGGCGGTGTTTCAGGACCCCTATGCCTGCTTCAACCCGTTCTACCGAGTGAACCATACCCTCAAATTCCCGTTCGAGCGGTTTGGTCTGTCGAAAGGGGCGGACCACACGACTGAGGCGATGGAGGAAGCCTGCCGCGCCGTGGGCCTTGCTCCCGAAACCGTTCTCGGTCGCTACCCGCATCAGCTTTCGGGTGGCCAGCGGCAACGGCTGATCGTAGCGCGCGCGCTGATGCTCAGCCCCAAGCTGCTGATCGCGGACGAGCCCGTGTCGATGGTCGATGCCTCGCTCCGCGCGACGATCCTGAAGAACATCCATGATCTGAAGGATCGACACGGCATTTCGATTATTTACATCACCCATGATCTGGCTACGGCCTACCACGTCTCGGATTACGTGATGGTGCTCTACAAGGGCCATGTGGTGGAAGCTGGGCCGCCGCACGACGTGATCGGCGACCCTCAACATACCTATACGCAACTTCTGATCTCCTCGATCCCATGGCCCGACCTTGATCGCGACTGGGGCTCCCCCGACGACGCCCGTTCGGCGCTCGAAGGCCTCTCGGAACTCGAAGGCCAGCAGGAGGCCATTCTGCGTGGCACGATCCCGGGCTTTAAGCTCGCCTGACAGGTTAGATTACCCGAATGTCTCACCGACAGCGCCTGACAGCCGAGAAGATTGCACAGCGCTTGCGTCTGATTGAACCTCTAACCGCGCAGGCGCGCCGCCCGATTGATCCTTTCGCGCTGGAAACCCTCCCGGATGCAACTGTTATGCCGGACCTTTCGCGCCCGGCCGTCGAAAGCACGGGCCAGAGGTTGGAATGGAACAGCTACTGGGGGGAGCAAAACCTCCATTTCGCTCTGCGGTCCCGCTTCGTGGTTCCGAAGGGCTGGCACAATCCGGCGCTCCATCTGCCGCTTGGGGTGGCGGGCGATATCTTCACCCATCCGGAGGCGTTACTTTATATCGATGGGACTCCCTACGCCTCAGCCGACCGGTATCATCACACAATTGATCTGCCCGAACCGGACGGGCTTCCGCATGAACTGCTTTTGCATGGCTGGACTGGGCTGACGGGCTGGCCACCCGACCCGGCAGACAGGTCCAAGCTGTTTCTGCGTGAATGTGCGGTGATCAGTATCGATCGCGATCTTCAGGGTTTTATCACGCTTGCCGAGACTGCGCTCGACCTGTCGACTGAGATGAACGACAACAGGCCGGAAAAGCATGCCATCCTGAATGCGCTCGACGAAGCGTTTCTTGTGCTCGACACGCGTGATCCCATGGGCAGCGCGTTTCGCGCCTCTGTGGCGCCTGCGACCGAGCGACTGCGCGATGGCCTCGCGAAGGCGGGGCAACCGCTCGACCTAAAACTGCACGCGGTCGGTCACGCGCATATGGATGTCGCGTATCTCTGGCCTGTGGCGCAAATCCGGCAGAAGAACGCGCGGACCTATTCGAACGTTCTGCGTCTGATGGAAGAACACGAGAGTTTCCGCTTCTCCCACTCGCAGCCGCAGCTTTATGCGTGGACCGAGCGGGACTACCCCGAGATTTTCGATGGCATCAAGGCGCGTATTGCGGACGGGCGTTGGGAAATTCTTGGCGGAATGTGGGTCGAGCCCGATGCAAACATGCCCGGCGCTGAAGCCCTGGTCCGCCAAATTCTTCTGGCGCGGCGATATTGTGACGAGACTTTTGGCGATGGTTCGGAATGCCCCGTACTCTGGTTGCCGGATACGTTCGGTTTTCCTGCGTGCCTGCCGCAGTTGATGAAGCAGGCCGGGTTACGCTGGTTTGTGACCAACAAGGTGAACTGGAACCAGTACAACCAGATGCCGGCCTCCACGACATGGTGGGAGGGCATCGACGGCTCCCGCGTTTTGGCCCAGTTCCTGACCACGCCAAGGACCGTGCAGCACTTGCCTTTCCCGACGAACTACAAGTCTGACCTGACGGCGGCAGAAGTTGTGGGGACATGGACGCGCAACAAAATGAAGGACCGCGTTCGTGAACTTCTGATCGCCTACGGCTATGGCGATGGCGGCGGTGGGCCCACGGATAACCTGATCCGCAAAGCCAAGGTATATGAAGCGCTCCCGGGAGCGCCACAGTTAACGCAGTCCTCGGTGCGCGCATTCTTCGAAAGTCTTTCAGCTGCGAACCCGAACCTGCCAACCTGGCTGGGGGAGTTCTATCTGGAAGGCCATCGGGGCGTTCTGACCGGAAACGGCTGGATCAAGCGCGCCAACCGCAAAGCGGAGGCATTGCTGCATGATACGGAATTGGCGATGTCGCTGGCCATGCTTGTTGGACAGCGCCCTGATGATCTCACGGAGATCTGGCAAAAACTCTGTACGCTGCAGTTTCACGATATTCTGACGGGTACGTCCGTTCCTGCCGTGTTCGAGGACGCTGAACGCGACTTTGCCGAGATAACGGCGACAGCCGAAAAAGCCATGTACCGCGCGGCCAAGATGCTGCTTCCGGCGACGGCGGCTCATCTGGTTTTGGATTGCAGTCCGCTTGCGCGTCCGCGTCAAGTGCTGTTGCCTCCAGCGTCAGGGCCTGTTTCAGAAAACGGTCAGCCACTGCCGCAGCAAACCGTTTCAGACGGCGTGCTTGTTGAGCTGCCCCAAGCAGCGCCCCTGTCTGCAAGGGTTCTTGAACAGGCCCCGGTGCCAGTAGCTGAAGTAGAGGGAGCAACAGCGACCCTTGCCAAAAACGGTGGTGCGGTTCTGGAAAACGACTTCCTGCGTGTCCGCCTGGGAACGGACGGGTTGCTAACGTCCATCTGGGACAAGCGTGCGAACCGCGAGGTGCTCAAACCCGGCGCAGTCGGCAACAAACTGGAGTTATTTGAAGACCGTCCGGTGAGTTGGGATGCCTGGGATATCGACATTTTTTTCGAGGACCGGGGAGAGATCATCACGGCGCTCAACAGCATTGAAATCGCTGAGACCGGTCCGCTCCGTGCAACCGTGGAACTGACACGCGTTTTCCGGCGCTCGCGCCTGACCCAGCGGATCAGTCTTTGTCGTCATTCTGCGCGGCTGGATTTCGACACCGAGGTCGATTGGCATGAAACGCATCTCCTCCTGAAAGCCGCCTTCCCAGTCTCTGTACGCGCGACGCGAGCTGAATTTGACATTCAGTGGGGCCAGATCGACCGTCCGACGCACCGCAATACAAGCTGGGATGCGGCGCAGTTTGAGGTACCGGCACACAAGTGGGCGGATCTGAGCGATGGCAACTACGGTGTCGCGCTCCTGAATGATTGTAAATACGGCTACGACGTTCGCGATGACGTGCTGCGTCTGTCGCTGATCAAGTCCGCGACAATGCCGGACAACACCGCCGACCAAGGCTATCACCGTTTCACTTATGCCCTCTTGCCCCATGAAGGCGACACACGCGTCGAGGTCCGGCGCGAAGCCTACGCGCTCAACCTGCCACCCCGCGTGTTTGCCGGGCCGGGCACGGGCGACGAAACCCAAACTCCGCTGATCCAGTGTTCCAGCGAGCGCGTGGTGATTGAGACGATCAAACCAGCAGAAGACGGCGACGGGGTCATCGTGCGGCTCTATGAGGCCCACAACACGCGCGGCGACGTGACCCTGACGCTGCACCCCTCGGTGACGGCTGTCGGACGATGCGGGTTGCTGGAGGACAGCGTTGAGCCGATAGACATGACCGGCAACGCGGTCGCACTGGCGGTCTCCAACTACGAGATCGTTTCGCTTCGACTGCGCCTTGCCTGACGCGGCGCGTAACTTCGAAGCACTTTTGCGTATTGCTGCGCTGATGGAACAGGAGCCATTCACTCCATATGCAAAGCGGTCATACGCGGCTGGCGAGGCTTCGGTCGGAGGGCCGTTTGCAAGGTTGCAAGCAAGTGGCCCAACCGACTGCTGTGTCCGCCAAGCGGACGCTCGATGACCGCAAACCGACGTCAGACAAGCACGCGCATCTAAAGTCGCCGCCCTTGCAGCAGTTTCGGCAGATCGCCGGTGAGGCCTGCGGCCTCACGGATAAAACGGCGGCGGGCTCCGGGCAGAGCGTTGATAATCCCCATGCCGATGCCGCGGCCTGCACGCAGCAGAGGGTTGTTGTTCGAAAACAGGCGATTGAAGGTGTCGGTCGCGACAGCGAGTGTGGCGGTGTCGAAGCGGCGCCAGCGTCCATATCGTTCCAGAACGTCGATCGCAGCGAAATCTTCACCGCGACGTGCCGCGTCGGTTAAGACTTCGGCCAGCGCGCCGACATCCCGCAGGCCAAGATTGAGGCCTTGCCCGGCTATCGGGTGGACACCATGCGCAGCATCACCGACCAGCGCAAGGCGCGGTGCGACCAGCGCGTTCGCGATCGTCAGGTTCAGCGGATATGTGAACCGGGTGCCCGCAAGGGTAATTTCGCCCAGAAAATCTCCAAACGCAGGGCGCAGCGCCTCCAGATAGGCTTCGTCGTCCAGCGTTGCGATCGTCTCAGCTTTTTCTGTCCGTTCGGACCAAACGATCGAGGCGCGGTTGCCCGGAAGCGGTAGAATGGCCAATGGGCCTCCGGGCATGAAGAACTGGTGGGCGATCCCGTTATGGGGTTTCTCGTGGGCGATGGCTGAGACAAGCGCTGTCTGTCCATAGCTCCATCCAGTGCGTGTGATATCGGCACGCGCGGCCGTTCCGCTGGCACGCCCGTCGCATCCAACAACCAGCCGTCCGCGCAGTGTCACGCCGTCCTTCAGCGTCAGGGTTACACCTGTCGCATCTATTTCCTGCGCGACAACGGTGCGTTCGGGCATATGGTGGACTGAGGGTGCGGTCTCCATTGCGTCCAATAGGGCCCTGCGCAGATATCGGTCCTCCAGCATATAGCCCATCGGACCTTCTTCGATCTCGGCGTGGTCGAAATGCAGCCCGAACGGTCCGACACCTTCGCCCGCTCGACCGTCGCTGACTTTGATCTCCAACATCGGTTGGGTGTGATCCTCGACAGCGTCCCATAGCCCCAGTGCAGCGAGCATCCGTTGCGAAGCCAACGCCAGGGCATACGCGCGGCCGTCGAACGTGTCGGCTTGCCGGGTTGCGACGGGCTGCGCGTCGATCACGCAACTGGTCAGGCCGGCCTGAGCCAGGGCAATGGACAGAACGGGTCCGTTCAACCCGCCCCCTACGATCAGAACGTCGGCGTCATAACTCATGGGGCTGAATATGGCGGCGCCGCGTCGATTGTCCATTGCGCGTGCGCAGGTTAGCCTCGCGGCGAAACGTCCCGCAAACGGGTCGCACAGGGGGCAAGAATGACAGACTGGACACAGGCGCGAGCCGCAGATCTGGGGCGTGGGATCGAGGCAGGGCAGATCGACCCGGTGGTATTGACCGAGTCTTTTCTGGACGCAATCGGCGGATCGGACGCAAGCGATGATATCTATGCGCGCTTGACGCCAGACAGGGCACTGGCGGAAGCACACGACGCCCGCGGGCGGGCCAGGTTGGGGCTCCGGAAAGGGCCGCTCGACGGTGTTCCGGTGAGCTGGAAAGACCTGTTCGACACAGCCGGTGTGGCAACGGAAGCTGGGACGTCTCTGTTGGAAGGTCGGGTGCCCACGCAGGATGCGGTAGTTTTACAGAACGCGAGCGGCGCCGGACTGGTTTGTCTTGGAAAGACCCATCTGTCCGAGCTTGCGTTTTCTGGGCTGGGACTGAACCCGATCACGGCGACGCCGCCCAACATCAATAACCCCGACTGGGTGCCAGGCGGGTCCTCGTCCGGTGCCGCAGCCTCGGTGGCGTTTGGGCTGGCTGCTGCGGGGATTGGCTCCGACACGGGTGGGTCGGTCCGCATTCCTTCGGCCTGGAACGATCTCGTTGGATTGAAAACCACCCATGGCTTGCTGCCGCTGGCGGGTGCTGTTCCTCTGGCGTCGGCCTTCGACACAGTCGGCCCGCTGTGTCGCAGTGTCGAGGATGCGGCCCTTCTGCTGGGTGCATTGGGCGGAACAGCAGCACCAGATCTGCGGGGTGCAACACTGTCAGGGGTGCGGCTGGCCGTTCTGGAGACAGTCGCCTTCGACGACATTCGCGACGCTCCCGCGCAGGCGTTTGAGACCGCGGTCCAACGGCTTTCCGCAGCAGGTGCCGAAGTGTCGCGGATCACCGCGCCTGAAGTGGCGGAAGCGCTGGCCCTGTCAGGCGTTCTCTTCGCGACCGAGGCTTATGGCACCTGGCAGGACGAGATCGAGGCCGCGCCTGAGAAGATGTTTCCGCCCATCTTGGACCGCTTTCGGGGCGGCAAGGCCTTTGATGGTCCGGCCTATGTCGCAGGTTGGCGAAAACTTCGCGATCTGCGCGCGCGCTGGGCAAATCGAGTGGCGGGGTACGATGCCGTGCTGACCCCGTCTGCTCCCATTCTGCCGCCCGATCGGGCCCGGCTTCTTACTGATCCCGACTACTACATGACAGAGAACCTGCTTGCTTTGCGCAATACCCGTATCGGTAACCTGATGGGCCTGTGCGCGCTGAGCCTGCCGACCGGAATTCCGGCCTGCGGTATGCAGGTGCTGGCACCCGGCTTCGGCGAGGCACGCCTTTTGCGCCTCGGGGTGGCGATCGAGACTGTCCTGAACTGACCCGGTAGCCGCGTCCAGAAAGCCACAGCGTCGAGCGGCAAATGGGATTTTTGTTGGACCCGCGCCTGACCACGCGATATTCTGCCGATCAATAGGGGCAAAAGACCCCAAAACTTGAGGCAGTTATGGATTTTCCCGAGCGGTTTTCGTCGCTTCCGGAATATGCTTTCCCGCGTCTGCGGGCTTTGCTCGACGTGCATGCGCCGGGCGCTGATCCCTGCGCGATGACAATCGGGGAGCCTCAGCACAAATTCCCAGACTGGATTGCGGACACCTTGTCGGCCGTGCTGCCGCTGTTCAACAAGTACCCGCCGAATGACGGTTCGGACAACTTGCGCGACGCGATCGCGGCATGGGTAGATCGCCGTTATGGCGTGGCCTTGGACCCGGGCTCGGATATCATGGCCCTCAATGGAACGCGGGAAGGGCTCTTCAATGCCGCCCTCGCGCTCTGCCCCGAGACCAAAAACGGCGCGCGCCCGGTCATCGCGGTGCCAAACCCGTTTTACCAGGTCTATGCCGTGGCTGCACAAGCGGTCGGGGCAGAGCTTGTTTATCTTAATGCAACCGCTGAGACAGGATTCCTACCCGATTTCGCCGCCGTCGATCCTGCCGTGCTGGATCGTATGGCGATTGTCTATCTGTGCTCTCCCTCAAATCCACAAGGTGCAGTGGCTGATCGCGCCTACTGGGAGAACCTGATTGGGTTGGCCGAGCGCTACGACTTTCGCATCTTCGCCGACGAGTGTTATTCCGAGGTGTATCGCGGTGACACTCCGCCTCCTGGCGCGCTCGAGGTCGCCAGCATGACCGATGCAGCTCCGGGCCGCGTGGTTATTTTCCATTCCCTTTCGAAGCGATCGAACCTGCCAGGGCTGCGGTCCGGTTTCGTTGCCTCTGATGCCGGTTCAATGACTGAGATCAAGCGCCTGCGTGCCTATGCCGGCGCGCCGCTGCCCGGACCGTTGCAGGCGGTTGCCGCAAAGGTTTGGGCGGACGAAGCGCATGTGGTTGAAAACCGAAAGCTTTATGATGCGAAGTTCGAGATCGCCGAGGAAATACTCGGGCATGTCCCGGGTTATGCCAGCCCCGAGGGCGGCTTTTTCCTCTGGCTGCCTGTTGAGGACGGCGAAGATGCAGCGCTGCGTCTCTGGCAGGAGCAAGGGGTACGCGTGCTGCCTGGCGCGTATCTGAGCCGAGATACCGAGACCGGAAACCCGGGCAAAGGATTTATTCGCGTGGCGCTTGTCGCCCCGCCAGATGATGTACGGCGCGGTCTGACCCGGATCGCCGCCTGTTTGTATAGCTGAAGGACCTGAGCGCATGGCCTACCAACCCGCACGGCGACGTGACCCGCTTCTCGACACCACGACCCAGGCTGCGCTTGAAAAACGCAGTCGTGAGCTACTGGGGATCGGGTTTTTGTTGGTCGCTGCCCTGCTGGCAGCAATCCTGTGGTCCTACGCCCCCGAAGATCCGGGTTGGATGACCACTTCCGATGCGCCGCCGCAGAACTGGCTTGGCCGGACAGGTGCTGGGATTGCAGCGCCGCTGCACATTATCATCGGCTTAGGGGCATGGGTCCTGCCCTTTGTGTTTGCAAGCTGGGGTGTACGGTGCGTGGCGCATCGCGGCGTAGAGCGCCTTGTCGGGCGTTTGATCTTTGCGCCTATCGCTGTGGCGATTGCAGCAATCTACGCCGCGACGCTCATCCCGGATGAAAATTGGGGCCATTCCTTTGGTCTCGGCGGGTTGTTCGGCGATATGGCGCTTGGTGCAGTCCTGAGCATCCTGCCGCTTGGCGTGGGCTTGAGCTTGAAAGTCGTATCGTTGCTCCTCGCGATGGTGATGGTGGGGCTGACTCTGTTTTCGAGTGGCTTCACGCGCGACGAGCTGTTGCGCATCGGCGTATTCCTCCTCGTTGGTTTTCTTCAGGTTTATGAGATTACACTGCGTCTTCTCGGGCGCGCGCGGTCCAGCGCCTCCGCGGCTACAGCTGCCGGGTTGGAAGCGCGTAAGGCCCGTGCCGCAGAACGGGCCGTGGCCGCCTCTCGCGCGCGCAGGGACCCAACGCTGACTGCCGAGCCGGCCCTTACGGCACCACGCGTGCGTCGAGCGGATCTCGTCGCCGAACCTGCTGTCGCGCAAGCGCAGATGGATGTGGTTGAGGATGTACCGGTCGAAGCGAAGCCGGGCCTTCTGGCCCGCGTGCGGGCCCGCGCGCTCAAAATGCCTGAACCGGAACTGGTGGAGCCGGATCCGATAACCGGTGATGTGCCGGATCCCGACGAGGCGCGGGTGCAATCGATGATCACGCAAGCAATCAAACGTCGCAGCGACCGGGTTACCGGTCGCTCCATGATCTTGCCCAAGACCACTGAAGTAACCTCTTCAGATCTTCCGGCGGAGCCACCGCTGATGCGGGCGGAACCACCTGTAGCGTCCCTGCGTCCGGAACCTTCTGTTGAGGAGCTTGTTGAACCTGATATCGAGGAAGAAACAGCCAGTATCGCGCCTCTGACGCTCGACCGGACCGCGCCTGTGTTCCAGCGCCCGGTGGCGACAGCTCCTAAAGCTGTAGTACAGCATCCGCCCCGTAAAACGCCGGTGCCCTCCAAGCAGGCCCGCGCCGAAGCGCAACCGACCCTGCCGCTAGAAGGGGCTGCACCCGACGCCTACGAAAATCCGCCCCTGTCCCTTCTGATGAATCCCGTCAATGTCGAGCGCCATCACCTGAGCGATGAGGCGCTTGAAGAAAATGCCCGCATGCTTGAGTCCGTGCTCGACGATTACGGTGTAAAGGGCGACATCGTGTCGGTGCGTCCTGGCCCCGTGGTCACCATGTACGAGCTTGAACCTGCACCGGGTTTGAAAGCGTCCCGTGTGATCGGACTGGCCGATGACATCGCGCGGTCGATGTCCGCCCTGTCCGCGCGTGTCTCGACCGTGCCGGGACGGTCGGTGATCGGGATCGAACTGCCGAACGCGCAGCGAGAAAAAGTCGTTCTGCGGGAGATCCTGTCCGGTCGTGATTTCGGCGACAGCAACCTGCGCCTGCCACTGGCCCTCGGCAAGGACATCGGCGGCGAACCGGTCGTCGCGAACCTCGCCAAAATGCCCCACCTTCTGATTGCGGGGACCACGGGGTCCGGGAAGTCCGTCGCCATCAACACGATGATCCTGAGCCTGCTCTACAAGCTTACGCCTGACGAATGCCGGCTGATCATGATTGACCCGAAGATGCTCGAACTCAGCGTCTATGATGGCATTCCGCATCTTCTGTCGCCTGTTGTGACCGACCCGAAGAAAGCCGTGGTCGCCCTCAAATGGGTCGTCGGCGAGATGGAAGAACGCTACCGCAAGATGTCCAAAATGGGCGTCCGCAACATCGAAGGCTATAACGGCCGCGTCCGCGATGCGCTCGACAAGGGCGAGATGTTCACGCGGACTGTCCAGACCGGGTTTGACGAGGAAACCGGCGACCCGGTCTTCGAAACCGAAGAGTCGGTCCCCGAGGCGCTGCCGTACATCGTTGTCATCGTCGACGAGATGGCGGACCTTATGATGGTCGCCGGCAAAGAGATCGAGGCCTGCATCCAGCGCCTCGCGCAGATGGCGCGGGCCTCTGGCATTCACCTGATCATGGCCACGCAGCGCCCCTCGGTCGACGTGATTACCGGTACAATCAAGGCGAACTTCCCGACCCGGATTTCCTTCCAGGTGACGTCGAAGATCGACAGCCGCACGATCCTTGGCGAAATGGGCGCCGAGCAACTGCTGGGCATGGGCGACATGCTCTACATGGCGGGCGGCTCGCGTATCACCCGTGTTCACGGGCCATTTGTGTCGGATGAAGAGGTGGAAGAGGTCGTCAATCACCTCAAGTCCTTCGGACCCCCGGCCTATGTCGGTGGCGTGGTCGATGGCCCTGACGAGGAGAAGGAAAGCGATATCGACCTTGTGCTCGGCCTTGGTGGCAACACCGATGGTGAAGATGCGCTCTACGACCAAGCCGTGGCGATTGTGATCAAGGATCGCAAGTGTTCGACCTCCTATATCCAGCGCAAACTGGCGATCGGTTACAACAAGGCCGCGCGTCTGGTGGAGCAGATGGAGGACGAGGGTCTTGTCAGCCCGGCCAACCACGTCGGCAAGCGCGAGATTTTGGTGCCGGAGCAATCATAAGCTCCGGTGTGCACAACCCGTTAGGCAACAAGCGACTTTCCTTGTAAGTTCAGGCCGCTTTCTATGTAGTACTGGCCCATGCCGTTCGTTTTTGTTTACAGCGCGAGTGATTTTGTTGGTGGTCTTCCCGATGAGACCGGCTTTTTTGCTGGTGGGACCGCGGCGGGCTCGCCTCCGTTTACTCTCCAGTTGCTTCCGGGCGCCACGCCGACCCTTATCGAGATCACGGATGCCGACACGAATTTCGATGAAGGCGACAACCCGCCACAGGTCCTTACCTCAGGCGCTACGATCGATGGAACGGCTTATCCCGCAGGGACTACGATCAACACAGCTTATGATCTGCTCAACACGGGAAGCGGCCATCAAGTATCCAGTTTCCACATGGCGGGAGACGGGCTTTTTCAAACCGGCCCGGTTGACGGACTTGTATCCTCGATCGAGCTGGTTCCCGGTGTGCCCTACACGTTCGATACCGCGCGCTCGTCTCTCGGCCAGACCAATCCCTATACCGGGTTCTTTTCCTGCTTTACGGCGGGGACAAAGATCGACGCAGAGCACGGGTCTGTTGACGTCGAAAAGTTGCGGGTCGGCGAATGCGTCCGTACCGCTGATCATGGGCTGCAGCCAATCCGCTTGGTTTTGAAGCGTACGCTCACTCAGGCCGAGCTGGCGCAGTCACCGAATTTGGAACCAGTTCTGATCAAAACCGGCGCGCTCGGAGAGGGATTGCCAAAGCAGGACCTGTGTGTGTCGCCACAACATCGGATGCTGGTGCGATCGAAGGTCGCCGCGCGCATGTTTGGGACCGCCGACGCCTTGGTGTCCGCACGGCGCTTGTCAGCTCTGCCGGGGATCGATGTCGCGCCTTGCTCGGGTTCGGTTACGTATGTTCATCTTATCCTGGACCGGCACGAGATCCTGTTCGCCAACGGCGCGCCGACGGAGAGCCTGTATCTGGGCCCTATGGCCCTGTCAGCAATGGAGCCAGAAGCGCTGGAAGAGATAGCAACTCTGTTTCCCGGTCTGCTGAATGGAACGGCACCAGTTTCGAGTGCGCGGTTGATACCAACCGGGGCCAAACAGAAACGTCTCGTGCACAGGCATGCCAAGAACCGAAAGCCAGTTCTGTCAGGGTCTGATTTTTTTCAGCGGAATTCTCAGGATCGCAGTTAGGTGATCTCCCTGCTATGGCATAGCCATTCGGTAATCCTTAGGTGTCAGGCATGATGAACCGACGCTTATTTCTTGCGCTTACCGGGGCCGCGCCCCTTTTGGCGCCCTTCCCGGCGATTTCAGCCGATCCAATCCCGCTGCAACTGATTTCCGCCTATCTCGGCACGCTGGGGGAGGCGCAGGCGCGGTTCACCCAGATCAACGCCGATGGTAGCCGGTCGACAGGCACGCTCTATTTGAAGCGCCCGGGACGGGCCCGTTTCGAGTACGATCCTCCGGCGGAAGTGCTGGTGATGATCGGCGGCGGGACAGTCGCGATTTTTGATGATCGGGGCGATGCGAATCCGGAAAGCTATCCGCTCAGCCGCACGCCGCTCAGCGTTCTCTTGTCCCGACAAGTCGACCTGACAGGGTCGGGCTTTATCACGGGTCATCGCCGGGATGGCGATTTCACAACCGTGATCGCTCGCGACCCAAAGAACCCGGACTACGGCGTTATCGCTTTGCAGTTTGCCGAAGGTCCGCTCCGCCTTGCCCGCTGGATTATCGTCGGGGAGAACGGCGAAGAGACAACGGTTGAACTGGGTCCGCTGGAAACGCCAAAGCCGCTATCCGCGTTCCTGTTTGACATTACGCATGAAAAGCGCCAGCGCGAGCGCTGACGCTTTTTGATCCGGCATCCCGGGTCAGATTTTCCCGCAGGATTTCAGCTGCAGATCGTACATGACGGCGCGGGTCCCAACTTCGTTCGCCACCCGCATCAGCCAGGATTTCTGGTTGTAGCTACCACGCCCATAACCGGTATGACCCTCATGGTAGGCCAAGTAGTGACGGCGGGCATCGGTCTTGGGGATACCGTGACGCTCGAACGTCTCGTTCATGTACCAGCCCATGAAATCTGTCGCGTCGTCGATCTTGTTGCGGCGGCCGGCATAGTTGCGTGTCTCGTCGCGGTAGTCTTCCCAGGTTCCATCCAGCGCTTGTGCGTACCCGAAGGCAGAGCTCTGACGGCCCATGGGGATAACGCCTAAGGTGAACCTGTAGGGCGTGCGGGCGTCGGACATGAACTTGCTCTCTTGATAGAGCGTCGCCATCTGCACGGCGACCGGGGTGCCCCATTTCTTTTCAGTCCGTTTCATGGCCCGAAGGTATTTCGGGCGTTCATCTACGATCGCACAGGCATCATCGAGCCGCGACGGGGGCGTGTTGGAGCCCGAGCCGCAGGCGGTCAACGCAACGAGTGCGATCGAGAGGCATAGGTTTCTGCTCATCCTGCTCTCTCAGTTCTTTGTTTTTCCGCAAGTATACAGCATTGTGGCGCGCTGTGATAAAGAAAAAATGAGCAAACCCTTGGCGTTAGATCACGATTGCGAGTAGTAGCGACAGAAGTGCCACGCTCATCAGGGTCGAGACCACAACAAGGCCGGCGACAGCGTCTGCATCTGCCTCATATTTTTCCGCCAAAAGATAAGACGTCACGGCAACCGGCGTCGCAAGTTGCACCACCAACACCCCAAATGCGACCGGATCGAGGCCAAACCACAGCCCAGTGCCCCAGGCAATTCCCGTGCAGATCACGAATTTGGCGGCCGACAGCCAAACAGCGCGACCAACCCGGCTGGGTGTCAGGCGCGCGATAGCGACGCCCAAAGTGATCAGCATAATCGGGATCGCCATTTGCCCGATCAGGTCCAGAGCGTTGGTCAGAAACAGCGGCGTCTCCCAGCCCTGCCACAGAAACAGCGCCCCTAGAAGCGTGGCGGCGACCATCGGTTCCCGCACCAGCTTACCCAGACCACCGCCGCCAGACACAACCCAGATACCGAAACTGAACGACAGGATCGCCATCACCGCAAAAACGACGACGGCATAACTCAGACCCAGATCGCCGAAAGCGAACAAGGCCAGCGGCAGGCCAAGATTGCCAGTGTTTCCGTAACTGAGCGGAGCAAGATACGTGCGTTGGTCCAGTCCGGTCAGTTTTATCAAAACAGCAATGGCGGCTGTGACCCCGACATAAGCGACCAGCGAGGCCAGAGACAATGCGCTCAGGGCGGCGGGATCGATCTCAGCCTGCATCAGTGCGACAAAAATCAGGCACGGCACGGCAAGGGTCATCGACAGTCGTGTCACGAACTCCAGCCGGTACTCAAAACCCAGCTTCACCCAAGTAAAACCTACTGCTGCAAGCAGAAAAACAGGCGCGACAACGTTCAGAACTGTTAAGGTAAGGTTCACAATCTGTTTCCTGTAGCGACTGTTTGTGCGATGGACATCAATTGCCCTTCTGCGTATTTTAGCTAAGTAGAAGGTACTAGTGTCATGTTGAAAGCGAACGCGAAATATCACCTCGGACAGGTTGTCCGACACCGCAAACATCCGTTTCGCGGGGTGGTGTTTGATATCGATCCACAATTCTCCAACACCGATGAATGGTATGCGGCAATCCCTGAAGACAGTCGTCCTCGAAAGGACCAGCCGTTCTATCACCTGCTCGCTGAGAACGACCAAAGCTATTACGTGGCCTATGTGTCCGAGCAGAACCTGATCCTGGATGGCGCTTCGGGGCCGGTGGATCATCCCGACCTGGCCGACCTGTTCGGCGATTTCGAAGGCGGGAAATACCCGCTGCACTTCCAGCTCAACTGAGCTCCGTCAGTCCTTCACTTCGATCGGCAATCCGGCGGCTTTCCAGCCTTTGAACCCGTCCGCGATCTCGGCGATGTTTTCGACCCCCATCTCCTGAAGGGCGACCACGCTCAGGGCAGAGCGCCATGCGCTGCCACAAAACAGGACCAGCGTCTTGTCCGTGGCCAGCGCCGGCTTGTGATACGGGCTTTCGGGATCGAGCCAGAATTCCAGCATCCCACGCGGGGCGTGGAACGCACCGGGTACGCGCCCGTCGCGGTTCAACTCGCGGATATCGCGGATATCGACCAGCAGGGCGCGTCCCTCATCTGCGGCCTTGCGCGCCTCTGCCGGGCTCCAGGTGGCGATTTTGTCTTTCGCCTCAGCCACCATTTCGGCCACTGGTCGGATCGCCATGTTTCCCTCCGCTCAATATCCCAGCGCACAGCCATCCTTGCGTGGATCGGACGCGCCTTGCAAGACACCCGTCTCGGGATCGATCCAGATCGCCTGCGCACCGCCAATCGGTGTGTCTGGAATGGACACCGGGTGCCCCATCGCCGCCAGCTCTGCGCGGACCTTGTCCGAATAGCCGCGCTCAACCAGCAGGCCCTGCGTCGGGTCTGCAAAACTCCGGGGCGCGTCGAGGGCGGCCTGCGGGTGCAGGCCATAGTCTACCACATTGGTGATGACACGCGCATGGCCATTGGGCTGGTACGCGCCGCCCATCACGCCAAAGGGCATCACGACCTTGCCATTCTGGCGCAGCATGGCTGGAATAATCGTATGGAGCGGGCGCTTACCACCCTTGGCTTCGTTCGGGTGGCCCTCCTCTAGCGTGAAGCCAGCCCCACGGTTCTGGAACAGGATACCGAACTTGTCGGTCGCAATGCCGCCGCCGAAGCCGTGGAAGATCGAATAGATCAGCGACACCACCATGCGGTCCTTGTCGACGACGGTGATATAGATGGTTTCCTTGTGCACCGCCTCGGACACAGCGTGCGCATCAGCGATTGCGCGCTTTGGGTCGATGAGCGCCGCAAGTTTCCTGGCTGTCTCGGGGGAGAGCATATGCGCCAATCGGGTGGTGTAATCGGCATCCGCGATAATCCGGTCGCGTGTGTTGTAAGCGAGCTTGGCGGCTTCGGCCTCCAGATGCGCGCGCTCTGTGCCCCACGGGTCGAGCGACGGCAGGTCGAACTCAGCAAGGATATTCGCCATCAGGATCGCCGTCGCACCATGGCCGTTGGGCGGATGCTCCACCAGCTCCGTGCCCTTGTAGGTCCCGTTGATCGGGTCCGTGCGGGTGCAGGCAGTGGCCGCGAAATCATCCAGCGTATGGGTGCCGCCCATGGCCTGCAGCGCTGCGACCATGTCCTCGGCCACCTCGCCGGTGTAAAACCCGTCCCGCCCTTCGGCAGCTACACGGCGCAGAACTTCCGCCTGGCCCGGCGCGCGGAATACTTGTCCGGGCTGCGGAACTTTCCCGCCCAGAAGAAAATTGTCCCGCGCGACACCCTGCAGAACGGGGGCATCGTTCGCCCAATCAAAGGCCGTGCGCGGACCAACCGGGATACCGGCCTCGGCATAGTGAATGGCAGGCGCCAGCACATCCGCAAGCGAGAGAGCTCCCCAGGTTTCGTTCATGTGACAGAAAGCATCGATCGCGCCGGGAACGGTCACAGCGTGTGGAGACCCAAGTGGCATTTTCTCATGGCCGGCGTCCCGCAGGTCCGCTGCATCCAGTCCTGCAGGGCCCCGGCCCGAGCCGTTCACACAGGTGATGTCTTCTGTGCCGGGCAGTTTGATCAGGGCAAAGCAATCGCCACCAATACCGGTCATCTGCGGCTCGGCCAGCCCCAGCAGGATCGCTGCTGAGGTCGCCGCGTCGACCGCGTTGCCGCCCTTTTGCAGAATGTCGATGGCGGTTTTTGTGGCCAGCGGTGTGGATGTCGCACACATCCCGTTCTCGGCAAACACCGCCGAGCGGCCCGGAAGATGAAAATCTCGCATTTTGAGTAGGTCCCCGTATGCCCGGGAGTGGCACCGGGCTGTCTTCTGTCGCTCGCGCCATCACCTAGACCGCTGGCGCGAAAGGTCCAAGTGGGAAAAGCGATCTTTGAGCGCAGGCGCCAGAACAGTCTGACGGGTGGCTCGGGCCCTGTGGACACGCATGACATGTCTGAAGATGTCTGCAACACTTCCGCTTTTCAGGGAGGACCCAATGCCACTGGAAGTGACAGACCCCGTTGATACCCATGAGAAGCTTCGGAAGATCATCCCGGAATGGACCGGGAATGCGAGCAAGAAGGACCTCGATCATGTGAATGGTGTCGCGCGGGCCTTCATCGCGCTCTCGCCCTACGTGGTGATTTCGTCTGCCGGGGTCGACGACCGGCACGATGTGTCCCCCAAAGGCGATGCGCCGGGGTTCGTGCAGGTTTTCGACGACAGGACGCTGCTTGTCCCGGATCGACTGGGCAACCACCGCGTCGATACGTTCGAAAACCTGTTGATCGATGACCGGGTGGGCCTGTTGTTTGTCGTGCCGGGGCACAAGGAGACGCTCCGCATTGCCGGGCGCGGCCGAATTGCCGCCGACGAAAACCTGCGGGCGCAGTTTGCAATAAACGGACGCCTGCCCGATCTGGTGCTTGTCGTCGATGTGGAACAGGTTTTCATGCACTGTTCGAAATCTCTGGTCCGATCCAGGCTCTGGTCGCCGGAGACCTGGGACCATGCGGACGCGGCTCCGACCCTGGCGCAATGGGTCAAATCAACCGTCGAGACCGAGGAAACGCTGGAGGAAGTTCAGGGCAATCACGACCGTGATCGCGAAAACCGCTTGTATTAGAGCGGTGGCATCGTCCCGCAGGCACTTCTGTATCTGCCGTGCGGCATGGACAGGTCGCAACCAAATGCCTCGATATCTAATCGTGACAGATCACTCCGGGTTGTCAGGTTGAGATATGTCGAGCATGCAGAAGGTGACATTGGTCTGCTGCTGTCGCTCATAGCGCAGATCTTGCGCAAGACTGTGCAACAGAAACCAGCCAAACCCCCCCTCCGGAAGGCTGGAAACTGGCCCATCGGCCGCAGGCCGCACTCCGTCGGGAAGGGAATTGCCGGGCATCGGGCGGCCTGTATCCCTGACCGTAATGCCCAGACCGGCCTCGCTGAGGATCGCATGAAAAGCGATGCTGCCTGTCTCCGCGTTGCCATAGGCGTGCTCGACAATGTTGTTCAAAAGCTCTGCCAGAACAATCTCGGCGCGCTGGCAAAGGCACACATTCCTGGTGTGCCGGTCTAAAAAAGTGATCACATCGGCCACAAGGCCGCGCACCTCGACCAAACTGCTCTTTATGGTCCGAGTGAACACTGCGCTGCCCTTCGATTGGGAGGGTGCCGTGATCGGGCTCGCTGAGACAGCGCGCGTCACAATCCGTTCTTACGCGGCCAACGCGGTATCCGCCGAACTGTGAATTCGAAAGACCTTGTCCATCCGGGTCAACCGAAGAACCTTCTCTACAATTGGGTTCAGCGCTGCGAGTTCTAGCGTCATTTCGGCACCATAGGCTTTCATCACGGCTACGACGGCGCCGAGGCCGGAACTGTCCAGGAACTCGACATTCTGAAGATCGAGGACCACACGCTTCTGTGGCTCTGACATAAGAGCGACCATCTCGTCCTTGAAACTAACCGCACCTGCGGCATCAATCCGGCTGTCCTCAACCCGCGCGACCAGAATTTCCCCGTGGACTGACTTGGTAATCGCCATGATGCGGTCCTTTTGTTGGCTTGCACTTGCGGTAATATCGGACGATCTCTTACCAGAAGGTGCATGACGGGCGAGTTCCTGCGAAAACGTCCGAAAACGGGGGACAGTGCATGGAAAAAGTTGTGATTTGCGGTGCCGCACGTACCCCGATGGGGGGATTTCAGGGGGTGTTTTCCGACATGGATGCGCCTGGGCTCGGGGGCGTTGCCATTCGTGCGGCGCTTGATCAAGCAACGGTGTCTGCGGATCGGATCGAAGAGAACCTGATGGGATGTGTATTGCCAGCCGGACAGGGACAGGCTCCGGCGCGGCAAGCGGGGTATGAAGCCGGACTGGGCGACGACGTCCCGGCGACCACGCTCAACAAGATGTGCGGCTCGGGCATGAAAGCGGCAATGATCGCAGCGGACCGTCTGGCTCTGGGACACGCTGATGTCGTCGTCGCCGGCGGCATGGAGAGTATGACCAACGCGCCGTACCTTTTGCCGAAGATGCGCGGCGGGGCCCGGATCGGGCATGGTCAGGTGATCGATCACATGTTCCTCGACGGTCTGGAAGACGCCTACGACAAGGGCCGTCTCATGGGCACCTTTGCCGAGGATTGTGCCGAGGCGTTCCAGTTCACACGGGAGGCTCAGGACGGGTATGCGCTTGGCTCGCTTGAGAATGCGCTATCTGCGCAGGCGAGTGGCGCTTTCAAGAACGAGATCGCGCCCGTGACGCTGTCAACCCGGAAGGGCGAGACCATGGTGCGTGAGGATGAACAACCCGCCAATGCGCGTCCCGAAAAGATCCCGCATCTGAAACCCGCCTTTCGGAAGGACGGCACTGTGACCGCCGCCAACTCGTCGTCCATTTCCGACGGTGCCGCAGCGGTTGTACTCGCGCGTGAGAGCGCTGCCGCCAACCTGCCGGTCAGGGCCCGCATCCTTGGCCATGCCAGTCACGCGCAAGCGCCGGGTTGGTTCACGACCGCGCCCGTGCCAGCCGCCCGCAAGTTGCTGGACCGGCTCGGGTGGCGCGCGGAAGACGTTGATCTGTGGGAAGTGAACGAAGCCTTCGCCGTTGTGCCCATGGCGTTTATGCGGGAGATGGCGCTGCCAACTGATAAGGTGAACGTAAACGGGGGCGCGTGTGCCTTAGGCCATCCGATCGGGGCCTCGGGTGCGCGGATCATGGTCACGCTGTTGAACGCGCTCGAAACCCGCGGTCTCAAGCGCGGGGTTGCCGCAATCTGCATCGGTGGCGGCGAAGGTACCGCGATCGCCATCGAACGCCCGTGACGCGTGTTGACTATCCCGCTCTGGAAGCCAGCGTCGCGTCTCTGGTCGAAGGCGTGTCGGACAAGGTCGCGCGCATGGCCACGATCACCTGCGAGGTGTATCACGCCGATGACCGTTTCGACTGGGTCGGGTTTTACCGCGTCACCGCGCCGGAGACCCTGACGATCGGTCCCTATCAAGGCGGGCATGGATGCCTGACAATCCCATTCTCCCGCGGTGTGTGCGGTGCGGCGGCCCGAACGCGCGCGGTGCAACTGGTTCCGGACGTCGACGCCTTCCCCGGCCATATAGCCTGCGCGTCCTCCACCCGGTCGGAGCTGGTGCTTCCGGTTTTTGGGGCGGACGGTCAGGTGATGGGTGTGTTCGATCTCGATAGCGACCAGCCCGCAGCGTTTACCGACGACGACGCGACTGCACTGGCCAAGATCTTGAAGCAGACCTTTTCTCAGCGCGGCTGATAACTTGCCAAGGCAACCCCGTAGATCACAAAGCACACGGCCAGCGCCCGCCGCACCCAGACATTCAACACCGCCCCAAGGGCCATTTTGCCAAGGCCCGCTCCGAGCGCCGTGTAGGTGATGTAACTGAGCGCCGTCAGGCTGAGCGCTGTTGGGAAGATCACCCACATCTGGTCCCAGATTGGCACGTCGGGCTGCACGAACTGTGAGAATGCCGCAAGGTACCCCGCCAGGGATTTCGCGTTGATTGTCGCAATCAGAAATGCTCGGCCATAGATCGTATGTGCGCCCACTGGCGCGGGATCCATAGGCTGTCCTGCACGCAGCCACGCGCGCACTCCAAGTGCAATCAGCAGGCCCGCGCCAAACAGCTTCACCCAGCTGAAGATTTCAGGAGCCGCCGTGATAAGCGCGGTAACGCCAGCTGCTGACAGGGTCAGGAACAGCGTTGCCTGCGTCAGGATGCCTGCAACCCCCCAGAGTGCACGGGCAAAGCCATAGGTCATGCCGTTTCCGATGCAATTGACGGCATTCGGGCCAGGTGTCGTGACGAACAAAACCCAGAAGGTGGCAAAGACAAGCCAGGCGTCGAAACTCATATGGGGGCCTCCGATCCATCGCGCCCTAGCACGCCCGGTCCGGAGGGGCTAGAGAGGCGCCATGCCACCGAAACCGCTAGAAACCTACCGCCCGCCGCAAGACCCTGTCGCTGTCCTGCATGAGGATGCACAGATCCTGGTTGTCGATAAGCCATCGGGGCTGCTCAGTGTCCCGGGCAAGGGCCCGCATTTGGCCGATTGCCTGCTCAGCCGTGTGCAGGCGGTGTTCGCTGACGCATTGCTGGTGCACCGCCTCGACCGGGACACCTCCGGGGTGATGGTTTTTGCTCTGACCCGGCATGCACAGCGGCATCTCGGTCTGCAATTTGAAAAACGGCAAACGCGGAAAACCTACGTCGCGCGGGTCTGGGGGCGGCTGGCAGAAGCATCCGGAACAATCGATCTGCCACTGATTGTAGACTGGCCGAACCGCCCGCTGCAGAAGATTGATCTCGAAAACGGCAAACAAGCGGTTACCGAATGGCGTCGCCTGCGCGCAAATGACGAGGAAAGCCGCGTCCGCCTTATGCCCAAGACAGGGCGTTCACATCAGTTGCGCGTTCATATGCAGGCACTTGGCCACCCGATCCTCGGAGACCCCTTCTATGCAACAGGGTCTGCGCGCGACTACTCCCGATTGATGCTGCATTCTCAATCCCTTCGCCTGAATCATCCGGATGGTGGCATCGGCATGACTTTCACCGCGCCCGTCCCTTTCTGAAGGTCCGGTCGGCGAGAACTCGCCTGCCATGATTCTGCCTCTTTTTCTCACTTAACGGAGAACGCCCGGATGATTCGCAGTTTTCGGGCGGACACTCTATGATTACCAATTGGTTAACCACGCAACATTTAGTAGTAGCACACGTAAAGGTTGTGTTAGGCGTGCCTTGAATAATGACTTTTTTGTGTCCTCAGACTCATGTGCTATCACTGTCGTACCGCGGCATTCATTGCGCCGAGGGGTTCTTATTTTCAGATCGGATGCTGCGGCATGTGTGGCGTAGGGGGATGGTACAGTGCCTACTAGTAATACCGCATGCCGCAGCTATTCCTGTCGTGTTTTTGGCAGTGAACATCGACCGACCCAGTAACGAGCGAGACGTCTCAGACCCCAGACCGTAGCGAATGCCGCGGACCCCGATACTCGGGTCCGCGGTTTCCCTTTTTCGTGTCCCATTGCGTTGCCGCGAGTGCTCTGAGGCGGTATCAGGGCACATGTCTTGGACGCTTCCGAATATCCTGACCGTCGTCCGCCTGATCGCGGCCCCCTCTGTGGCTTTGGTCTTCGCGTTTCTGCCGCGTCCCTTGGCCGATTGGATGGCGCTTGGTTTGTTTGTCGCCGCGTCGCTCACTGATTTCCTGGATGGGTATCTCGCGCGTTCGTGGGGGCAGACATCAAAGTTTGGCGCGATGCTTGACCCCATTGCCGACAAGGCGATGGTTGTAACAGCGCTGGCGGTGATCATAGCGCTTTCCGCGCTCGATCCTCTGATCCTTGTACCCGCGGCCTTCATCCTGTTTCGCGAGGTGTTTGTCTCAGGGTTGCGGGAGTTTCTCGGCGCGGATGCCGGTAAGCTGGCGGTCACCAAGCTCGCAAAGTGGAAGACCACCGCCCAGATGGTCGCAATCGCTGTTCTGTTTGTGGCGTTGGCGCTGGAGCAAACCCATCTGATGGCGTTCCACAGCCTCACCCGAGAGGCGTATCAGGCCGCGATGGATGCTGGGCCGTCGGACGGCAACATAGTCTGGCGCTCGGCAGAATGGGGCGTATCACTTGGGGTGTTGGGGATCGCCCTGATCTGGGTCGCTTCTATACTGACCTTGATCACCGGCTTCGATTACTTCAGAAAATCCCTGCCATTTCTCAGGGAGGAGACATGACACTGGATGTGCTTTATTTCGCGTGGCTTCGGGAACGCATCGGACTGAGCCAGGAGCGGATCGAAACCGATGCGCTCACGGTCGCCGATCTGGTAGAGGAATTGCGTGCGCGCGAAGACCGCTATGCGTTAGCCTTTTCGGATCTCTCCGCGGTGCGGGTTGCAGTGGATCAGGACCTTACCGAGTTCGACGCTCCCCTTGCCAATGCGCGCGAGGTTGCGTTCTTTCCGCCCATGACAGGGGGCTGAGATGGCCACAGTTCGGGTTCAGGAAGCGCCGTTTGCTTTGGGGGAGGAGGTAGAGGCCTTTGCCTCAGGGCGCACTGACATGGGCGCAGTTGTGACGTTCACAGGCGTGGTTCGCGACCTGGCGCAAACCGATCTCGATGTAATGGAGATCGAGCACTATCCCGGCATGACAGAACGCGCGATCGGCAGCATCGTTGATGAAGCCGTGTCTCGTTGGTCGCTGGGCGACGCGCTTGTGATTCATCGGTACGGGCGGATGGGACCGGGCGACAGGATCATGATGGTTGCGACGGCTGCCCCGCACCGGGTCGATGCATTTGCAGCCGCTGAGTTTTTGATGGACTACCTCAAATCCCGCGCGCCCTTTTGGAAGAAAGAGATCACGGAAGACGGCGCCGGCTGGGTCGCGGCCACCGAAGAAGACGAGGCCGCGCTGACACGCTGGTAAGCCGCGCTGGCCCGGTTACCCGAGAGAACAGTGATGGTCCGTTTCGCACGGAAAGCGACCATCCCTCGAGTTGCCAGCAGATGCCCGAAATTCGGGCCAGCCCGCCCCTCGATGAGTGACAATACCTGGATGCCACCCATTTCACGGTGTCGTGGCTAGGTCGGTTGCTCTGAAAGGGGACCTATACCGTCGATGGATGCCTTTTCTACGGTCAGCTTCTGCTCTTTCCGATACAGGTATCTGTACGCGAGGTAAGACCCGAGAAAGATGAGCGAATACCCCAGAAGCTCGGTGCTTTCCTGAATTATCGCCTTTACAGGACCGAGATCGGCCTGGTTTGGGATATGGTCCCAAAGGTGACCGCTTCCGAAGAGCCGACTGAATACGATCAGTTGTAAGAAACCAATCGCCAGTATCCAAAACGAACTGTCTTGTGCATGCCGTTCTAGCGGAGAACGAAGCGTTTTTTTGTTGCTAAGGACAGCGAAAACACCGGCGACACCGATCACAGTTACCGGCACGCGCCAGAACCCATGGGCAATGCCATCCAAAAGCCCGTCATTTTCCCGCACAAACATGCACAGGAAAACAGTCGAAACCAGCAACAGGTAGCCTCTTTCATCGACGTGATTGCGGGCACCCAAAGCGAAAAACGCCGCGCTTCCGAGGATCAATACCGCTTGGGATACCTGGACCAGCGAGCCTTCTGCCATGGTGCTCCCAAGCACCAGCACGTCGGCGTAAATGATTGCGACCGTGCAAAGTATAGATGCGAGTAAGGTCGCGGCCTGCAAAGCGCTACGGCCGAAAAGGCTAGAAGTGACCATAACTACTGCTCCGAAATTTTGTTTTTTTCATTCTTAGGTCTTTTCGCCCGAATTGTCTATTTCTTGTGCCGATCTGACCTTTGTGCACCAGATAAAGGAGGTTTTCGGCGATTTCTTGCTCGCCTGTAAACGAACGTTCGCTTTCTCATGTTGCGATGACATGGCGGGCTGGTTCTGCCGCTGGAACCTCAGTCCGCCTGATTAATCCGTTCCACATAGGCACGCAAGTCCGCCGCTTCAGCCCGCGCTTCTCGTAGTCCTTCCATAGCAGCAGTCAGTTCCGCGTCTTTCTGGGTCAACAGGTTTGACAGGTCACGCTCGCGGTTTTCTGCATAGGTGATGGCCTTGTCCCGCGTTTCTTCCGCTTCGTGGAGTTGATGCGCCATCTGCTCCAGATCGCTCATATCGTCCTTGGTAACATGGGTGAACCGCGTAACCACCCAGTTTGCAATCCATCCGAGCGCGAAGGCCGCAAAGAGGATAACCGCCGTCGCCAGTATGATCTCAGTTCTGTTCATCATCCCCTCCTTGCGTGCTCTCAGCAGTTTCAGAAGGCTCCTCCGCTGTGGTAGCCGCGGGTGTCTCGCCGCGCTCCACGCCCTCGTTGACGGGCGGTGTCGGGCGGGTGAATTCGATCCGCCTGTTGGCCTCGCGCCCCTCCTCGGTGTCATTGTCCTCGATCGGCAGCGCCTCGCCATAGCCGCGCGCCACCAGATTGGCCGTGGTAATCCGCTCTTCCGCCAGGGCCGCGAGAACTGCATCAGCGCGCTCCTGGCTCAATTCAAGGTTCATGACCTCGCGCCCTTGGCTGTCTGTATGCCCGGCGATCTCCATCGCGACATGGGAACAATCCGCGAGAACTTCAGCAATGTCATCAATCACGTTGAACGCTTCCGCGGCCAGCCTTGCAGATCCTGGATCAAACAGGATCTTGCGCCCCGTCTTCGCGGCTTCCACGCGTTCGAAGCACTCTTCCTCGGTCGGGATCGCGGTGATTGGGTCGAGCACAGGATCGTAGCTTACATCAAGCCGGATATCAGCTTCAGTGCCGAGGCGGTCCGATAAAAGCTGTGCGACCTGAGCGGGTCCGTCCTCCGCGCCGGTCCGTCCGGACACACGAATGAACCCTGGCGTGACGGTCGCCGACCCGTTGTTGAGATGGCTCAGGCCTTCAAGAGCCGCCAGCACCCTGACAGACCATCCTTCCGGCGCGGCGTCGGTGAGTTGCGTGGCGTTGTAGACATTGTCGCCACCAAACAGCGCATGTGCGAGGGTTTCAGTCACCTCCTGCCGCGTCGGGTCAGCCACATGCCCACGCAATTGTGCCAGGCCTTCGGGACTTAGCGTTGCGGTAAAGCGCAGCGCCTCCGGGTTGAACAGGCCGGGTCTCTCGTCTTCGGGTTCCGGCAACACGGAATAGAGCGAAAAGCCCTCGGGCAAACTGTTTTGAAGATCCGCAACCACTCGCGCGAAAAGCGGCTGTGCAACGCTCTCTGGCGCAACCAGTGTGATATCCGCATCCGACAGGGTGACCGATCCGCCGCCAAGTGCTGCGACTGCACGAATACCTGCACTCGCGGCATCAGCCCATCGCGGTGACGGCGCGCCAAGAGCAAGCATGCAGGACGTGCCCGGGGCCAATCCCTGCTGCTCTGCCGCAGCCAGGATTCGCCCGCGATCTCGCGCGGTTTCAGCCGCGCAACCTTCGAACCGCGCGCCGTTGTCGTCTTTGGAGAACCTCAGGGTGAAAGGCGCGAGCACTGGACGCGGCGCAGCGAGATCTAGGGTAACGATCATACCCGCGGGCGCGGTACGACGCAGGCGGGTCTCTAGCCTGTCCTTTTCTTCGACACTGTCAGTAATGGCCGCGACGTGCACTCTGCCGGCACTAACGCTCACCTTGGCGCGCGGCAGAAGCTCAGCAGCGCTCAGGCCGTAGTCGAGCGCGCCGATCCACCGCGCTGGGATGGCGTAATCCGCGGTTTCCACCATGTCCACCACGCGGCCGAGATCCGACAGCCGGTTTACCAAAGCTTCGCGCTCCGTCGCGGCCGGCACCAACCCGATCAGGGATATGCCATCCTCGTTGCGCAACAGCTCTAGTGTGAAATCGGGTGGCGCCAGAGCCTTGGCTTCCGCGACCACCAGCGCGTCGATCACACGATCTGGCGCGATCACGCCGCTCGCTGCAGAGATCGCCGCAAAACGGGCCGCCTCATCCGGAGCGGTGCCCGAGATGGTCACGCGAAGCCCATCTGCTTCCGCAAACGCGAAGTCCGTCAGTTCGGCTTCGTCCAGCGCAGCGCCAACCGCAGCAATGGACCGGTTTTCAAGGATATCTGTCAGATAAGTGCTGGCCAAGACGGCACCGCCCGCGGCCACACCAAAGGCAATCACTGTCATCACGATCTGGCGAGAGGCCATCCGGAGCGCATCCCTATTTCATGCGTGTTGTGCTGTCCTACAAAAGCGTGGGCAGGGGTGCAATCATGCCGCGACGGCCCCGGCCAGAAACAGCGCAAAGATCAAACCTGCATCCCGGTTCGACCGAAAGATTCGCATGCAGTTTTCTGGATCGTCTGGGGCCAGATGCCGAAGTTGCCAGACCAGATGCCACCCCATCGCCCAGGCCCCGCCGAGCCCCAGGACCAAAGCCAGCACGCTCGCGGTCGGCACCATCGCCGACAGCACCGCAGCCCCAAGAAGCGCGACCGTCGCCACCAGGAACCCCGACAACCATTTCCGGGAGTTGGCGCCAAACAGGCGTGCGGTTGATTTCACGCCGATTAGCGCGTCGTCTTCGGTGTCCTGGTGTGCGTATATGGTGTCGTAAAACAACGTCCATGTAATGCCGCCGGCGTAGAGGATGATGGCTGGCCACCCAAGTGTCCCGGCTTCGGCTGTCCAGGCCAGCAACGCGCCCCAGTTGAATGCAAGCCCCAGAAAGACCTGCGGCCACCATGTAAACCGCTTGGCGAAGGGATAGATACATACCAGCGCCAATGACCCGATGCCAAGCAAGATGGCGTTCAGGTTGAAGGTTAGCAGAATCCCGAAGGCCAACAGTGACTGGAGTACCATCCACACGAGTGCGCCTTTGACCGAGACCTGACCGGACGGGATCGGGCGGGACCGGGTACGCGCGACCTTGGCGTCAAACTCCCGATCGGTGATGTCGTTCCACGTGCAGCCCGCGCCGCGCATCAGGAAGGCGCCGATCGCGCAGCCGACCATGATCCAAATTGTCTGAAGATCGAAGCCGGTGCCCGACGCCGCTGCCAGAAGAGCCCCCCACCAACAGGGCAGCAGCAGCAACCATGTCCCAATGGGTCTGTCCGCGCGACTCAGGCGCAGATAGGGCCTGCTCCAAGCCGGCGCTATCGTGTCCACCCAATTGCCTTTGACGGCATCCGCGACGGTTCCGGTCGCTGGCGTTTGCGCGTCGTTGCTCATAAGGTCCCGTCCTATGTCGGCAGGTCAGATCAGGCTCTATTTAGACGATGCCCTGGGGGCGGGGCAAACCGTTACCCTGTCGCGGGACCATGCGCACTATCTGGCCAATGTCATGCGCCGGCAGGCTGGCGACGCGGTCACGCTGTTCAATGGCCGGGACGGCGCGTGGTCCGCGCAGATCGCGCACCTGTCAAAGCGCGGTGGCACGCTCACGGTAGGCGCTCAGACCGCGCCGCAACGAAACCCACCTGACCTTTGGCTCCTGTTTGCTCCGATCAAGAAAACCCGCACGGACTTTATTGTCGAGAAAGCTGCGGAGATGGGCGCGGCGCGCATTTTCCCGGTCCAGACAGAGTTCACGAATTCCGAACGCATCCGCCAGGATCGGCTTCAGGCTCATGCGGTTGAAGCCGCAGAACAATGCGGTGGAACTTTTGTGCCCGAAGTGGCGGCGTTGCAGAAACTCGATACGATGCTATCGAGTTGGCCTGCAGGGCGTCGTCTGATGTTCTGTGATGAAACGCTGGCCGAGGACCCGTCGTTGGCGCGGGCCCTGAACCCCGCAACGCGAGACACGCCTTGGGCGATCCTGATCGGACCCGAGGGCGGATTTTCGGAGGCGGAGCGCGGGCGTTTGCGCGGTATGTCTCAGGCGGTTCCCGTTCAACTTGGCCCGCGCGTTTTGCGAGCGGACACCGCGGCTGTCGCTGCGCTGACTCTGTGGCAATCGCAGCTTGGAGACTGGTGATCCGGTTTTGCTACAAAATGTGAAAACCGTCTTTGCGACCTGCTGCAATCTGTACGAAAATCTGCTCTGACTCCGACCCGCGAAGGAACGCGTATGCCCTTTCTGAGACCCGAAGCTGTGGCGCAAATCCTGCGATGGCGCGAGGCGCTGGGCGCGCTCTTCGCACTTGCTTTAGGGGTCTGGATGCTCAGCGATCCCGGGCTTGTGGTGCGCGGCGTTGGCGCTGTGGTGGCTCTGGTTGGTGCGGGGCTTTTCGTGAATGCCTTGCGTCGTCTGCGGTTTGCGACAGCTGAAGACGCGCCGGGCGTTGTGGTGCTCGACGAAGGGCAGGTGAGCTATCTGGGGCCTGTTACGGGCGGCACCATCGCCCTCCGGGATCTTGCGGTTCTGCGCTTGCGTACTGATAACCAACGCAAAGTCTGGTTTCTGATTGATACAGAAAACAACGCGCTTGCCATTCCCCATGGCGCACAGGGGGAGGCTGCGCTTTTTGATGCTTTCGCAGCTCTCCCGGGAATGGACATGACGCAACTGCTGTCAAAGCTGGACGCTACCGGGGATGCTTCCGTCGTTGTGTGGCAACGCACAGGCGCTTCGACAGGCCCGCGCTTGACTTCCCCGGCGTCGCGAGACAGTTCGTGACACCATCACGGCGAACTGGAGCATAAGTCCCTATGTCTATCCCCCAATCCGGTGGAGGTCCGATTGAGGATCGCGCCCAACTCGCCGCCTATCTCGCCGATGGTTGCAAGCCCCGCGACGCGTGGCGCATCGGGACCGAGCACGAGAAGTTCGGCTACTGCAAGGATACCCTTAAGCCCTTGCCCTATAACGGAGATCGTTCGATCAAGGCGATGCTGGACGGGCTCCGGGACGGGTTCGGATGGACCCCGGTGCTGGAAGGCGAAAACATTATTGGTCTCGAAAAGGATGGTGCCAACGTCTCACTAGAACCTGGCGGGCAGTTGGAGCTGTCTGGCGCGCCTTTGCAGACCATCCACGAAACCTGTGACGAGGTGAACGCTCATCTGCGCGAGGTGCAGACGATCGCAGACAAGATTGGCGCCGGGTTCATCGGTCTGGGGGCTGCGCCGATCTGGCGGCACGAGGATATGCCTGTCATGCCGAAAGGCCGGTACCGCCTGATGACGGACTATATGGACCGGGTTGGAACCATGGGCAAAACCATGATGTACCGAACCTGTACAGTGCAGGTGAACCTGGACTTTGCGTCCGAGGCAGACATGGTCCAGAAGCTGCGGGTCGCGCTGGCGCTTCAGCCCGTGGCAACTGCGCTTTTTGCGAATTCTCCTTTTCTCGATGGAAAACCCAATGGCCAGAAAAGCTGGCGGTCGCGGGTCTGGCGGGACCTGGACGCAGATCGCACGGGCATGCTGCCATTCGTATTTGAGGATGGGTTCGGCTTCGAGGCATGGGTCGACTATGCCCTTGATGTCCCAATGTATTTTGTCTATCGCGACGGAGAGTACATTGACGCCCTCGGCCAGTCATTCCGCGATTTTCTGGAAGGCAGATTGCCAGCCCTGCCCGGGGAGGTTCCAACGCTTAGCGATTGGGCCGACCATCTGACAACGATCTTCCCCGAGGCAAGGATCAAGAAGTTCATCGAAATGCGCGGCGCTGATGGTGGTCCCTGGCGGCGCCTTTGCGCGTTGCCCGCCTTCTGGGTCGGCCTGACGTACGACCAAAGCGCGCTCGATGCGGCGTGGGATCTTGTAAAAGGCTGGGACGCCGAGATGCGCGAAGCATTGCGTGTAGCTGCGGCAGCAGACGGTCTCCAGGCGGAAACGCACGGCATCCGAATGCACCAGCTTGCTGAGCAAGTGGTCGAGATCGCCGAGGCGGGATTGAAGGCCCGAGCACGACCGGGTGCCGGCGGCATGATCCCGGATGAGACCCATTTCCTGAATGCTTTGAAGGACAGTCTCGCTTCGGGTCGCGTGCCGGCAGACGAGCTTCTTTCGCGCTACCACGGCGATTGGGACGGGGATTTAACCCGGATCTATGCCGATTACAGCTACTAAGCGCTGAAGCCGGGGTTCTTGTTCAGCCCAGCGATACGTGCGCTATACAACGCTCGCACGTCATCGCTCTGACTACGGCTTTCAACCGGGACCGGTACAGGCTGCTGTGCTGTCGCGGAGTGTCCGTGCGGTGCCGCAACGTCATAGCGGTTTGCTACAGTGTCGCTGGGCTGGATCAACAGCACGAACAGCGCCAGCGCCCCGAAAACAGGGACAGCAGTGATGAGCAGCCACCAAGCGCTCCGTCCAGAATCGTGCAGGCGACGCACGATCAGGGACAGGCCCGGCAGTTGAGTCAGAATAAACGCGCCCACGAGCACGCCGGTATTCCCCTCTATCAGCGGCATGACATGCTCAAGTCCCGCCTTGTAGTACAACCAATAGGCAAGAGCGCCGGCCAAAATGACTTGGAAAATGTAGAAGGACCAAAACTCGCGCAGTGTCGCGCGTCCCTGGAAGGTCAGTATCTTTGCATAGGCGGTCGCAATTGCGCTCGGGATACTCATACGGTCCTCCATTGGGTGATCACGGCCAGAATGGTTAACCGTAAGGAGACCCTTGAAATGTGGTCGGACTAGGGCGGCTTCGCCGCGTTTCAGAGGTGATATTTAACGGAATCGACCGAAAATGTGACCAGTGTTTCCGCGCAACGCGTAATTCGAAGTCGTGTGCGTTTATTTGCGACCAATTCGTGGCTCTGAGCCGTCCAGCAACCGAACGATGTTTGGCCGATGCCGAATCCATACAAGAACTGCGAGGAACGACGCCAACAGAGTCATGTCTTCAAAACCAAGAAGATACGCCCATAGTGGCGAGGTTGCGGCTGCAATAAGGGCAGACAGCGAGGAGATACGGAAGGCGCCCGCCGCTATAAGCCAGGTCATGCAAGCGGCCATGCCGACTGGCCAGGCCAGCGCAAGCAATGTCCCCAGAAACGTCGCCACACCCTTGCCGCCCTTGAAGCCAAGATAGATGGGGAAGCAATGCCCGAGGAACGCGGCGGCACCCGCCACTTGCGCGGCGTCTTCCCCGACCAGCGCGCGGGCGAGAAGAACGGCTATTGCGCCCTTTCCGGCGTCAAGAACCAACGTGGCGGCTGCGGCTGGTTTGTTGCCTGTGCGCAGGACGTTCGTAGCGCCGATATTCCCAGACCCGATTTGGCGCAGATCGCCGAGGCCAAGGAGCTTCGCGATCACAAGCCCGAAAGGCACCGCGCCAAGGAGATAACCACCCAACGCGACCAGACCGAGCACATAGGGGCTGGTGACAAGCTCGGGCATCAGCTGTCCCCGGGGCCGAAGACTTGCGCGCCACCGACGAAGGTGCGCAGCACTTTGCCCTCCATCCGCGCGCCGTCGAAGGGAGTGTTTTTTGACTTCGAATTCAGTTTGAAGCGGTCGAGGACAAAGGGTGCATTGGGGTCAAACAGCACAAGATCGGCTGGTGCTCCGACAGACAGCCGTCCGTTCTCAAGCCCAAGTCTCCGTGCAGGATTCAACGACAAGGCGCGCCACAACGTAGGCAAGTTCAGGTTGCCATTCTGGACGAGGCGCATCGCTGCGGGCAGGAGCGTTTCGAGGCCAACGGCCCCTGAGGCGGCCTCTTCGAATGGGAGGCGCTTGCTTTCTTCATCCTGCGGTGTGTGCATCGAGCAGATTACGTCAATAGTGCCTTCCGCTACGGCCCCTGCCACGGCCAGCCTGTCATCTTCCGACCGTAGTGGCGGTTTGACCTTGAAGAACGTGCGATAGTCCCCGACGTCGAACTCGTTCAGTGTGAGGTGGTGGATCGATACGCCCGCAGTCACATCAAGGCCGGCGTCTTTTGCGCGGCGGAGCGCGGGGAGAGATCGAGCTGTCGTAATCTGATCTGCATGGTAGCGCGTGCCGCACATCTCCACCAATGCCAGATCGCGTTCGAGTCCCATGCGCTCGGCGACAGGTGATACGGCGGGAAGGCCGCGCAAGGTTGCGAACTTACCGGACGTGACGGCTGCGCCCTTGCTCAGTCCCGGGTCTTGAGGGTGGGTGATCACCAGCGCACCAAGGCTTGCGGCATAGGTCAACGCGCGTGAAAGAACCTTGTGGTCCTGAACAACGGTGTCTCCGTCGGAAAACGCGACGGCTCCTGCATCCATCAGAAACCCCATCTCGACCATCTCGCGACCCGCCCGTGATTTGGTGAGGGCAGCCATGGGTGCAATCCGTGCGGGGCACACCCCTGCAGCGCGGCGCATGACGAACTCGAGTGTTTCGGGGTTGTCGATGGCGGGCGTCGTATCCGGCCGTATGACCATTGTGGTCACTCCGCCCGCGACGGCCGCGCGCCCGGCGGTCTTGAAACTTTCCTTGTGGCGTTCGCCCGGTTCGCCGACCTTTACGCCGATATCCACGATCCCCGGTGCTAAGCATTTTCCGTCGCAATCGATGCTGGGGATGTCCGGGGGTGAGTCGCCGGGCCTTAGCCTAGCCGCGATTGTGCCGTTGCGGACAATCAGCCCGCCTTGTGTCTCGTCTTCCTGTTCCGGATCGATCAGACGCGCATTCACCAGTGCAAATTCGGTCATTGCGGGTCTCCGGACAGGGCAAGAAAGATCGCTGCGGATAACAGGAGCGCACCACTGATGATCAGTGCGATCAACCCGCTGCCGAGCCTGCTGGACGGCTCGGTCACGGTCGTTTCCGGCGCGGGCATGCCAGCACCACCTGGGTCGGGCAAAGACATGGTCGACGGCTGCACCGCGTTCTCGGTCGGGTAGGTGCCAATCAGGGTAAGAGCGGCCCCGGGCGACAGCGTTGTGGGCTTGCCGCCAAATGCAGCCGACAGCACGATCATCACCGAGCCTTCCAGCGCATCAAGCCGGGGTCGGTCTGCTCGCAGCGCGTCGCCGCGGACTTCAAGCGCTTGTGCGAGATATTGCGACAGTCCCAGATCGCCCAAGTCTTTCACCGGGAAAATCTCGACATAGGCAGGATCGATCAACGTCGTCCCCAACAACTCGGCGAGCATGTCGGGCGCAAGCTGTGGACTGTTCCCTTCTAGGCGGCTCAGGAAGGTCTGCCTAAGATCGGCAACTGGCGCGCCGCTGTTGACTGCAAAGACCCGGACTCGATCTTTTTCGTAGGCGGGCACCTCGATCATCCCCGTACCCTCGCAACAGCAGTCTCGATCTCGGCGCGCGCGCTTTCGGAGTCATCGAGATACTTGATCAGGTGTTTGTCGCCATTCGCTGTGATGACCTGTACGGCGCCGCCCAAAGTGCGAACTGTCGTGATCTGGTCGAGATTCATCTTGCGCCAACCCGGACCTTCAAGCCTCGTATCGCTGAGGACCCATTCCAAGGCGAGCTCTTCTGACGATAGGTACCAAGCCCGGAGTGCGATTGCTGCCAACCCGCCGACCGCACCAGTCCAGGCATGCGGATTGCCCATCACCCAAAGCACGCCCATCCCGATCGCCATCGCAATGGCTGCCATGATGGTGTACGCGCGAATATAGGCCTGTCGGCTGGGGCGGAATATGGTGTCACGCGGTGTCGTCATACCATGACCCCGGGTGTCGCAGTTGCCCGGTTCTGTGCCAGAAGATCCATTGCCGCCATGCGCACCGCGACGCCCATTTCCACCTGATCCTGGATAACGGACCGGTTGATGTCATCGGCCAGCGTGCCGTCGATTTCCACACCCCGGTTCATCGGGCCCGGGTGCATCACGATAGCATCGGGTTTTGCATAGGCCAGTTTTTCGGGGTCGAGGCCGTAGCGATGGTAGTATTCGCGCTCCGACGGGATAAATCCGCCGTCCATCCGCTCGCGCTGGAGCCGGAGCATCATCACAACGTCGACGCCGTTGAGGCCTTCGCGCATGTCCTCGTAGACTTCCACGCCCAGCTCGGCGACTTGTGAAGGCATTAGTGTGCGCGGGCCAATGAGGCGGATGCGGTTCTCCATTTTTCCCAGAAGCAGGATGTTCGAGCGCGCCACGCGGGAATGCGCTATATCGCCACAAATCGCGATGTTCAGGCGATGAAGTTTCCCTTTTGCACGCCGGATTGTCAGCGCATCAAGTAACGCTTGTGTCGGATGTTCGTGGCGGCCATCGCCGGCATTCAGGACCGCGCAATTCACTTTCTGCGCCAAGAGGTCCACGGCCCCTGAATGCGGATGCCGCACGACGAGCAGGTCCGGGTGCATCGCATTCAGCGTCAGGGCCGTGTCGATCAGCGTTTCGCCCTTCTTGATGGAACTCGCCGCCATCGACATGTTCATAACGTCGGCGCCCAAGCGCTTGCCGGCAATTTCGAAGCTCGCCTGCGTCCGGGTCGAGTTTTCAAAGAACATGTTGATCTGCGTTAGGCCCGCGAGCTTGTCGGAATGTTTCGCGCGGCTTCGGTTCAAGTCCACATAGCTGTCGGAAAGATCAAGGAGCGTGACGATCTCGTAAGGGGCGAGGGTCTCGATCCCCAGAAGGTGACGGGCGCGGAAGGGCATGGGCGTCTCTGCTCTGTCTTCTGGGGGCTTATAGGACGCGTGTGGGGGCTGAAACAAGGGTACTTGCAATGGACGCTGCCAGCGCAGCCCGGTAAGTTGGCCCGCGAGATGAATGAGATGGATTTCCATACCGCGAAAACGCTGCTGGAATGGCAAGTTGAGCTTGGCGCGACCGAGGCAATTGCTGATGCGCCGATAGATCGTTCGGCGCTCGATCGCGTAAAGCCAACAAAACCTGAGCCCGCGCCTGCGGCGGCGCCCTCAGCGCCTCCGGTACTCCCTTCTCCTGTGGAAGCCGCTGAGATTGCGGTCGCGGATGCGAAGCGCTTGACTTCCGGTTCAAAAACCCTTGAGGAATTGCATGCTGCGCTTGCCGCTTTTGAGCATTGCGAGTTGAAGCTTGGCGCGCGCAATCTGGTTTTTGCCGATGGCCAGCCGGGAGCAAGGGTGATGCTGCTCGGCGAGGCACCGGGCCGTGATGAAGATATTCAGGGTCTTCCGTTCGTGGGGCGGGCAGGGCAATTGCTTGACCGCATGCTTGGGGCAATCGGGCTGGCGCGATCCAATCCCGATCCGGGCCGTGCCGTTTACATCACAAATGTTCTTCCGTGGCGCCCGCCTCAGAACCGCGACCCGCGCCCGGATGAGATCTCGATGATGCTGCCCTTTGTGGAGCGCCATATCGCGCTGGCGGCACCTGAGATCCTGATCCTGATGGGGAATATCTCATGCCAAGCGATGCTGGGACGCAAAGGGATTACAAGGCTGCGCGGGGCTTGGACCGAGGCGGTCGGATTACCTGTCATGCCGATGTTCCATCCCGCTTATCTGCTTAGGAACCCGGCGATGAAGCGCGCGGCTTGGGAAGATCTGCTGGCAGTTCAAGCGCGGCTCGAAACGGACGGCTAAGGGTGCTTGCAGCCCGGCTCGTGCGGGCTATTGTTGCGCCCGACCAGAAATGCGGAGGGGGGTCATGAGCCGGATCGATGAGACCAAAGATTTCATGCCTGTCGGCATCGCTGTTCTGACAGTGTCGGACACTCGCAGCCTGTCCGAGGATAAGTCCGGCCAGACACTTGTCGACCGGATTGAAGGGGCCGGTCACAAGGTGGCGGCACGGAAGATCCTCCCGGATGAGCGCACGCAGATCGCTGACCAGTTGCGTTCATGGTGCGCCGACCCTGAGATCGACGTTATCCTCAGCACAGGGGGGACCGGGCTGACCGGACGGGATGTCACCGTCGAGGCCCATCGCGACGTCTACGAAAAAGAAATCGAAGCGTTCGGGACGGTCTTCACCATCGTATCGATGAAGAAGATTGGCACCAGCGCTGTCCAGTCCCGCGCCTGCGGGGGCGTTTCCAACGGAACCTACTTGTTCGCGCTACCCGGAAGCCCTGGCGCCTGTAAGGACGCATGGGACGAGATCTTGCGATGGCAGTTCGATTTCCGCCATCGCCCGTGCAACTTCGTGGAGATCATGCCACGTCTCGATGAACACTTGCGCCGGAAATAGCCTTACCGGTCCAGGTCTTCACGCTGTACCAGGTCGAGCCCTGTCAGGTCCAAAGTGTCTTCGTAGTACACGCGCGTTACGACGCCTGGTAGTTCCCCGAAGTCCTCCATCATCCGTTTGGGAAAATAGGTGCTGCGGATACCTTCAAACCCTGGAATCTGTCGCATTACGACTGCGCTGGACCGGGTGCAGTTGGCCTTCGGTACGGCTCCATGAGCTTGATAAGCTGCGATCATCGCGTCCGCGGTATCTTGGCTGACCTGCACTTCCTGTTTCACGACATGGTAAGCATCCCGTACATGGTAGTCGCGATAATACGCCTCCATCCAGGGTGTTATCCCATAATGGACGTCGTTTCTCTCCGGCGATTGAGGGTGCCACCATGTTCCGGCCGGATCCCAGATCACGCGCTGGCTGCCATCGATCAACACCGCTGTGTGACCGCCTTCGTTTGCTTCAGTGCGGATCACGGTGATCAGTGTCACACTCGCGTCGCCGCCATTAGAGTACGCGAAACGCTGTACGTCCGCTTCCGGAGCCCATTCCGGCTCGGCACGACACGCGCCGAGAAATATCAGCGCGCATAGTCCAAGGGATAGTCTGCGCATAGCACCTACCTTGGTTCAAAAAATCTCTGGGGTTGCTGTCGGTCAGCCGTTGATCATGTAAAGCAAAATCAGTGCTACGATGATCCCGATCGTGATGTTCTTGGTCAGCTTGATGAAGCTGTTGAATGTCTTTTCCTGCGCTTCGATGTTCATCGAGCCGTGCTTATGCTCCGCCATGGATGCCTCCGGTCGTTTCCTATCACAGGGATTAGCCTATCGCGTGCGGGCTGTCACGAGGGCCCGCGGGGTTGTGAACACGGTCATTTTGGCGCGGCGCGCCAAAGCCACACCCCATCGCCCCGGTCTTCGCGGATGGCACGGCCCGCCTGAAGTAAATGGTTCAGGTGTGCGACGGCTTCTACGAAGGCCAACCCGTAATTCGCTTCGGAGATGCTGCGTTTGAAAAGAAGCGGAAAGGTCTCGGGCGCAAGTCGGGGTTCTTCCAGGAAAGCTTCCAGTCGCTTCAGGGCGTTTTCGTGATTTTCGGTCAGTTGCCGCAAGCGTGTCGGCAAGCCGGTAAATGGAAGCTTGTGGCCTGGTAGAACCAAGTGATTTTCCAGCGCGACTGTTTTGAACTGTTCGCAACTGACCAGCCAGTCCGCAACAGGGTCCGCTTCGGGTTCGGTTGCATAAACTCCGAGATTAGGGGAAATCGTCGACAACAGCTGGTCGCCCCCCAAGACAATCGGTGTATCCTCGCCCCAGAGCGTTGCGTGTTCTGGAGCGTGGCCATTGCCAATGCGCACGCGCCATTTTCGCCCCCCAAGGGTCAGGACATCGCCTTCCGCGATCCGGGTGTAGCCCAGCGGCATCGGAAAAACGGTGTCCGCGAAGTTGAAGGGACGCTCCTCTGTGCGGCGGGCGAGTTCGTCTGGATCCATCCCGTTGCGACGCCAGAATTCCAGTGTTTCATTCGTCGGGCGGTCCTGTTCATCCAGTTGCAGCATCCGCGCCATGAGCCAAGCGGTACGGGTCATGAGCAACTGGGCGCCATGCTCGGCCATGAACCAACCTGCCAGTCCCACGTGGTCCGGATGGTGGTGTGTAACCAGAACCCGCGACACTGGCTTTCCGCCAAGTGGGCCGTTCAACAAGTCCTTCCATAGTGCGCGCGAACGGCGGCTGGAAAGGCCGGTATCGACCAGCGTCCAGCTTTCACCCTCGTCGAGCGCATAAATATTCACATGGTCCAGCGCCATGGGAAGCGGCAGGCGCATCCACAGAATACCGGGCGCGACTTCTGTCGCTTCTCCCGCTGGCGGGGGCGTCTCAAAGGGCATCTGCAGGGGGCCGGTTGGAGCGTTCATCAGGCGGCAAGATCCTCGGGGGTAAGGGCATATAGCGCCTTTTCCCCTGCAAGTGCTTGCGCTGCAAGCCCCACATGCTCTGGCAGCAGACGCTCTACAAAGAAGCGCGCAAGACCTGTGCGCGGCCCGTCCCGGTCCTCGGCAAGGGCTGCGGAAAGGTGGAAATGGCTCCCAAGCACCCGCGCGGCGCACATCAAAAACGGTGCCGCCCCGGCAAATCGAGCATTCATGCGCGCTTCTGCGACAAGCGCTTCTGTTGTCTCGCGCAGCGTTTCGCTGGCTTGCCAGACCGGTTCCGCCAAATCCGGCAGGCTGTTGCGCGCGCGTTCGGCTTGTGTCTCGATCTCATCCAACAGGCGGAACATAGCGTCGCCGCCGTCTGCAAGTTTGCGACCAACCAGGTCCATAGCCTGAATTCCGTTTGTGCCCTCATAGATCGCGGTCACGCGCACGTCGCGGAAGAACTGCGCGGCGCCCGTTTCCTCAATAAAGCCCATACCGCCATGCACCTGCATGCCCATATTGGCGACGGCAATACCTGTTTCGGTCCCGTACGCTTTGGCGATTGGCGTCAGCAGGGCCGCCCGCGCGGTCGCTTTGCTATCCCCGGTGGCGCGGCTCAGATCGATCGCAACAGCATTGGCGAGCGCGATCGCACGCGCTGCAAAGACTTCTGCCTTCATTGTCATCAGCATCCTGCGCACATCGGCATGGTCGAAGATCGTACCCGTGCCGGCCACTGGCGGTCGGCCCTGCTTGCGATCAAGGGCGTAGGCCAGCGCGTGTTGAAAGGCAGCTTCGGCCACGCCGATGCCCTGTGTGCCGACGCCAAGGCGCGCATTGTTCATCATGGTAAACATGGCACGCATGCCATCGTGCGGCGCGCCGACAAGCCAGCCTTTGGCGCCATCGTACTGCATAACTGCGGTTGGGCTGCCATGCAGGCCCACTTTGTGCTCAAGGCTTACGACTTTCAGACTGTTGGCAACGCCGGCCTTGCCGTGTTCGTCCGGCAGGCGCTTGGGCACCAGAAAAAGGCTGATCCCTTTTGTCCCGGGTACCCCGTCGGGCAGCCGCGCAAGGACAAGGTGACAGACGTTTTCAGTGAAATCGTTGTCGCCCCATGAGATATAAATCTTTTGTCCCGTAATGGCGTAGGTGCCATCTCCATTTGGTATGGCCTTGGAGGTTAAGGCGCCTACGTCCGATCCGGCCTGCGGTTCGGTCAGGTTCATGGTGCCCGCCCACTCGCCAGAGATAAGCTTGGGCAAATACAGGGCTTTGATTGCATCGCTTGCATGGTGTTCCAGCGCGTCGATTTGGCCCTGGGTCATCAAGGGGTTGAGTTGCAACGACAGGCAGGCGCCTGACATCATCTCGTTCACAGCAGTTGTCAGCGCCATAGGCAACCCCATGCCCCCATGCGCGGGATCGCCAGCCATGCCGACCCATCCACCTTCCGCTATGGCGCGATAGGCCTCTCCAAACCCGGGCGTTGTTCGCACAACTCCGTTTTCCAGATGCGCTGGGTGGAGGTCGCCTGCACGCTGCAACGGCGCGATCACCTCGTCACATAGCTTGGCGGCTTCGGTCAGAACGGCGCTTGCAACGTCTGGCGTTGCCTCCGAATAGCGGTCGGTTGCGGCAACCTGATCGAGTCCAACAACGTTGTTGAGCAGAAACAGGTGATCGTTGACAGAGGAAGTGTAAGTCATTTGGGATCGCTCTTTCGCGCGGCGCGGGCTTGGCAAAGCGGCGCAGGTCAGTTTAAGGGCAAGAGCCCTCAATCAGAGATAGGGCTGCGCGCAGGAAAGCCTCAAGGCGGACGCTGCGTCATTTTCTCACCGGAGGCGAAGACGTGTGCCGCAAAACGCTTAGACTTTCCCCCGACCCGAAAGGGATTTCCCGAGCCGCAGACATTTTGCGATCGGGTGGGCTCGTCGCTTTTCCGACGGAGACGGTCTATGGGTTGGGGGGCGACGCGCGTAACGCAGCAGCTGTTGCAAGAATTTATGAGGCCAAGCGCCGGCCGCCGCACAACCCTCTGATCGCGCATGTCGCGGGGATCAATGCCGCCCGCCGTCTCGCGCAGTTCGATCCCAGGGCAGAGGCGCTGGCGACGGCCTTCTGGCCCGGTGCGTTAACACTGGTGCTTCCGGTTCGCGCAGACAGCAGACTTACGCCGGCTATGACTCCAGAAGGCGCCGGAACGGTTGCCTTGCGTGTTCCTAAGCACCCCGTCGCGCAGGCGCTATTGACTGCCTTTGGCGGGCCGATAGCTGCGCCGTCTGCAAACCCCTCTGGTCGCGTAAGTCCGACTTCGGCCGATCACGTTCTGGAGGGTTTGTCAGGACGCATCGATGCTGTGCTCGATGGTGGTGATTGCCCTGTGGGTCTCGAGTCCACAATTTTGTCGTTAGTAACCCCGCAGGCGCGGTTGCTGCGCCCCGGTGGTATTGCAACTGAGGCTATCGCCGAAGTACTCGGAGGGCCGGTCGCTTCTGGAAAAGACACCGGTGTTTTGACAGCACCGGGGCAACTCGCGTCCCACTATGCGCCCCATGCGCCTATGCGTTTGAACGCAGAATTTCCGCTGGACGGAGAGATCTGGCTTGGCTTCGGACCGGACTGTACCGCAGCCGAGGTGACCCTTTCTGCTACAGGCGACCTCGATGAGGCGGCTGCAAACCTGTTTGCGGCTCTGCGACTGCTTGATGCGCGTGCGAAGGGAAGACGCATCGCCGTGGCCCCAATCCCGGATTACGGGATCGGGGAGGCGATCAATGACCGTTTATGCCGCGCTGCGGCTCCTCGGGACAGCACTTAAGCACGTCCGCCCGTGGTGGATAGCAGGAGTGGATCAATGCCAAGGTTTTCCAGCGCGCGTTGCCATTTTTTCGTTGGAGGCTCTTCAAAAACAAGACCTGTGTCAGCATCGCTGGTCAGCCAGCCATTGCGTTGCAGTTCATCTTCAAGCTGTCCCGGCCCCCAACCAGCGTAACCAAGTGCCAAAAAGCATTGGGATGGCCCGCGCCCGGCGGCCAGATCCTCGAGGATGTCGAGGGTTGCGGTCATGCCAATATTATCATCCACCAACAGAGTAGAGCTGTTGCGATTGTAATCCGCGCTGTGCAGAACAAACCCGCGACCCGTCTCAACAGGACCACCATAGTGAACCGAGATTTCGCGCGACGTGTCCGCCTTTTCGATCTTGAGTTGCGCCAAAAGATCCTCGAAGCGAACCTCTGGTGTAGGTTTGTTCACGATCAAGCCCATCGCGCCGTCTTCAGAATGCGCGCACATAAATACGACGCTGTGGTCAAACCGCGGATCCCCCATTCCGGGCATGGCGATCAATAGCTTTCCGCTGAGGCCATCGGTATCTTGCTGCGCTTGCATTACCCTCATGTGAGGTACTTAGGCGCGTCTTACAAGGCGCCGTTTGTCTCAGGTGTGACTGCACACGAAGAGGTCTCCCTTTTGTGAGTTCCTCTTGCTTGAAGCCCACCCTATGGTCGCGCCTCATGAGAGCTTCGTTTTCACTTCTGCGCACCTTGGTCTTCGCGTTTGGCCTTTGCCTACATTCTGGGTCTGCCACAGCAGAATTTCCGGATATCGATCGTGTGGTGCAAGCGGAGATACTGCCTGGGTGGCGCGAGGACGATGGTCGTCATTTCGCGGGTATCCGTCTGCGTCTTGCACCGGGTTGGAAGACTTACTGGCGTGTTCCCGGCGAGGGTGGTATTCCGCCTCACTTCAATCTGAGTGGCTCGGAAAATATTGCAACTTTTCAGGCGCATATGCCGAGCCCGGAAGTGTTTCATGACCAAGGTTTGACTTCGATTGGATACACTGGTGATGTGGTGTTTCCGATGGAATTCCAAACCAAGTCACCAAATGCGCCCATTCACTTGCGCGGGGTTCTAAAGATCGGTGTTTGCGAGGCTGTATGTATTCCCGCAGATGTGCCACTGGAGGCTGTGCTAGCGGCGCCCGGACAGTCCAGCCCATCCGTCAAAAGTGCGATGACCCAAGTGCCTGACCGAGTGCGCACGCAACCGCGCTGCGAGCTTAGCCCCGAGAATGGCGCTTTGCGTCTTTCTTTGAGTATACCCCTTTCAGAGATGCAGGGTGAGTATCCTGTTATTGAAACCTCCAATCGAGAGGTTTGGATTTCAACATCGCAGGTTTGGCGCGAGGATGGGCGCTTGCACGCGATCGCGGACCTTTATCCACCACAGGGGGCTCCATACGTGTTCGACCGAAGCGGGCTGCGGGTTACCGTCCTTTCAAAGTCTGGTGGGGTCGAACTGATTGGGTGTGCGAGGAACTAGGAACGCAATGCGCGGGCAGCGGCCCCCGCCAGCCATCCCAGAAAGATCGACACACCACTCAAAATCAGAAATCCAAAAAGCGCGGCTTGCGGTGGTTCCAGCATGTCCGGCAAGAGACGTGCAATCGAGGCGGGGACTGTGCCCGACAGTGCGGCCATGCCAATCGTTCCCACAAACGCGACGGCTACTCCGACGGTGGACAGGGCTGTCGCCCACCCTGACGTGCCGCTTTTAAATGGGCGGAACAGGCTGCGCCGCAAGGCATCGAACTGCCGGCCGATGTCGTTCTGCATCGCCATGACGGCCGGAACCAGAACCAGAACCAGAAGCATGCCAAAGCCGAGCCCGTAGACCAATGTGATCACCGTGGGCCGCAAGAACTGTGCCTGTTGCGAGCCTTCATAAAGAAGGGGTGCAAGGCCCAGAACCGTTGTCAGGGTTGTCAGCAACACTGGGCGTAAACGGTCGCAAGTGCCGTCGACGATCGCCTTATTCAGGCTTCGGTCTTTCCGGTATTCCTCAATCCGTGTGATCAACACGATTGAGTCGTTGATGATAATCCCCGCCATGCCGATCAGCCCGACGACCGAAAACATCGAAACCGGAACATCCCAGACAAAATGGCCCCAAATCGCACCAATGAAGCCAAAAGGAATAATAATCATTACGACAATTGGTCGTGTCCAGCTCGAGAAGATCCAAGCAAGGCACAGGAAAATGCCCATAAGGCAAATCAGATAGCCAATCATAGCGTCCGTCAGGAAGTCCTGTTCCTGTTCGGCAAGCCCGGTGTTGCGCCAGCCCACCCCGAAATCGCTTTCGAGGCGTGGGAGTATCTCGGTATCGATCGTGCGGCGTATCTCGGCGGCGCGGCTCGCATCGTCTTGATCGAGGTCTCCGCTGACCGTAACTATGCGCAGCCCGTTCTCGCGCCTGATCCGGGAAAACCCTTCGCGGCTATTTACAGAAACGACGTCGGCTAAAGGTACGTATTCACCTGACGCTGTGCGTAGAAGCGTTCGGTCGAGAAAGTCCGCTCCGAGATCGCGGGATGGAAGCTCGACCCGGATCGATGCGGTGCGAGGGCCTTGCGGATAGGTAGCGGCTTCGATGCCATTCAATCGGTTGCGCAGCACGCGTGCCATATCCTCGACCGAAATACCAAGCTGGGCGCCAGTTGGTGTCAGCTCCAGCAGCAGCTCTTCCTTGTCATAGGACAGGTTGTCTTCGAGAGCGGAGGCCTCGGGGAAGGCAGATAAAGCATCTTTTAAGGCCTCGGCGGCTTCTTTTAATCGGGCTGCATCCGCACCGAACAATTGGATCGAAAGGGAATCGCCCCCCGGGCCTGATCGCCAGCCTCGGAAGCTCAGCGTTTCAAGCTTTGGGTGTCGTGGCACGGTTTGCTGGAGCTCTGCGACGAAGTCGAAAGAGGAATAGGGCCGTAAGTCGGCTTCTATAAGCTCAATCGCGATGGAGCCGAGCTGATCGGGTTCTTTCGTGTCTGCTCCCGACAATCGCCGTCCTGTCATGCCACCTATTTCGGCCATCACAAAGGCAAGCGGGTTTACGCCATACTCGGCTTCATAGCGCGCACCGAGCGCTTCAGTTGCAGATTGCACCGCGCGCATCATCTCGAGTGTATCCTCTCGAGTTGCGCCCGGAAGCATGGAGAAATTTCCGCTCACAGAGCCGCGCTCCGGAGCGTTAAAGAACCGCCAAGTCACGTCGCCGCGCACAAACAGGGCCGCCTGAGCCAGGAGCAAGACGATTGCCCCGGCGAAGACCGGATACCGTGCCCAGATGATCAGCCTCAGCAGGCGTCTAAATGGATACGCTCGCACCCAGTCGAGCCCCCGGTTCACCTGACGCGAGGGCCAGTCATACCAGTGTTCTTTAGCAGAGTGTGCCAGCGCGTGTGCCATATGGTTCGGCAGGATCAGAAAACACTCGACAAGAGACGCAAGTAGCACTGCGATCACTGTAAACGGAATGTCCGCGATCAATGATCCAAAGCTCCCGTCGATCACTGTCAGCGCGAAGAATGCTATGATCGTTGTAATCGTTGCCGAGAATACGGGCGCAGACATACGTTTTGCGGCATTTTCAGCTGCCAGAATTGGCGGTTCGCCAAGCGTGCGTGCGCGATAGTCGGCATGCTCTCCGACAACGATGGCGTCATCGACCACAATGCCGAGCGTTATGATCAGCGCAAAAAGCGAAACCATGTTGAGCGTCAGGCCGCCCAAATACATCAGTCCGACCGCAGTCAGCATTGCAACGGGAATGCCTGCGGCCACCCAAAACGCCGTTCGGGCGTTGAGGAACAGGAAGAGCAAACCAACAACGAGCGACAGTCCCAGTAGCCCGTTGTCCAGCAGGATATTCAGTCGGGCGTTGATTGCTTCCGCCCGGGTTCGGATCAGTTCCACGCGTACGCCTTCTGGCAGCGAGCGTTCGAACTCCGCCGCGACCTCTTCGACCACGCGTTGAATGCCGATTGCATCGCCTTGTTCATTGCGATCGATCCGGATGGAGATCGCGCGATTGTCGTCGACAAAGTATGCCCGCTCCCGGTCCACCGCGCCTACGGTAACCACTGCCACGTCCCCGATGGTGAGAAGACTGCCATCCTCTTGCGTCCGCAGAACGATTGATGAAATGGCTTCAGCAGTACGGGTTTCCGACCCTGTACGAACCCGTGCGCTCCCACTGGCGATGTCGCCAGACGGATTGCTGCTGGCCTCGGCGCTGATCGCTTCAGCAATTTCCGCCATGCTCAGATCATGCTGGAGCAGGGCAACGGTCGGCACCTCCACCAGTGTCTCGGGTGCTGCAATTCCTCGGATTGTGGCGCGAGTCACGCCCGCGCGGAAGAGTTGGAGTACGTACTCATCCGCGAATCTCGCCAGTTGATCGACGCTCACAGGGCCATGAACCACAACGTCTGTGACCCGGTCGCGCCATGTGCTTCTCCGCACTTCAGGATCGTCGCTATCCTCGGGCAGTGTCGTTACCGAGTCGAACACCGCTTGAACGTCATTCGCAGCCCGCGCCATATCCCAGTCTGGCTCAAACTCCAGCTCTATGGACGCGCGCCCCTCCCTCGCGACAGACGATGCGCGAACAACCCCGTCGATCGCCAGCAGGTCTGGCTCCAACACTTCGATGATCGCACCGTCGACGTCCTCAGGGCCTGCACCATCCCAGCGGACCTCTACATCGATCTCGTCGCTGATCACGTCTGGAAAAAACTGGGCACGCATCTGTGGCGCCAGTGCAGCACCCATCCCGATCAGTAGGACCAGCAAAAGATTGGCCGCGGTGCGGTGTCGTGTGAAGTAAGACAGCAGGCCGTCAAGCATGAGACTAGCCGCCCGCCCGGCTTTCGATCCGCGTGATCAGTTCCGCCGGTACTTCATCCTGCCGCAATCTGGTCAACAGGCGGTCTTTCGCGGTCTGGCCGAAGCGAGTGCTCCGTTCGACCAAGGCTACGAGTTCTGCGCGGCGCGCGTCGTCGAGCGCGACCATAGTAGCGGAAGTCACCGACGCGCCGGTCGCATTGGCGGTTTCGTCGATCGGGCGTATGGGGCGGACTTTGATACCAGCGCCCAGAACCGGAGTAAGTTGTGTCACCACTTCACGGTCGGCCACGGGTTTTGCATCTACTAAAACAAAGTCCCCCTGACGGCGCAGCAGAGTGACCGGAACCGCCTCAAGCCGGTCGTCGTTTGTCAGCGCCATCACGGCGCCGTCCGGCGTCAGCGCAGCGGCAGGCAGTTCGACCACTTCCCGCAGAACGGGCTCGGTCACTGTTACAGTAACGAAGTCGCCGGGCTGAAATCCGCGTGTGTTTTCAAGCGTCGCAAACAACTGCCGACCGGTCAGACCTTCCGCCACTTGTGCCGCGACGCCAGTCAACGCACCGTTTGTAACGATGTCTGCGCCCTGTACGTCGAGAGAAATCGACACTTTCGCCGGGCTCAGGTCGCTGTCTTCGGTCAACAGCCGCAAGTATTGCCCGGACGCAAGGCGAAAGCTCGCTTCAAGCTGCGATGGATCAATCAGTGTTGCCAACTGCTCGGCCTGGCTGACGCGCGTCCCGACTTCGGCCGAAACGTTGGTAAAGGCACCATCAAACGGAGCTCGTATTATCGTTTCGGCAAGCTGTCGTCGTGCGTCTTCGAGATCGATCGTTTGGCGCGCAACGTCTGTCTGTGCTTGTTCGATCCGCGTTTCAGCATCGGCGACTGCCTGACGTTGCGCCAGCACTGTCTGACGGATTGCGGCCTCTGCGAGCGCTGCGGTTTCAACTGCTGCATCTGACCCGAAACCCCGGTCGCGCAAGTCAATCTGCCGGGTCAGAGCCTGAAAGCGCAACTCGGCTTGTGCGGTCGCCGCGGCCAACTCGTCTTGAGCCAAGGTATAGGCGCGTTCGGCATCGGCAAATACCGTTTCAGCCTCTGCGAGATCGGCCTCAGCAGTTGCCAGCGCGGTTTCTGCGCCGGCAGGATCAATCCGCAAAACGACCTCGCCGGCGCGGATTGTCCGTCCGTCGCGAAGGTCGGGATGTGTCTCGCTGATCCACCCGGCGGCAGGAGCGCGCAATTCGACACTTCGAAGGCTGCGCAACTCCCCGTAAGCCACCAGCTCAGGCGCAATATCCTGCGGAACAATGCGCGAGACCGGAGCAGTATAAACCCGCTCGCGCTGGCTACGGGGGGCGGCATCGCGTTCCGCTCGGTCTTGCAACGCGCTTTGCAGAACCAAGACGCCATAGCCCAATAGCCCCAGTGTGAGGCTAAGAAGGGCAAGTCCGATGAGACTCCGGGTCAGAAAGCGCATTGCGGGGCCAGTTTTATTTCAACCCGCCTAAGATAGGTCGATTGCGTGATTTTCACAAATGAACTGACGAGAGCGTTACCCGATTAACGCCAGTATTCCGAAAAGCGTTGCCCCGCCGCATATGATTGAGAGCAAGGCATTTTTTGACCAGATACCGACTGCGAGGGTCACAGCGGCTGCAGCGAGCCGTGCTGGGTCCAGTGATCCTCCTGTTGCTTCGGGCCAAACCACAAGCGGTGCGATCAAAGCCGGCAGAACACCTACAGCGGTATAGCGCAGATGCCTCAGCACCCATTCCGGCAACTCGCGTCCGCCCAACAGACCAAGGAAGCTGTAGCGCAGCCCAAGAGTTCCGACGCCCAGAAGCAAGATGATCATCCAGATTGTGGAATTGCTCAATTCAATCACGGCTGCGTGCTCCGCGTTTGCCAGAGCTCAACACGCGCCCCAACCATGATCGCGATGCAAGCCGCGACAATCGTACCGAGACTGAAAGGCAGGTTTACAAACAACAAAGCGCACAGAACCGCTGTCCCTGCTGCGGCAACATGGGCCACGGTACGCAGAGCGGGGCCGATCAAAGCAAGAAAGGTGATTGGGATCGCGAAATCGAGCGCGTAGCCTGGTGGAATGCGGCCACCAACTTCGGCGCCGAACCAGGTTGCTGCATACCACGGCAAACAGACTGGTGACAGCGCCCCAACAAAGAACGCGAATTTCTGAATGCTCGTGAGCTCCGGCGGACTGTCAAAACGCTGGCTGGCGACTGCGAAGGTTTGGTCGACCATGAAATAGGCTGCAAGTGCCTTGCGCCATACCGGCAAACTTCCAAGATGAGGCGCCATGGCTGCCGAATACATTGCCATGCGCAGGTTAACGGCGAGCGCCGAAGCGAGCACTACGATTACCGGGGCCTGCTCGGTCATAAGTTGTACGGCGGTGAACTGGGCGGCCCCTGCGATCACTAAAACCGAAAAGCCCATCACCTGAGCAAAATCCAATCCGGCTTCTGTGCCCACGACGCCAAACAGCATGCCAAACGGGACAACCACCAGCAGAAACGGCGCACCTGCGCGAAAGCCTTCCCAATAGTGCCGCGATCCAAGCATTGTGCGCCTCCGGACCGCACCGCTATGCGATCCCGGAAGCCTCAGCAAGGGCTGTTATTCGAAGGTGCGGGTGACGCGGCCCAGCAGCATGAACGCCCGGGCAGACCTTGTTTCAGCGAGCTTCGAGATTTCCTCGTCTGTCGCCTGTTCGGCGAAGGCTGAAAACGTCTTGTCGAAATGACGTAAAAAATGATGCGCGGTATCCCGGAAAATGGGGTCGCTTTTCATGCGTGCAGCCGTCAGTGCAAGGCAAGACCGATCGCGGATGCCACCGAGCGCCGAGACAGCGCGTCCGCGTTCGCCATCTGCGAACCTGCGCCATACTTCAGGCTTGGCGCGGTCAGGCCGCAGGTCGTCGGTGTAAATCCCGTCCTCGGAAAGCAGCGTCAGGACATCCTGCGCGGAACGGATCATCGGGCCAACATTCCGATCTTCAAGGGCAAGCCGGAGCGCACGAAAGCCTTCCCGATCTTCCGTCGTTTCCGGAAAGTTAGCCGCGCGGATGAACTCCGACACTGAAATGGGCTCGCGCAGGTCTTCCGCCGGAATGCCCAAGGCAAGCGTTTTCTGGTCGTCCGTGCGGGCATTAGACAAAGTCGGCGTCGGCATTGCTGACTTGCGGTCTGATTGCACAGTGTCCATGCCACGGCGGCTTGCAAAGCTCACAAGCGCTGTTTCGGTGTGTTTTGCCACCTGTGCGATTTCGTCGATCTTCTTCTCAACCTCGGGCTTAACGCCCTGACTGACATTACGGTTTTGATGCACAATGGTTTCCCGCATCGCCACGATGGCACCCTGAAGCCGGTCAGCTTCGTCGCGCATTACACGGGCGGTTCTTGCAACGGACGCAGCCACCCAGATGAATGCGATAGGCAGAAACACGGCCAGCAGGATCATGATAACCCCGAGCCCGCCCGCACCGGATTGCGCGAGTGTGCCTCCGAGATCGAGCGCAAAGAACAAAAATATCAACGCAACAAGCCAGAGCAGGCTCAAACTAAGCGCGATTACTTCGATGACCGTGATCGTTGGTTTGTCCTTAGGGGAGGACAGGGATGCAAGGTCGAGCTCGGCAGATGGGTCGTACTTGTCCTGCATCCTTCAACCTGTAATCGATACCGTTGCCTTACTTGTACTCGATTTCGAGGATTTCGTAAGACTTAACCCCGCCCGGCGTGCGCACATCGACACTGTCGCCTTCGTCTTTGCCGATTAGTGCCCGTGCAATAGGCGATTTGAGATTCAGAAGGCCCTTGTCGATATTGGCCTCAGCTTCGCCCACTATCTGGTAGGTTCTCTCTTCATCAGTGTCTTCATCGACGATTGTCACTGTCGCGCCGAATTTGATTGGGCCAGACATCGTTGAAGGATCAATCACTTGCGCAAGGGACAGCATCCCCTCGAGCTCCTTTATGCGGCCTTCGATAAAGCTCTGTTTCTCGCGTGCCGCATGGTATTCTGCATTCTCGGAAAGATCCCCGTGCTCACGCGCCTCAGCGATTGCCTTGATGACAGCTGGGCGTTCCACGCTTTTCAGCGTTTTAAGTTCTGCGTCCAGGGCCGCGTGACCCGTGCGGGTCATCGGGATCTTGTCCATTGGTCTATCCTTCACGGAGAGCAACACGTTTGAAAGCCTGACCTTAATGATGCGCGCGCGCGCCGCAAGAGCCAGTTGCACCCGGAACGTTGCGACAGTTTCTTCTGCGCCGCAGCGTTCTAATTGACCCAAACGGAAACCCTAGCTACCTCTGGGCGAAATTTTTCACCCGAGTCCCGGCGTGCAGCTTTCAGTCACGCGTTCAGGGCCAACCTCGAGCGAGACAGAATGACCGAAGTGACACGTGAAGCCATGGAATACGACGTTGTGATCGTGGGCGCGGGGCCGGCGGGCCTCAGCGCTGCGATCCGGCTCAAGCAGCTTGATGCCGATCTGAATGTCGTTGTGCTTGAAAAAGGCTCTGAGGTCGGGGCGCATATCTTGTCAGGCGCTGTGCTTGACCCATCGGGCCTCGACGCGCTTATTCCTGATTGGAAGGAAAAAGGCGCGCCGATCACTGTGCCGGTCAAGGACGACAAGTTTTATGTCCTCGGCGAGGCAGGCCAGATGCGCGTACCGAACTGGCCAATGCCGCCTCTGATGAACAACCACGGCAATTACATCGTTTCTATGGGCAATGTCTGCCGCTGGATGGCTGAGCAAGCCGAGGAATTGGGTGTCGAGATTTTCCCCGGCATGGCTTGTTCCGAATTGGTTTATGGTGAAAACGGCGAAGTGAAGGGCGTTGTCGCTGGCGAGTTCGGCAAGAATCCGGATGGTACCCCGGGCGACGGCTATGAACCGGGCATGGAATTGCACGGCAAATATGTCTTCCTTGGCGAAGGTGTGCGTGGATCGCTTTCCAAGCAGGTCATCGAGAATTTCGGTCTGCAGACTGGTCGCGAGCCGCAGAAGTTCGGAATCGGCATGAAGGAGATCTGGGAGGTCGATCCCGCCAAGCACAAAGAAGGCCGCGTTGTCCATACGATGGGCTGGCCGCTCGGCTCGAATGCTGGTGGCGGCTCTTTCATTTACCACCTGGACAATAATCAGGTTTATGTCGGGTTCGTGGTCCATCTGAACTACGAAAACCCGCATCTTTTTCCTTACATGGAGTTCCAGCGCTTCAAGCACCACCCCATGGTGGCCGAACTGTTGAAGGGTGGGAAGCGCGTGGCCTATGGTGCGCGTGCAATTTCAGAAGGCGGGTACCAGTCGATGCCAAAATCCGTTGCGCCCGGTGTTGCGCTTCTGGGCTGTTCGGTCGGGCTCGTCAATGTGCCGCGCATCAAAGGTAATCACAACGCAATGCTCTCCGGCAAGGCAGCGGCCGAGGCCGCTTTCGAAGCTATCGGAGCGGGTCGCGCCGGAGATGAGCTTGAAACCTACGAGAGCGAGTTGCGGAACGGTCCGGTTGGCAAGGACTTGCGCCGGGTGCGCAATGTCAAACCGCTCTGGTCGAAGTATGGCTTGTTCCCATCGCTGGTTCTGGGTGGCATGGACATGTGGACCAATACGGCCGGGTTCTCTTTGTTCGGAACTGTCGGCCACGGTAAGACCGACGCTGAGGCAACCGGCAAAGCGTCCAACTTCAAGCCGGTCGACTACCCTAAACCTGATGGCGTGCTGAGTTTTGACCGCCTGACCAACGTGTCCTATTCCTTTACCAATCATGAGGAACACCAGCCTGCCCATCTGCAACTTGCGGATCCAGACAAGGCTATTTCTGTTGATTGGGCAGAGTACGCGGGTCCGTCTTCACGCTATTGTCCGGCGGGGGTTTATGAATTCGTTCAGGAAGAGGACAAGTCAGCACGTTTTGTGATCAACTTCCAGAATTGCGTTCATTGCAAAACCTGCGACATCAAAGATCCTGCGCAAAACATCACATGGACCACACCCCAGGGCGGAGAAGGGCCCAATTACCCAAACATGTAGTGACGATTGTGTGAAAGCAGGTCACAGCGGCGCGTTCTCGTTTGCGCGCTGCATTGCCTTGCTGGTAGTGGGTCGCTACGTTTTGGCCAAGCTCACGCTAGGAAAGGGTCCTTTATGCGGAGACAGGTGCGTTTCGCTCTTGCGTTTGTCCTGGGCGCGTCCACGGGTTTTGGGGCAATGCCAAGCCTGGCCGATGGCCTTGCGGGCGCGTATCTCGCCGGCCGCCAGGCCAGTATTGCGTCGGACTATACCGAAGCTGCCCGTTATTTCTCACGGGCCCTGGTGCGAGACCGCGAAAACCCAATCTTGCTTGAGAATGCTGCGGCTGCCTATTTGGCAATTGGAGATATCGAAGAAGGCAGCGCGATAGCACAGCGCCTCCTGGACATCGATCCTCGCAATCAGGTTGCGGCCTTGGTTATGGCGGCTGAAACTCTTGGCCCGGATGGCGATCCTGAAAGCGACCTGCCAGAGATTGGTCCAGCAGCAGACGGGCTCTTGGACGCCTGGCGCACGCTTGATCGTGGCGAGACCGACGAGGCGTTTGCTGCGTTCGACGCCCTGATTGCCGACAACCGCCTGCAAGGTTTTGGTGCCTATCATAAAGCTTTGGCGCTTGCCCAGGTTGGTGATTTCGAAGGCGCGGACGCGCTGTTGTCTGCTAACGGTGGCGAGGCTGCATTTTTTACCCGACGTGGCATTGTTGCTCATGCCCAGGTTCTCAGTCAGCTTGGACGATTTGATGAGGCAAAGCTTTTACTGTCGGAGAGTCTTGGCGAGGATGACCCACGCTTGCGCGATCTCCTTGCCGCGCTGAATTCAGAAACGCCCGTGCCCTTCGATATTGCAACGACCCCGCGAGAAGGCTTTGCCGAGGTGTTTTTCTCGGTGGCGATGGCGCTCAGCGGACAGGCTGCAGACGCGTTCACTCTGCTGTATGCTCGGGTGGCGCAGCATATTGCGCCCGAGAATGTCGACGCGAGCCTGATGGTTGCAGAATTGCTAGAAGAACTGGAGCAATACGATCTCGCCAATGAAGCTTACGATCAGGTTCCCCGTGACGATCCTGCGTATCTGACCGCAGAGATCGGGCGCGCGAATGTTCTGCGGGCTGCCGACAAAGCAGACGCGGCAATCGAAGTTCTGGATCAGCTGACCGAAACGCATGGGGATGTGAGCTTCGTGCACACTGCGTTGGGGGATGCATTGCGGCGCATGGAGCGCTTTGAAGAGTCGGCAGAAGCCTACGACGAGGCGATCGCCATGATAGGCGACGACAACCCGCGTGACTGGGTTGTCTACTACGCGCGCGGCATCGCCCATGAGCGGATTGATGACTGGGAGGCCGCGGAAGCTGACTTGCGTAAATCGCTTGAGTTGAACCCCGGCCAACCGATGGTTCTCAATTACCTCGGCTATTCGTTTCTCGAATTGGGCCGAAACTACGACGAGGCGATGGATATGATCCGCGACGCAGTTGCAGCGCGCCCCGACAGTGGGTTTATCACCGACAGTCTTGGTTGGGGTTACTATCGCTTAGGGCGGTTCGAAGAAGCCGTGGAGCCGATGGAAAAGGCTGTTGAACTGGAGCCGCTGGATCCGATCATCAATGATCATCTGGGTGATGTGTATTACGCCGTAGGCCGCAAGCGCGAAGCGGAGTTCCAGTGGCGCCGGGCCTTGTCTTTCGACCCAGAGCCCGATGATGCTGAGCGCATTCGTCGTAAGCTTGAGGTTGGACTAGATGCAGTTCTGATCGAAGAAGGCAAGGAGCCGGTCTCGGTTGCCAATGAAGAGGGTTAAAGTCCTCGCGCCCGCGAAGGTAAATCTGACACTGCACGTGACTGGCCAGCGCAACGATGGATATCATACGCTGGATAGCCTCGTCGCTTTCGCGCCTGTAGGCGACGTTCTGTACATCACCAATGGAAATATCCTGTCCCTGACTGTAGAGGGGCCGGAAGCCGCCGGTGTGCCATCGGACATGAGTAATCTTGCAATGAAAGCGGCGTTACTGGTCGACGGGGAGGCAAGCGCGGCCCTTACGTTGGAAAAATACTTGCCTGCTGCCTCAGGCATCGGCGGCGGGTCCTCGGATGCTGCTGCGGCTTTTCGCGGGATGCTGGCCTGGCAGGACGAAGCTCAGCTTCAGGGCTATGCCAGTGATGATTGGGCTGCGCTCAAACCTATGGCGGAGCACTTGCTGGATCTTGGCGCCGACGTCCCGATGTGCCTGCGGCCGCGTCCGCTGCGCGCAAGAGGGATCGGGGAGAAGATATCGTTCGTGTCCTTTCCCGGGTTCCATGCGGTCTTGGTCAACCCCCGGGTTTCGGTTCCTACCCCGGACGTTTTTCGAGCTTTGGACAACCGCACCAACCCTGGAATGCCAGATCAGGAAATCCGGTTCGAGGAAAAGTCGGACGTGGTGGCGTGGATCGCATCCCAGCGCAATGATCTCCAAGCGCCAGCGATTAAAGTACAGCCAATTATCGCCGAAGTTCTTGTGGCCATTGAGGGCACGGAGCAGGTTCAGCTTGCGCGCATGTCCGGATCAGGTGCGACGTGTTTTGGCCTCTACCCGGACAGCGCGTCGGCACAAAAGGCGGCGGACGATTTGAGTGTGGAGTATCCCGACTGGTGGATTGTGCCAACATGGCTGGGCGATTGCGTGGACCTTGCCGAACCGGTGAAGACGTAATCCACCGCAAAGTGGTTCAGTAGAGCCGGGCTACCACGTAGTCCGCCAGATCACTCAGCATGCGGGTCAGTTCGTGGTCCGGAACCGACTCTAGCGCCGTCTTGGCTTGTTCGGCCCAGGCCAGCGCGTCGGCGCGGGTAGCTTCCAGGGCGCCATGCTTTCGCAATAAATCCATCGCATGGTCGAGGTCACCGTCCTGTTGGTCGCCTTTCTCGATAACGCGCTCCCAGAATTCGCGTTCTTCGGCATCCGCCTTTGCGACCGCCTTGATGACGGGCAACGTCAGTTTCCGTTCGCGGAAATCGTCGCCAATGTTCTTGCCGATATTTCCGCCGGAGCCGCCATAATCCAGAAGATCGTCAACGATCTGGAAGCTGACCCCCAGCGCATCGCCATAGGTGAATAGCGCACTGACCACGTCTTCATCGGCCCCCGCAATCACGCCTCCAACTTCGGTGGCCGCCGAGAACAGAGCGGCTGTCTTGCCGCGGACCACTTTCAGGTAAATGTCCTCATCCGTCGCCAAATCCTGCGACGCGGTCAGCTGCAGGACTTCGCCCTCGGCAATTGTGGCTGCCGCATTAGACAGGATGTCGAGCACGCGTAAAGACCCGGTGGCGACCATCAATTGGAAGGAACGTGCGAACAAGTAATCGCCAACAAGGACGCTTGACTTGTTATCCCACAGCAAATTTGCAGTTGGCCGACCGCGCCGCTGGCCACTTTCGTCCACAACGTCGTCGTGCAGAAGGGTCGCGGTATGAATAAATTCCACCGTTGCCGCAAGGTACTGGTGGTATACGCCCTCATAGCCGCAGAGCCGGGCTGTCGCGAGGGTCAACATTGGCCGAAGTCTTTTGCCCCCAGCCTCCACCAAGTGGGCAGTTACTTCCGGGATGCGCGGTGCATGCTCCGAGGCCATTTTCTTCCGGATAAGGACGTTAACCTCGTCCATATCTGACGCGAGGTAAGAGGCCAGCTTTTCATGCGGCTTGGTGGCGGCGGTCTGATCCAAACTCATCACGGCTCCGTCAATCGGCTCGACAATCGAGCCGCCCTGTCTTTATCTCTGCCCTCATGAGAGAGCTTTTGCGTACCAACGACCCAACGCTGATCGCCTTTGCCTCAGCTTTGCTGCAGGGGGAGGATATAGACTTCTTCCAGATGGACGTCCATATGAGCGTCCTCGAAGGGTCGATAGGCGTATTGCCGCGCCGGTTGATGGTACACCAGCGCGACCTGTTTCGGGCCCGGGCAGTTATGAGTGACCACGACATTCCTGTTACAGAAGATCGATGATCGACGACGAGGCGCTGACCCGCGATTGCTTCCTCGGAGGGCGGTTGCAGCTTTGGCAACCACGGGAGGGATACCGTGCAGGCACCGACCCGGTGTTGCTCGCTGCCGCTGTTCCGGCCGCCCAGAGCGACACTTTCCTAGAGCTTGGTTGCGGTGTCGGGACCGCCGCGCTGTGTCTGGCGTTGCGGACGGGTGCAACCGGCGTCGGCTTGGAGTTGCAGCGCGACTACGCTGAGCTGGCAGAACGCAACGCGGGCGCCTCCGACCTGCCGCTGGAGGTAAGGGTTGGCGATGTGCACGACATGCCCGCTTGCCTCAGGGTGCGCAGCTTTCATCATGTTTTTCTTAACCCGCCATACTTTGCGGAGACTGCAGGGACACCTTCCACTGACATGGGGCGCGATCTGGCTCTCAGAGATCGATCGGATCTGGCGACGTGGATTTCTGCTGGTGCGAAGCGTCTGAACCCCAAAGGTAGCCTCACTTTGATAGCCCGTGCGGATCGCCTGCGAGATATACTCTCCGGGTTGCCGGACAGTATCGGCAGCCTGAAGCTTTTGCCACTTGTCGCGAGAGAGGGACGCGCGGCGAAACGTGTTCTTGTTCAAGGCAGGAAGGACGGAAAAGCACCCCTAACCTTGCTGGCGCCCTTTATGTTGCACGACGGTGCCTCGCATTTGCGCGACGGGGAAGACTTCAGCGACGCTGCTAAAAAGATCCTGAGGGATGGTGCGGCGCTGAAATTTTAGGCCATGAACCCGCGCGCTTCGCGGCAGTGCAGCAACTCTTTTTCGTGACTCGACTCGATTCCTGTGGTGCACTTGGCGCATTGTCCACACAATTTCGGGAGGTAGCCCATGTCGTTGAGTTCGCATATCCAGGAACTCCGCAGGAAACACCAGCACCTGGCAGCACAGGTGGACGCAGCACAGCGCAACGCGGGAACAGATAGCCTGACCATTGCGAGTCTCAAAAAGCAGAAGCTTCGGATTAAGGAAGAAATCGAACGCCTGCAGACGCAGTAACAGTTATGGGCGCGGTTGGCGTTTGAATGGAACAAACCGCGCCGGATACCCTTTGAAGTCAGGGCGCAACCTCGTCGGTTGAAACGAGTTTCATGCCGTCGGGTATGTCGCTGATATCTGCGACGCCCTCGAATATCCATTCCAGAAAGGCTGCAACCTGGTGCTTTTCCACCATGTTCTCGGGACAGAGAATGCGGTAGTGGGCTTCGGTGGTAATTCCAATTGGAAACGGGATGACCAGTCGACCGTCGCGCAGCGCCTGCGACGTCAGGGATATCCGCCCCAACACAGCCCCTGCGCCGGCCTCCGCGGCGTCGATTGTGTGATCCACCTGTGAGAACTGGGGCACGACGCGCGGCGGATCCTGCACCCCTGCCGCACGAAACCATGCTGCCCAGTCAGCCGGAGGCTGGACGAAGTCGAGATTGCCGTCGTCCAGCAGCGTAAGGTTTTTCAGGTCTGAAGGCGTTTTCAGACCGGATGCCAATTCCGGTGTGACCATTGGTGTCATCCATTCACGGATCAGGGTCCGCGAGAACAGCCCGGTATCGTCGCCTCCCATGCCGAATCGAATAGCGATGTCGATGCCATCTCGTTCGAAATCCATAAGACGCAGACTGGCGGAGAACCGCAGGTCAATATCGGGGTGTTTCTGAGCAAAATCAAAAAGGCGCGGAGCAAGCCATTTGGCAGTGAAGGCCGGGCCCGCTGTGACTGTCAGCGATCTGGTGTCCAGGCTGCGCTTGGTTGCTGCCCAAGCTGTTGTCAGTTCCGCGAACCCCCGACTGCATCCTGGGGCGAGCAGTTTGCCTGCCTCCGTCAGTTCCACGGCTCGATTGAGCCGGCGGAAGACAGGTGTGCCCAGATGCTCTTCCAACGACTTGATCTGAAAACTCAGGGCCGCGGGCGTGACGTTCAATTCTTCCGCAGCTTGCGAGAAGCTCATATGCCGGGCCGCAGCCTCGAAGGCTCGAAGCGCTGTCAGGGGTGGAAGACGTGTCTCTGTCATTCAAGAAATTCTTATCTGAAGATCCAGAAAGTCTCGTTTGTAAAGGTTATGGGGCAAGCGCATATTAGTTGCAATTCAGAAATTCAATATCGAAAGGATAAGCCATGACCCGGACTGCTCCTCAAATAACCCGCGAAGAGGCCATCGAACGTGGCCACAAAGCCCGCGCAGATGCCGCCCGCGAGGCGGGGCGCGCGATCCGAGAGTTTCTTGCCGCTCGTCTGACCAAGGAAGTTACGGCATGAAAAAGGGCCGGTCCCCGGTGCAAAGGGGCCGGCCCAACCATTAGTCGCTTAAACGATCAGACGAAGAACTGTGCGCCGTTCGCCGAGATCGTGGAGCCGTTGATGAAGCCTGCGTCGTCGGACGCAAGGAATACCACACAGCGGGCGATCTCTTCCGGCTCACCCAGACGGCCCGCTGGAATCTGCGGGATGATCTTGGAATTCAGAACTTCCTCGGGAATCGCTCGGACCATTTCGGTGCCGATATAGCCTGGGCAAACTGCGTTGGCGGTGATGCCCGCGCGCGCACCTTCCTGTGCCAGAGACTTCACGATGCCAAGATCACCGGCCTTGGTGGCGGCGTAGTTGACCTGACCTGCCTGACCCTTCTGTCCGTTGATCGAGGAAATCACGATGACGCGGCCGAACTTGCGTTCGCGCATACCGGGCCAGACCGGGCGGACGGTGTTGAATACGCCCGTCAGGTTGGTATCGATGACCTTCTGCCACTGCTCCGGGGTCATCTTGTGGAAGAACCCGTCCCATGTGATGCCGGCGTTGGCCACCACTACGTCGATGGGGCCAAGATCGGCTTCGACCTGTGCAATGCCGGCGGCACTGGCTTCGTAGTCAGCCACGTTCCACTTGTAGGTTTTGATGCCGGTCGCTTCGGTGAAGGCCGCGGCCTTCTCGTCGTTGCCGGCATAGGTGGCCGCAACGCTGTATCCTTCGGCCTGCAGAGCCTTGGAAATGGCTTCGCCGATGCCGCGCGAACCGCCGGTCACTAGTGCTACACGTCCCATGAGATCCTCCTACGGATGCTTACTATTTGTCCGGCCGGGCGGGATGTGTTCGGTTGCGCCTGGCGGAATGGAGAGGGGCAGCCCAGCGGCTGCCCCGAAGGCTTGTGTTACGGACGCTCGAGGCACATGGCGACACCCATGCCGCCTCCGATGCACAGTGTGGCGAGGCCTTTTTTGGCGTCGCGACGCTGCATTTCAAAGAGCAGCGTGTTTAGGATCCGGGCACCGGACGCGCCGATCGGATGGCCGATGGCAATCGCACCCCCGTTTACGTTTACGATCTCTGGATCCCAGCCCATGTCCTTGTTCACGGCGCAGGCTTGCGCGGCGAAAGCTTCGTTCGCCTCCACCAGATCAAGGTCCCCGACTTTCCACCCGGCTTTTTCAAGTGCTTTGCGCGACGCATAGATTGGCCCGACGCCCATAACCGATGGATCAAGACCCGCGGTGGCATAGGAGGCGATCCGTGCCAGCGGTTCGATTCCGCGCTTCTCGGCCTCGTCTGCGGACATCAGCAGTGCGCCCGCAGCGCCATCATTCAGGCCCGACGCGTTGCCCGCGGTGACCGAGCCGTCCCTGGTGAAGGCCGGACGTAGCTTCTGCATGTTTTCGATAGTTGCGCCGTGGCGGATGTACTCGTCTTTGTCGACAACGATGTCGCCTTTGCGGGTCTTGACAGTGAACGGGATCACCTCGTCGTCGAATTTCCCCGCATTCTGAGCCGCTTCGGCTTTGTTTTGGCTACCGACTGCGAATTCGTCCTGCTGATCGCGGCTGATCTGCCATTGCTCGGCCACGTTCTCTGCGGTCTGGCCCATGTGATAGCCGTTGAATGCGTCCCAAAGACCGTCGCGGATCATGGAGTCGATGAACTTCATGTCTCCCATCTTCTGACCTGCGCGCAGGTTGGCCACATGGGGGCTGAGCGTCATGTTTTCCTGTCCGCCGGCGCAGACAATGCTCGCATCGCCAAGCTGGATATGCTGCGCGCCGAGCGCAACAGCACGAAGACCAGACCCGCAGACCTGGTTGATGCCCCACGCAGCGCTTTCGATGGGCAGGCCTGCGTTGACATGAGCTTGGCGTGCGGGATTTTGACCCTGACCGCCGGTGAGAACCTGACCTAGAATAGTTTCGGATACCTCGGCCTTTTCGACACCGGCACGCTCAACCAGCGCTTCTAGAACGGCGGCGCCCAGGTCGTGGGCGGGTGTTTTTGCGAACGAGCCGCTGAAGCTGCCAACGGCTGTGCGCGCGGCAGATGCGATTACGACATTGGTCATCGGATGAATTCCCCTTTTGAATTCTAGCGGACGCCCGAACGCAAATGCAGTAAAGGCGCGACAAGTGCTGTCTTGTTCTCGTCTAGACAGGCGAAAACGCTGCGGCAACTGACATCGTGTCTCAGTCCCCCAGCAAATAGTCGCATTCGAGAGAGGTATGCTTCATCAAGCGGCTGGGCTTAATTGTCTGAAACTTCATAAAAAAAGTCGAGTTTCTCTGGTGGCGAGCTGGCAAGCGTGCCAGCCTTGCGTTTTGCTCAAAGCCGCTATGAAGCAAGTTACAGAGCCGCATTACAAAGGAATCGGGGCCCGAGAAGATGCAAAGCCTGTTTTTTTTGATCAGGCAGTCCGACGTGCCTCTGCGCGTTCAAGCCAAGCCGGGCGCGTGGTCGGAGCTGCGAAATGATACCCTTGCAGGCAATCGACGCCCGCAGCGGTCAGGAAGGCCACATCTTGAGCGGTTTCCACGGACTCGGCGACAGTGAACATGTCGAAGTGCCGCGCGACATCTACCAGCGCTTGTACCAGAACCTGATTGTCTGCGCTGTGCGCAATCTTGCGAACAAATTCGCCGTCGATCTTAAGAATGTCGAAGTAGAAATCGCGCAAATACCTGAAGGAGGTGTACCCAGCGCCGAAATCATCCAGCGCGAAGGAAATCCCTTCTTTCTGCAAGTCTTTCATAAAGACGGTGACTATCTCGGGCATCACCATCGCCGATTGCTCGGTGATTTCGAGGATCAAACGCTCGGCAACCGTTGGATCCGCTGCGAGCCCATCACGCAAGATCGAAAACCACGGCTCATATCCAATGGATCGGGCCGACATGTTGATTGCCAGCCTCAAGCCTGGAACGCGGCGCAAAGTGTCGAGACCGATTTCCAGCGCCAGGCAATCAAGCTGGCGACCCAGTTCCTTGTTTTCGACGGTGTCAATGAATTCGCGCGCGGGAATGATCCGACCGGTTTCATCCATCACGCGGATCAAACCTTCAAAAAAGGCCGCCCGCTTCGGGCGCTGAGCCATCACGACCGGTTGGTAGGCCAACATAACATTCTTGCGCTCCACCGCGCGCGTCACCATAGCCAAGATGTTGCGATCACGTTGCGCGACAGCTTCGTTCAGCGGGGTTTTCGACCCGGCTTTGCGTCCTTTCTTTCGGGGGGGTGGTGGCATTCGCAACTCCTTCGCGGCTGAAGGGATCCTGCGCTGATGCAGTTTAATTTCCGGTGAATCTTCTCGATTTGTTCCTCTTTCGTTTCAAATGCGCTAGACCCGTTCGGCAACATGGAGACAGAGATGGCCGAGAGATGCGAATGGTGTGGCTCAGACCCGTTGTACGTCGCCTATCACGACACGGAATGGGGCGTGCCCGACTATGATCCGCGCGCCCTTTGGGAAAAACTCATTCTGGACGGATTTCAGGCTGGGCTGAGCTGGATAACCATCCTGCGCAAGCGCGACGCTTTTCGCGATGCATTCGAGGGGTTTCAGCCGGAACATATCGCTACATGGGGCCCGGAGGATGTGGAGCGGTTGCTTCAAAATCCGGGCATCGTCCGGCATCGGGGGAAGATCGAGGCGACGATCGGGAATGCGCAAGCCTACCTGGAGATCGAAGCCGATACCGGTTTTTCGCCATTCCTTTGGTCTTTTTTAGGGGGCAAACCGATCCAGAACCACTTCGCGACGATGGCGGACGTCCCGGCCGAGACGCCTGAGTCGCGTGCAATGTCCAAGGCCTTGAAAGCGCGGGGCTTCAAGTTCTGTGGGCCGACGATTGTCTATGCTTTCATGCAGGCTACAGGCATGGTCAACGATCACCTTGTCGGATGCCCGAGCCACGCAAATGTCGCAAAGCTTTCGAGCTAGTCTGAGGCAAGCAACGCTGAAACGATTGCCTTTGCCGAAGTGCTGTCCCACTCCGCCTCGCCTGTAAGCCGGGCGATTTCCATCCCGTCAGGGTCAAGGATGACGGTGACGGGCAAGCCCATCACATTCATATCTTTGGCAATCGCCATGCCATCATCGCGGTACATGGGAAGGGTTGCGATGCTCTCATCCTTAAAGAACTTCGCGATGCCCTGTGGCGAGTTGCGGCCGGTCGCTAGTGTGACAACCGCAAACTCGTCAGGGTTAAAGGCTTGGTTAAGCCGATCCAGCGAGGGCATCTCCTTCCGGCAGGGGGCGCACCATGTCGCCCAGAAGTTCAGAACAACATACTTCCCTTCGTAGTCGGCGAGGGATTTCTCGGCTCCATCGGAGGTAACAAAACCAATTTCAGAGGCTGGGACCGGCGTTTCATGAAAGGTCAATTTGACGAGTTGCTCTTCCCGCAGGGCCTCAAGCGCAGCGATATCGTGCGGTGTTTCCGCGTTTGCACCGAGAGTGAGGCCCAGATATAGGACGGCCGTTGTTAGTAGGCGCATAAGACTTGCGTGCTCCAATCCGAGGGCCAGAGATGACCGAGACAAAATCCAACGCCATGTGGGGCGGCCGTTTTGCGGCAGGCCCGGATGCGATCATGGAGGCGATCAACGCCTCCATCGATTTCGATCAACGCTTGGCGCGTCAGGATATCGAAGGTTCCCGAGCCCATGCTGCGATGCTCGCCCAGCAAGGCATCCTGTCCAATAAGGACGCGGAGGCGATCCGGGAAGGCCTGCTCACGGTCTTGTCAGAAATCGAAGCTGGGGATTTCGCGTTCTCATCGGCGCTGGAGGACATTCACATGAATGTCGAAGCGCGGCTAAAGGAGCTGATTGGAGAGCCCGCAGGGCGTCTGCATACGGGGCGGTCGCGGAACGATCAGGTGGCGACGGATTTCAAACTTTGGGTGAGGGACCAACTTGATGCTGCGGAAGCCGGGCTTGTGGCGTTAATTAAGGCGCTCCTGGCTCAGGCAGAGGCCGGAACTGACTGGGTCATGCCTGGATTCACCCATCTGCAAACCGCGCAGCCGGTGACCTGGGGCCACCACATGATGGCCTATGTGGAAATGTTTGGCCGCGATCTGAGCCGGGTGCGCGATGCGCGTACCCGCATGAACGAGTGTCCTCTGGGAGCCGCAGCCTTAGCAGGGACCTCCTTCCCGATTGACCGGGACATGACGGCAAATGAGCTGGGTTTCGATCGTCCGGCCGCGAATTCTCTTGATGCTGTCTCGGACCGGGATTTCGCGCTGGAGTTCCTCTCCACCGCGTCGATCTGTGCAATGCATCTGTCGCGTTTTGCGGAAGAGCTTGTCATCTGGTCTTCGGCCCAGTTTCGTTTCGTGACACTGTCGGATCGTTTCTCGACGGGCTCTTCGATCATGCCACAGAAGAAGAATCCTGACGCGGCGGAGCTGATCCGGGCCAAGATCGGACGCATCGTCGGCGCCAACGTCGCACTGCTCACGGTGATGAAGGGCCTGCCGTTGGCGTATTCCAAGGATATGCAGGAAGACAAGGAACAGGTTTTCGACGCGGCCGACACGCTGATACTGGCCTTGGCCGCGATGGAGGGCATGGTGCGCGATATGACTGCCAACCGCGACGCGCTGGCCGCGGCGGCGGGGGCGGGCTTTTCGACCGCGACGGATCTGGCCGACTGGCTCGTTCGTACTTTGAATTTGCCTTTCCGCGACGCACACCATGTCACGGGCAGCCTCGTGGCCATGGCAGAGGATAAAGGTATCGATCTGCCGGATCTCAGTCTTAAAGAGATGCAGTCGGTGCATGCGAGCATATCCGACGACGTTTTCTCCGTGCTAGGGGTCGAGAACTCGGTCGGAAGCCGTGTGAGTTACGGTGGGACGGCACCCGTTCAGGTGCGGGCCCAGATCGCGCGCTGGAAACAGGAGTTCGGTCTGTGAGGTCCCTGATTGTCGCCATCGCAATGGCCTCGCTCGCAGGCTGCGCGCCACGTTCGGCGCCGTCGGCGAATGTCAGCGGTGAAGTCAAAATCGGTACGGATGGCACTTCGGTCTCTCCAAGGGTTGAAATCCAGCGTGGAAATGTAGGTGTAGCGGTAGAACGATGAAACAGCTTGTCTTGATATGTCTGGTCGGCCTGAGCCTCGTGGCCTGTGGTGTGGACGGCGCGCCCGTGCCGCCACCGCCGGAACCCACTCCTGAACCGGGCACCTCTACGGGTGTTACCATCAGCGGTTCTGTTGGCGCTGGGATCAGACGCTGATGGGCCCATGGTCACCGCTCCGAATTGTTTATCTGCTTCTTGCGATCTGGGGAGCGATACACCCCATGTACTGGTTTGTTTCGTACATGCAGGCGACCGGAACCGGGCTCTCTGGGTTGATTGATGCGTGGTATGTCAACGCCTCTACCACCGGGCTGACGTGGGACCTGACGATTGCCGCCATAGCGCTGACCGTTTTCGTGATCGCAGAGAGCACGCAACAAAAGAACTGGATCGGTCTTATCGCGGTTCCGGCGACCTATTGCATCGGTGTCAGCTGCGGGCTTCCGCTTTATCTCTTCATACGTTCTCGCACTCGCACCTGATCGCCCTTTCGCAGCGCAGGCGGGACGAAATTGCAATTCCCGCCCGATCTGCTAAGTGCCCCCGGACCGCGTTTCGAAAGACCTGCTCAGATGGATCATTTTCTCTATCGTGACGGCATCCTGCATGCCGAGGACGTTGCCCTGCCGGATATTGCAGGCTTCGTTGGCACGCCGTTCTATTGCTATTCGACAGCGACGCTGACGCGGCATTTCAAACTGTTCGACGAGGCGCTTTCCTGGGCCCCGCATCTGGTGTGCTTTGCGATGAAGTCGAATTCCAACCAAGCCATTATCAAGGTACTGGCCGATCTCGGGGCCGGTATGGACGTGGTGTCGGGTGGAGAATATGCGCGTGCCAAAGCCGCTGGTGTGCCAGGGGAGCGGATCGTCTTTTCCGGCGTGGGCAAGACCCGGGCGGAAATGCGGATGGCGCTTGAGGGCGGCATTCGTCAGTTCAATGTCGAATCCGAGCCGGAAATGCGCGTGTTGTCCGAGGTGGCCGCAAGCCTTGGGGTGCAAGCTCCAATCACCGTTCGCGTGAACCCGGACGTGGATGCGAAGACCCACGAAAAAATCGCCACAGGCAAATCTGAAAACAAGTTTGGCATTCCGATCTCACGTGCGCGCGAAGTCTATGCGGAAGCCGCTAAATTGCCGGGCTTGAGGGTGATCGGGATCGATGTGCACATTGGCAGCCAGCTGACGGAACTGGAGCCTTTTGAACTGGCCTATCAGAAAGTCGCCGAACTTACCCACGCACTGCGCGCGGACGGGCATGAGATCGCGAGGCTCGATCTTGGCGGAGGGCTTGGCATCCCTTATTCCCGGTCCAACGAAGCGCCACCGCTGCCCACGGATTACGGAGCGCTGATCCAACGAACAGTCGGTGATCTGGGCTGTGAGATCGAAATCGAGCCCGGGCGCCTCATCTCGGGCAATGCGGGGATCATGGTCAGTCAGGTGATCTACGTGAAGCAGGGTGAGGATCGCCAGTTTCTCATCCTCGATGGCGCCATGAACGACCTCATCCGACCATCCATGTACGGTGCCTACCACGATATCGTCCCGGTAACTGAACCGGCGCCGGGAACAGCCTACACGCCTTATGATATCGTTGGCCCGGTCTGCGAAAGCGGCGACACCTTTGCCAAGGGGCGCGATATGGTGCCTCTAGCCGAGGGGGACTTGGTCGCGTTCCGATCCGCGGGGGCTTACGGGGCCGTCATGTCGTCGGAATACAATACGCGGCCGCTGATCCCCGAGGTGCTGGTCCACGGTGATCAATTCGCGGTTATCCGCGAACGGCCGACCTTTGACGAAATCATAAATCGCGATACCATCCCTGCGTGGCTATAGCGCACTCCCGCGCAGCCCGTCAGGACCGATATATGGCAGACCAAGAAGCAGCGCGTTCGGATCGCCGAGCTGCTGCGCCACAAACATCTGCGCTTGAGGCGCTGGCTCTTCCCCGCAGGTTGACACAACTCGGTATGGTTGCCGAGCGGGCCTTCCGGGCATTTTGGCCACTGTGGACTGCGCTTGCGCTGAGCCTTGCGGTTATCGTTTTTCTCGCGCCGCTTGGATTGCCGCTTGAAGCGATTTGGGGCATCGCGGCACTATCTGTCTCAGGTCTCGTCGCGGCAACGGTGTGGGGGGCGCGTCAGTTCAGATGGCCAAGCCGTACCGAAGCTGAAACGCGGCTTGACCAGTCGCTACCGGGACGCCCGATTGAAACTCTGTCCGATGCGCAGGCCATTGGCGCGGACGATTCGGCATCTCAGGCGGTCTGGAATGCGCATCTGAAGCGCGTTGCCGAACGAGCTGCTGGCGCCAGGCCAGTTTCGCCCGACCTGCAGCTGGCCCCTCGTGACCCATATGCACTGCGCTATGTCGCGGCCTGCGCGCTCGCTGTCGCGCTATTGTTCGGAGGTATCGGACAAGTTCGCGACCTGGGTCGTGACGCGGCTCCGGGCGGTCAGGCCCTGGCGACAGGGCCGGCGTGGGAAGGTTGGATCAATCCGCCAGCCTACACCGGAAAGCCGGGCCTTTACCTGAATGAGATCTCCCAAACGAGCCTCGAAATTCCCGAAGGCAGCCGGATCACGCTCCGGCTCTATGATGCCGAGGGCCGCATTCGCATCACCGAGACCGTGTCAGACGCACCCGCTGTCGAAGGGTCGGATGCACCGGCGCAGGAATACACCGCTGCGCGCAGCGGCAGTCTGACGATCGGTAGCGATGCACCGCGGGCTTTTGACCTTCTGGTCACTCCAGACGCGCCACCTGCGATCATGGTCGATGGCCCCGTCAGCCGCACCGCGATGGGCGAAATGGAATTGCCTTTCGTGGCAACCGACGATTATGCGGTCGCTGGCGGGTACGCGACAATCACGCTTGATCTATCTGAGGTGGAGCGTGACTACGGCCTCACCCGCGAGCCGGAGCCGCGCGAGGCTGTCGTCGTAAACATCCCGATGGCACTGTCCGGAGATCGCTCGAACTTCCGCGAGGTGCTTGTTGACAATTTCTCGGAGCATCCCTGGGCGAACCTCCCTGTTGCTCTGACTTTCACAGCGGAAGATGACCTTCGCCAGTCAGGGTCGTCAGAGCCGTTTCAGATGCTTTTGCCCGGGCGGCGCTTCTTTGACCCGATGGCGCAGGCGCTGATCGAACAACGCCGCGATCTGCTCTGGACCCGAGACAACGCGTTGCGTGTCAGTCAGGTCCTGCGCGCGGTTAGCCATTTGCCGGAAGGCTTCATCACCAATGAATCCGGCTACTTGATGGTGCGGACAGCGCTCTCGCAGTTGATCGTAGGGCTTGAAACCGAAGTGACACCTGAGCTGCAGGCAGAGGTTGCGGAAGCGCTTTGGCAAGCTGCCCTCCAGTTCGAGGAAGGTGATCTTGCAAATGCGTCCGAACGCTTGCGCCGCGCGCAAGAGCAACTGTCAGAAGCCATGCGTGATGGGGCGACGCCCGAGGAGATCGAGCAACTCATGCAGGAGTTGCGCGAGGCGATGCAGGATTTCATGCGCGAGATGGCAGAGCAGTTCCAGCGCGATATGGAAAACGGAAACCTGTCGGAGAATCAGCAAAACCCGGAGGATATGCAGGAAATTACCGGCGACCAGATGCAGGATATGATGGATCGGTTGCAGGAATTGATGGAGCAGGGGCGTATGGATGAAGCGCAAGCACTGCTCGATCAGATGATGCAGATGATGCAGAACATGCAGATGGCGCAAGGCCAGCAGGGTCAGCAAGGTCAGAACCAAGGCGACCAGGCGATGGAGGGGCTTCAGGACACGTTGCGCCAGCAGCAGGAACTGGCGGACGAGGCGTTCCGCGATCTGCAGAACCAGCAGGGCCAGCAACAGGGGCAACAGCAGGGCCAGCAACAGGGGCAACAGCAGGGCCAGCAACAGGGGCAACAACAGGGCCAACAGCAGGGTCAGGGTCAACAAGGCCAGCAATTCGGCCAGCAGGGCCAGCAAGGTCAGGGCCAGCCCGGACAACCCGGCCAAGGGCAACAAGGCCAAGGTCAGGGGCAGCAGTTTGGGCAGGGCCAGCAGCCCGGTCAGGAACAGGGGCGGGGCCAAGGTGGAATGCCTGATGCTGACACTCTTGCCCAACGCCAGGAATTGCTGCGTGATCTTCTGGGCGAGCAAGCAGAAAATCTGCCGGGACAGGGCACGGAACTTGGTGATGCTGCGCGGGATGCGCTGGACCGTGCGGGGCGGTCAATGGAAGACGCTGCTGATGCGCTTGAGGGGGGCGATCTAGCTGAAGCGCTCGACAACCAGTCCGACGCTATGGATGCGATCCGCGAAGGTATGCAGAACCTCGGCGAGCAGATGGCACAGCAACAGCAGCAACAGCAGCCAGGTGGTAATGAGGGGCGCGCGGAAGGCAATGCGCCGAATGCGCAGCGCGATCCTCTTGGACGCGAGGCGGGCAATCAAGGGCGTCTTGGCACCGACGAGAACATGTTACAGGGCGATGATCCGTACCGCCGTGCGCAGGAGCTCCTTGACGAAATTCGTCGTCGGTCCGGTGAACAGGGACGCCCCGAGATCGAGTTGGACTACCTCAAGCGGCTGTTAGATCGGTTCTAGCGCCGTCGCGATCATTCCGTTGCGCCCTGGAGGACGCCTGAAATGGCATCCGCGCCGCTGGCCATTTTTGCGTCGAGCCAAAGACGCAATGCATCTACCGTCGCAACATAGCCCTCTAGTGGGACAGAAAGGCCGGGCACGGTTTCAATGATCCGGTCCGAATAGCTGTACAGCAATAAAGCAAAAAGGGCGGCCACGAGGATCGCTGAGAAGCCGATGCGAAATCCGCGTCCGCGGCGCGCACGTTCTTCGCGTTCCTCTTCGGTGAGGGCGGCAGATGCGCTTGCGCGCAATACCGACTTTGCCCGCAAGCTCGAGTTGATTTCTTCAATGTCAGGAAGAAGATCCCGGCGTGGTATCTGCGAGCTGCGCTGCGGTGCTGGGCGCATCGCGGATTGGAGGGCATCGTCCTCCGGGTCCGGGCCTGCAGGAGCGGGATCGGATACGAAAGTGAATTCCTCCTGGGATTCCAGAGCAGTTTCTGCTTCTTGACGGCGTTCTCTTGCCTCGCGTGTCGCTTCGGCGCGCAAAATCTCGGCAACAGACGGGTCTAGGTCGCGTCGCGGCATCGTGGGCGCAGGTGCTGGGGCAGCAGCGAAATCGTCTTCCAGATCGTCCGCGTCTGGCAAGATTGGCGCGGTCTCGTCGACGGACCGGCGCGCCACCCGCCGGGGCCGGGCCGATTTAGGGCGCTCGAACCACGCATGGCCGCAACTGGAGCACTGCACCTCGCGGCCCTGCGCTGGGATCGCCGTGTCCGCGACGTCATACTGCGCTTGGCAATTTGGACAGGTCAGCCGCATCGCATTCCTGTCGTCTTTTGGGTATTCTGCATGCTTTCGACGTATCCCGCCCGAAATCTGGGTCGGTGTTTTCCGACATTTTTGACCCGTGCATGATCGTGGTCTTGCGCTGCAATTGCAACTGCCAAGACGCAAGGGTAACAAAGCCCGGCACCCCCAGGAGTCTACCAGCCCATGATCGAGCTTGCACATGTCGCATTCGGCTATGGAAAACGGCAGTTATTCGCAGATGTCAGCCTCGCGCTGAACGAGGGAGACTTCTTTTTTCTAACCGGACCGTCGGGGGCCGGAAAAACAACGTTCATGCGGCTCTGCTATCTGGATCTGTTGCCGGAGAAGGGCAGCCTGAAGCTTTTTGGCAATGAGGCGCGGGACCTGAGCCGGGATCAGGTGGCCCTGACGCGCCAGCGTATCGGTGTGGTGCATCAGGATTGTCAGTTTCTAGAGCATTTAAGCGTCGTGGAAAACATCGCATTGCCGCTTACTGTGGGTGGGCGCGATGTTCCGCTTGGGGATATGGAAGAGCTTCTGAACTGGGTGGGCCTTGCAGATCATCGTAATGCGCTTCCTGCGCAGCTTTCGGGGGGTGAACGCCAGCGCGCTGCTTTGGCCCGCGCAGTCATGATGGACCCGGACGTCATCCTCGCGGATGAGCCAACAGGAAATATCGACTGGGAAATGTCGCAACGCCTGCTGACCCTGCTGTTAGAACTGAACAGGATGGGGAAGGCGATCCTGCTGGCCACCCATGATCTCGCTTTGATCCGACAAGCTAAATCTCAGGCATCGACACGGGTCTTGCGGTTGGCCGGTGGCGAATTGCAGGCAGCAGGGGTGGATCTATGAGCGCGCCTGGGATCGACCTTAGCACCAACGATATTGTGCCGCCTTCAGGATTCACGGCGCGACTGACACTGTTCACGTCCGCGGCAATGGCCTTTCTTGCGGTTTTCGCAGTGGCCTTGTCGCTGGCCAGCACCCAACTCGCAACTCGGTGGTCCGACGCCATGGCGCGCACCGCCACCATCCGATTGTCGGCGCCCGCTGGACAAGTGGAAGCGCAAACGCGTGCTGTGCTCGCCGCGCTGGAGACAACGCCTGGTGTGGCTTCGGCCCGGGCGCTCAGCGATACCGAACAGCAAGAGCTGCTAGCGCCCTGGATGGGAACGAACCTGCCAATCGATACTCTTGCGATACCGAGGTTGATTGAGGTGGTAGAAACTGCGCAAGGGTTTGATTCCGAAAACCTGCGGTTGCGTCTTTCCGCGGAAGCGCCCGGTGCCGTGTTGGATGATCACACACGCTGGCGCCGTCCATTCATCGCGGCCGCCGAACACCTGAAATTCATCGGTTTGGTCTCGGTCGCTTTGATCGGCGGAGCGATGGCCGCGATGATTACACTTGCCGCGAACTCTGCTCTTGCCGCAAACGCGCAGGTAATCCGGGTCCTGCGCCTCGTTGGCGCGCGGGACATCGTGATCGCGCGTGCATTCGTGCGCCGCTTCTCCGCGCGCGCGCTTGTCGGCGCGCTCGTCGGAGCCGGAGCAGGGGTGGTGGCGTTGCTTCTGCTGCCCTCCGTATCAGGGGCCGAAACGATTTTCGATGGGCTCGGCTTTTCCGGAAGTAGTTGGTTTCTTGTGCCGATGATTCCGGCAGGAGCGATTCTTGTGGCCTATCTTGCAACTCGGTTTGCAGCTTTGCGCATGTTAGGGAGGATGGCCTGATGCAATGGGTGCGCTCGTTCCTGTTTATCGTGCAGATGTACCTGATGATGGTCCTTATGGCAGCCTTCTTTCTGCCCATAGTGTTCTTGCGTGCCGACGGCGCTTACATCGCGCATCGAGTCTATTCCCGGTATGTCCGCTGGTCTGCAGCGTGGATGGTCGGGCTGAAGTCCGAAGTGCGCGGCCCGGTGCCTCAAAGTGAAGTGATCATCGCAGCCAAGCATCAGAGCTTCTTTGACATCATTCTTATCGTGTCCGAGATCCCGCGCCCGCGGTTCGTCATGAAGAAAGAGCTTCGCTACGCGCCCATCTTTGGCTGGTACGTCAGTCGGCTCGGCTGTATTCCGGTCGACCGCGGCAAGGGCGCCAAGGCGGTTCAGGAAATGGTCGAAGCCGTGCGCGACCCAGAGGCGCCCAAAGGCCAGCTTGTCATCTATCCCCAAGGTACGCGTGTGGCAGCAGGAGCGTACAAGTCTTACAAGATCGGTGTTGGTGCGCTTTACGGGGAACTGAATCAGCCGGTGATCCCTGCGGCCACAAATGTGGGCGTGTTCTGGCCCCGGCACGGGATTTTGCGCAAACCGGGCCTTGCGGTTGTCGAGTTCTTGCCCGAGATCCCGCCGGGAAAAGAGATCCATGCGTTGATGGCCGAGATCGAGGACACGGTGGAGGGTGCCTCCAACCGTTTGATGGTCGATGCCGGGTTTCCTGAAGACTGTTTGCCAGCAGGTCGTGACGCCCGGTCATCGGCCTGACGCTGCGACTGCATTGCTGCGCGCGCAAAATGTCTCTTGCAGCACATTGCGCAATAATCTATCTCCCCTCGTAGGCCAGAACGAAATATCCTTTCCCGAAGGAGTCCTCCGATGAGTTTCCGTATTCAACCGCAGGCGCCTGCGCGCCCGAACCGTTGCCAGTTATTCGGACCGGGCTCGCGTCCGGCGATCTTCGAGAAGATGGCGGCCTCGGCTGCGGACGTAATCAACCTAGATCTCGAGGATTCCGTGGCGCCGGACGACAAGCCAGAGGCGCGAAAGAATATCATTCAAGCCATTGGCGACGTGGATTGGGGCGGTAAGTATCTGAGCGTCCGGATCAATGGACTCGATACCCCTTACTGGTACCGGGATGTCGTTGATTTGCTGGAAAATGCCTCCGACCGGATTGATCAGATTATGATCCCGAAAGTGGGCTGTGCTGCTGACATCTACGCAGTGGATGCGTTGGTAACGGCTGTTGAGGCAGCAAATGGTCGCTCCAAGCCTATCAGCTTCGAGGTGATCATCGAATCCGCAGCTGGCATCGCTCATGTAGAAGAAATTGCGGCAGCGTCCCCCCGTCTTCAGGCTATGAGCCTGGGCGCCGCAGATTTCGCAGCCTCGATGGGCATGCAAACCACCGGGATCGGTGGTACGCAGGAAGACTACTATATGGTCCGTGAAGGTGTGAAACACTGGTCCGATCCCTGGCACTGGGCACAGGCCGCGATTGTCGCGGCGTGTCGGACCCATGGAGTGTTGCCTGTCGACGGTCCGTTCGGTGACTTCTCAGATGACGATGGTTTTGTTGCTCAGGCAAAGCGGTCGGCGACCCTTGGTATGGTTGGCAAATGGGCGATCCATCCCAAGCAGGTGGCATTGGCCAATGACGTGTTCACTCCGTCAGATGATGCTGTTTCGGAGGCCCGCGAGATCCTTGCCGCTATGGAACAGGCCAAGAAGGATGGCGCGGGTGCTACAGTCTACAAGGGGCGCCTTGTAGATATAGCCTCGATCAAGCAAGCTGAAGTCATCGTGCGGCAGTCCGAGATGATTGCGGGCTAAGCCGTTCACTTCGACGCTTCCAACTCAATCCGGCAGATTGAACACCCTCGTGGGATGCAACACCCCTGCCCGGTAGATGCCGACCGCAATAGGTTGTCCCTGGCAGGAGGCCCAGGCTTCCTCACCATAGTCGGCGTCGGAGGCCACTACCTCCGCCGGGTTGCCGTGTCGCAGACGCGCGGCTGCCTCTTGAGTGCAACGTGCCTCCGGAAGATCTGCAAGTCCGGTTTCCAGCGGCATAAGCAATGCATCGAGGTTTGGGTCTTTGGCGTGGGCTTCGATCGCTTCGAAGTCCGCGGCATCTGCGAGTTCAAAGGGACCCGACCAGATCCGGCGTAGTTCCGTGACATGGCCGTGGCAGCCGAGCACTTCGCCGAGATCGCGAGCAATCGCGCGGACATATCCGCCTTTTCCGCACGCCAGTTCCAGCCTCACGTGGTCTGCGTCTGGACGGTCCAGAAATGACAGGCTGTCGACGTAGAGTGGCCGGGCGGCGATCTTCATTTCCTCGCCTGCGCGCGCTTTTGCATAGGCACGTTCTCCGTCGATCTTGACTGCTGAGAACTGTGGCGGGACTTGTTGAATGTCACCTTCAAAGTTGGGCAAGGCTGCGCGAATTGCGTCGTCGTCTGGCCGAAGGTCAGACTGTGCAATCACAACACCTTCGGCGTCGTCGGTATTCGTCGCCTGACCGAGCCGCACCGTGAAGGTATAGGCCTTAAGCGCATCGGTGATGTAGGGAACGGTCTTCGTCGCTTCGCCCAATGCAATGGCCAAAACGCCAGTCGCTGCCGGATCGAGTGTTCCGGCGTGCCCAGCTTTCTTCGCGTCAAAAGCCCAGCGAACTTTGTTAACCACGGCATTCGAACTCAGTCCCGCAGGTTTGTCGATCACGAGCCAACCCGAGACGTCGCGACCCTTTTTGCGCCGTCCCATGGATCAGTCCTCGTTTTGATCCTGCCCGAGATCCCGACGGACCTTGTCGTCGTTCAGCAGACGCCGCGTCTCGTCCATCCGGTCAAAGGTTTCGTCGATCTGAAACCGAAGCTCCGGGGAGAACTTCAGCGTCAGTTCCTTCGAGACCGCGCGGCGCAACTCGTGGCGGTTCCGGCGCAGCGCGTCCAGAGCTTCTTCGCGGCCATCGCCCCCGAGCGGCAGAACAAAGGCAGTTGCGACCTTAAGATCCGGCGAAGTGCGCACCTCTCCCACGGTAATCGACATGCGGTTGAGGTCCGGGTCGTGAATATCACCTTGGGACAAAACGGACGACAAAGTGCGGCGGATCAATTCGCCAACCCGTAGCTGCCTTTGGGACGGGCCAGCGCCTGTGTCAAAACGTGATTTAGCCATGTCGGGATCCTTTTCAGAGCGCCCGTGTAGCGCCGCTGGGGTGATGTTGCAACCGCCGCCGTTTGCGCCCGCGAGGCTTGCGCGATAAGACGCGAGCTAGGACGAATACCGAAGGACAGGAATATGGCGGATTTGCCGGGCATCGTGGTCACTGGGGGCTCTGGCCGAATGGGCCGCATGCTGATCGAGACAGTGTGCGCGTCAGACAAAGCCAGGCTCGTAGGTGTCACCGAACGTCCCGGGAACGACTGGATTGGCGCTGACATCGGGACAGCGATGGGCGGCGCGGGGATTGGGGTAAAAGTAACCGACGACCCGCTGGAAGCCTTTGCTAACGCGCAGGCCGTAATAGATTTTACCGCGCCTGCTGCCACGGTTGCCCATGCTGAACTGACCGCGCAGGCTCGCGCGGTACATGTCATTGGTACTACAGGATTTTCCGCGGACGACTTGCGTCACCTGGATACTGCTGCGCGTCACGCAGTACTCGTTCGCGCTGGCAATATGAGCCTTGGCGTAAACCTGCTTGTCAAACTGACTGAACGCGTCGCGGCAGCCCTCGATGCGGATTATGATATTGAGGTCGTTGAAGCCCATCACCGCCACAAGGTGGATGCACCTTCCGGGACGGCGCTCATGCTTGGCGAGGCCGCAGCGCAGGGTCGGGGCGTCAAGCTTTCTGATGTGGAGGATCGCGCGCGCGACGGGATCACCGGAACGCGCGCGCCCGGAGCGATCGGGTTCAGCGCCATTCGCGGCGGAGATATCGTGGGTGAGCACGACGTTTTGTTTGCGGCTGACGGCGAACGCATTGTTCTTCGTCATATCGCCTCTGACAGGTCGGTTTTCGCACGCGGTGCACTAAAGGCAGCGCTGTGGGGACAGGACAAAGGCCCGGGTGCTTACGACATGATGGACGTTCTCGGGCTCTGATCGGCAAAAACTCGCCAGAGGTACCGTTCACGCGCGTGTGAAGAGAAATTCTCATCCACCGCTACAGGTTCGCTCGTATGTGATACGATTGATGAAACTGTATCGGAGACCCCTATGAGACCGACACAGACCCTTTTGGGTGTTCTTGTTGCTGCTGGCTTAAGCCTCGCGGGCGGTAGTGCTGTTGCTTTCGAACGCGTGACTTCAGAGAACCGTTTCGTGGAGCTGGTCGAAGGAAAATCGCTTTCCTTGCTGCGCCCTTTGTTGCTGCGCGCGTCGATTGTGCTTGAAGTATCGCGGGATGGCGATATTTCCGGTACCGCTCTGCGCAAACCGGTGACCGGCGCATGGCAGTGGAGGGATGGGTTCTTCTGTCGGGATCTTGCTTACGGCGACAAAGATCTCGGACCGAATTGCCAGGTTGTTGAGATTAAGGATGACCAGATTCGGTTCATCGCCGACCAGGGGCTCGGTGACCGCGCAGACTTCCGTCTGAAAAACTGACACCTCGCGATCAGAAATCGATCGCAATCCCTTTCTTCTCCCAATCGCCAAATCTAACGGGCTCAGGACCGTCCCGGCCCCCCAATTCGGTGGGGAGAGGCTTTTTTGCAGCCTCCTTGGCCTTCCGCAAGTCGGCTTCTTCCAACGCGCGGCGCGCCTCTTCCGGTAAGGTAGCGCGGCGCGCTTCCTCTTCGGTGGAGAGCTTTGGAGGCTCCGAGGTAGGTTCCTTGTCACTCATGCTGTGGTGATATACGGCGCAACTGGTCAAGGACAATCCCATCTGTGAGGACACAGCGTGCCGAAACCTGATCCCCATGGCGCACGTGCCGGCGCACTCGCGCTGCTGACAGGCGTGCTCGAGGACCGTGTGCCTCTGGCGGAGTTGGTCGCACGCAGCTCGGGGCCCTTTTCGGCTCTACCGCCGGGAGACCGGGCGCGCGCGCAACGGCTCGCGACAGAGACACTTCGGCATCTTCGTACCTGCGATCAGATGCTTGGCCCGTACTTGAGGCTGGCGCCTCGGTTATACGTGCACAATGCGCTGCGGCTTGCGACGTACGAATTAATGGCGCTGGGCGAGGCGTCGCACGGCGTGGTGAGCGCTGCCGTCGATCTCGTGCGGCGTGCGCAGCCCGGAAGCAAGGCGCCGGGTCTCGTTAATGCAGTCTTGCGCAAGGTCGCGCAGCGTGATCGCGAAGACTGGACTTCGGCGCCCCCCCCTTCCTTGCCGAAGGCGTTCCGCAAACCGCTCGTCGCGGCATGGGGGTCCAAAACTGTTGCGGCCATGGAACTGGTGCAAGCAAAGATGCCGCCGCTTGATTTGTCGGTGAAGGACAGCGGCAAAACTGAGTATTGGGCGGAGCGGTTGCATGGCGCAGTGTTGGCCAGCGGTAGCGTACGGTTGCCTGCCGGTCAGCATGTCCGGGGTCTCGAAGGCTATGAGCAGGGTACTTGGTGGGTCCAGGATGCCGCTGCGGCTTTGCCAGCGCGCTGCCTAGGTGACGTCTACGGTATGCGCGTGATGGACTTATGTGCGGCGCCCGGAGGCAAGACGCTGCAACTCGCCGCGGCAGGTGCGGACGTGACCGCTCTCGATGTGTCAGCGCAACGTATGACGCGGTTGTCAGAAAACCTGTCTCGGACCGGGTTAACTGCGCGCTGCGTTGTCGCGGATGCGTTGGAGTACACACCAGACGCCGAGTTCGACGCGATCTTGCTGGACGCGCCCTGTTCGGCAAGCGGGACGGTACGGCGGCATCCGGACCTGCCTTACCTGAGAGACTTAACCGAGCTCAAAGAGGTTACCAGCTTGCAGGCGGCACTGCTCGACAAAGCGGTCGAGTGGCTCCGTCCGGGCGGACGACTTGTCTACGCAACTTGTTCGCTGATGCCGGAGGAGGGGGAGGCGCAGGCAAACGCGGCTCTGGAGCGCCACCCGATACTTGAGCAGACGACTCTCGCGGATGTTGTCTCGAACAACGGGCTTCCGGCGACTTGCCTGACGCAGGATGGTGGCATCCGGTTGCGTCCGGATATATGGGCCGAACAGGGCGGCATGGACGGCTTTTTCATCGCAGGTTTTACAAAACTTTCCTGACCGTCAATTTGGGCGATGACTTGTTCGTTTGTGGCTCCTAAAGTCGCGCTGATCTACGAGCAGGCATCAAAGACCCCAAGGACGCATGACAGGCAGTCTCAAGTATGATCTTGAGCGATCCACCGGATCGCGGTCCCTGCGTTATCGGGTAGGTGACGGACTACGCGCGTGGCGTGCCGGTTTGGCGCCGCCGCCCACAGCATTGCACAGCATGCCACAGCCACAGAGTTTCGGGGACGTGGCACGTGGTCGTCAATTGCTTGCTGGCCTTGTCCGTCTGGACGGTGAGGTTGTGGAGGCGCCCGGTGTCAGTCTGTGGGATATCGCTGCCGGCGCGACAGGGCCTGGCGCGCAGGCGTTGCATGGGTTCAAGTGGCTGGACGATCTGGCTGCTCTGGGTGGGCCGCAGGCGCAAGTGTTGGCCCAAACCTGGCTTGGGCACTGGATAGAAAGGTTTGGACGCGGAGGTGGGCCTGGATGGACGCCTGATCTGACAGCACAGCGCATTATGCGCTGGATCGCACATGCGCTGTTCCTGCTTGGGGGGCAGGGATCGGCCTTGTCAGGATCTTATTTTCGCGCGCTGGGTCAGCAAGGCGTGTTCTTGAGCCATAGGTGGAAAACAGCTCCGTCCGGTCGTCCACGTTTCGAGGCTCTGAGCGGAATGATCTATGCGGGCATGAGCCTTTCGGGCTTGGAGGGCAGCGTCGCACCTGCCAAGGCAGAGCTCGACAAAGTCTGCGCGTCCGAGATCGATGAGAAAGGCGGTTTGGTCTCGCGCAACCCTGAAGACTTACTTGAGGTTTTGATGCTGCTGACATGGGCGGCGGATGCGCTTGAAGATCGTAGCGAGACCCCTGGGCTGGAACATGTAAGGGCGATTGCGAGGATAGCGCCTACACTTAGGGCGCTCCGACACTCTGATGGTAATCTTGTAAGGTGCCACGGTGGCGGCCGCGGTACGCCCGGTCTGCTGGACGAAGCGCTGTCGCGCACGGGTGTTTCGGAAACGGGATCCGCGCCCGTTGCGATGGGGTATGCCCGTCTGGTCGGTGATGGAACAACAGTGATCGCAGATGCCGCTGCGCCCCCGGTCGGCGCGGGTACCTTGACAGGCCATGCGAGCACACTCGCAATCGAGATGACTTCCGGGGAATACCCGCTGGTTGTGAATAGCGGCGCAGGGACGACCTTCGGACCCGACTGGCAGCGCGCGGCACGGGCCACGGCCTCGCATTCCACTCTTGGCGTGAACGGAACATCCTCATCACGTCTGACCACCCGCAGCAAAGATCCGCATGCGCGGGAGGTCTTGGCCGACATACCCACCTTGGTTACGGCTCAGCCATTCGAGGACGCCGACACGTCCGGCCTTCTGATGACTCATAATGGCTTTGTGCCGACGCATGGGCTCGTCCATGCGCGCCACCTAACTCTGTCGCAAAACGGGCGTATCCTGGAGGGGGCGGACACGCTCGCAGCAGCAGACCCCGACGCGCGACTTACGTGTGATCGGGCGCTGGCAGCGAGTAGTGGAAAAGGTATCCCGTTCTCGGTCCGGTTCCATATCGCCCCGAGGGTCGACACAGAGGTCGATATGGGCGGAGCTGCTGTTTCCCTTGTCCCCGAAAGTGGTGAGGTCTGGGTCTTCCGGGCCAAGGGGGCCGGCATTTCATTGGCGCCGAGCGTGTATCTGGAACGTGCCCGGTTGAAGCCGCGCGCAACTAAGCAAATCGTCTTGTCCGGGCATCTTTTTGGTTATGCGGCTGATGTTCGCTGGAGCTTTACGCGCATCGAGTAGCCATTTTGCGTAGGGACCGATATAGACCGGCGGAATCGCCCGTATCGACTGCCCGAAGGACTGTTTGCCGATGACCGATCTCGTTCCACTGCGCCGTGCCCTGATCTCTGTTTCGGACAAAACAGGATTGGTCGATCTGGGACGGGCGCTTGCCGCGCGTGATGTGGAGTTAATATCCACGGGTGGAACGGCGAAAGCGCTGCGCGACGTCGGACTGAACGTGCGAGACGTCTCGGAGTTAACTGAATTTCCAGAAATGATGGACGGCCGCGTGAAGACCCTGCATCCGAAAGTGCATGGCGGTCTTTTGGCCTTGCGTGACAATGTTGCTCACGTTTCAGCGATGAACCGACATGGGATTGAAGCGATCGACCTGCTGGTTGTGAACCTCTATCCGTTTGAGGAGACGGTTTCGAAAGGCGCAGACTACGCGACCTGTATCGAGAATATCGATATCGGGGGCCCCGCGATGATCCGAGCGGCTTCTAAAAACCATGGCTTTGTAAGTGTTGTCACAGATGTTGCAGATTACACTGCGCTGCTGGCTGAGCTCGATGCAAACAACGGAGCAACAAGCTATCCGTTCAGACAAAAGCTGGCCTTAACTGCTTATGCGCGTACAGCGGCCTATGACACGGCGGTGTCCAACTGGATGGCGGCCGCGCTTGAAGAGCCCGCGCCGCGGCGGCGGTCTTTCGCCGGGACACTCGCTCAGACCTTGCGCTATGGGGAGAACCCGCACCAGACGGCGGCATTTTACAGCGATGGTACAGCCCGACCCGGGGTTTCAACGGCAACGCAACATCAGGGGAAAGAGCTTAGCTACAACAACATCAATGATACCGACGCAGCATTTGAACTGGTGAGCGAGTTTTCTCCGCAAGACAACCCCGTCTGCGCGATTATCAAACATGCCAACCCGTGCGGTGTGGCACGGGGCGCAACGCTGGCCGAGGCGTATACTCATGCCTTTAACTGCGACCAGACATCCGCCTTTGGCGGCATCATCGCGCTGAACCAGTCGCTCGACGGCGCCACGGCGGAAGAGATTTCAAAGATCTTTACCGAAGTAGTTATTGCACCCGGTGCGGATGACGAGGCGATGCGAATTTTTGCAAAGAAGAAGAACCTGAGGCTGCTTACGACAGATGGGTTGGCGGACCCACGGGCAGAAAGCCTGACGGTGCGACAGGTGTCCGGCGGGCTTCTGGTACAGGACAAGGACAATGGCCATGTCGCAAGAAACGATCTGAAAGTCGTGACGAAGCGGGCCCCGTCCGAGGCAGAACTGGCGGACCTCTTATTTGCTTGGAAAGTAGCCAAGCATGTGAAGTCGAACGCCATCGTTTATGTGAAAGACGGTGCGACGGTGGGTGTCGGTGCGGGTCAAATGAGCCGTGTGGACAGTGCTCGGATCGCTGCAAGGAAATCGGCTGACATGGCCGAAGCACTGGGGCTCGACACACCACTTATTCAGGGCTCAGTGGTAGCATCTGATGCCTTCTTCCCGTTTCCGGACGGACTGCTGACTGCCGCCGAGGCGGGTGCGACTGCTGTTGTTCAGCCTGGTGGGTCGATGCGCGACGACGAGGTTATCGCAGCGGCTGACGAGGCGGGTCTTGCGATGGTCTTCACGGGCATGCGGCATTTCCGGCACTGAGCAAGCGGATGCGAACCCTCTGGATCACAGCGCTTCTGGCCTTCGGGCTCGACCAGCTTTCGAAATGGCTGGTGGTGCATGTGATGGAGTTGTCGCGCCTAGGGGTGATCGAAGTTTTTCCGCCGTTTCTGACCTTTCGGATGGGCTGGAACAGAGGTATCAACTTTGGTCTTTTCGGCGATGGCGACGCATCGCGATGGGTTTTGATTGCTCTTGCGGTCGCGATTTGCTGCTTTGTGCTTTACTGGACACGAAGGGAGCGCGGTGATTTTCGTGTGATGCTGGCGACAGGGCTGTTAGTTGGCGGCGCGCTTGGAAATGTCGTGGACCGGCTTGTCTATGGCGCGGTCGCTGATTTCCTGAACATGAGTTGTTGCGGAATCCGGAACCCTTATACGTTCAATATCGCGGATATTTCGATTTTCGTTGGCGCGGTCGCACTTGCTGTGTGGTCTGGCCGGTCATCGGAAAGCGCGTGACGGATGCGCGCCAATCGGGTAATCAGGCTAAAAAAAAGATGTTGGAAGCAGTCATGATACGACCTTTGATAATTCGAGCTGCCGGGCTGATCTCGATCTGCGCACTGGCCGCCTGTGGCGGGTCGAATTCCCAAAGTACCACGACCGATCTGATGAATATCCGATCTTCGACCGACACTCCGGATGAGTTTGGTATCCTGCCAGTTCGTCCAATGGAAATGCCGGGCGACTTTACTCAGCTTCCCACGCCAGTGCCCGGCGGGGCAAATCGGACGGATCCAACACCCCGCGCGGATGCAATAGCCGCGCTCGGAGGACGACCTGAGCGCGCTACACCGCAAGGTCAGATTCCGGGGTCTGATGCTGGTCTGGTCAACTACACTTCTAGGTTCGGTCGCCAGGGCAACGTGCGTGCGGAGCTAGCGGCAGAAGACCTGGAGTTTCGTCGCAACAATCCGGGACGTCCGTTTGAACGATGGGCCAATCTGAACACGTATTTTGATGCTTACGAGGATGAGTCTCTGGACCGACACCGCGAATTGCAACGTGTTCGCAGCGGCGGTGCCCGCAATGTTTCTGCTCCTCCACCTCCTGACAACTGACCCGCTCACATAAGCGTTGGCTGGCTTGAACTGGCGCGCGAAGAACGTACCTTCTGTCCAACTTGAGGCAGGAGAGCGATCATGAAGCGATGGATCTGGGCGACGGCAATCGCGACTACAGCGGCGTTGCCAGCATCTGCGGCCGAAGACGTCACGACATTCACGCTTGAGAATGGGCTTGAGATCGTCGTGATCGAGGACCATCGGGCAGCAGCAGTCACAAATATGGTTTGGTATCGCACCGGCGCAGCGGACGAACCTCCGGGCAAGTCAGGGATTGCACATTTTCTGGAGCACTTGCTTTTCAAGGGGACAGATGAGTTGGAGCCTGGCGAGTTTTCGGCCATCGTCGAAGCCAATGGAGGCTCCGACAATGCCTTCACGTCGTGGGACTACACCGGGTATTTCCAGCGCGTTGCCGCGGATCGGCTTGAATTGATGATCGAGATGGAAGCCGACCGCATGACTGATCTGGTGCTGACCGATGAGGTGGTTCTGCCCGAGCGGGATGTGATCCTCGAAGAACGGAGCCAGCGGATCGACAATTCTGCCGGCGGTATTTTCGGTGAACAGCGGCGGGCGGCGCAGTACCTGAATCACCCCTATGCGATTCCGATCATTGGATGGCGCCACGAGATGGAAGAATTGAGCCGCAAGGACGCTCTCGATTTCTATGACACCTTCTATGCCCCTAACAATGCCATCCTAATCGTTGCAGGAGATGCGGATCCCGACCAAGTTCTACGGATGGCTCAGACGCATTTCGGTCCAATCCCCGCGAACCCGGATTTGCCAGTGCGAGTGCGCCCGCAAGAGCCACCGCAAGTCGCAGAACGGCGGATCGCGTATGCCGATGCCCGTGTTGCGCAGCCTTACGTCTTGCGCACTTATCTTGCGCCCGAAAGAGACCCCGGCGCTCAGGAAACGGCTGCTGCGCTGACGCTTCTGTCGGAACTGCTGGGCGGTTCTAGTGCAACATCCGTTTTGGGAGGCAAGCTCGAGTTTGAGGAACAGCGCTCGGTTTACACTGCCGCGTTCTATAACGGGCTGTCTCTCGACGCCACGTCTTTTGGCTTCATCAATGTACCCGCGGCAGGTGTTTCGCTTGAAGACGCAGAGGCTGATGTAGATCGAGTGATTGCGGAGTTCATGGCTGAGGGGGTCGATGAAGCCGCTTTGGAACGGATCAAGATGCAATTGCGGGCGTCTGAGATTTACAGCCGCGACAGCGTTGAGGGCCGGGCGCGGCAATACGGAACGGCGCTCACCTCGGGCTTGACAGTGGAGGACGTGCAGGCTTGGCCCGATATCCTGCAGGCTACAACGTCAGAACAGATCATGGCCGCTGCGGAGATGGTTTTTGATCGACGCAACGCGGTTACAGGCTGGCTTATGCGCGAGAGCGCCGAGGAGGTGATGCAATGAACCGGCTATTTGGAGCGCTTTCGGCGCTGATCCTTTCGACCATGCCGGTTTGGGCAATCGTCGATATTCAGGAAGTTCGGTCGCCCGGCGGAATCACCGCGTGGCTGGTCGAAGACGATGCAATCCCTTTCGTGGCTTTGGAAATTCGATTCCAAGGGGGGGCTGCGTTAGACCCGGAAGACAAGCGTGGTGCCGGGTATTTCATGACCGGACTTCTTAATGAAGGCGCCGGCGAATTTGACGCGCGTGCGTATGCGACGCGTGTAGAAGAGCTCGCGGCCAGTTTCAGTTTTGAGATCTTTGATGATTCCATGTCTGTGTCGGCACGGTTCCTGTCTGAAAACAGAGATGAGGCAGTGGAACACTTGCGGATTGCCTTGCAGGAGCCTCGCTTCGATACCGACGCAATCGAGCGTCTTCGAGGCCAGATTCTGTCAGTGATCGCCTCCGATGCGAAAGACCCCGACACTATCGCTGGGACGACGTTCGACGCGCTTGCGTTTCCAGGACACCCGTATGCGACAGCACGCGAAGGTACAGCTGAAACTGTGGGCGCCATGACACGCGACGATATCGTGAATGCGCACAAAAATACGTTTGCGCGCGATCGGATTTTTGTTGGGGCGGCTGGAGATATTTCGCCCGAGGAGCTGGGTTTGCTATTGGACACTCTGCTCGGCGGTTTGCCCGCAAATGGTGCGCCGCTTCCGCCAGATGCCGAATATGCGTTGGAAGGGGGCGTGACGGTGGTGCCGTTTGAGACACCACAGTCTGTCGCGCGCTTTGGCCACGAAGGGCTGTCGCGGGATGATAAGGACTTCTTCGCCGCCTTTGTGTTGAACCAGATTGTTGGCGGTGGCGGGTTTAACAACCGCCTGATGGAGGAAGTCCGGGTCAAGCGTGGTCTTACCTATGGTATCGGGAGCTTCCTTCTGCCGCTCGACAATGCCGCTCTTTATCTTGGCCAATTCAGTTCAGACAACACACGTATTGCTGAAGCAATCGACGTTATACGAACACAGTGGACTGACGTAGCTGAAAACGGCGTGACGGAAGAAGAGCTTGAGGCCGCGAAAGTCTATCTGACCGGTGCCTATCCGCTACGCTTTGATGGCAACGGCCGCATTGCAAGCATAATGGTTGGAATGCAGATGGACGATCTGGGTATGGACTATATCCCAACCCGCAATGACAAAGTTCGTGCGGTTACCGTAGAGGATCTTCGGCGTGTTGCGAAACGACTTCTTCGTCCCGAGGACCTCCATTTCGTAATCGTCGGCCAGCCCCAGGGGTTGGAGACGAACTAACGCTAGGCGACTCGCAGCAGGCCTGCTAGATAAAGGGGTATGCCTGCAGCGACCCCCAAGATAGAGACTTACCCACAGGATGTGGTTATACGTCAGCTCGACGAAGCGGCGATCAACCGTATCGCCGCCGGTGAAGTGGTGGAGCGCCCGGCATCTGCTGCGAAGGAGTTGATCGAAAACGCACTTGATGCTGGGGCAACTCGGATCGAGATATCCTATGCCGATGGCGGTAAGACCCTCTTGCGGGTGACCGATGACGGTATAGGTATCCCAGCTGGTCAGCTTCCATTGGCGCTGTCTCGACATGCGACCTCGAAGATCGACGGGTCAGATCTCCTGAATATCCAGTCCTTCGGCTTTCGTGGTGAAGCGCTGCCGTCGCTTGGCGCGGTAGGCCGTCTGACAATCACGTCGCGCGCGCGAGGTGCCGGGGAAGCCGCGGAAATATCAGTTCGGGGTGGCGAGATAGGACAGATCGCACCGGCGGCGCTTCGCACCGGCTCGGTAGTTGAGCTGCGCGACCTCTTCTGTGCCACGCCCGCAAGGTTGAAGTTTCTACGTTCGGATCGGGCCGAAGTGCAGGCGATCACCGACGCTGTGAAGCGTTTGGCTATGGCTGAACCATTCGTAGGATTTGTCCTGCGGGACGTCACGGGTGGCGGACCAGGCCGAGAAACCTTCCGCGCCGATCCGGAGACCGGCGATTTGTTTGATGCGCTTCATCGACGCCTTGCGCGGATCCTCGGGAAGGACTTCGCGGAAAACGCGCTGAAGATCGATGCGGAACGCGAAGGATTGCGCCTAACCGGATACGCCGCCTTACCGACCTATTCGCGCGGCGCAGCAGTGGCTCAGTTCCTCTTTGTCAATGGGCGACCAGTGCGGGACAAGCTGCTGGTCGGAGCTTTACGGGGCGCTTACGCGGATTTTCTGAGCCGGGACCGGCACCCGGCGGCAGTGCTGTTTCTGGACTGTCCTCCGGAACGTGTGGACGTGAATGTACACCCGGCCAAGTCGGAAGTGCGGTTCCGCGAACCCGGACTTGCGCGGGGTTTGATCGTCACCGCATTGAAGCATGCTCTGGCTCAGGCAGGTCACCGCGCGTCAAGCACCGTGGCCACGCAAACGCTTGGGGCATTCACTCCAGAGGCCGCGGCTCCTGCCCGTGTGTACCAGATGGACCGGCCGGCACAGGCGAACCTTTCCAGAGCTCAAGCGTGGCAAGCTCCACCATTGCCAGATGGTTTTGCGGAAGCGCCATCCGCGCGGGTCGAGCCCGTGCCAGTACAATCCGAGGATCCGTTGCAGAAGCCTCTGGGTGCGGCGCGCGCTCAAATCCATGAAAATTACATCGTCGCCCAAACGGAGACGGGCATGGTGCTGGTGGACCAGCATGCAGCGCATGAGCGGTTGGTCTATGAGAAACTCAAGCGCCTGATGGCGGAAAACGGCGTGCCGAGCCAGGCGCTCTTGATCCCGGAAATTGTTGCTTTTTCCGAAGGTGATTGCGCGCGGCTGCTCGCCTTGGCAGACAGTCTTAACCGACTTGGACTGTCGATCGAGCCGTTCGGACCGGGCTCGCTTGCAGTCCGCGCGACGCCGGCGGTTCTGGGTCCCGTGAAGGCGGAGGCGATCCTGAAGGATATCCTCGATGAGCTTGACGACACCGGTGGCTCGGATGCGCTGCAATCTCGGATCGAAGCCATTCTGTCGCGCATGGCCTGTCACGGCTCTGTCAGATCTGGGCGGCGCATGAGCGCGGACGAGATGAATGCGCTTTTGCGCGAGATGGAGGCGACCCCGCATTCTGGTCAGTGCAACCATGGGCGCCCAACCTATGTTTCGTTGGCACTTGATGACATTGAAAAGCTGTTCGGTCGCACATGACTGAGGTTCTCGGATATCCGTTGGATTTGAACGATCCACTTACCTTTCTCGCCTTGGGCGGGTTCGGCATGGTCGCGCTTGTCCTCATCGTTGTGATCGGCGTTTGGCGCGTAGCGTCTAGGTCAATCCGCGTTACCGAACCCCTCGTCGGGCAGATCGGCGCGCTCAATTCGGCGGTTCAATCTCTAAACGAGGGTCAACATGCGCTGGGCGGTGGGCTAAGGTCTGTGTCCGAGGCGCAGGCCAACGCTCAGGTCCAGATGGTCCAAACGATGGAGTCTCGTCTCGCTCATGTGCAGCAGCAGATGTCCGACACACTGCACGCGAATGCGCTAAAGTCAGCCAATTCGATGTCTGAAATGCAGGTGCGGTTGAACGAGGTGTTGACCGGAAACTCGGAAAAAACCGCAAAATCGCTAACCCAATTGCAGGAACGGTTGGCGACAATCGACAAGGCGCAGACGAATATCGAGAAGCTCTCAGGCGATGTTCTGAGCCTGCAGGACATTCTTTCGAACAAGCAGACCCGCGGTGCTTTTGGCGAGATACAGCTTGCCGATATTGTCTCGAAAGCCTTGCCGTCAGATGCTTTTGCTATGCAGGCCACTTTGGGGAACGGGAAACGCGCAGATTGCCTGATCCGACTGCCGAACCCACCGGGGCCGATCGTGATCGACAGTAAGTTTCCATTAGAAGCTTATGAAAAGCTGCGCGCAGCGCAGACCCAGGCTGACGTACAACTGGCTGCGCGGGAGATGCGGACAGCCGTGCGCACGCATATCAAGGCGATCTCTGAGAAGTACATCGTCGAGGGAGAAACCGCAGACGGTGCTCTGATGTTTTTGCCGTCCGAAGCAGTCTATGCGGAGTTGCACGCGAATTTCCCCGAAGTCGTACGGGAAGGGTTTGCGGCGCGGGTCTGGATCGTCTCGCCCACCACCTGCATGGCCACGCTGAACACGATGCGCGCAGTGCTGAAAGACGCGCGGATGCGCGAACAGGCCGGGGCAATCCGAAAGACACTCGGTCTTTTGCATCGGGATGTGGAGCTGGTGCTAACACGCGTCGGCAAGCTGGAAACGCATTTCAATCAGGCCCGTCAGGACATTGACGATATCACTGTTGCGGCCGAGCGCGCAGGTAAGCGGGCAGTCAAGCTCGACAATTTCGACTTTGAAGAGCTCGAACGCGAAGCGCCTCCCACTTTGCAGGGTCCTGCTACCGCAGCGGAGTGAAGAGCGCGTTGTCTGCGGTACAATCGCGGATCACGTCAGCGCCGCACTTTCGCGGTTCCAGGTTCCTCGCCAGGCAGATCCGTACTTCCTGAATCTGGTCCGCTTTGCACGTGACCGTTAGCATATCCGCGGACAGATCCGGGTTGGATTTTAAGAAAGCTTCCTCAACAACACTGGCTGGCAGGCGTATGTTTTCGTCAAGCTTGCGGAATACCTCGGGTCGCTCAATGGACGCGTAGGCGTTGCGAGCCAAAGCATAGTAGTCGCCCGATGATAGACCTGAACACCGCCCGTGTTTTTTCCATTGGTGCCATGCAAGTCCGGAAGAGCCGTAGATATCTGCCTCTGCCGCGGTGTCGTTGCGCGAGGGGTTGCGTTCCGTTGTTCGGCAAAAACTAGGCCAGCCGGTCTCGTATTGGGGCCAAAGGCCATGGAGCCCCCATCCTCGGGCGGCTCCGGGGGCACATTCCGGGGCACTGCGGGCATCGCCCTCCCGCAGGCACCAATTGGGCGACCAACTCAGCGCCAATACATAGTAATCAAACTCTCCGGCCCGGTCGTTTTCCGCGTCGGCGCTTCCGGGAAAACCGACGAGAATGAGCAGGAGACTTACAACGAAACGGAGATGCATTTCTGACTTCCCATAGATGCGTTTGATCTCTATATACGCCTCAAGTTCCCCTACAGCGAGAACCCGCATCGTCCGCGATGCCGTCGGTTTCCGGCGTGGGGAAAGGCGTGGCATTTGGCGCGCAGGATGTTCAGGAGAGAAGAGAATGGCAAAACCTCTTATGGCAAAAGCGACCGCGGTTTGGCTGGTCGACAACACGACGCTCAGCTTCAAGCAAATCGCGGATTTTTGCGACTTGCACGAACTGGAGGTTCAGGGGATTGCTGATGGCGATGTGGCAACAGGCGTCAAAGGCTTCGACCCGATTGCCAATAACCAGCTTGAGCAGTTCGAGATCGACAAAGCGGAGTCTGATCCGGCACACAAGCTACAGCTGAAGTACAACCCAGCTGCTGCAGGCGAGGAAAAGCGCAGAGGGCCCCGCTATACGCCGCTGTCCAAGCGGCAGGATCGCCCGGCTGCAATTCTTTGGCTGGTGAAGTTCCACCCGGAACTGACCGATGGGCAAATCTCAAAGCTGGTCGGCACAACGAAGCCGACCATTCAGGCGATCCGCGAACGCACGCACTGGAACATCCAGAACATCCAGCCGATCGATCCGGTGGCGCTGGGGCTCTGCAAGCAATCCGAGCTGGATGCGGCGGTTCAGAAAGCCGCTGCCAAGAAGGCGCGCGAGGGCGAGTTGATGAGCGATGATGAGCGCCGCAAGCTCGTCTCGACCGAGCAGAGCTTGGGCATGGACCCCGAACCCAAGATCCCGACCGCGATTTCCGGACTGGAGAGCTTTTCGCTTCTGGGCGGTGAAGACGAGGAAGAAGAGGACAAGAGCGATCTTGTCGACGCCGACAGCCTGTTCAACCTGCCCGGTGATGGTGACAAGGATGAAGACGAGCAGCCCTGAAGCACGCTCGAACTTGAAACAAAGGGCGGAACCACGTATCTGCCCCTTAGTCGGATGACCGCAGGATAGACACCCATGGCAACCACCAATCCCCTTCAGTTCCTCCAGCAGGTTCGTGCTGAAGTTTCCAAGGTCACTTGGCCCACGCGGCGTGAGGTGATGCTGACGTCCGTCATGGTGTTTATCATGGCGCTTTTGACGGCTATCTTTTTCTTTTTCGTGGATTGGATGATCCGCACTGGTTTGCAGGCTGTTCTGGGCTTTTTCAGCTCCTGACGACCGTGGCGCGGCCAATGCGTCGAATTTGCCGAAATGGCTGTTGAAATCGTCGCACTCTGAGGCTACACGCCACACTCACCCTTAAAACCAGCGTGCTCCGATTCGGGTTGCACGCTGATTTTTGTTGAGGCTCCGCTCTTCAGGCAGCTGAGTCATAGTGACGACCCAGGGGCGATTGCCCCGATTGCAGACGCCCAAAGGGGCAACGAGGAACGAGCGAGATGGCGAAACGGTGGTATTCGGTGAGTGTTCTCTCGAATTTCGAGAAGAAAATTGCCGAGCAGATCCGTCATGCTGTGGATGAAGCCGGTCTCCAGGAGGAGATCGAAGAAGTACTCGTGCCTACCGAAGAAGTGATCGAGGTGCGTCGTGGCAAGAAGGTCACCGCAGAGCGTCGCTTCATGCCGGGCTACGTGCTGGTTCGCATGGATATGACCGATCAGGGTTATCACCTGATCAACAGCATCAACCGCGTTACGGGCTTTCTTGGCCCGCAGGGCCGTCCGATGCCAATGCGCGACGAAGAAGTAAACCAGATCCTGAACCGTGTTGAAGAGGGGGCAGAGGCGCCACGTTCGCTGATAACCTTCGACATCGGAGAAGAGGTTAATGTCACCGATGGCCCGTTCGAAGGTTTCTCCGGCTCTGTCGAGGAAGTGGATGACGAGAACAGCCGCCTGAAGGTGACGGTATCGATCTTTGGCCGGGCAACCCCGGTCGAGTTGGAATTCACGCAGGTCGCCAAACAGACCTGACGTGTGAACCGTGGGAGATACGGCGCGCGCGCGTGTCCGGTCGAACCACGACAACTAAGCCCTCCTGACGCGTCAGGGCGGGTGTTGGAAAAGGAGAGGCCAAATGGCCAAGAAGCTCGTTGGCAGCATGAAGCTGCAGATCCCGGCCGGTCAGGCCAACCCGTCGCCCCCTGTGGGCCCGGCGCTTGGTCAGCGCGGGATCAACATCATGGAATTCTGCAAAGCGTTTAATGCCAAGACGCAGGAGATGGAGCAGGGCGCGCCGTGCCCGACCGTGATCCAGTACTATCAGGACAAGTCCTTCACAATGGACATCAAGACGCCACCGGCGTCGTACTATCTGAAAAAGGCCGCTGGTCTGAAACCAGTCGGCAAGCGGAATCGTCCGAAAGGTGCCGAAAACCCCGGTCGCGAGACCGTTGCTTCGGTAACGGTGGCGCAGGTGCGTGAGATCGCAGAAGCCAAGATGCGCGACCTCAACGCCAACGATGTTGACGCCGCAATGCAGATTATCGTCGGCTCCGCGAAGTCGATGGGTATCGAGGTGAAGGGGTAAGTCATGGCCAAGCTTGGAAAACGTACCCGCTCAGCCCGCGCGGCCTTTGCCGGCAAAGAAAATGTCACCGTTGAAGAAGCGGTAGGTCTGGTGAAGTCGAACGCGTCCGCTAAGTTCGATGAGACCGTCGAGATTGCAATGAACCTCGGCGTCGATCCGCGCCATGCCGACCAGATGGTGCGCGGCGTGGTCAGCCTGCCGAATGGCACAGGTAAGTCTGTTCGCGTTGCGGTGTTTGCACGTGGTCCCAAGGCGGAAGAAGCCAAGGAAGCCGGTGCAGATATCGTCGGCGCAGAGGACCTGATGGAAATCGTTAAGGGTGGCACGATCGAGTTCGATCGCTGTATCGCAACCCCGGACATGATGCCGATCGTAGGTCGCCTTGGTAAGGTGCTCGGCCCGCGTAACCTGATGCCGAACCCGAAGGTCGGAACCGTGACCATGGACGTCAAGCAGGCGGTTCAGGACGCGAAGGGCGGTCAGGTCCAGTTCAAGGTCGAAAAGGCCGGTGTGATCCATGCAGGGATTGGTAAGGCGTCCTTTGACGAAGCAAAGCTGGTGGAAAACGTGCGCGCGTTTGTAGACGCCGTAGCCAAGGCCAAGCCATCGGGTGCGAAGGGCGCCTACATGAAGAAAATCGCGCTCAGCTCCACCATGGGGCCGGGTGTATCTGTCGCTGTAGACAACGCGACGGGCAACTAATGCCGCAGCGGGCGCGTCCCGCTGGCTAAAGAATTCGGTGCGCTTTCGGGCGCATCGGATCGGGGCCGACAGGCCTCGTACTGTCCGAGACGGTGGGTGAGGAGATCCTCATAATTCCTGCCTGAGATGGGGAACGGGACAAATTAACCGAGGTTTAGCCTCGGGCGATCTGGCCTCGGGACCCTAAGTCAAGGACCCGAAACGCTCTCAAGGCTTCGGCCAGCGGGGCAAATATGAGCCGAGGGAGAAATCCCTCATACTTGGAGTGAAACTGTGGATAGAGCCCAGAAAGAGAAAGTGGTCGAGGAACTCGGCCAGATCTTTGAAAGCTCTGGCGTGGTAGTGGTTGCACACTACGCAGGTCTCACGGTGGCTGAGATGCAGGACTTCCGCGCGCGCATGCGTGAGGCGGGGGCTTCCGTACGCGTTGCCAAGAACAAGCTCGCCAAGATCGCCCTGGAAGGCAAGCCGAACGAAAAGATCGGCGATCTCCTGAATGGGATGACTGTTCTCGCCTTTTCCGAAGACCCTGTGGCAGCAGCCAAGGTCGCGGATGAGTATGCCAAAGAAAACGACAAATATGTCGTTCTCGGTGGTGCCATGGGCGAAGATTATCTGGATCCGGCCGGTGTGAAAGCCGTCGCTGCGATGCCGTCGCGTGAAGAGCTTATTGCTCAGATCGTTACGTGCCTCGGAGCGCCTGCTTCGAACATCGCCGGCGCCATTGGCGCGCCTGCTTCGAACGTCGCAAGCATCCTGTCAACGATCGAGGAGAAGGCCGAAGCGGCCTGATCCCCACCCTGAGATCTGCGCAGGGTTGATTACCCCGCGTTGGAACACACTTATACAGACGGAAACAGTAACATGGCTGATCTGAAGAAACTGGCTGAAGAGATCGTTGGTCTGACGCTTCTCGAAGCACAAGAACTGAAAACCATCCTGAAGGACGAGTACGGCATTGAGCCCGCAGCAGGCGGTGCCGTTATGGTCGCAGGCGGTGCTGGCGGCGACGCTGGCGGCGCAGCAGCCGAAGAGAAGTCCGAATTCGACGTGATCCTGAAAGCCGCTGGCGACAAGAAGATCAACGTCATCAAGGAAGTCCGCGCCATCACTGGCCTGGGCCTGAAAGAAGCGAAGGAACTGGTCGAGGCCGGCGGCAAAGCTGTCAAAGAAGGCGTCGACAAAGCCGAAGCGGAAGAGATCAAAGGTAAGCTCGAAGCGGCTGGCGCCGAAGTCGAGCTCAAGTAATGCCCGCCGGGGCTGCTGCTCCGGTGCAAGAAATCGAAGGCTGGGTCCGGGAAATCCGGGCTCAGCCGAACCTGTCTTGGTAAGGCCCAAGCCCTATATGGGCTTTTCCAAGATGAGGTTCACGGTTCGGGCGCGCGCCCGTGGGACGGCGCGCAGGTATAGAACCGAGCCCATCTGACCCGACGGTGCGCCCCTTTCCCCGAGGTGCGCGGCGTTGAGATGCAAGAGGATACAGCGCGCATGGCTTCGACCGTTCTTGGCCAAAAACGACTCCGCAGATATTTCGGCAAAATTCGTGAAGTTCTGGACATGCCGAACCTCATCGAGGTCCAGAAAAGCTCTTACGACCTGTTTTTGAAATCCGGCGACCAGCTTGAGCCCATGGATGGCGAAGGCATCATGGGTGTGTTCCAGTCGGTTTTCCCGATTAAAGACTTTAATGAAACGGCAGTTCTTGAGTTCGTGAAATACGAACTCGAAAAGCCGAAATACGATGTTGAGGAATGTCAGCAGCGTGACATGACTTACAGCGCACCCCTTAAGGTGACGCTGCGCCTGATCGTGTTTGATGTCGACGAAGATACCGGCGCCAAATCGGTTAAGGACATTAAAGAACAGGATGTCTTCATGGGCGATATGCCTCTGATGACGCCGAACGGGACGTTCATCGTGAACGGCACCGAGCGTGTGATTGTCTCCCAGATGCACCGCTCGCCGGGCGTGTTCTTCGACCATGACAAAGGCAAAACCCATTCCTCGGGAAAGCTGCTCTTCGCCTGCCGCATCATCCCGTATCGCGGCTCGTGGCTCGACTTCGAGTTCGATGCCAAGGATATCGTTTTTGCGCGGATCGACCGTCGCCGCAAACTGCCTGTGACGACCCTCCTCTATGCGCTGGGTCTGGATCAGGAAGGCATCATGGATGCCTACTATGACACGGTGAATTACAGCTACCGCAAGGGGCAGGGCTGGGTGACCAAGTTCTTCCCTGAGCGTGTGCGCGGTACGCGTCCGGCTTACGATCTCGTTGACGCGGATACCGGTGAGGTGATCGCGAAAGCGGGCGAGAAAGTCACGCCGCGTGCGGTCAAGAAGTTGATCGACGAAGGCAAGGTGCAGAACCTGCTGGTTCCGTTCGAGCGGATCATCGGCAAGTTTGTCGCCAAAGACATCATCAACGAAGAAAACGGCGCGATCTATGTCGAAGCCGGCGATGAGCTGACGCAGGAAGTCGACAAGGATGGCACCATCACCGGTGGCTCCATCCAGGACCTGCTGGATGCTGGCATCACCGACATTCCGGTTCTCGACATCGATAACGTCAACGTCGGCGCCTATATTCGCAACACGATGGCGGCCGATAAGAACATGAACCGCGACACCGCGCTCATGGATATCTACCGCGTCATGCGTCCTGGCGAGCCGCCCACCGTCGAGGCTGCCTCGGCGCTGTTCGACACGCTCTTCTTCGACAGCGAGCGCTATGACCTGTCCGCCGTTGGCCGCGTGAAGATGAACATGCGTTTGGCGCTGGATGCGCCCGACACCATGCGCACGCTGCGCCGCGAAGACATCGTGGCGTGTGTCAAAGCACTTGTTGAGCTGCGCGACGGCAAAGGCGACATCGACGATATCGACCACCTCGGCAACCGCCGGGTGCGCTCGGTCGGCGAGCTGATGGAGAACCAGTATCGCGTTGGCCTGCTGCGTATGGAGCGCGCGATCAAAGAACGTATGTCCTCAGTCGAAATCGACACGGTCATGCCGCAAGATCTGATCAACGCGAAGCCCGCCGCGGCGGCGGTTCGTGAATTCTTCGGCTCCTCGCAGCTGTCGCAGTTTATGGACCAGACCAATCCGCTGTCCGAAGTCACCCACAAACGTCGCCTCTCGGCGCTTGGGCCGGGTGGTCTGACCCGTGAACGCGCGGGCTTCGAGGTGCGCGACGTGCACCCGACCCACTACGGTCGGATGTGCCCGATCGAAACGCCGGAAGGCCCGAACATCGGTCTGATCAACTCTCTCGCGACCTTTGCGCGGGTGAACAAGTACGGCTTCATCGAAACCCCGTACCGCAAGGTCGAGAACGGACAGGTCACCGATGAGGTGCACTACATGTCCGCAACCGAAGAGATGCGGCACACAGTGGCGCAGGCGAACGCCAACCTCGACGTGGATGGCAAGTTCGTGAACGAGATGGTCAACACCCGCCAGTCGGGCGAATACACGCTCGCGCCGAACGAAAGCGTCGACCTGATCGATGTGTCCCCGAAGCAGTTGGTGTCCGTTGCGGCCTCGCTCATCCCGTTCCTCGAAAACGACGACGCGAACCGGGCTCTCATGGGCTCGAACATGCAGCGTCAGGCTGTGCCGCTTTTGCAGGCGGACGCACCGTTTGTCGGTACCGGGATCGAAGGCGTCGTGGCGCGGGACTCAGGTGCGGCTATCATGGCCAAGCGTGGCGGGATCATCGACCAGGTGGACGCGACACGTATCGTGATCCGGGCCACCGAGGGTCTGGAGCCGGGTGATCCGGGTGTGGACATCTACCGTTTGCGCAAGTTCCAGCGTTCGAACCAGAACACCTGCATCAACCAGCGTCCGCTGGTGAAAGTGGGTGACACGGTTGGCCGCAACGAAGTGATCGCAGACGGTCCTTCGACCGATCTTGGTGAACTCGCACTGGGCAAGAACGTGGTCGTCGCGTTCATGCCGTGGAATGGCTACAACTATGAGGACTCGATCCTGATCTCCGAGCGCGTGGCGCGCGATGACGTCTTCACCTCGATCCATATCGAGGAGTTTGAAGTCGCCGCCCGTGACACCAAGCTTGGGCCGGAAGAGATCACCCGCGACATCCCGAATGTTGGCGAGGAAGCTCTGCGCAACCTCGACGAAGCGGGCATTGTTTATATCGGTGCCGATGTGGGGCCGGGCGATATTCTCGTGGGCAAGATCACTCCGAAGGGTGAAAGCCCGATGACGCCGGAAGAAAAGCTTCTGCGTGCCATCTTCGGCGAAAAGGCGTCGGATGTGCGCGACACCTCCCTGCGGCTGCCGCCGGGGGATTTCGGGACGGTCGTGGAAGTGCGTGTCTTCAACCGCCACGGTGTGGACAAAGACGAACGTGCCCTGCAGATCGAGCGGGAAGAGGTCGAAAGCCTTGCCCGTGACCGGGATGACGAAATGGCCATCCTGGAGCGCAATATCTATGCGCGTCTGCAGTCCATGCTGCTCGGCAAGAAAGCGGTCAAAGGTCCGAAGGGCGTCAAGTCCGGGTCCGAGATCACCGAAGATCTGCTGGAAACCCTGAGCCGTGGCCAGTGGTGGCAGCTTGCGCTTGAGGATGAAGCCGAAGCCCAAAGCGTGGAGGCGCTGAACGCGCAGTACGAAGCGCAGAAGCGGGCTCTGACCGCGCGGTTCGAGGACAAGGTCGAGAAGGTCCGTCGCGGCGACGATCTGCCTCCGGGCGTGATGAAGATGGTCAAAGTCTTCATCGCTGTGAAGCGGAAGCTTCAGCCGGGTGACAAAATGGCTGGCCGTCACGGCAACAAGGGTGTGATTTCGAAAGTGGTGCCGATGGAGGACATGCCGTTCCTCGAAGACGGGACTCCGGTCGATTTCGTGCTGAACCCGCTCGGCGTGCCGTCGCGTATGAATGTCGGTCAGATCCTTGAAACCCACATGGGTTGGGCCGCGCGCGGTCTGGGTCTGAAGATTGACGATGCTTTGGGGGATTATCGCCGGTCCGGCGACCTGACCCCGGTGCGGGATGCGATGCGGATTGCCTATGGTGATGCGGCCTATGAGGACGCCATTGCCGATATGGGTGAAGAGGAGCTTATCGAAAGCGCCTCGACCGTCACGCATGGTGTGCCGATCGCAACGCCGGTCTTCGATGGAGCCAAGGAGGCGGATGTCGATGATGCGCTGGAACGCGCGGGCTTTGACACTTCCGGTCAGTCGGTATTGTTTGACGGCCGCACAGGCGAGCAATTTGCCCGCCCTGTGACCGTTGGCGTGAAGTACCTTCTGAAGCTGCATCACCTTGTCGATGACAAAATCCACGCGCGTTCAACCGGGCCGTACTCGCTCGTCACCCAGCAGCCGCTCGGTGGTAAGGCGCAGTTCGGTGGTCAGCGCTTCGGGGAGATGGAGGTCTGGGCTCTGGAAGCCTATGGCGCTGCATACACCCTGCAGGAAATGCTGACCGTGAAGTCGGATGACGTGGCAGGCCGGACCAAGGTCTATGAGAGCATCGTCAAGGGCGAGGATAATTTCGAGGCCGGTGTGCCTGAGAGCTTCAACGTTCTCGTGAAAGAAGTCCGCGGCCTCGGCCTCAACATGGAACTCCTGGACGCGGAGGGCGAGGAATAACGGGACCTTCGCGGCGGGCTTGATCCCGCCGCACCCGACCTCTCCCTACGCCCCAATTCAAGGAATTGAACATGAACCAGGAACTGACAACAAACCCGTTCAACCCGGTGCAGGCGCCGAAGACCTTTGATGAAATCAAGGTCTCGCTCGCGTCGCCGGAACGGATTCTCTCGTGGTCCTATGGCGAGATCAAAAAGCCCGAGACCATCAACTACCGGACGTTCAAGCCTGAGCGTGACGGCCTGTTCTGTGCGCGTATCTTTGGTCCGATCAAGGACTACGAATGCCTGTGCGGCAAATATAAGCGCATGAAGTATCGCGGCGTTGTCTGCGAAAAATGCGGTGTGGAAGTGACGCTGCAGAAGGTCCGCCGCGAGCGGATGGGCCATATCGAGCTGGCTGCGCCTGTTGCACACATCTGGTTCCTCAAGTCGCTGCCGTCCCGTATCGGCACGATGCTGGACATGACGCTGCGCGATCTGGAGCGGATTCTTTACTTCGAGAACTATGTGGTGATCGAGCCGGGCCTGACGGACCTGACCTACGGCCAGCTGATGTCCGAAGAAGAATATATGGATGCACAGGACGCCTATGGCGCCGACGCGTTCCAGGCCAATATCGGCGCCGAAGCGATCCGTGAGATGCTGTCTCAGATCGATCTGGAATCCGAAGCCGAGCAGCTGCGCGCTGATCTGGCCGAGGCAACCGGTGAACTGAAGCCGAAGAAGATCATCAAGCGCTTGAAGCTGGTTGAGAACTTCCTCGAGTCCGGCAACCGCCCGGAATGGATGGTTCTGACTGTCGTTCCGGTCATCCCGCCGGAACTGCGTCCGCTTGTGCCTCTGGACGGCGGCCGTTTTGCGACGTCCGACCTGAACGACCTCTATCGTCGTGTCATCAACCGGAACAATCGTCTGAAGCGGCTTATCGAGCTGCGCGCGCCGGACATCATCATCCGGAACGAAAAGCGGATGTTGCAGGAATCCGTCGATGCCCTGTTCGACAACGGCCGCCGTGGCCGCGTGATCACGGGCGCCAACAAGCGCCCGCTGAAGTCGCTGTCGGACATGCTGAAAGGCAAGCAGGGTCGCTTCCGGCAGAACCTTCTTGGTAAGCGGGTCGACTTCTCGGGTCGTTCGGTGATTGTGACCGGTCCGGAACTGAAGCTGCACCAGTGCGGCTTGCCCAAGAAGATGGCGCTGGAGCTGTTCAAGCCGTTCATCTACTCGCGGCTTGAGGCGAAGGGTTTGTCGTCGACCGTCAAGCAAGCCAAAAAGCTGGTGGAGAAAGAGCGTCCGGAGGTCTGGGACATCCTCGATGAGGTGATCCGCGAACACCCCGTGATGCTGAACCGTGCGCCGACGCTGCACCGTTTGGGCATTCAGGCGTTCGAACCGGTTCTGATCGAAGGCAAAGCGATCCAGCTGCACCCGCTCGTGTGTTCGGCGTTCAACGCCGACTTCGACGGGGACCAGATGGCCGTTCACGTGCCGCTGTCGCTGGAAGCCCAGCTCGAAGCGCGTGTCCTGATGATGTCGACGAACAACGTTCTGTCGCCGGCCAACGGCGCACCGATCATTGTCCCGTCGCAGGATATGATCCTGGGCCTCTACTACATCACTCTGGAGCGTGAAGGTCTGCCGGGTGAAGGCATGGTCTTTGGCTCGGTGGAAGAGGTTGAACATGCGCTGAACGCGGGCATGGTGCATCTGCACTCCAAGATCCAGTGCCGCATCAAGCAGATCGACGAAGAAGGGGCCGAGGTTTACCAAAGGTTTGAAACTACGCCGGGCCGTGTGCGCCTCGGCTCGCTTCTGCCGCTCAATGCCAAAGCACCGTTCGAACTGGTCAACCGTCTTCTTCGGAAGAAAGAAGTCCAGCAGGTCATCGACACTGTCTACCGTTACTGCGGTCAGAAAGAGTCGGTCATCTTCTGCGACCAGATCATGACCCTCGGGTTCCGCGAAGCGTTCAAAGCGGGCATCTCGTTTGGCAAAGACGACATGCTGATCCCGGACACCAAGTGGACCATCGTGGATGATGTCCGGACGCAGGTGAAAGAGTTCGAACAGCAGTATATGGACGGCCTGATCACCCAGGGTGAGAAGTACAACAAGGTCGTTGATGCCTGGTCGAAGTGTTCGGACGCAGTCGCGAACGAGATGATGTCCGAAATCTCCAAGGATCGCTTCGATCCGGAGACGAAAGAGCAGCTCGAGCCGAACTCGGTCTACATGATGGCGCACTCCGGTGCGCGTGGCTCTCCGGCGCAGATGAAACAGCTGGGCGGTATGCGCGGCCTGATGGCCAAGCCTTCCGGTGAGATCATCGAAACGCCGATTATCTCGAACTTTAAGGAAGGTCTGACCGTTCTTGAGTACTTCAACTCCACCCACGGCGCCCGGAAGGGTCTCGCGGATACGGCGTTGAAAACGGCGAACTCTGGTTACCTGACCCGCCGTCTTGTGGACGTGGCGCAGGACTGCATCGTCCGCATGGATGATTGCGGGACCGAAAATGCGATCACGGCGACCGCTGCGGTAAATGACGGTGAGGTTGTGGCATCGCTCGGGGAACGTGTTCTGGGCCGTGTTGCGGCCGAGGACGTTGCGAACCCTGCAACAGGCGACGTTATCGTAGCCAAAGGCGAGTTGATCGATGAACGCAAGGCGGACTTGATCGAGCAGGCCAACCTGCAGTCGATCCGTATCCGGTCGCCGTTGACCTGTGAGGCTGATGAAGGGGTCTGTGCTCAGTGCTACGGACGTGATCTTGCGCGTGGCACCAAGGTGAACACTGGCGAAGCCGTCGGGATCATCGCGGCACAGTCCATCGGCGAGCCTGGTACACAGCTGACGATGCGGACCTTCCACATCGGCGGGATCGCGCAGGGTGGCCAGCAGTCGTTCCAGGAAGCGGGGCAGGAGGGCAAGGTGGCCTTTACCAACGCGAACTTGCTGGAGAACGCTCTGGGCGAACAGGTCGTCATGGGCCGGAACATGCAGCTTGCCATCGTCGACAGCGAAGGTAAGGAGCAGGCCAGTTTCAAGCTGGGCTACGGCTCTAAGGTTCATGTGCGCGAAGGTGCTGATGTGGCCCGCGGGGACAAGCTCTTTGAGTGGGACCCATACACGCTGCCGATCATCGCCGAGAAGTCGGGGATCGTGAAATTCGTTGACCTCGTTTCGGGCATCTCCGTCCGTGAAGAGACCGACGATGCGACCGGTATGACCCAGAAGATCGTGTCCGACTGGCGCGCCGCGCCAAAAGGCAACGATCTGAAGCCTGAGCTGCTGATCGCTGATCCAACCACCGGGGAACCGGTGCGCAACGATGCTGGCAATCCGGTGACCTATCCGATGTCTGTGGACGCGATCCTCTCACTGGAGGATGGCTCTGCGGTCACGGCGGGCGACGTGGTCGCACGTATTCCGCGCGAAGGTGCCAAGACCAAGGACATCACCGGGGGTCTTCCCCGCGTGGCGGAACTGTTCGAAGCGCGCCGTCCGAAGGATCATGCGATCATTGCCGAGATCGACGGATATGTCCGCTTTGGCCGCGACTACAAGAACAAGCGTCGTATTGCGATCGAACCTGCCGACGACACGTTGGAGCCGGTCGAATACATGGTGCCCAAAGGCAAGCACATTCCGGTCGTCGAGGGCGATTTCGTCCAGAAAGGCGACTACATAATGGATGGCAACCCCGCGCCGCATGACATCTTGCGGATCATGGGGATCGAGGCGCTGGCAGAGTATCTGATCGACGAAGTGCAGGACGTGTATCGTCTGCAGGGCGTGAAGATCAACGACAAGCACATCGAAGTGATTGTGCGTCAGATGCTCCAGAAGTGGGAAATCCTCGACAGTGGGGAAACGACGCTTCTGAAAGGCGAGCACGTCGATAAGGCGCAGTTCGAAGCGGCCAACGAAAAGGCGATTGCTGAAGGGCGTCGTCCGGCCGAAGGCGAGCCGATCCTTCTGGGTATCACCAAGGCGTCGTTGCAGACGCGGTCCTTCATCTCGGCGGCCTCCTTCCAGGAGACCACCAAAGTGCTGACCGAAGCCGCGACCCAAGGCAAGCGCGACAAGCTGATCGGTCTGAAGGAGAACGTCATCGTGGGCCGCCTGATCCCGGCGGGCACCGGTGGCGCGACCCAGAAGATGCGCCGGATCGCACAGGACCGCGACTCCAAGGTCATCGAACAGCGCCAGGCTGAAGCCGAAGCGGCCGCAATGCTCGTGGCACCGGAGGAGAACGTCTTTGACGGTGACATGGACATTGATATCGGTGACATGACCGAAAGCCGCGAGTAAAGCGACGCGGCCACCAAACAAAGAACCCCCCGGTCCAGCGGACCGGGGGTTTTCATTTCTAGCCCGCAGTAATCGGCGTGGACCCGAGACGGTCGAAAGAGAATGTCGCAGCAGTCCAGCACTCTTAGCGTAAGCGCAGGGAACTTGCGTGGGGCGCTTTACATGGTGCTCACAACGCTCAGTTTCACCTGTGGCGACGCGCTGATCCGCGTGGCAACGGAAGACCTGCCGCTGTTTCAAGTGGTTTTCCTGCGCGGTTGTCTGTCTTGCCTTTTTCTCGCAATCGCATTGCAACTCACGCGGCAATGGCCCCGCAACCTCGACCGCACGACGAGTTTTCGGATTGGGGTGAGGAGCGGCGCCGAGATTGGCGCTATGATCCCCTTCTTCATTGCCCTGATCCACATGCCTTTCGCGAATGTGAGCGCGTTGCTCCAGACCTTGCCCCTGACTCTCACACTTGCTGGGGCCGTGTTTCTGGGCGAACCGGTTGGCTGGCGCCGACTCGTGGCGATCTTGGTGGGGTTTGTTGGAGTGCTCTTGATTGTACAACCCGGCGGCAGCGGCTTTTCAGTCTATTCCCTTTTGGTCCTGCTGGCGGTTGTCTTTGTAACCCTCCGAGACCTGTCGACCCGGCGGATCTCGCGGGACGTGTCGGCGCTCTTTCTGGCATTCGTAATGGCGGTCTTTGTCGCGGTCGCTGCGGGCGTCGTCTCCATTTGGGAGGATTGGCAACCTCTGGACGCCCGACTTGCAGCGCTGATCCTTGCCGCCTCGATCACTATCATTGGGGGGTATACCTTTGCCGCGCTGGCTATGCGGCACGGCGAGATCGGGTTTGTTACACCATTTCGGTACATGGCTCTGGTCTGGGCGGTTGGACTTGGCTTTTTTGTCTTCGGAGAATGGCCGGATATGCTGACGTGGATCGGGTCCGGGATCGTTGTGTCCACAGGGCTTTATACACTCTATCGCGAGCAAGTTCGGCGGCGCATATCCGGTTAGTTGATCTGGCCTGTGTGGCTGTTGACAAGGTACCCGACTCCCCCTATACCCCGCGCCACTTGGGACCCCTGAAGGGCGGCCTGGGTATCACAACTGAAGTGGTCACGATCCGGGCCAAATGCCCCGATCCTCTGGAATTCCACCGCGTCGGTCCCGCGAAGGGTCCGTCCGCGGTTTTGCGCTTTGCGGACGCGTAAAGTGCGATTTTGTAGTCCGCGCGGGCGCCCGCGCATGAAAAAGAGCTAAACGGGGAACCGGAATGCCAACGATTCAACAGCTGATCCGCAAGCCGCGGCAGCCAAAAGTAAAACGCTCCAAGTCGCTGCACCTGGAAGGCTGCCCGCAGAAGCGCGGGGTGTGCACACGCGTCTATACTACGACGCCCAAGAAGCCGAACTCGGCCATGCGGAAGGTTGCCAAGGTGCGCCTGACCAACGGGTTTGAGGTCATCAGCTACATTCCCGGTGAAAGCCACAACCTGCAGGAACACTCTGTGGTTCTGATCCGTGGTGGTCGTGTGAAAGACCTTCCCGGTGTGCGCTACCACATCCTGCGTGGTGTTCTGGATACCCAGGGCGTCAAAGACCGTAAGCAGCGCCGTTCGAAGTACGGCGCCAAGCGTCCGAAATAAGAGGAAGACTATATGTCCCGCCGTCACGCCGCCGAAAAACGCGAAGTCCTGCCCGACGCCAAATATGGCGACCGGGTTCTGACGAAGTTCATGAACAACCTGATGATCGACGGCAAGAAGTCGGTCGCAGAAAAGATCGTCTACAACGCGCTGGACCGGGTTGAGAGCAAGCTGAAGCGCTCCCCGATCGAAGTGTTCGCCGAGGCGCTCGACAACGTGAAGCCTGCCGTAGAAGTCCGCTCCCGCCGTGTGGGTGGTGCGACCTATCAGGTTCCGGTCGAAGTCCGCCCCGAACGCCGCGAAGCGCTGGCGATCCGTTGGCTGATCTCCGCATCCCGTGCGCGCAACGAGAACACGATGGAAGAACGCCTCGCCGGGGAGCTTCTGGACGCTGTGAACTCCCGTGGCTCCGCCGTGAAGAAGCGCGAAGACACCCACAAGATGGCCGACGCCAACAAAGCGTTCAGCCATTACCGCTGGTAAACCCTCAAGCCTAGGACCGAACCAATGGCACGCGAATATCCCCTCGACCGGTATCGTAACTTTGGGATCATGGCGCATATCGATGCAGGTAAGACCACCTGCTCCGAGCGCATCCTGTATTACACCGGCAAATCCCACAACATCGGTGAGGTGCATGACGGCGCCGCAACCATGGACTGGATGGAACAGGAGCAGGAGCGCGGTATCACCATCACCTCCGCTGCGACGACCACCTTCTGGGAGCGCACCGAGGACGGCAAAACTGCCGATACCGAGAAGCACCGCCTGAACATCATCGACACCCCTGGCCACGTGGACTTCACCATCGAAGTCGAGCGCTCGCTCGCGGTTCTCGACGGCGCGGTTTGTGTTCTGGATGCAAATGCTGGTGTTGAGCCCCAGACCGAAACCGTGTGGCGTCAGGCTGACCGCTACAAGGTTCCGCGTATCGTGTTCGTCAACAAGATGGACAAGATCGGAGCGGATTTCTTCAACTGCGTAGAGATGATCGAAGACCGCACCGGTGCACGTGCTGTGCCAGTTGCGATTCCGATTGGGGCCGAGACCGAGTTGGAAGGTCTGGTTGACCTCGTCACCATGCAGGAGTGGGTCTACGAAGGCGAAGACCTTGGTGCCACCTGGGACAAGCGCGAGATCCGCGACAGCCTGAAGGACGTCTGCGAAGAGTGGCGCGGCAAGATGATCGAAGCGGCCGTCGAAATGGACGACGACGCGATGGAAGCGTATCTCGAAGGCGAAGAGCCGGACGTTGACACGCTACGCAAGCTGCTCCGCAAAGGTACTCTTGAGCTCGAGTTCGTTCCGGTTCTCGGCGGCTCCGCGTTCAAGAACAAAGGCGTCCAGCCGCTCCTCAACGCTGTAATCGACTACTTGCCGAGCCCGCTCGACGTTGTCGATTACATGGGCTTCAAGCCGGGCGACGAGACGGAAGAACGGAACATCGCCCGTCGTGCAGACGATGACATGGCCTACGCCGGTCTGGCGTTCAAAATCATGAACGACCCGTTTGTCGGCTCGCTGACCTTCACCCGCATCTACTCGGGCGTCCTGAACAAGGGCGACACGATGCTGAACTCCACCAAAGGTAAGAAAGAGCGCGTCGGTCGTATGATGATGATGCACTCCAACAACCGGGAGGAGATCGAAGAAGCGTTCGCAGGCGACATCATCGCGCTGGCTGGTCTGAAGGATACCACAACCGGTGACACGCTCTGTGCGGTCAACGATCCGGTGGTTCTGGAAACGATGACCTTCCCGGATCCAGTGATCGAGATCGCGGTGGAGCCGAAGACGAAGAACGACCAGGAGAAGATGTCTCAGGGTCTGCAGCGTCTGGCAGCCGAAGACCCGTCGTTCCGAGTGGAGACCGACATCGAGTCCGGTCAGACGATCATGAAGGGCATGGGCGAACTTCACCTCGACATTCTCGTCGATCGTCTGAAGCGCGAATTCAAGGTTGAGGCGAACATCGGTGCGCCGCAGGTGGCCTATCGCGAGACCATCGGTCACGAAGTAGAGCATACCTACACCCACAAGAAGCAGTCGGGTGGGTCCGGTCAGTTCGCAGAAGTGAAGATGATCATCACCCCGACCGAGCCGGGCGAAGGCTATTCCTTCGAGAGCCGTATCGTTGGTGGTGCCGTGCCGAAGGAATATATCCCCGGCGTCGAAAAGGGGATCAAGTCGGTTATGGACTCCGGTCCGCTGGCAGGCTTCCCGGTGATTGACTTCAAGGTCGCGCTGATCGACGGCAAGTTCCACGACGTGGACTCGAGCGTTCTGGCGTTCGAGATCGCCGCTCGTATGGGCATGCGCGAGGGCATGAAGAAAGCCGGCGCGAAACTGCTCGAGCCGATCATGAAAGTCGAAGTCATCACGCCGGAAGATTACACCGGCGGCATCATCGGCGACCTGACATCCCGCCGGGGTCAGGTCACGGGGCAGGAACCGCGCGGCAACGCCGTCGCGATCAACGCCTTCGTGCCGCTCGCCAACATGTTCGGCTACATCAACAACCTGCGCTCCATGTCCTCGGGCCGCGCGCAGTTCACGATGCAATTCGACCATTACGATCCGGTTCCGCAGAACATCTCGGACGAGATCCAAGCGAAATACGCATAACCGGGACGGCGGGGTGAACCCCGCCCTACCCACCACTGTAGGGCAGGCGCGACCTGCCGACCCGAAGAGACAAGGAGGCCATCATGGCAAAGGAAAAGTTTGAGCGGACTAAGCCGCACGTGAACATCGGCACGATTGGTCACGTTGACCACGGCAAGACGACGCTGACGGCGGCGATCACGAAGCAGTTTGGCGACTTCAAGGCCTATGACGAG
>JASJAW010000016.1 GCA_030066795.1 Dinoroseobacter sp.
ACCCCCTCACGGATCCCCTCCCACGACCCACCCGACACCACGGCTCTCAGACTTCCAGACATCCCCTGAACACAAGAGAGACCCCAAAGGTGCGTCGCGGAACGGCTGGCTCAAGCGGTCAAAACCCAAGAGCCGGCCGTTTTTTCATTCGCGGGAGAAGCGCAGGTGATCGTTTGTGACCTGCTCGAGCAAAGCCTCGATACCTCGTCTTGAGGTCTTTGTTTCCGACTCTTTCTGCAGAGCTGACAGCAATTAGCTATGTCTGACATCAGGCAGATGGTCTGCATATCACACGCGACCATCAAATCGAGCGGTCTGCCAGCCTGACATCTGCCCCAAACTGCAGTCCAAAATGACCTAGGGAGCAGCGTCTCGTCTTGGCCTTGCCTCATAGGACGCGTCTTGTAAGCGGCGCAGACCGGCAGGCGCCACGAACCTGTAATACCAGCGGGTTTCTAGCCCACCGAACCTGTGGGCAGGTTTCGGGACAATTCACGGCGACAGAGCTTTTCTCGTCACGCGAACGGGTTGCGTTCTTTCCAGCCAATGGGGAGGGTAGGGGCATTCTGGGAGGACGCTATGAACCTCGATCGCACGCATGATCCCGCGCGGCGGAGCTGGGTAAGCTCCGCAAACGGCCACTCGGAATTTCCTCTTCAGAATCTACCTTATGGTGTGTTCCAGCGTGGGTCGGGTGTACATGTCGGCGTGGCGATTGGCGATATGATCCTTGATCTAACGGTTTTGGAGAATTTGGGGCGTATCAAAGTCGGTGATGTGCCTGTTTTTCAGGCCGGGGAGTTGAACGCCTTTATGGCGCGAGGTCCGGCGGACTGGCACCGCTTGCGAGTGGTGCTGTCGGATTTGCTCGACGTTGCCAGTGCACCTCCTGAGGAGGAAATCCTCTTCGAACAAACTGCTGCGCGCATGAACATGCCGTTCTATGTGCGCAGTTTCACGGACTTTTATGCCTCAAGGGCGCACGCGGCAAATGTCGGTGCGATGTTTCGTGGGGCTGAGAACGCGTTGATGCCGAACTGGCTGCATCTCCCAGTTGGATACAACGGACGAGCCTCTGGGGTTGTGGTGTCCGGCACCGCTGTGCGGCGTCCGACCGGGCAGGTCTTGCAACAAGGTTCCACAACGCCAGTTTACGCGCCGACCATGAGGCTCGATATGGAAGTGGAGCTTGGCGCTGTTGTCGGGACGGCAACGGAGGGGGGCGGGACGCTCACACCAACGCAGGCCGATGAGGCTATTTTCGGTTACGTGCTCCTGAATGACTGGTCCGCGCGTGATCTGCAGCTTTGGGAATATCAACCCTTGGGGCCGTTCCTGTCGAAGGCCTTTGCGACCACGATCAGCCCCTGGGTGGTAACGCGCGATGCGCTGGCGCCATTCCGTACGCCGATCCCGCCGAAGGAGCACGCCCTTTTACCTTATCTCGCTTCGGATGAGCCGCTGGGCTTCGATATTGCGATGGAGGCGTCCCTTGTACCCGGAGCTGGCGCACCGCTGAGCCTGTGCCAGACGAATGCCAAGCACCTCTATTATGCGCCCGGGCAAATGCTTGCGCATCTCGCGAGTTCCGGCGCGCCCATTTGCACCGGAGACTTGCTTGGCTCCGGCACGATCTCAGGGCCCGACGATAGTAGTCTCGGCTCATTGCTAGAGATCACGGAGAACGGCACACAGCCCTTGCGGTTTCCCGATGGGCAGGAGCGGGCTTTTCTGGAGGACGGGGATCAGATCTCCATCACAGGTCGCTGCACGGGCCCCTACAGCATCGGCTTTGGATCATGCGACGGCGCGATCCAAGCGGCACATCTGCCCTGATTACAGTCGCTCTATGCGCACTCCAGCGCTTTCAAGGCCGGAGCGCAACGCGCGGGCCATACCTACGGCTTCGGCGCTGTCGCCATGCACACAGACCGTGTCAATTCGGGTTGGGATACGCTTGCCTGAGCGCGCAATGATCGCACCTTCTTTCAACATGTCGAGAATGCGCGAAGTGGCTTCCTTCGCATCGTGGATCATAGCGCCCTCAGTCCCGCGCGCCACAAGCGTCGCATCGTCGTTATAGGCGCGGTCCGCGAAAATCTCTCCAGCCCAGGCGCAGCCCAAGTCCCGCACCACATCTTCCATCGCGGTCGCAGCCAGCACCATTATCACTATGTCCGGGTCTACTGCCAGCGCCGCCTTGTAGCAGATGCGGGCAAGTTCCGCGTCTTCAGACGCCATGTTCGAGAGCGCGCCGTGCAATTTCAGATGCCGGACAGTTCCTCCCACCGACGATGCCGTCGCGCGCGCAGCGCCAAGTTGGTAGGTGACGAGCGCGGTGAGCTCTTCGGTACTAAGCGACAGCCTGCGCCGCCCGAACCCGGCCCGATCGTCGAACCCCGGATGCGCGCCGATCCCAACACCATTCTGATGCGCCATGCGCATCGTGCGGCCCATGATGACCGGATCGCCGGCATGAAACCCGCAGGCGATGTTAGCCGAACTCACCACGTCCAAAAGGGCTGCGTCATCCCCCATTCTCCAGGGGCCAAAGCCTTCGCCCATGTCGGAATTGATATCGATGCTCTGCTGGGACATGGACTTTGCTCCAATTAACAGTTTCAAGGCATTGATGCCTGACCGCGCCTGCTGTGCAAGCGCGTTCGTGGCACTGCGTCACAGTTTTCCGACAAAACTGGTCAGTTTGGGGTGCGATGCCTTGTCTCTATTGGGGCAGACAGCTTAGATCAGCGCGTTCAGTTGCAGCACACGGAGCCTGCTTTGCCGACGGACACGACAACCACAGAAGCCAATCTGCCGACGAGCAAACCGCGTGAAGCCCGTCTTTTAGGAGGCGGAGCGGTCGCAATCGCAGCGCTGTGTCTGCTTCCCATGCTGGCTGTGCTGGTCACGGCACTGTCGGGTGGAAGCGATACGCTGGCGCATTTGGCAGACACGGTTTTGCCGGGTTACACCATCAACACCGCATTGCTGGTGGTTTATGTCGCGCTTGGGACATTCGCGATCGGCTCTGGAGCGGCGTGGCTGGTCACAATGACGGAGTTTCCAGGGCGCCGAATTCTGGAAATTGCGCTCGTGATCCCGCTCGCCTTTCCGGCCTACGTGCTTGCCTATGCCTACACACATATTCTCGATCATCCGGGCATTGTTCAGGCGACGTTGCGCGACGTGACAGGTTGGGGGCCGCGCGATTATTGGTTCCCGGAAATCCGGTCACTGGGCGGCGCCGCTGCCATGCTGACGCTGGTTCTTTACCCGTATGTCTATCTGCTGGCGCGCGCAGCGTTTCTACAGCAAAGCGCTACGACTTATTACGCCGCACGCGCTTTGGGCTGCTCGCCCGTGCGGGCCTGCCTGCGAGTATCGCTGCCAATGGCGCGCCCCGCGATCGCCGCAGGTGTCCTTCTGGCGACGATGGAGACCATCGCCGACTTCGGAACAGTCAGCTATTTCGGTGTCCAAACCTTTGCCACGGGAATTTACACAAGCTGGTTCACGATGGCCGACCGGGTCGCGGCAGCGCAGCTTGCCTTAGGATTGCTCGCCTTTGCGTTGACGCTGGCGGTTCTTGAACGCACCACCCGCGGTGCTGCGAAGTACCATGGGGGAAAGCGACAGGAGGTGCTGGCGCGAACCGAATTAACCGGCTGGCAGCGGTGGGCTGCGTGTGCACTCTGCTTGTTTCCGGTTCTGCTTGGCGTCATTTTCCCAGTCGTTGCACTTCTTGGCATGGGCATAGGCTCGGAACAGGATCTCTTTAGCAGGAGATACATCCGGTTCATCACGAATTCGCTGACGCTGGCGTCTGTTGGCGCGCTGGTGACGGTTTCGGCGGCGGTTGTGGTTGGGTATTTTCGTCGCCTGCAGCCTGGAAAGACGTCCTCAACCACCTTCTACATCGCGCGCCTCGGCTACGCTGTGCCCGGCGGTGTGATCGCTGTTGGCCTGCTTGTGCCCTTTGCATTCTTCGACAACCAACTCGATGCTTTCATGCAGCAGACGTTCGGGATTCGGACTGGGCTTCTCATGACCGGATCGATCTGGGTGCTGGTGATGGCCTACATGATCCGGTTCCTTGCGGCTGCTCTTGGATCCTACGAGGGGGGGCAGGCGGCTATACATACCAATCTCGATGCGGCAGCGCGGGTTTTGGGGCAGTCGCCCTATGGAACGCTGCGGCGCGTGCATTTTCCCATCCTGACGCCCAGCCTTCTGACCGCGCTGCTTATTGTTTTTGTCGATGTGATGAAGGAACTGCCTGCAACCCTGATCATGCGGCCGTTCAACTACGACACATTGGCGGTTCAGGCCTTCCGGCTGGCCTCTGACGAACGCCTTGAGGGGGCAGCGGTCCCCAGTCTCGTGATCGTCGCGGTAGGGCTGTTGCCGGTTATCCTGCTGTGTCGTCAGGTTGGACGACAGGGCCGCTGAAGCGCCGAAAGCGAAGACACTCTATAGCCTGAGAACACGGCCTCACGTATGCAAAAGGCGCGGCCGTTGAAGACCGCGCCATCAATGAGTTCTGACGTAAGGAGCCAGATCTTACTTCCAACCGACCTCGTTGAAGATCTGTTGTGCGGCCGGAACGTTGGCGGCCACGGCCGAGAGATCCACATCGTCAGGCTTGAACATACCGAGTGCGGCCACGGAGGGGCTCAGGCCCACGCCGGGAACGGCAGGATATTCATCGTTGCCTGCCGAGAAGTACTGCTGTGCTTGGGTGGAGGCGAGATACTCAAGGAACCTGATGGCATTGTCCTTGTTCGGTGCGTGCGCTGCGACGCCACCGCCAGAGAGGTTCATATGCGCCCCTTCAGCATCCTGCGCCGGGAAGACCCAACCGATCATATCCATATCGTCGCCGGACAGACCGCTGACGTCTTTACGCAAGGCACGCGCGAAGTAGTAGGTGTTGGAGATCGAGATATCGCACTCGCCCGAAACAAGACCGCGCAGCTGGTCAGTGTCGCCACCCTGCGGCTCGCGCGCGAAGTTGTCGACAAGACCCGCGGCCCAAGCCTTGGCGGCTTCCTCACCGTGGTTTTCGATGACTGCCGACAGAAGTGTCTGCGAGTAAACATTGGTGGATGACCGGTGGCAAACCTGACCTTTGTACTTGGGGTCTGCGAGCGAGACATAATCCATCGGAGGCTCAGCAACGTCGTTCTTGTCGTAGAAGATGATCCGTGCGCGCTGCGAGAAGCCGAACCACTCGTTGCCCTCATCTTGCAGATAGGCTGGAATTGCCGCTTCCAGTACAGGGCTGTCGATGCTCTGCAGAACGCCTGCCTGCTTGGCGCGCTCAAGTCGTGACGTGTCGACCGTCAGCAGAATATCGGCTGGGCTGTTGGCGCCTTCCGCTTCCATCCGGGCGATCAACTCGTCGGCTTTGCCTTCGATTCGATTAATGGTGATTCCCGTCATCTCCTCAAAGTCTGAATAGAGGCGTTCATCGGTGTCGTAGTGGCGCGAGGAATAAAGGTTCAGTTCACCGTTAGCAAAAGCTGCAACAGTGGTTCCAAGCATAGTGGCTGCCGTCAGGGCCAGAACGGAAACCGAAGATGTCGAACGCATGGGTTGCTCCCTGTAAGATATTTCTGACAAATTTGATCAATTACCAATCTGCGAAAGAGTTGCAAGTAGTTTTTGACTGTTTTTGTCGGGAAAGGAGATTTGGTCGCACCTCCAGCAAATTCAGTAGAAATGCTCGAAGCGGCTTGCGGCGAGAGGGGCACATGCGCTTAGACAGGCGGAAAGGTTTAGCGGAGATCATTTTGATGTCGATTACACGGATCGAAACCCGCCCAATCGAAGGGCAGAAACCTGGCACCTCTGGATTGCGCAAACAGACAAATGTGTTTCAGAGCCACCATTATCTGGAGAACTACGTTCAAGCGGTCTGGGACGGGATCGGGGGCGTTCAGGGTAAAACTCTGGTGCTCGGCGGTGACGGCCGGTACTTCAATTCCGAAGCGGCGCAAGTCGTTCTGCGCATGGCTGCAGCCTCGGGCGCCGCGCGGATGATCGTGGGACAGGGTGCGCTGTTGAGCACTCCGGCGGCGTCAAACCTGATCCGAATTCGTGAAGCCGATGGTGGGATCATCTTGTCCGCGAGCCACAATCCCGGCGGGCCGAAGGGCGATTTCGGGTTGAAATTCAACGCAGCGAATGGAGGGCCAGCCCCAGAGGGCATTACAGATCAGATTTATGCAGCCACACAAAAGATCGACAGCTACGCGATCATGGACGCGCAGGATGTCGATCTGGAGGAGTTGGGCATCAAATCGCTTGGCGACATGGTTGTGGAGGTTGTCGACCCGGTGTCGGATTACGCCGATTTGATGGAGCGTATTTTCGACTTCGACGCGATCCGCTTCATGTTCAAGAACGGCGGCACGCTCTGTTTCGATGCGATGCATGCGATCACCGGACCTTATGCTGTCGAGATCTTGGAGCGTCGCCTCGGGGCGAAATCGGGCAGCGTTATCAATGCGGTTCCGAGCCCGGATTTCGGTGGTGGGCATCCTGATCCGAACCCGATCTGGGCCAAACCACTTGTCGATCTCGTGATGGGTGCAGAGGCACCAGACTTCGCGGCTGCCTCTGATGGCGACGGGGACAGGAACATGATTCTTGGTCGCAACATCTATGTGACGCCCTCCGACAGTCTTGCGGTGCTGGCGGCCAATGCCGGCTGCGTACCGGCTTATGCCGACGGGTTAAGCGGCGTGGCGCGATCTATGCCAACTTCGCGCGCGGTTGACCGCGTGGCGGATGCGCTGGGGATCGATTGCTATGAGACTCCCACCGGCTGGAAGTTTTTTGGCACTTTGCTCGATGCCGGTCGGGTGACCTTGTGTGGAGAGGAAAGCGCGGGCACAGGCTCCGATCATGTGCGCGAGAAGGACGGACTTTGGGCGGTGCTTTTCTGGCTCAACATTCTGGCTGCGACCGGGAAGTCTGTGGCGGAACTGATGGAAGATCACTGGGCGCAATATGGGCGCAACTATTATTCCCGCCATGATTACGAAGCGGTGGAGACCGAAAAGGCCCGGGCTGTGATGACCCGTCTGCGGGACGCGCTGCCGACGCTGCCAGGCTCGCAAATCCAGGGTCAGCTGGTCGTGACGGCAGACGAGTTCGCCTACGACGACCCGGTCGATGGAAGCCGCGCAACCGGACAAGGATTGCGCGTGGGGTTTGAGGGGGGCGGTCGAATTGTTCTGCGCCTGTCCGGCACTGGTACTGTCGGCGCGACACTGCGCGTCTATCTTGAGGACGTGGAAACCGATTCAGCCAAGGTGGCCCAGGATCCCCAGATTGCACTGGCCCAAATGATTGCTGCGGCCGAGGACCTGACTGGGATTTCGGCGCTCACGGGGCGTTCACAACCCGATGTCATCACATGAAGGTGTTGCGGAGAATTCTTAGCGGGGGTTAGGGTTTAGTTACACAAGAGTGCCACTCTTGTCCGCGTGGAGGAGAAGCCCATGATCTCGCGTTATGCCGTTTTCTTGCTCGTTATCCTGCTGACGATCGCGTCGGCCTTTTTGGTCTCGGAAACTGGATGGTTCTGGTTTCTTTTCTTTGGCTTCGCGGCACTCTCTGCGCTTGGCATCTATGATATATTGCAGGACTCGCACTCGATCCTGCGCAATTACCCGGTAATCGGGCATATGCGGTTCTTGTTTGAGGGAATACGACCGGAGATCCGCCAATACCTTATCGAAAGCGATATGGACGAGGAACCATTCTCGCGCGATGACCGTACAATCATTTACCAGCGCGCGAAGGGCGTTGAAGATAAGCGCCCCTTCGGTACGCGTGAACGGGTTTATGACTCTGGGTACCAGTGGATCACCCATTCTGTCATGCCGGTGCATATCACCGATACGGATTTCCGCATTCGCGTTGGCGGTCCCGAATGCAAAAAGCCCTATGACGCCTCGATCTACAACATTTCCGCTATGTCTTTCGGCTCCCTCTCCTCAAACGCGATTCTGGCTTTGAACAAGGGCGCGAAAAAGGGCGGCTTCGCCCATGACACCGGTGAAGGGGGTATCAGCCGTTACCATCGCGAAGGCGGTGGGGACCTTATCTATGAGGTTGGTTCGGGCTATTTTGGCTGCCGGGATGCCGAAGGCGCATTCGATCCGGAGCGGTTTCGTGACCTTTCCGCAGAGCCACAGGTCAAGATGATCGAGGTTAAGCTCAGCCAAGGCGCAAAGCCCGGTCATGGTGGGGTGTTACCGGCCTCGAAGATCACACCTGAGATCGCCGAGGCGCGGGGTATCCCGATGGGGGTTGATTGCGTATCACCAGCGCGGCATTCGGCTTTTTCCACACCGCTAGAGTTTTGCGAATTTCTGGGCCAGTTGCGAGAATTGTCCGACGGCAAGCCGGTTGGGTTCAAGCTTTGCATCGGGCATCGCCGGGAGTTCATGTGCATGGTCAAGGCCATGCTGGAAACCGAGATCGTTCCCGATTTCATTGTCGTTGATGGCAAGGAAGGCGGCACCGGCGCGGCCCCGCTGGAGTTTGCAAACCATATTGGAATGCCGCTGGTGGAGGGGCTGAGCTTCGTCAACAATACTCTGCGCGGGGCGGGTCTGCGTGATAAGATCAAGATTGGAGCCTCCGGCAAGCTGGTTCATGCCTTTGACATCGCCCGGGCGCTGGCGATTGGGGCGGATTGGGCGAATTCAGCCCGGGGCTTCATGTTCTCGATCGGCTGCATTCAGGCACAAGCCTGTCACACCAACAAATGCCCCGTTGGCGTCGCCACACAGGATCCTTTAAGGGCGCGGGCACTGAATGTCGCGGACAAGTCCGAACGGGTTTATTGCTTTCACCGCAATACGATGAAGGCGCTCGGGGAGATGACCGGCGCGGCGGGATTGGAGCATCCGATCGAGTTTCTGCCCCATCACCTCATGGTTCGCGAAACCGATCGCGGCATGGTCACAGGAGACGAGGTTTATAAGTACCTACCCGAAGGCTTTCTGTTGCGCGGGGAGAACCATCATGCGGGCTATCTCAAGCGTTGGAACCGCGCCAAGACAAACAGCTTCGCGCCACCGGACATGGTCAAAGGGACCTGAGTTCCTGCTGTACTGTTCGGTTTCACGGGGATGCTGAGCATCTATGGTCAGAGGGCTGTAAATCATACAGTTTGAGGCTCTTTTAAGTCTCGGCCGCCCGTTCCAGTGCTGGTTGCTCGATTGCACGCACCCATGTTTGAGCGTTTTCGGCCGTTTGCCGGAGGTCCCGTTGCCGCGCTGGCGACTGGGCGCGTCAATCTTGACCTCTTTATGAATGTACTTCTCGAAGGCATACTTGCGCAGAGGGCCAATAGGTGCGGGGCTGATCCGCGAGCGGCAGTGACGCCGGAGGCGAGAAATCCCGGCCGCCAGGAGGGCAGAATGACCGATTATCCCATTGATATGACGCAAGCTCCGGATGTCGCCGCATTCTTCGACGAGGCGACCAATACTATTTCGTATGCTGTCAGCGATCCTGACGCGAAAACCTGCGCCATTGTCGATAGTGTCATGGATATCGACTATGCGGCTGGGCGCATCACGTCCGAGCATGCGGACCGGATGATTGCGCATGTCCAATCACACGACTTGAAGCTCGACTGGATCATCGAGACCCATGTCCACGCGGACCATCTTTCTGCAGCCCCCTACATTCAGGAGAAGCTCGGTGGTCAAATCGCCATCGGCGAGAATATCCTGATCGTGCAGGATGTGTTCGGCAAGATTTTCAACGAGGGCACTGAATTTCAACGCGACGGCAGTCAGTTCGACCGGCTGCTGCGCGACGGTGACACTTATCAGATCGGAGACATCCCGGCGGTGGCGATTTATACTCCCGGTCACACCCCGGCCTGCATGACCCATGTCGTCGGCAACGCGGCTTTTGTAGGCGACACGCTTTTTATGCCCGATGGCGGGTCGGCGCGCGCCGACTTTCCCGGCGGAGATGCCGGGGAGCTTTATGACAGCATCCAGAAAGTTCTGGCGTTGCCCGATGCGATGCGCCTTTTCATGTGCCACGACTACGGCCCCGGAGGTCGCGACATCGCATGGGAAACAACAGTGGCCGAGGAAAAAGCCACAAACATCCACGTCGGTGGTGGCAAGACACGGGACGAGTTCATTGCATTCCGCACCGCGCGCGATGCGCAACTGTCGATGCCAAACCTTATTCTGCCGTCTTTGCAGGTGAATATGCGTGCGGGCGAGGTGCCGACCGACAAGGATGGACGCCCTATGCTGAAAGTGCCGGTCAACGCACTCTGACTGAAAGGGCCGTGAGTTGACATGCCCCGGCGGCTGGGCATGCTGACTGGAACGCTTGAGCAATCGTGACGGGAGGTGCGGATGAGCGAGCATCGGCCCGAGAGGCGCCCAAAACCAAAACGCGGGCTCAGCCTGAGCGCCAGCCATGCGAGCCGGTCGCCCCGATGAAAGTGCTTACACAAGTCGCCATTATTGGTGGCGGTCCGTCGGGGCTGCTGCTGTCACAATTGCTGCACAACGCCGGGATCGATACCGTCATTCTGGAGCGTCAAAGCCGCGTGCATGTTTTGTCGCGTATCCGCGCTGGTGTGCTCGAACAGGGACTGGTCGCGTTGATGGAGGAGGCTGGTGTCGGCGACCGGGTTCGTACGGAAGGTTTGCTGCATGATGGGACCATTCTGGCCTACGACAATGACCAGTTTCGTATCGATTTCTCTGCCCATGTAGACCAACCGGTTGTTGTCTATGGCCAGACGGAGGTGACACGCGATCTGTATGCTTCGCTTGATGCCCGTGCCGGCAGGATCTTTCATGGAGTGGAGGATGTTACCCTTCATGATCTCGACAGCGATGCCCCGTTCGTTGCTTTCAGCCACGAAGGTCAGGAGAAGCGTTTGGACTGCGAATTTGTTGCCGGTTGCGACGGGTTTCATGGTGTATCGCGCAAAGCAATTCCTCCAAGCGTCCGGCGGGAATATGAAAAGGTCTATCCTTTTGGCTGGCTCGGGCTTTTGTCCGAAACCCCCCCGGTCCATGAGGAACTGATCTATGCAAATTCCGAGCGCGGTTTTGCGTTGTGTTCGATGCGCAGTCCCACTTTGTCGCGCTACTATGTTCAATGCAATTTGGACGAGACGGCCGAAAGCTGGAGTGACGACGCGTTTTGGGACGAGCTACGGCGCCGGTTGCCGGATGCGTATTCAGAATGTCTGCAAACCGGCCCTTCAGTCGAAAAGTCCATCGCTCCATTGCGCAGTTTTGTCTGCGAACCAATGCAATGGGGGCGGTTGTTCTTATGCGGGGATGCGGCACATATCGTGCCACCGACCGGAGCCAAAGGCCTAAACTCAGCAGCATCAGACGTGCACTACCTGAACCAAGGATTGCGGGCCTGGTACAGCGAAGGAGACCGTGAAGCGATAGCGCGGTATTCCGAGCGTGCCTTGGCGCGGGTCTGGAAGGTCGAGCGGTTCAGTTGGTGGATGACGTCTCTGTTACATCGCTTCCCGGACCAATCGGAATTTGATCTGAAAATGCAACGTGCGGAGCTCGCATTCCTGCGGGAGGACAGCGCCGCGCAGGAAGCTTTGGCACGTAACTATGTGGGGCTACCGTATTGAGATGACAGACCGACATGAGAAGGGAATGGCGGTCCGGCGCGAAGTGCTTGGCGATGCCCATGTGGACAGAGCAGAAGCCGGAACGACCGACCTTGATGCGGCGTTTCAGGACCTGATCACGGAAGGTGCGTGGGGCACCGTTTGGGCGTCGGATGCGATCACCCGGCGAGAGCGATCCATGCTCACCGTCGCTTTGCTGGCAGCAACTGGGAATTTTGAGGAAATTCCAATGCATATCCGGGCAACCTCACGCACTGGCGCAACGTCTCAGGACATTGCTGAAGCTCTGCAGCATGTGGCGATCTACGCAGGAGTGCCGAAAGCCAACCATGCCTTGAAACTGGCCAAGGCGACATTCGCAGAAATGGAGGCGGAGCGCGATGGATGACCCTTATGACACCGCGCCGCTGATCCCGCGGGACCGGACGGCACATCCAGTGGCTTTGGACGTCGACTACAAGACCTCTGTCACACGGTCCCCATCGCTGCCACTTCTGTCTCTCGAAAGCACTTTGACTGAAGAGTCAGGGCCACGCTTCGGGCATGACCTGATTGGCGCACTCGACAACAACCTGATCCTGAATTGGTCGCAGGGCGCCGCACCCGCCATCGGAGAACGTATTCGCGTGCATGGCCGTGTATTGGATGAAATCGGCCGTCCCGTTCCTGAAACTTTGATCGAGATCTGGCAAGCCAATGCTGGTGGGCGCTACCGGCATGTCAAGGATACCTACTTCGCGCCGCTTGATCCAAACTTTGGCGGCTGTGGGCGTACCTTGACCGATGCCGAAGGACGCTATGAATTTTTGACGATCCGCCCAGGTGCGTATCCATGGCCCAACCGAGGCAATGACTGGCGCCCGATGCACATCCATTTCAGTGTTTTTGGCCACGCATTCGGGCAGCGTCTGATCACGCAGATGTACTTCGAGGGCGATCCGCTGATCGCACGATGCCCCATCGTCACGACAATTAAGGAAAAAAGCCAGATCGACAGGCTGGTGGCCCCGCTCGACTTGGCAGCCTCGAAACCGCTCGATTACCTCGCCTACAAATTCGACATTGTGCTGCGTGGGCGGCGTCAGAGTTACTTCGAGAACCGACCGGAGGGGATGTAAATGACACAATCTCTGGAGATCTTGCGCGAAACGCCCTCCCAAACCGCTGGGCCTTACGTCCATATTGGTTGCATTCCAAGATTTGCGGGTCTTGCCGGGCTTTACCCCGAAGACCTCGGGCATTCGCCGATCTCTGAAGGGGTGCGCGGCGAGATCATTACGATTTCAGGGTCGGTCTATGATGGCACTGGCTGGGCCATGCGGGATGCCATGCTTGAAAGCTGGCAGGCGGATGCGGCAGGGACGTTTCCTGGCTCACCCGGCGCTGATCCGGCTGTAAGCGGCTTCTGCCGCTTTGCTGCGGATGGTGAGAGCGGGGAGTTTACATTGCGCACCGTTAAACCCGGCTCTGTAGCCATGCGGGACGGCCGCAGACAGGCGCCCCACATCGCGCTTTGGATCGTAGCGCGCGGGATCAATCTCGGGTTGGCTACGCGAGTTTACTTTTCGGACGAGGACAACCGCGCCGATCCGGTCCTGTCACGGATCGAACAACGCCCGCGAGTGGAAACCATGATCGCGCAGGCCACAGGACCGGCTGCGTATCGCTTTGATATCCGGCTGCAGGGACCGGGTGAAACCGTTTTTCTGGATATCTAGCCACTATGAGCGTGAGCGTTTTTGAACATGTCGCCCTGTCTGGGCTGTTCGGCGACCCGGAGATACAGGGCTTGTTTTCGGCGAAGGCGCAGCTCGGTCATATGCTTGCGTTCGAACGCGCCTTAGCTGTCGCGCTACACGCGGCGGGTGAGATCGATACGCAGGCGAAAGAAGCAGCTTGCCGGGCAGTAGATGCGTTCGAGCCAGACTGGACGGGTCTGAACAAGGGTGCTGCGCGGGATGGTGTGGTCGTGCCGGAGCTGGCAAGACAGCTGCGGTCTGGTGTTTCCCTGTACGACGGTATTCATGCCGGAGCGACGTCGCAGGATGTCACGGACACCGCTACAGCCTTGACCTTACGCGGTGTTTCAGAGGTTTTTGATGCGCGCTTGGCTTCTGTGCTCTCCCGCCTCCAGGACCTGAACGCTCGCTTTGGGGCACGCGAGATGATCGGCCGTACGCGGATGCAGGCTGCTGTTCCCATCTTGGCTGGGCATCGGATCGAAAGCTGGAGCGCCCCGTTGGCGCAAGCGCACAAGCAGCTGCAGGATGTCACGTCCGACATAGCCATCCTAACTCTTGGCGGCCCGGTTGGAGATGGCCGGAGTTTCGGGGCGTCGCGCGATAAGATCGCGGCCCATATGGCTCTTGCGCTGGGCTTGTCGACGAGCGGGGGTGTGCCACAAACGGATCGCAGGCACCTCGTAAGCTATGGAGACTGGCTGTCACATCTGAGTGGCGTACTAGGCAAGATGGGGCAGGATATCGCGCTCATGGCGCAGCAGGGACTTGACGAGATCGTCCTTACGGGGGGCGGCCAGTCCTCTGCCATGGCGCACAAGCAAAACCCGGTTTTGGCTGAGCTTCTGGTGACACTTGCCCGGTTCAACGCGGCGCTTGTGGGCGCGCTCCACAGCTGCTTGCTGCACGAGCAGGAGAGGTCAGGCGCTGCATGGGCACTGGAATGGATGGTGTTGCCGCAAATGGTGGTGGCGACCGGTCGTGGTTTGACCGCTGCGCAGGCGCTTCTGGAGCAGATCGTCGAGATCGCGCCTTGAGACCGGCATGATTGATTTGAGCGGGACGGCTCTCGCTGTCATCTTTGTTGCACTCGCCCTCGGCGGTATTTTGAAAGGCGCAACCGGGGCTGGGGTTCCGGTGATCGCGGTGCCGGTGATTGCTGCGTTTTACGATGTGCGTCTCGCGGTGGCGCTGATCGCCGTGCCTAACTTCTTTACCAATTGCTGGCAGCTCTGGAAATTCCGCGCACACCATCTGTCCACTGCCTTCACGTGGGTGTTTGCTGCCTCCGGCGCGCTTGGCGCGATAGTTGGAACGGTCTTGCTGGCCACGCTTCCTGCAGAGCCTTTGATGCTGCTGGTTGCAATCTCGGTAACAGGCTACGTGGCGCTCCGCGTCGTGGTGCCCGAATTTCAGCTTCAGCTTGCGGTAGCCCGGCGCATCGTTTGGCCGGTCGGACTGGTCGCAGGCCTTTTGCAAGGTGCCGCGGGTATCTCAGCCCCGGTCTCGGTCAGTTTCCTGAATGCGCTACGGCTTCCGCGACCTGCTTTTATCGCGACAATCTCCGCTTTCTTTGCCGCGATGACTGTCACGCAAATCCCGACTCTTGCGCTCGCTGGGCTGATGACTCCGATGATTCTGACGCTTGGTGTCGTCGCAGTTCTGCCGATCTTTGCCTTCATGCCGGTCGGCGCATGGCTCGCCCAACGAATGTCGCAGCACGGGTTTGACCGGTTGGTTCTGAGCTTTCTGAGTGTGCTGGCGCTAAAGCTGTTTTACGACGCCTTGGTCTAAGCCACTTATCCCGGCGAGCGCTGCGCGCGCAGATCCGCCTGTGCCGCGGTCATATACTCCGCGCTGGCACGGATGCCGCCCAGCGGGAACACATGCAGTTGCGCAATATGCGTCGGTGTGCCCTTGCTCAGTTCCGTTTCGAGGTCCGCAAGCAGTGAAGTGGGCTCGATCGGTTTCAGAAGCTTGGTGACATCGCGCGCACGTTTTTGGAGGACGCGTAGCGACGGACCCACACCACAGGCGATGGCGAACCTCAGCAAGGTTTGGAGCTTAGCCGGTCCGGCAATCCCGATATGAATGGGCAATTCGATGCCCTCGGCTGCATAGCGCCGCGCCCAGTCGACGATGGGCTTCGCCTCGAACGCAAATTGGGTCACAAGGGCCATCTGCGCGTCCGTGCGCTGTGCGAACGCTTGCTTCCATCGTGCGGCCTCATCTACCAGGTGTGTCGTACCGTCGGGGTCGATATCGCGGTTGCCTTCGGGGTGACCGGCCACGTGAAGCCGGGTGAAACCATATTTGTCGAACAGACCGCTTTCCAGCAATTGCATCGAGCTATGGAAGTCGCCAACGGGCTGGCCAATCCCACCCGCCAGAACCAAGGCTTCATTCACGCCGGCTTCGTCGCGATAGGCGCGCAACCAGTCCTCAAGTTGTGTGGCATCCCTTACAATCCGAGCCGGTATATGCGGCATCACGGGAAAGCCCTCTTCCTGAAGGCGCTGCGCTGTCGCCAGCATTTCATCAAATGGCGTGCCGTCCAGATGCGCGACGTAGACCCGTGTCCCGGCCGGAAGCAGGGTGGAGAAACTGTCGATCTTTGCTGCAGTGCGCGGCATCACTTCGATCGAAAACGTTGCCAGCGGATTGTGAAGCGCCACCGGGCTATCCTGTCCCGGAAAAGGGATAATGGTCATGTCCGTCTCCATCGCACGGGGCCGGCCAAGGCCGGTGATGTCGAACGTAGCCCGGAACGGGCCACCTCAAGTGGTCTGGATCAGACACATAAGCGATTGTTTTCGGCATTCGACAGTCCCGCGACTAGCTCAGAAGGATTTTCCCCGGATTGAGGATATTGTCCGGGTCAAGGGCGGTTTTGATTGCGGCCATCACATCGGTGGATTCGCCGATCTCTGCTCTGAGGTAACTGGCCTTTCCCTGTCCAATGCCGTGTTCGCCCGTGCAGGTGCCGTCATGAGCATGCGCCAAGTCGGCCAGCCAATGCGTGAAGTGCTCCGCTTTAATTAAATCGTCTGGGTTATGCTCGTCCAGCAGCAACAGGCAATGAAAATTGCCGTCCCCGGCGTGGCCGACGATCGGGGCCATCAGGTCGAGTTTTTCCAGCTGCATCTGCGCGGCTGTAACACAAGCGGCGAGCTGCGATATGGGTACGCAGATATCTGTGGACAATGCCTTACACCCGGGTCGAAGCGCGATGGAGGCCCAATACGCATCGTGTCGTGCCTGCCAGAGGGCCGTGCGGTCCTCTGCGCGCCCGGACCACGCGAAGTCGAACCCACCTGTGTCGTCTGCAATCTCGCCAAAGGTTTGGGCCTGCTCTGCAACCGACGCCTTTGACCCGTGAAACTCTAACAAAAGCAATGGTCCCTCAGGCAGCGACAGCTTTGAGTAAGCGTTGCAGGCTTTCACTTGCAGGCCATCGAGCAGTTCGATCCGAGCCATGGGCAAGCCCATCTGCACGCTCAGGATAACAGCGTTACAGGCGGCCTCTACGCTGGGAAACGAGCATCGGGCCGAAGACATGGCTTCGGGAATGCCCTGCAGCTTCAGCGTCAGTTCCGTGATAATCCCCAATGTCCCTTCCGAACCGATGAGCAGTCGGGTTAGGTCATATCCGGCGGATGTTTTACGGGCGCGGCGCGCTGTTCGTACGGCGCGCCCATCGGCCATAACCGCTTCAAGAGCAATCACATTGTCCCGCATCGTTCCATAGCGCACTGCATTTGTCCCCGACGCGCGCGTTGCGGCCATCCCGCCAAGCGAGGCATCTGCACCCGGATCGATTGGAAAGAACAACCCTTGGTCTCGTAAATGGGTGTTGAGCTGCTTGCGGGTTACCCCCGGCTGGATACGGCAATCCAGATCTTCAGCATGGACCTCCAACACCTTTTGCATGTGGCTTAAATCAAGGCTTATGCCGCCGCCCGGAGCGTTGAGGTGGCCTTCGAGCGAGGTGCCGGTACCGAACGGAATAAGTGGGGTGCGGTGGTCGGCGCAGATACGGACTATCTCGCTCACTTCTTCCGTGGAGGATGCAAAGACAACCGCGTCCGCTGGTTGGTTGGGCAGCCAGGTTGTCGTGTGGGCGTGTTGTGCGCGTATCGCTGCGCCGGTCTGTAGTCGGTCGCCGAAGCGTTGTTTGAGAATCCCCACGGTGGAGGCGATGCCATCTTCGTTACGGGGCAGAGTGCCAACCAGCGCCATATTGTATTCTCCCTTGGGTCTGTCCGAGAGTTGCCCGTCAGGAAGTGGAAAGGCAATGGGTCCGGCCTGTTGCACGGAACAACATCGTTTGCCCGCCGGAGCTTTCCCTGTGCGATTGCTTGCGCCTGGCTCCCATGCGACGCTGCCCTTGTAGAATGGATGGAGGTGACATGGGGCAAGGCATCGTGATCATGGGGATTTTCGTGGCGGATGCGGCGTTCACCGCTCCGCGTCTGCCCGTACTCGGAGAGACGCTTCTGGGCTCTGCCTTCGCGCTCGGACCGGGCGGAAAAGGGTCTAACCAAGCGATCGCAGCCGCACGTGCAGGAGGAAAGGCACATTTCGTCACCAGGCTTGGACAGGACGCCTTTGGCGATCTGGCCCAAAAGACCTGGACCGAGGCAGGGGTGCGCCAGCACGTTATCCTAAGCGACAATCCCACCGGGGCCGCATTCATATTTTTGGAAGAGGCGACAGGACAGAATGCGATCATCGTCTCAGCGGGAGCGGCCGCGGAACTGTCCCCGTCTGACATGACCGATCAGAGAGAACTGATTGCAGACGCAGCGGTTTTCATGACCCAGTTGGAAGCCCCGATTGCCACAGCGCAGGCAGGCTTGCAAATCGCGCATGATGCCAGAGTAACAACCATCCTCAACCCGGCGCCGGCGGCGTCGCTTCCCGAGGGGATGCTGGCGTTGTGCGATCTCGTGACCCCGAACGAGAGCGAGGCGGAGGGGCTGACAGGCGTAGCAGTTGCTGACTTGGCATCGGCCGCCAATGCTGCAGATGCGCTCAAAGCGCAGGGTGCTGGGGCTGCGATTATTACACTGGGCGCACAGGGTGCATGGATCAACGCCGGCGGCCAGGCAAAACACATCCCCGCCCGCGATGCCGGTCCGGTGGTAGATACCACCGGGGCAGGCGATGCCTTTAACGGCGCTCTGGCCGTAGCGCTGGCGGAGGGCGCAACCGTCTTTGAAGCCGCCGAATTTGCGACTGCGGCGGCAGCCCTTTCGGTCAGCCGCGCGGGGGCGGGCGGCTCTATGGCCGCGCGCGCTGAAATCGACGCGTTGCTCGCCGATGGCTGACAGGCTCGACAGAAGAGTTTGCGCGGCTAGCTCTGCCCCATGATCTTCGTGATGAGCAAAGACACTGTCGCCAACCGGTCCGTGCTGGAGATGCGAGGCGTGCCCAAACGGCTCTTGTCGCTTGGTGTAACTGTCTGGCCGCGAGGGCTTTTCAGGACAGCACTGTTTTGGCGGGTTCTGTTCGAGAAATCGCTGCCTCGATACATCATTGCGCTCTCGCCGTTTCCTGCCCTCATTCTGGCGCGTCCGGATTGGTCGCTTGGGCTTAGCCAGGCGCCACTCGCAATGTTTGGTTTTGTGCTTTTGGTGGAAAGCTATGTTCTGTCTATTCCCAGCCCGGAAAAACGTCGCGCGCTGGCGTCCGAAACAGAGGCGGCGCAGAAGCTCGATCTGTTGCAAGTCCGGGCGCGCGAAGTTTTGAAAAAGATCTCCGCCGGGCGTGGGCTGCGCGACGGCGCGCTACACCTTGTGATCGAACAATCGGGGCTTCTGCGCGTGCCGCCGCTCACGCAGGTTTCGGTCCAAATAGATGGCGAGACGCCCTGTTTCATGAACCTTAGCGCAAAGGAACGGGCCTTGATCGCGACCTCTCTGTTCGACGAACGGCTGACTGAAGACGATTTGCGCCGGGTGAATGTTGCGCAAAACAAGCAACTTCGCAGCTACATGTTTGATCCACGCGACGTGTCTGCGCATGCGCGGCTGCACGCGTTGGCGGCGGCGCGGGCTTAGGCGTCGAGGGTGATCACGCGCCCGAAGGGCGGCAATGTGCGCGGAGCGGCTGGCAGACCCCAGATAACCTGGAACTTGGGGGGCGCTTCGGGAAGCGGGCCTTCAAGATCGCTGAGCATAACCAGCAAAGACGGCTGAAGTGAGATTGCCTGCGCAATCGCTGGTCGAAAATCGGTCCCGCCGTCGCGACTCAGCTCGAGTGTGCCGAGCGTTCGCGCGACATCTCTGGACGCGAGCGTTTGGGCCGAGCGGACCTCCTCATCGAAAATCAGAAGATGCACTTCTGCACCGCCGCGCCCGGCTATGGCTCCGATCTGCGCGCCAAACAGGCTGAGTTGCGCTGGCGAGACTGATCCCGAACTGTCCAGCGCCACCACAATGCGAGGCTGGTGCAGCATACGCTGTTGGCTCGGCTCAAACACTGGAACCGGCCGTTGGGCGCGACGGGCCTCAGATTCCATTGCGACCCAACGCCCGGCTGGCCGGCGAAAGCTGACATGTGCCTCTTCCCGCAAGGCCCGGGCCGCCAAGCGGCGCAACAAGACCTCCCAGGGCGTGCGGGTTTCAGGAATGTCGGCAAGCCGGTGCCCAAGTACGCCCAGACCACGCCCTGCAAGGCGTCCGGCCTCCAGCGCGCGCTCCAGATGCTGCCGCCACTCGCCTTCCGTAGGCCCTTGCGCGCCATCTTCCTCTGCGCCCGCAGCTGCAAGCTGTATATCCTCGTAAAACCCGTCTTCTGCGGCGCGCTCCATCTTGTCGTCGCGACCGCGCCCCTCTCGCGTAACTCCGACCAACGCGAAATAAAGCCGTTCCACATCCCAGCTCTGCAAACTGTCGTCGGGCAGCTTCAATGTGCGTAGAGAGACATGCGGCCGCGGCTGGATCAGGCCGATTTCCGATAGGGTATCATTGATCAGCGCGTCCGCGCCCAGATTGAATAACGCGCTTTCGAACTCCTCCCCCAGACGTGTGCGCAATCCGGCACCGCGCGTGGCATGGCGAAGGGCGACGTGCAGGATGTGATGGGCCGCCAGCCCCACCTGTTCCGGTAAGCTGAGCTGCGCGAAAGCGGAGCCATATCTGATTTCGTGCGCGGTGCTTTGGGCAAACCCCTCGATATCCGCATCCCGGTGACGACACCACAAGCTGAGCGCGGCGAAGGCTGGATCGTCCTCTGCCAGTTTCTGTAGCGCGGGCGACGCGCGTCTGGAATGCCGCTCGGCGCTCATGCCACGCCGGCAGCTTCGCGCGCGGCGGCGTAGTCGGCATAAGCGGGGCTGTTCAGAAAGGCATCTTCAAGCCCAAGCGACAGCCCGCGCGCAATCAGCAGTTCGAAGCCATGGGTGCGCAATTCCTCCAATGGCAGGCGCCTGTAGCCAGGATCGTCCCGCAGCTCTGCAAGCTGTCCAATCTCGGTCATGATCTCGATCACCGTTGGCGCGGTTTGGGAGTCTAGCGCTCCGATCAGCCCATAGACCAAGGCGTAAAGCCCATGCAGGCTGGTCGGATAATGCGCCAACCGTGCCTTCGCATCGGCTTGCAGAAGATCCTCGATCTGGACCTGTGCGGCAACATCGTCTGCCACCAGAGCGAACTCCGCCGCAACCGCGACGCCGACCGTTCCGGCGATCAGCGTGTCTCGCAGGCGCCGTTCAGGCCGGGTTGTCAGAATGTCGCTGACCCGCTCCCAGGACCGCGGGGTCGCGGCGATCATATCCCCCTTGGCGAGGGCTTCGTCGCCCGTGTCGAGGCGGTCGCCACGCGCCCTTATGAAGGCGATTACGGCAGGGTGCAGGGCGTGGGGTACGGCATAATTCGCCAGCCAGTCGGAGGCGGCGGCCACCACGCGAAGATGTACCAACCGGTCGGACAGAGCTGTCCCCATCTCGTATGCCACTGCACCATCATCGGCCGTATTCCCGGCGGCGATCACCATAACGCTCTCTGGCAAGTGATGGGTGCCAACCCGCCGCTCTTGCAAGAGCCCATAGACGGTTGGTTGCAGCATGGGCGGTGCTGCTGTCAGTTCGTCGAGAAACAGGATAGCGGGCTGTGCGGGATCGTCTGGCAAGTCTTCCGGGCGGTACCAGACGGTGCGCTTTGTGTCGTGGTCGTAATAAGGCAATCCTCGCAAGTCCTGCGGCTCAATCGTAGTTAGGCGCAGGTCAAACAAGCGCGCGCCGATTTCGTCAGAAAGTTGCCGAACGATCTGCGTTTTGCCCACACCCGGCGCGCCGTGGAGCATCCAGCTTGTGGTCATTGTCCCTGCGCTCTGCGCCGCCCAGCCTGCGCGTAGGACATCCAGTGCCATGCCCGCCGAGACTATGGATGCGTTTAGGGTCATGGGAGTCCTCCTTCGTGGAGGCACAGCTAGGGCGCGGGCTTGTCGCCGTCGAGGTGCTATTCCTGATCCGAAACCATGCGCCTCTTGCGCGACAGCGTTTCGCGCCGGGCTTGATCCATCCCCTTGCGGAAGGAGGCTTCGACAAAATCGATATGATCGCGCGCTGCTTTTTCAGCTTCGTCTGGGTCGCGGCCAAGAATGGCGCGCGCTATCTCTTTATGCTGGGACAGAAGCGCTTCTCCGGTGCCGTCAATCGCACGCAGATACTCGCGATTGTAGAAGACGCCTTTTCGGGTCAGGTCATAGATCGATGTCATCATATGATTGAGCATCGTGTTATGGGCGGCGTCCACGATGGCGGAATGGAAGCGGATGTCGGCCTGCATACCGGCTTTCAGGTCATTGGTGGCTTGCGCCTCTTCCATCACCTTGACCTCCGCACGGATGGCCTCGGCGTCGAATTCCGTGTGCCGGTCTGCTGCCAATCGGGCAGCAAAGGCTTCCTGCTCGCGGCGGTATTCCAGATACTCGAAGAACGCATCGCCGTGACGGGAGAACAAATCAAGCAGGGCGGGGGACATCGCCTCGTTTGTGAGTTTGGCTACAAATGAGCCTTCGCCTTTCACCACCTCAATCAAGCCCTCGTCTTCGAGTCGTTTGAGTGCTTCGCGGAGCTTCGGCCGAGACACACTGAGCATTTCCGCAAGGTCCCGTTCCGCCGGAAGCTTGGCCCCCTGCCGAAGCACGCGGTTCACGATCAGGTCTTCGATTTTTTCCACCACCGCGTCGGCAACCGAGTCGTGGTCAATTGGATCGAAGACGCTGCGGTTATCGGTCATGGTCGGGTCCGTTTGTTGCGTGTGTTGGGCGCTATCGGTCAATTATATTTCCCTTGGGCGACGGAAATCAAGCTGCGTCATTTTGGAGCAACATGGCGGGTTTGCGTGTGGCGCAAAGCTAACAACCCCATGTTTTGAAATATTTTCCCAAGTTCTCCGAGTGTTCATCGCGATCATCAGATAAGGAGTTTCCTATCAGTTGTTGGTAAATTTTATTTGCCATGAGCCTTTGGTAAATTTTATGAACCATCGCATGTTCGGATCGCGAACCCGGACATCAAATCCAATTCAAGGCCCTGAAGCCTGCAACTTCTCGTGGAGGAGACAGATGAAAACCACCCTGACCAGCATTGCCGTGGCCGCGAGCCTTCTGGCTGCCCCTGCCGCACTGGCCGCAGACAAGATCCTGCTGAAAACCCCGATTGCCTTCTCGACCGCGCTACCCGGTCTGGGCTCGCCAATCCCGCGCGTCGCCGAACAGTTGAACGTCATGTCCGGCAATACCATCAAAATGAAGGTTTACGAGCCGGGCAAGCTGGTTCCGCCGTTCGAAATCCTCGACGCTGTGTCTTCCGGCAAGATCAACTCCGGATACACCACTGCGGGCTACTGGGCAGGCAAAATCCCTGCCGCACCGCTGTTCTCGGCCGTACCGTTTGGCCCGGAAGCTGGCGAATACATGGCATGGCTCTACTACGGCAACGGCATGGATCTCTATCAGGAGATGTATGATCAGGCCGGCTTCAACGTGAAGGTTCTGCCCTGCGCCATCATCGCCCCGGAAACCTCCGGTTGGTTTGCCTCCGAGATCAATTCTGCCGAAGACCTGGAAGGGCTGAAGATGCGCTTCTTCGGTCTGGGCGGCAAAGTCATGCAGAAGCTGGGCGTTGCAACTTCCCTGCTGCCGGGCGGTGAGATTTTTCCGGCACTGGAAAAAGGTGCGATTGATGCGACCGAGTTTTCCATGCCCGCGATCGATGCGCGTCTCGGTTTCCACAAACTTGTGAAATTCAACTACTTCCCTGGCTGGCACCAGCAAGCGACGGTCTTTGAGCTTCTGATCAACAAGGACGTGTGGAACGAAGCCTCCGACCAGCATAAGGCGATCATCGAAAGCGCCTGCAAAGCCTCCATGGCCGACAGCTTTGCCGAAGGCGAGGCGATCCAGTTCGCGGCCCTTCAGGACAACGTCGACAACAACGGCGTGACCATCAAGCAGTGGTCGCCGGAGATGCTAGACCTGTTCCGCACGACCTGGGACGAAGTTGCAGAAGAAGAAGCCGCCAATGACGAGTTCTTTGCCAAGGTTCTGGCCGATCTGAACGAGTTCCGTGACGGCTACAAGCTCTGGAAAGAAAACGCCTTCCTGCCGCGGATGTAATCTAGCGCAGGTCAACCGGGGCAGCGCCCACCCCTCCCAAAATTCAGCGCTGCCCCGGCTACTTCCGGCTCACAACGCGCCGCCAGACGCGCGAAGCCATCCCCCTGATTTTCAGGCATTGCTGCCCCGAAACATCCTGCCGTGCGTCTTGCCGGCCCCCGAGGGAGAGAGGACCCCGACATGGCCAATCCAACCACCGATATCGACGATCCGATCGAAACTTACGAGCATCTTCTGGAGCATGAAGACCGCGACCCTCAGGCAGTTGCCCGGGCTTTGGACACGACAGTCAAATCCATCGGCCATGTGGTCATGTGGGCCAATATCGCGCTGGTCGCGGCCATCGTCGCGCAGGTCCTGTTTCGCTACCTGCTGAACCAGAACTTTCCCAAGCTCGATGAAATTCAGTGGCATTTTTATGGGCTGGTGACGATGATCGGCATCTCCTACGCCATGGTTACCGACAGCCACGTGCGCGTCGACCTGCTTCATATGCAACTCTCACGCCGCGCGCAGCGGGTGATCGAGGTGCTGGGTATTCTGACGCTTGTCACGCCCTTCATCTACCTGATGGTCGATCAGGGATACGACTACTTCTACGAGAGCTTCCGGGTGAACGAGCGCTCCGACAGCCCCACGGGCCTTCCGGCGCGTTGGGCGTTCAAGGCGATCATCCCGATCAGCTTTGTCTTGCTGGGCGTCGCGGCTTTGGCTCGCCTGATCCATGACGTGCACGCACTGATCGCCAACTATGAAGAAGAGCGGCAGGGCAAAGGCCTGCGGATCGTACTTCTCGCCATCTTCTGTTTTGCCGTGGTCGCAGCAGGTCTGACCTTCGTCGTGGAAACCACGGAAGAGAAGCTCGTCATCGCAATGTTCCTGAGCTTCATTGCGCTGCTGTTCACGGGCTTTCCGGTGGCCTGGGTGCTGGCCGGCGTGGGTGTTGCCTACTGCGGGATCGCGTATCTGTTCGACAACGACCTGATGCTCTGGACGGGGCTGGAAAGCACGTTCACCGGGCTCGACTATCTGACGCTTGGCGCAGTAGTGAACCGGGTCTACGCGACCATGTCGAACGCGGTCCTCGTTGCGCTGCCGATGTTCATTTTCATGGGGCTGATGCTGGATGAAAGTGGCGTGGCGGAGCGCCTGATGTCCTCCATGCAGCGGCTCTTTGGCAAGACGCGCGGAGGTCTGGCGATCACGGTCACGATGATCGGGATCATCCTTGCCGCATCGACCGGCATTATTGGCGCTTCGGTGGTGCTGTTGGGCGTGCTTTCTCTGCCCTCAATGATGGAGCAGAGATACTCGCCCCGCCTCGCGGCCGGTGTCGTCTCGGCCTCCGGCACGCTTGGCATCCTGATCCCACCGTCGATCATGCTGGTGATCATGGCAGACCAGATGGCGCTGTCTGTTGGCGACCTTTTCATGGCTGCAGTCTTCCCCGGCGTGATCATCGGGGCGCTTTACCTGACCTACATCTTTGTCATCGCAAAACTCGACGAGAAGGTCGCGCCGGTGCCCGAAGGCGCGCAAAGCCCCGATTGGGATGCCGTGAAAGACGTTCTGATCGCAGTCTTGCCGACGCTGGGCCTGATCCTCGCGGTTCTGGGCTCGATTTTTGCGGGGATTACGACGCCAACCGAAGCTTCCGGCGTGGGCGCATTGGGCGCCACTGCATTGGCACTTGGCTACCGCAAACTGACGTTGAGAAAGCTGTGGAACGTGCTGGTATCGACCTTCAACACCACCGCCTACATCTTCGCGATCTTCCTTGGTGCAACCGTTTTTTCATACGTTCTCAGAGAGTTGGGCGGAGATGAACTGATCGAACACGTAATTGCATCCACCGGCCTTGGTCCGAACGGCACGATCCTTTTCATCCTCTTCATCGTCTTTCTTCTAGGCTTCGTGCTCGACTGGATTGAGATCACGCTAATCGTGCTGCCGCTGATGGGTCCGGTCGTGGCCGGGCTTGGCTTGGTGATCCCCGGTTTTGGCGTTCTGGATGACCCTGCGCTGGTGTGGTTTGTCATATTAGTCGCAGTCACTTTGCAAACATCTTTCTTGACGCCTCCGGTCGGTTTCGCGCTCTTTTATCTCAAGGGTGTGTGCCCGCCGCAGATCAAGCTGATGGACATCTACCGTGGGATCATCCCCTTCGTCCTTCTCCAGCTTACTGGCCTTGCGCTTGTCTTCCTGCTGCCAGCGCTCGCCACCTGGCTGCCGTCCGTCGCCTACTGAGGAGGAAGACGACCATGACTGATGCAGAGCTTCTTTCGACCCTTCGCGGGATCGTCGGCAAATCCAATTTGCTGACGGGAGACAAAAACACTGCGCGGTTCCGCAAAGGGTTCCGCTCGGGGGAGGGCGGTGCGCTCTGCGTCGTGCGGCCCGGCAGCTTGCTTGAGCAATGGAAAATCGTGCAGGCCTGTGTGGCGGCGGACAAGATCATCATCATGCAGGCGGCCAATACCGGCCTGACCGAAGGGTCCACGCCTAAGGGCGGGTATGATCGGGGTGTTGTTCTTATGAACGTGAACCGGATTAATGGGCTGCAATTGTTGCAAGATGGCAAGCAGGTTATCAGCCTGCCGGGCGCGACGCTGTTCACGCTCGAAAAAATGCTCCGGCCGCTCAATCGCACCCCGCATTCAGTGATCGGCTCCAGCAGTATCGGCGCGTCGATCGTTGGGGGTGTGTGTAACAATTCCGGAGGCGCGCTGTGTGAGCGTGGCCCGAGCTACACTGAGCTTGCTCTGTTTGCGCAGGTGACCCACAACGGGGAACTGAAGCTCGTCAACAAACTGGGGATCGATCTGGGGGACACGCCCGAAGAGATCCTGACGCGCCTTGAAGCCGGGGATTACGACAAGAACAGCCCCTCGCCGGAGGGGCGCAACGCGTCGGATCCCGACTACACCACGATCCTGCGCGACGTGGAGCAAGACAGCCCGTCGCGTTACAACAACGACAACCGCCTGCTGCATGATGTTTCAGGATGTGCCGGAAAGCTGGTGGTTTTCGCGGTCCGGCTGGATACATTCGCCAATTACGACCGCGAGAAGGTGTTCTATATCGGCACAAACGATCCGGCAGACCTGACCGAGTTGCGCCGCCATATCCTCAAGAATTTCGAGACATTGCCTGTTTCTGCGGAGTATATGCACCGCGAGTGCTTCGATATCGCTGCGAAATACGGCAAGGACACGCTGGTGATGATCGACAAGCTCGGCACCGACCGCTTGCCAATGTTTTTTGCCCTCAAAGGGGCAGTGGATGCGCGGCTCAATAAGGTCTCACTGACGCGCGGCTTCACCGACAAGTTCATGCAGGTGGCCGCGCGGCTTTGGCCCCAGCATCTGCCGAAGTTCCTGCGGGATTACCGGGACCGCTATGAGCATCATCTGATCCTGAAGATGCATGATGACGGGATCGAAGAAGCCGAAGGTTTCCTGCCCGGTTTCCTTGAGGGGCGGGATGCCGATCATGTCACCTGCACGGATCGGGAGGCGAAGATTGCCGGGCTGCACCGCTTCGCCGCCGCTGGTGCTGCGGTTCGGTTTGGGCATGTCCATGCGGATGAGGTGGAAGAGATCCTCGCGCTCGACATAGCGCTGCGCCGCAATGACCGCGATTGGTTCGAGACGTTGCCGAAAGCGATTACCGATCAACTGGTTGGGAAGGTCTATTACGGGCACCTGATGTGTCATGTGATGCACCAGGATTACATTGTAAAAAAGGGTGTCGACCCGAAAGCGCTCAAGGCGCAAATGCTTGAAATACTTGACAAACGAGGGGCTGAGTATCCGGCAGAGCATAATGTGGGCCATCTTTACAAGGCCAAGCCGGATCTGGCGGAGTTCTACAAGTCTGTGGACCCGACCAACAGCTTTAATCCGGGCATCGGTAAGATGTCCAAAGCCAAGAACTACGGGGAGGATCTTGAGAAGGTTTAATGCTAAACCAGTTATGCGTTGAGCGCGTGGCGCTATGCATATGACAGGGGTGCTGACGTTAAGTTGGCTGTGCTAGACGATCTCTCAAGGGAAAATCGAGCTTAAACAGCGCCGAATGGCGCAGATGCCGAGGGCGCGGACCAACCGGTTCCGTGGAGGAGTGAGATGTGTCAATCCGACATATCCACAAATCTTCAAAAGGTTGGTTTAGCGCTGAACTAAATTCGGGCCAGGTGTTGGCCGCATATCGGAGGGATAAAGGGATATGACCGACCTCAAGACGGATATCGACCCCGTCGAAAGCCAGGAATGGCAGGATGCGATTGAAGATGTGATCGCGCGAGACGGAGCGAACCGGGCCCATTTTCTGCTGGATAAGGCTGTAAGTCAGGCGCGCGCAGCCGGGGCAACGCTGCCGTTTTCTGCAACCACTCCGTATCAGAACACAATCTCTCCGGATGACGAGGTCGACATTCCCGGCGATACGGACATGGAATGGCGTATCCGAACCATCAATCGCTGGAACGCAATGGCCACGGTGGTCAAGCGCAACAAGGTGTCGAGCGAGTACGGAGGGCATATCGCCTCCTTCGCATCCTCTGCTGCACTCTATGATGTCGGCCTGAACCACTTCTGGCGGTCCAAATCCGCGATCCATGGCGGCGACCTCGTGTTCTTCCAGGGCCACGTCATTCCCGGTATCTACGCCCGCTCCTTTATGGAGGGTCGCATCAGCACCGAGGAACTTGAAAACTTCCGCTCCGAAGTTGCCGGTGGTGGACTAAGCTCCTATCCGCACCCCTGGTTGATGCCGGACTACTGGCAGTTCCCGACGGTTTCCATGGGCCTCGGACCGCTCATGGCGATCTACCAGGCGCGGTTCATGAAATACATGCACAACCGTGGCTTGATTGACGCGTCGGACCGCAAGGTCTGGGCGTTCCTCGGCGACGGGGAAATGGACGAACCCGAAAGCCTCGGCGCGATCGCACTGGCGGCTCGCGAAGGGCTCGACAATCTGATCTTTGTGGTGAACTGCAACCTGCAGCGGCTCGATGGTCCGGTGCGCGGCAACTCCAAGATCGTGCAGGAACTTGAAGGCGACTTCCGCGGCGCCGGCTGGGACGTCATCAAACTCCTCTGGGGTCGCGGCTGGGACGACCTGTTGGAGAAAGACACCTCCGGCAAACTGCGCCAGTTAATGAACGAAACGCTGGATGGCGACTACCAGACCTTCAAATCAAAAGACGGCGCCTATATCCGCGAACATTTCTTCGGCAAATACCCGGAAACGGCGGCACTGGTCGAAGACTGGACCGACGATCAGATCTGGGCGCTGCGCCGGGGCGGGCATGATCCCAAGAAGGTCTACAATGCCTTCCTGCGGGCCACGAAAACCGAAGGTCAGCCCACAGTGCTTCTGGTCAAAACGGTCAAAGGCTACGGCATGGGCTCCGCGGGTGAGGGGCAAAACACCACCCACCAGCAAAAGAAGATGCAGCTCGATCAGCTCAAGGCGATGCGGGACCGCTTCCAGATCCCGGTCACCGACGAGGAGTTGGAAAAGGACATTCCTTTCGTCAGTCTGAATAATGCGCAGAAGGCTTATTTGGCTGATAAGCGGAAAGCTCTGGGCGGCGAGTTCCCCAAGCGGGACTGGCGCGAGACGCCGAAACTGGAGATCCCGGCGCTGGATGCCTTTGGGAAAGAGCTGAAATCTACAGGTGATCGTGAGATCTCAACCACCATGGCCTTTGTCCGCATCCTGACAACGCTTCTGCGGGACAAGCAGATCGGAAAACAGGTTGTGCCGATCGTGCCCGATGAAAGCCGCACCTTCGGTATGGAAGGGCTGTTCCGGTCTGTCGGCATCTACAACCCGAAAGGCCAGCAATATACGCCCGAAGACCGCGATCAGATGTCCTATTACAAGGAGAGCGAGAGCGGGCAGGTGCTGCAGGAAGGCATCAACGAAGCCGGTGCCATGGCAGACTGGATCGCGGCGGCGACCTCCTATTCCAACCACGGCGTGCCGATGATCCCGTTCTACATCTACTATTCGATGTTCGGGTTCCAGCGGATCGGCGATCTGGCCTGGGCCGCGGGCGACAGCCGCGCGCGGGGCTTCATGCTGGGCGGCACCGCCGGGCGGACAACGCTGAACGGCGAAGGCCTGCAGCACGAAGACGGTCACAGCCATATCCTGGCCGGCACGATCCCGAACTGCATCAGCTATGACCCGACATTCCAGTACGAGGTTGCGGTGATCGTTCATAACGGTCTGAAGCGCATGTATGTCGATCAGGAAGACGTCTATTTCTACCTGACGCTGATGAACGAAAACTACAGCCATCCGGACATGCCGATGGGTGTGGAAGAGGACATCATCAAGGGTCTCTACCGCCTGTCGAAAACCGAGAAGCCCGGCAAAAAACATGTAAACCTGATGGGATCGGGGACGATCCTGATGCAGGCCATCAAGGCGGCTGAGATGCTGAAGGAAGACTTCGGCGTGACATCGGACATCTGGTCTGCGACCTCGATGAACGAGCTTGCTCGCAACGGTCAGGATTGTGCGCGTCACAACCGCCTGAACCCGCTGGCTGAGCAGAAAGTGCCCTTTGTCACCCAGCAGCTACAGGGTGCCAAAGGGCCGGTCATCGCCGCCACCGATTACATGAAGAACTACGCAGAGCAGATCCGGGCCTTTGTCCCGCAAAGCTTCACGGTTCTGGGCACGGATGGGTTTGGCCGCTCCGACAGCCGGGTGAACCTGCGGCGCTTCTTCGAGGTGGACGCAAACCATATCGCTGCAGCCGCCATGGTGGAGCTGCACAAGGAGGGCGCGATCACCGATGCGGTGCTGAAAAAAGCGCTCAGCAAGTACGACATTGACGGCGGTAAGCCGAACCCGCGCTTGGTTTAAGCGGGACGCGAGGAGACAGAACGATGGCAATCGAAGTAACAGTGCCGGATATCGGCGATTTCACCGATGTACCGGTGGTCAGCATCCTGGTGTCCGTGGGCGATACGGTGGCGGAAGAAGACCCACTGATCGAGTTGGAAAGCGACAAGGCGACGATGGAAGTGCCCAGCCCGGCATCAGGCAAGGTGGCAGAAATCAAGGTCGCTGAAGGGGACAACGTCTCTGAGGGTACACTGATCGTAATCTTGGAAGGTGAGGGGGCTGCGCAGGCCTCGGCGCCAGCTGCGCCAGCGGCCTCGGCCCCCGCGGCACCTGCTGCGGCTCCGGCCGCAGCCGCTGCCCCCGCAGCCTCGGCCCCTGCGCCGGTGACGGACGCCAATTTCGGTAAGGCGCACGCCTCCCCCTCCGTGCGGGCTTTCGCGCGGCAGCTTGATGTGGACCTCAACAAGGTCAACGGGTCAGGCCGCAAGGGGCGTATCCTGCGCGAGGACGTGACGGCGTATCTCAAATCCACGACAGCGCCTGCCGCGGCGGCCGGTGGCGCGCCAGCGGGCGGCATGGGCATACCACCGATCCCGGCCGTGGATTTCTCGAAATTCGGCCCGGTCGAAGAGGTGGAGATGCCGCGGATCAAGAAGATCTCCGGCCCGGCGCTGCACCGCTCGTGGCTCAACGTGCCGCATGTTACGCACAACGACGAGGCGGACATCACAGACCTCGACAAGTACCGCAAGGAAATGGATACGATGGCCAAGGAAGAGGGCTACCGTGTGACCTTGCTGTCTTTCGTAATCAAGGCCTCGGTTAGTGCGTTGAAAACCCATTGGGAGTTCAACAGCTCCATCCACCCGGATGGCGATAAGCTGATCAAGAAGGACTACTACAACATCGGGTTCGCAGCGGATACGCCGAACGGACTGATGGTACCGGTGATCAAGGATGCGGATCGCAAGGGGCTGGTCGAAATCTCCAAAGACCTGATGGAACTGTCGGGCAAGGCGCGCGCGGGCGAGCTGAAAGGCCCCGACATGCAGGGTGCGACCTTCACGATCTCGTCGCTTGGCGGGATCGGCGGCACCAGCTTCACGCCCATCGTGAACGCACCGGAAGTGGCGATCCTTGGCCTCACGCGGTCCAAAATGGCGCCGGTCTGGGATGGCGAGGAGTTCAAGCCGCGCCTGATGCAGCCGCTGTCGCTTAGCTATGACCACCGTGCCGTCGACGGCGCCTTGGCCGCGCGCTTCTGCGTGACGCTCAAGACGCTGCTTGGCGATATGCGCAAGCTGATGTGGTAAGGAGACAGATCGATGGACGTTAAAGTACCCGATATCGGCGATTTCACGGATGTGCCCGTGGTCTCGATCCTCGTCTCCGTGGGCGACACGGTGGCCGAAGAAGACCCGCTGATCGAGCTGGAATCCGACAAGGCAACGATGGAAGTGCCCAGCCCCGCTGCCGGCGTGGTCAAAGAGATCAAGGTGGCCGAAGGCGACACTGTCTCCGAAGGCACCACGATCCTTGTGCTCGAAGGAGCAGGGGCGGAGAAACCCGCCCCCGTCGCAGAGCCGGGGCCTCCCGCCGCTGCACCAGCCGCCGTAGCCGCCACCGGCACCGCGACGGGACCGGGCGATGTGCATGGCGAAGTAGTTGTCCTCGGCTCCGGCCCCGGCGGTTACACCGCGGCATTCCGCGCGGCTGATCTTGGCAAGAAGGTTGTTCTGATCGAACGCTATCCGTCGCTGGGCGGGGTGTGCCTGAATGTGGGCTGTATTCCCTCCAAGGCGCTTCTGCACGTCGCGAAGGTCATCACCGAAGCCGAGGAAATGGGCGCCCATGGTGTCAGTTTCGGCAAGCCCAAGGTCGATCTGGACGAGCTGCGCAGTTTCAAGGACAGCGTGATCGGTCAGCTGACCGGCGGACTTGGCGGACTTGCGAAAGGCCGAAAGGTCGAGGTCGTGCGCGGCTATGGGAAGTTCACCGGCCCGAACATGATCGCGGTTGAGGATGGCGAGGGCAAAACCACGACGGTGAGTTTTGACCAATGCATCATCGCGGCCGGGTCCGAGCCGGTGAACCTGCCGTTCCTGCCGGAAGATGACCGGATCATCGATTCAACCGGCGCGCTGGAACTGAAGGACATCCCGAAACGGATGCTGATCCTTGGCGGCGGCATTATCGGGCTTGAGATGGCCTGCGTCTATGATGCGCTTGGCTCTGAGATCACAGTGGTCGAGCTGATGGATCAGATCATCCCCGGGGCCGACAAGGACATCGTCAAACCGCTGCACAAGCGGATCGAGGGGCGTTATGAGCAGATCCGGCTCAAGACCAAGGTGACCGCGGTCGAAGCTCTCAAAAAGGGTCTCAAAGTGACCTTCGAAGACGACAAGGTCGAGGTGAGTACCGATACCTTTGACAAGGTCCTCGTGGCTGTGGGGCGCAAACCCAACGGCGCCCTGATCGATGCCGAGAAGGCCGGCGTGGCGGTGGACGAGCGCGGGTTCATCGCGGTCGACAGCCAGCAACGCACAGGCGTGCCGCATATCTTTGCCATTGGCGATCTGGTGGGGCAGCCAATGCTGGCCCACAAGGCCGTGCACGAAGGCAAGGTGGCCGCGGAGGTTGCGGCCGGTGAAAAACGGCATTTCGACGCAAAGCTGATCCCCTCGGTCGCCTATACCGATCCGGAAGTGGCGTGGTGCGGGGTGACCGAAACCGACGCGAAGGCGCAGGGTATCAAGTACGAGAAAGGCGTCTTTCCGTGGGCTGCGTCTGGGCGATCGCTGTCGAATGGCCGCTCCGAAGGGATCACTAAGCTGCTGTTTGACCCTTCCGATCAACGGGTGATCGGTGCCTGCATAGTGGGTACAAATGCCGGTGATCTGATCTCGGAAGTGGCGCTGGCCATCGAGATGGGGGCGGATGCGGTCGATCTTGGTCATACGATCCACCCGCATCCGACCTTGTCGGAAACGGTTAACTTCGCAGCCGAGATGTTCGAGGGTACGATAACCGACCTGATGCCGCCCAAAAAGAAAAAGCACTGAGCCTTCTGGGCAATTCAAAAACGGAGAAGCCGGGCAATACTTGCGCGGCTTTTTCTATTTTGGGCGTGGCCATTTTCCGCTCAATTCTTGGGCATTTGCCCAAGTGCTCACCAAAAAATTGCCTGCAGAACTTGACCTCAGGCCTCTCGTTTAGAAGGCTGGCGCCGAGCCGGGGGCCGCTGCGGCCTCCGCTTGAACGAAAGAACGCCCCGGAGGGGCAGGAAAAACAGGGAGACGACGCGTGTTCCAACGCTTTACTCAAATTGCTGCCGCGGCGGCGCTTGCCGTGTCCGCGGGCGCGGTACAGGCGCAGACAGAGGTGCCTTTCGCACTCGATTGGAAATTCGAGGGCCCGTCGGCCGCGTATTTCGCAGCCATCGACAACGGCCACTTCGAAGCCGAGGGCTTGTCTGTTACGATCGAGGCCGGGTCCGGCTCGGTAAACACCATTCCGAAGATCGCCACTGGCGCTTTCCCGATCGGGTTTGGCGACATCAACTCGGTCGTGAAATTCCTGGACCAGAACCCTGGTGCGCCGGTCAAGGCTGTCATGATGGTCTATGACAAGCCACCCTTTGCGATCATTGGGCGCAAGAGCCAGGGCGTCAGCGAACCCAAGGACCTCGAAGGCCGCATTCTGGGCGCGCCACCCCCCGATGGCGCCTGGGCGCAGTTTCCGGCCTTTGCCGATGCGGCGGGGTTCGATCCGACCAAAGTCACTGTAGAGCCCGTAGGGTTCCCCACCCGGGAGCCGATGTTGGCTGAAGGCCAGGTTGATGCAATTGCCGGGTTCTCGTTTTCGTCCTTTCTCAACCTCGTGAGGCTCGGTGTCCCGGAAGACGACATTTCCACGATCCTTATGGCTGATCACGGGCTTGCGCTTTACGGCAACGCGATCCTTGTGAACACCGATTGGGCTGCTGAAAACGGTGAGACAGTCGAGGCTTTCCTAAGGGCTGTGGCAGCTGGATGGAAAGACGTCATCGCCGACCCCGAGATGGGCGCCAAAGCGGTGATTGCCCGCAACCCGGCTGCTGATGTCGCGCTTGAACAAAGGCGCCTGCAGCTGTCGATCGACGCCAATGTGGCCACCGATTATGTGATGGCGAATGGCATGGGTGGTATCGACGCTGACCGCATGGCGACCGCACTGGAGCAGCTGGCGCTGAACTACGAGTTCCAGAACGCTGCGTTGCCGATCGACGCATATTTCGACCCGAGCTACCTGCCGGAGGGGAATTTCCCGATCAAGTAAGATCGGGCCTGCGCGCTGCTCCGCCGGAGCGGCGCGCCTTTCCATCGGCGAACGCCTCCGGTGGATGTATCGTCACAAAGAAGAACAGGCGTCCTCCAAAGACCGCCGGGGCAGGGACCATGACCGCACTGATCGATATCAAGGATGTCTCGCACACGTTTGCGACGGATGGCGGGCCTTTGCATGTTCTGGATCATCTCAATATCTCGATTGAAGAAGGCGGCTTCACTGCTGTAGTTGGGCCGTCGGGATGCGGAAAATCCACGCTGACCCGTCTGGTTTCAGGCCTGATGAAGCCCGATGAAGGGGAGGTCTGGCTGCATGGCGAGCGTGTGAAAGGACCGCGATCTACAGTCGGCATGGCGTTCCAGAACCCGGTTCTGCTGGAATGGCGGACCATTCTAGACAATGTGATCCTGCCGCTGGAGATCGTGCCGAACAAGCTGAGCCGGGCCGAGCGCGTCGATCGGGCTGAATTCCTTCTGGGATTGGTGGGGCTTACGGGGTTTGAGGATAAGAAACCTTCGGAACTATCGGGCGGCATGCGCCAGCGCGCGTCGCTCTGCCGGGCTCTGGTGCACAAGCCGGAAGTTCTGATCCTCGATGAGCCATTTGGCGCTCTCGACGCGTTCACGCGCGAGGATCTGTGGCAAACCATGCATAAGGTAAAATCAGAGGAACCTTTCACAGGGCTGCTGATTACCCACGATCTGCGCGAGTCGATCTTTCTTGCCGATCAGGTCGTTGTCATGTCCGGGCGTCCGGCCCATGCGCAGTACATTATGGATGTGCCCAGCACAGGCGAACGTGTGATTGACGACCTCTACACACCGGACTCAGCCGAGCGTCTGAACATACTGCGCCACCAGATCCAGATCGCCCAGGGGCGCGAGCCCGCGGATGTGGAGGCGGCGCAATGAGCCTTAAGAAGATTGCTATCCCGACCATCGCCGTCATCATTTTCCTGCTTCTTTGGGAGCTCTTGGTCTGGGCAAATGGCTGGCCGAATTTCGTCATGGCTTCGCCGAGTGATTTGGGCCCGGCGTATGTCCGCTATTGGGACCTGTTTTTGATAAATGGTTGGCAGACACTGTGGCGTACAGTTGCCGGGTTGGCACTGGCGATTGTGTTTGGCACAGCGCTCGGCATGATTATGGGCTTTTCCAAAGTGATGCGAGACGCGCTTTATCCGTTGCTTGTCGGTTTCAATGCCATTCCGAAGGCGACAGTTGTACCGATTATCGCCCTGATGTTCGTAGGTGCGCATGACTTCAACACGGTGCTGATCGCATTTATGATCTCGTTCTTCCCGATTGCGGTTTCTGTTTCGATCGGTCTGAGCACCCTGGAGCCGGAATATCGCGATATCCTGCGCTCGCTCGGCGCGTCAAAGATGACGATCTTCTGGAAGATCGCTTTGCCTAAAACACTGCCCGAATTCTTCGGGGCGTTGAAAGTCGCGGTAACACTCGCCTTTATCGGCACCAACCTGATGGAAATCGTAAGCCCCCACGGCCGCGGCCTCGGGGCGCTCTTCGACAGCGGTCGTACAAATTCGGATTACCCGCTTATGTTTGCGGTCCTCATTGCGCTCGCGTTTCTCGGCATCGTTCTTTATTACGTCGTAGTTGTGCTGGAGAAGATTTTCGCCGGCTGGGCGGAGCGACAAGAGACATAATACCTGGACTACCTTCGAGATTGTCTCCGGATGCGCAACATAGTCGCGAAATTGCCCAATTTCCCCATCATGTTCGAACAAATTTAAAACAAATTAACCCTGTTTTCTGCTCTCGGAGCGCCAGGGATGAGGCGCCAAGATTAACGAGGGCGTCATGGCTGATGGAACCTATGAACCACTAAATCGCGCGGCACGGGCTGTTCCCCTGCGTGTGATCGAAGAGAAACCTGCGATTTCGATTGTCGGGCTTGGATATGTGGGAGCGGTCTCTGCAGCTTGCTTGTCCGATCTCGGGCACCGGATTGTTGGGGTCGATCTGGATGCTGCAAAGGTTGATGCGATTGCTGCCGGTCGAAGCCCGATCCATGAACACGAACTGGGCGACTTACTCAACCGTGGCGTTGCCGAAGGTCGGATCTCTGCCCATGACGATTTGATCCGCGCGGTCCAGGACACGGACGTGACCTTCGTTTCTGTCGGCACGCCGACCGCGCCCGACGGTGGTTGCGACGACCGCTACATAAGATCTGCTGCCCGCGCAATTGGGGAAGGGCTGGCGCTGAAGAAAGAGCGCCATGTGGATACGTACCATGTCGTGGTACTGCGTTGTTCCATTCCGCCGGGCACGACGATGGCTGTCATGGTGCCCGAGATTGAAAAAGCGTCTGGCCTGCTGTGCGGTAAGGATTTTGGCGTGTGCTTCAATCCTGAGTTCCTGCGCGAGGGCGTAGCTGTCGCTGACTTCCGCAAGCCGCCGAAAACCGTCGTAGGGGCGTCTGATGATCGCGCTGCGCGGATTGTGGCGCGCATTTTCGAACCCGTCGACCGCAATCCGATTTTGTGTGAGATCGAGACTGCCGAAACGGTGAAATATGTCGATAACGTCTGGCACGCAGTAAAGGTGACCTTCGGAAACGAGGTCGGCCGCCTTTGCAAGCCAATGGGTGTCGATAGCCATAAAGTGATGGATATCTTCTGCCAGGATACCAAGCTCAACCTGAGCCCGTACTACCTGAAGCCCGGATTTGCATACGGCGGATCCTGCCTGCCGAAAGAAGTGCGCGCCGTACGTCATATCGCCGATAGCCATGGGGTCGACCTCCCGATGATAAGGGGTGCGATGGATTCCAATGACGCTCACATTGCAGAAGCGATCCGAATGGTTCGTGAAACCGGCGCAAAGCGTGTGGCGGTTCTGGGTCTTGCGTTCAAGCCTGGTACGGACGACCTGCGCGAAAGCCCGGTGCTCGAGGTCATTGCTGCCCTTCGCGCCGAAGGTGTGGAGGTTGCGGCACATGACATGTCTATCACGCCCGAGACACGGATTGCAGCGCAGCTCTCGTATGTGACGCACGGTGCACCCGGTCTGCGCGCTCTGGCCGAAGACTTGCCCGAACTGCTCGTGGCACGCCCCGAGGATGCCGTCGCAGAGGCGGATGCGATCATCGTAACCCATAACCACGGCTGCTACCGAGAGCTCGTGAAATCGAGCTTTAAGCCCACGATCGACCTTGTCCGCCTGTTCTCGGACGAGATGGCCTTACCGCATGTCGATGGCATTGGCTGGTAAAAATCTGAACCACTTGACCGACTCATAGAACACGGGCCAGCTTTGGCCCGTGTTTCGATCGTTCATTTTAGCCGTTACTTACCTGTTCATTGGCGTGCCTCAAGCGGCGCAGGCTTCGTGGTGGTGCGAAGACCTTTGGTTCACCCGCAACGCGATACTCGACCGAGCTGGGATGTGTTTCGAGAGCGTCCTGGGTCAGACGGTATTTGGAAACGAAGGCTGCACTGGTACCAGCGTTTCCCTTGCGCCAGGATTTGCACCGCTTGTAAACCAACTCTCCGACTTGGAAAGACAGGCGGGGTGTCGGATCGACACATCGCAACCGGTCTTGAACCTGCCCGATCTGGCCATTCGCCAAAGGATGGAGGAGTTGCCCGTGCCCTCCCCAGAGGGCGGGTATAACTGTATTGGTTGGCGGGGACCGCCGATTACGCTGTTTGCGGCACGATCTGTTCAGTCTTTGCCGCTTGGCCGGATCGAACCTGGTGACTTCGTGGGGATGTGGGAAACACCTTGGGCCGACTGGTCGTATATCGTTACGCATGCCCAATCCGGCGGTCCGCTTAAAACAGGTGGCTGGATGCAGGGCGGTTGGGATCCAAACGAGTTTTGTGCAGAACAAGCGGGGTAAGTGCTAATGAAACGGGATTTGTGCGCAGCGCTTTTTTCGGTAATCGCCTTTCTACCGGGCACCGCGCTGGCAGGGTATTGCGAAGACCTTTGGTTTACGCGGAACGCGATTTTGGACCGTGCAGGTATTTGCTTCGGCACGCCCCTGGGTCAGGCGGTGTTTGACAATACCGGGTGTACCGGTTCTTCCGTCAATCTGGCTCCGCAATTCATTTCTCTGGTGAACCGGATCAATGAGGCGGAGGCCCTCGTACCGTGCCGAATTGACACCTCGAAAACGCAGTTGGATCTTAAGGACCTGGCCATTCGCCAGCGGCTTGTCGCACTCCCGATCCCCGAGGAACGTGGACAGGGGTACGGCTGCGTGGGCTGGCTTGGACCTGCGGTGAGCCTGTTGGACAACCATGATCCGCAAGGGCAAGCCGTGGGCCGCATTGATCCCGGCGACACAGTGTACCATTTCCACCTGCCGGTCGGGGACTGGTCTTACGTCACAACCGAGGCGCCCGGACGCGTCGGTCTCAAATCTGCCGGGTGGATACAGCGGAATTGGGGCACGCAAAACATGTGTGCGCAGCAGGCAGGCTAGGCGTCAGCCCGGCATTGGCAGGTAGCCGGCCATAATCGCCACAACGGTCAGGAAAGTCGCCACGGCTGTATAGAGCTGAAACTTGGCGATGCCGTTCTGCATCTGGGCGATCTTGCCGGTGCCGGCTTTGGACGTCTGGTTGCCGCGATTGGCCCATTTCTGTTTTGACAGATGGAAGATCATGAAGATTTTAACACAGGCGTTCAGGATCTGGTTCACATAGAGGATGAAAGGCCATTTCAGGTCGGGCTCTCGCGCATATCTGAAGAGGAAAGAACAAAGCAATATGCGCGAGGCCACGACCCATATAATAACATTGATAAAATAAATTGGGTCGACGGTTAGCGCCATGAGCGCAAGCGCGGGGCCCACCATCATGGTCCAGATCGCTAAACGTTGGTCGATCAAACACCACCAGATGAAGAACCCGCATGTCCGGGGGCCAAGCGCAATTGCCCGCGCCCCGTTCCGCAACATGTTGCCAGACCATCGACGAAAATTCTCGACCATACGTGTCCAGGCGGAGCCTTCGATCACCTCGATCGTATAGACCATCGCATCGGGCACATAGGTCATTTTGGACCCGTAGCTAAGCAAATGATACCAGCTGGACTTATCGTCCCCGGATAGGAAGCGAAAGCGCCCCCAAAGCCAGTGGTCAAGGTGGTCGGCCTCGATCGTTCGGACGAACTTCTCAGAAATGATATGTTTGGCGCGAAACACGCTCATGCGTCCGGTCAGGGTCAGAACCTTCTCGGAAAACGCGTGGCTTTGCATCGCCAGACGGCGCTGGGCAAAGCGCATCGACAACCAGGACTGGACCCATTCCGGCCCATAGCAGATTACTTCTTCATTTGTGGTAAGCGCCTGCAACTCGGGGTCCGCAGCAAACAGAGGCAGGCACTTGCGCATAACATCCGGTCCGTACGCGGCGTCCCCGTCCATGAAAATCACCAGATCGTTCGGATCGGTGACATAGCGCGCCATGCCTCGCAGGATCAGACCAATGGCCATGCGTTTTCCGGGCTGGTTCTGACGCACGAAGGTCACATCGATATCCGCGTCCTGCGCATGCGTTTCCAGATACTCGCGAATGACCTCCTCGTCGTACGGGTGGCCGGTGCCGATCCAGAGCGTGGTCGGAATGCCCTCGCGCCGGACCTGGTCTACGATGGAGCCGATGACGACACGGGTGATCGCCACGTTTTCTTTGTAGGTGGTCATCTGGATGTGCAGGCGGCGCGGGCGCCAACCTGCCTCCCAGATCCGATCAGCAGCCTTGCGCATGTCCGGCCACATCCCACGTGCAAAAAGCTCCGCTCGGATTGCGTGATTAAACCACCAGCCGAAGCG
>JASJAW010000046.1 GCA_030066795.1 Dinoroseobacter sp.
CTCACGGATCCCCTCCCACGACCCACCCGACACCACGGCTCTCAGACTTCCAGACATCCCCTGAACACAAGAGAGACCCCAAAGGTGCGTCGCGGAACGGCTGGCTCAAGCGGTCAAAAACCAAAGAGCCGGCCGTTTTTTCGTTGGAACAGAGCGCAAAAAAGGCGGCGCAGAAGCGCCGCCTTGTAATTTCCCTGTCGGGAATTTGCTTAGCTTTCCGCTGCTTCTTCTTCGCCCGCAGCTTCTTCGCTCGTGTCTTCGGCTTCGTTGTCAGCCGACCTCAGGCCCGACGGGGCCGAGATGTTGGCGATCACGAAGTCACGGTCAATCGTCGGTTTGGCACCATCGGGCAGCGTGACGCTGCTGATCGTAACCGTGTCGCCGACATTGAGACCGGTCAGATCAACAGTGATGTGGTCCGGAATATCTGCCGCTGTAACCATCAATTCGACTTCCGGGCGCACGACCGTCAGCACACCACCCTTCTTGATACCGGGCGCGGCTTCTTCGTTTTCAAACTCAACCGGAATGAACAGGTTGACCTTGGACGTACGACGCAGGCGCATCAGGTCGACATGGGTTGGCAGGTCCTTAACCACGTCGCGCTGAACACCGCGGCAGATCACGCGGACATCTTCTTGCCCCTCAACCTTCAGGTTGAACAGCGTGGACATGAAACGCCCTGCCTTCAAGCGGCGCAAAAGTTCGTTGAACTTGATGTTGATCGGCTGCGGATCGACACCGCCGCCATAGACAACACCGGGTACGTAACCATCGCGACGCGCTTGGCGGGCGGCTCCCTTGCCTGTCCCCTCGCGTGCCACGGCTACCAGATCTGGAATCTCACCAGCCATTGGACTTCTCCTTAATTTGTACTCCGCTCGCAGCATCCTCCAGGGTGTATGCCTGCGAACCCGCGCGCCTTAGACGTTGCCATCGGATTTGACAAGGGCAAACTGGTTTCAACGCGTCGGGAGAGCCGCTCAGGTGCGGAGATACCCGCTCTGCGCCACCTTGGAATAGAGTGCGAACTCTCCTGCGCGCGCATCGCGCAAGGCCTTCTCCCATGCGGGCGAAAGCGGTGTTGGCTTGCTTGGCGAAACGTTTTCACATGCAAGCTCGATGTCGCGGTTAAGCCGCTCAGAGAGCCATATAACCAGTTTGTCCATCTGCGCGTAGTCAAACAGATGGGTCACGCGTATCTGCTCAGCCTTCGACGAGACAAACTTGTCCTGGGTCCATATGCGCGCAAATGCAGGGGGGTCCGGCTGCAGACTGGCTTCAATGAATTCGTCGAAACTCATGTCAGCCGTGGACATCTTAGAGCCGTCAAACTGCTGTCGCGCGCGATACCGGTACCAGCTGCGCATCCGGTCCAAGGGATCCCGAACCACCGCCAGCGTTTCAAACTTGCGCCCGAACTGCGCCTCAAGGAAACGAAGCCAAGAGTTGCGATAGATGCGCCACGGCATGTGGCGCACATCCGGAGGCCCCAAAACCGCCAAAGAGGCATGCGGCGCGAGCGCGCTTTCCAGCGCCGTATTCCCGGTCTTGGGGATCGACAGGATGACCAAGCTTTGATTGTGAAATACCAGCATCCCGCGTCCTCGTTACATGAGCAGGATGCCGCCGCGCAAATCAGCTGTCAATTCAACTGCTTGAGGTGTCAGACAGCAGCCTTCCACCGGTTTGAGAAATCCTCGGGCATCAGCAGGATGGACGGGTCCAATTCATCCACGCGCCGCTTGCCGCAAAGCGCCATGGACCGGTCAAGCTCTGTGTGAAGCACATTCAGCGCCTCCGTCACGCCTTTTTGGCCCATCGCGCCAAGACCATAGACGTAAGCGCGCCCGATCATCGTGCCCTTTGCACCAAGCGCCAGGGCTTTGAGGATGTCCTGCCCCGAGCGTATGCCACTGTCGAGATGCACTTCGATCTTGTCGCCCACAACATCCATAATCTGTGGCAGCATACGTATCGAGCTGAGCGCGCCGTCGAGTTGGCGTCCGCCATGGTTCGACACGATGATGGCATCTGCCCCGACGCTGAGCGCCTTTTGGGCGTCTTCTGGATCGAGAATTCCCTTGAGGATCACCGGCCCGTCCCACCAATCGCGGAACTGTTTGATCCTCTCCCAGTCAAGCGACTGGTCAAACGCCTCGGCCACCCAGGAGCTGAGCGAGGACCCGTCAGAAACGCCCTCGGCATGGCCTACGATGTTTCCGAAGAAGCGGCGCTTGGTCTGCAGCATCTCCAGTCCCCATGGAACCTTCGTCATCATATTGGCAACGGACGCCGGGGTCAGCTTTGGCGGCGCGCTCAGCCCATTTTTGATATCTTTATGGCGCTGCCCCATGACCTGAAGATCAACGGTGATCACAAGCGCGGAACATTTGGCCTCTTTGGCCCGAGCGAAGAGCCGTTTCATGAACTCGTCATCTTTCAGGGTATAGACCTGAAACCAGAAAGGCTTGTCGGTGTTCTCCGCCACATCCTCGATGGAACAGATCGACATCGTCGAAAGCGTGAAGGGCACTCCGAATTTCTCAGCTGCCTTCGCTGCTTTGATCTCTCCATCGGCATGCTGCATACCTGTCAGCCCGACGGGCGCCAAGGCAACGGGCATCGCCACATCCTGTCCGACCATTTGACTTGCGGTGCTTCGGCCCGTCATGTCGACTGCAATGCGCTGGCGCAGTTTCAGCAGGTCAAAGTCGGTCGTGTTTTCGCGGAAGGTGGTTTCAGTCCAACTGCCAGATTCCGCATAATCATAGAACATCTTCGGAACGCGGCGTTTGTATATACGCTTCAGATCGGCGATCTCGGTAATAACAGGCATGGTGACCCCCTCCGCTTTATTGGTAAAATTTAATGACCAATACCTGCAAAAAGGTCAATGCGGCCATTTGGTCGCGGGTGTAACTTTCGTCCGCCCTGCGCTAGGTAAGGCGCGAGGTAATGGAGCGTGAAATGAAGCTATTTGTTGGATTGGGCAACCCAGGCGCCAAATACGCCGGCAACCGGCACAATATCGGCTTCATGGCTCTCGACCAGATTGCCGGAGATCACGGCTTTTCCCCGTGGCGCTCGAAGTTTCAGGCCAGCCTTGCCGATGGCAGGCTTGGCACGGAAAAGGTCGCCCTTTTGAAGCCTGAGACATTCATGAACAACTCCGGGCAATCGGTCGGTGAGGCGATGCGCTTCTTCAAGCTGACCCCCGATGACGTAGTGGTCTTTCATGATGAACTGGACCTCGCGCCCGGAAAATGCCGTGTTAAAGCGGGCGGCGGCCATGCAGGTCACAACGGGCTACGATCCTTGCACGCCCATGTTGGCCCGGAATACATGCGTGTGCGACTTGGAATCGGACACCCGGGACATAAGGATCGTGTATCGCCTTACGTTCTGAGCGATTTCGCCAAGGCTGATGCCGACTGGCTGGATGATCTGTTGCGAGGGATTGGGGATGGGGCCCCGGCGCTCGCCGCGGGAGACACCGGGCGCTTTATGAATGCGGTGTCGCTGCGTACGGCACCGCCCAGATCGTCGGGCAGCAGCGCCAAGTCGAACACAAAGGGAGCGCCCAAACCACCCGCGCCCGCACCGCGTGTCACACGATCGGAACCTGCCGCCCAGACGGAAGACAATCGCTCGCCGTTGCAAAAACTTGTGGACAAGTTCCGCTAGCCTTGCCCAACCTGATGCTGCATCTACCTGTATTACAGGTGAAGGAGTGTCCCGATGAGCAGCGAACGCGCAGAGTCAGTCAATGTCCTCGGTGGGGCACTGCAGCCCTGCTCTATTGATCCAATGACCGGGTTCTATCGCAACGGTTGCTGCGACACTTCCGACATGGATCGGGGCAACCACACAGTCTGCGCGATTATGACAGCAGAGTTCCTTGCGTTTTCCAAGTATGTAGGCAACGACCTCTCAACTCCACGACCCGAGTTCATGTTCCCAGGCCTCAAGCCCGGCGATCAGTGGTGCCTTTGTGCGGGACGGTTTTTGCAAGCCCACGAAGAAGGCTGCGCTCCCAAAGTACGCCTCGACAGTACACATTTGCGCGCGCTCGAAGCGGTCTCGATCGAGGTTCTGAGTGAGCATGCGATCGACGAAACGACCGGCGACTAGACAGGTTTTCGCTCTACGAGAGCTTCACCCATCAGGTCTTCCACGAACAGGCTAATCAACTGCGAGCGGCTTGAGACGCCGGCCTTTCGGTAGATGGCGTTGGTCTGCGCTTTTACAGTGCCCTCGGACGTTTGTCTTAAGGCTGCAATCTCCTGCAACGACAGGCCCTTCAAGGCAAAAAGCGCCACGTCCCGTTCCGCCGGTGTTAGCTTCCATTCGTCAAAGCGCTGCGCCACCAGATCCATGAACGCTCCGGAGGCCGCTTGTAGGGCCTCCTCTGCGATCCGTGTCCGCCGCCGCGCCTGATTGAGCGCCCATGCCCCCAGGACCACACCGAAGGACAAGCCCAGCGCAGCACCGATTTCAATCAGCTCAATCAACGCCCAGTCCAGAGGGATGAAGGGGATGCCAAGAACCGAGAGGAGGATGTCCCCGACGAAGAAAAAAGCGCACACAGCCTGCAGCACCAGAAGCGCGATTAAAGGCAATATGTGTGTTCTCATGGTCGCCGTGCTCGCACTACACCGCGCGCCGGGCGTGCGGGTCAGTCTTCATCGTCGTCACCATCATCGTCCCCGTCGTCGCTATCGTCACCGGAATCATCGGAGTCATCGTCGCCGTCGTCGTCGTTGTATGAGCTGGAACTCGACGCCCCCGAGCCGCCCGATGCGGCCCGGCTTCCTGTGCCCCGGTCGTCGCCAGAGTCGTCTTCTGCCCCCAATGGCCCCAACAATCCGGCCAGTCCGCCTGCCCCGCCACGGCGCGCAATATCGCGCATGATGGTCCCGCTGCGTGGATCAAACACTGTTTCGCGCCGCAACTCGCCCTGAGTGGAAATGACCCGCGTCCGCCCGAGCAAGGTGCGCTGGACCGACTGAATTTCATAGCCCTGCTGACTTAGCTGCCGCACCACAGAGGCGGTTACATCCCCCTTGGCGGATGTGGCGCTGAGCGCGAACAGAGCCACCGCTGCGAGGCCGTATTTTGACGGAAACCGCATGGGCTTCTCCTATTGCGAGGCCGGTTCGATTTCGCATGCAGCATCCAGTGAATACGATGCTGCACATGAGGTAGGAACGCGACGGGACCGAGGCAATGCAGCGAGGCGCTGAAAATCGTCTCGCGCTTTCTGGGAAACAGGGTTTGAAGGCTGTCAACCGAACTCAATCGTCGTCCCCGTCGTCATCGCCATCATCGTCGCTGTCGTCACGGTCATCACTATCATCGTCGTCTTCGTAATCGTCGCGGTCATCATAGTCGTCCCGGCCATCGTAGTCGTCATAATCGTCATCCTCGTCGCGATCGCTCCAGCTGTCGCTGACAGACATGATCTCTTCCCCGGCCTGACGCACGTCATTGCGGAACATATCCCAAGCTTCACGCAGGCTTTGCGGGGTCTGGCGATCGGATACAGCCATTACAGGGGTCTCGGTCTTACGCACGTCGTCGATTGAAATAGCGGTCGCTGTTGTTGGGATAAGCAGAGTGCAGGAAACGGCGATCATGGGCAAAGTGGTGTTGGTTTTCATGGTCTTTCCTTTCATGTGTTTCGCAAGTGACGGCAGGTCGTCCGCACACCGCAAAATTCGTTCGAAACACATACTCTGGGAATCCACTGGGGGTTTAATCGCAGCCTTTGAGCTCAGAGTTTAGCGACATAAACGCAAGGTATATAAAAGAAGAAGCCCCGCGAGACACGCCGCAGGGCTTTAAGTAAAGGGGTGTTTCGCTCAAGCGCTGGACATATCAAAGCCAAGCGCCCGCGCCACAGTGAAGATATCCTTGTCACCGCGCCCGCACATATTCATGCAGATGATGTGATCCTCGGGCAGCTCCGGCGCGATCTTTGCGACATGCGCCAGCGCGTGAGACGGCTCAAGCGCGGGAATGATCCCTTCTGCCTCACAGCACAGCTGGAACGCTTCCAGTGCCTCCTTGTCGGTGATCGAGACATACTGTGCACGTCCGATGTCATGGAGCCACGAATGTTCCGGCCCGATCCCAGGGTAATCCAAGCCTGCCGAGATGGAGAAGCCTTCGAGGATCTGTCCATCGTCGTCTTGCAACAGATAGGTCCGGTTGCCGTGGAGGACACCGGGACGCCCGCCGGTCAGCGACGCGCAGTGCTCCATTTTCTCGTTCACGCCTTTGCCGCCTGCTTCGACGCCGATGATGTTGACGTCCTTGTCGTCGAGGAAAGGATAGAACAGGCCCATCGCGTTGGAGCCCCCCCCAATCGCGGCGATGATCGTATCGGGTAAACGCCCTTCAGCCGCGATCATCTGTTCCTTGGCTTCCTTACCGATAATCGCCTGGAAATCGCGTACCATGGCCGGATAGGGATGCGGCCCCGCGACAGTTCCGATGCAGTAGAACGTATCCCGCACGTTGGTCACCCAGTCACGCAACGCATCGTTCATCGCGTCTTTCAGAGTGCCACGACCGGATGTGACTGGCACAACCTCGGCTCCGAGAAGACGCATGCGAAAGACGTTGGGCGCCTGACGCTCGACATCATGCGCCCCCATATAGACAACGCATTTCAAACCGAACTTTGCGCAGACCGTAGCGGTCGCTACACCGTGCTGCCCAGCTCCGGTCTCGGCGATAATCCGAGTTTTGCCCATGCGCCGCGCCAGAATGATCTGTCCCAGCACGTTATTGATCTTATGCGCCCCGGTGTGGTTCAGCTCATCCCGCTTGAGATAGATCTTCGCGCCCCCCAGCTTTTCGGTCAGCCGTTCCGCGAGGTACAGCGGACTGGGACGCCCCACATAGTGTGCCCAGAGATGATGCATCTCATCCCAGAAGCTTTGATCGGTTTTGGCGTATTCATACTGCCGTTCCAGCTCAAGGATCAGTGGCATCAGCGTCTCTGAGACAAACCGGCCCCCGAAATCTCCAAACCGACCGTTCTCATCCGGACCGGTCATGAAGGAATTAATGAAGTCTTCGGCCATTGAGATGCCCTCACAACTGTTTTTTCACGTCCTAGTGCGCGTCTGCGGAGAGAGCAAGCCAATGGCGTTGATTAGAGAAGCCTTTGACCTCTCATCACGCCCCACAATGCGCCCTGCAATCGAAGAACTTGGCTCCTGTGCTGCTGATCGCGCGCCGAAGCCTAGTCGAGATACATTTTGTAACCGATATGACTGCCCGTAAACCCGAGTGCAGCATAGAACCGAGCGCTGTCGCTGCGGGCTGCATTCATCGTCAACTGCAAAAGGCTGCAACCCGCCGCGCGAGCACGGGCCTCGACATCGGAGAACATCTGTTGGCCAAGGCCCTGCCCCCGCAATCGGGCAGCCACTCGCACGGATTCGACCTGCGCTCTGCGCGACGCGGCAAGGGAGAGCCCGCTAATAAACGTGATCTGATACGTAGCCACCACCGTACTGCTCTCATCCACGCCAACGATAAGCTGGTTGTTTGCTTCCGCAGTCATCGCATCAAAGGCCGACAGGTAGGTCTCGATCGCTCCTCGCTCACGTGTCGATCCCAGCACGTCGTCTGCCAATAGCTCCACTACGGCCGGAACATCGTCACGCGTCGCCCTACGAAAACGCAGGCGCATGGGCGGCCTTCACGAAGCTTTCGATCAAAGCGGGATCCTTGCGCCCCGGCGTACTTTCCACTCCGGAGCTTACGTCGACCTGACGCGCACCAGTCAATTGGATCGCCTCCGCCACATTTGCGGGCGTCAGACCGCCCGCAAGCATCCAGGGAACAGGCCAGCTTCGACCAGCGATCAAACGCCAGTCAAAGGCCACACCATTTCCCCCTGGCAAATCCGCGCCTCGCGGCGGCTTGGCGTCTACAAGTATCTGATCTGCAGAGCTTAAATACCCCTCAAGCCGCGTAAGGTCCTCCACCTCGGCCACGCCCACTGCCTTCATCACCGGCAAGCCGAAGCGCGCTTTAACTTGGGCCACCCGCTCCGGGCTTTCCCCCCCATGCAATTGCAGCACGTCAAGCGGAACTTTCAAGAGAAGCGCGTCGAGTTCTTCATCCGTTGCATTTACGACCAGCCCTACTTTTGCAACGCCTGCCGGAACCCCGCTCGCGAGCTCGCTAGCCTGTACCAGAGAGACATTGCGCGGCGATTTCGGAAAAAACACGAGGCCCACGTAGCGCGCTCCGGCGTCGACCGCCGCGCGCATGTCTTCTTGGCGGGTCAGCCCGCAAATCTTGACCGAAACTTTAGTTTTCATGAAGCGGACTTACCGCGCCGCGCTGCCATCCTCAAGCAGAGCGAGGATTTCATCCTTGCCTTCGTCAACAGCCTTTTGCGATTTCATCACTTCAACTTCGCGCTTCAGACGCCGCGCTTCTGTTCGCTGGCGCGAGGCTTCATTGCGGTGCTTGGTCTCCCGCAGCCACTCCCAGATAAACCCGATCAGCAATCCCGCGGCGATACCGCCTAGAATGACCGCATACAAGGGTAAAGACACAGACGCGTTGTAACCCGCGAAGGCGCCCATTTCGCCCGGCAGCAGGGTCACCGTGACAAGGTCGCGGTTCGCGAAGGCAATTGTGAGCAGACAAATCGCGAGAAGCGCGAGAAACAGGTACTTAACATATCGCATGCAATCAGCTTTCGTTACCGTTTAGGCGGTCGCGCAATAGCTTGCCGGTTTTGAAGAAGGGCACGGCTTTTGCCTCGACATCCACCGCTTCGCCAGTGCGTGGGTTACGGCCAGTGCGCGCATCCCTGTGTTTCACAGAAAAAGCGCCGAAACCGCGCAACTCAACGCGGTCACCGTTAGCCATTGCCTCGATAATCTCTTCGAAGAGAGTGTTCACAATCCGCTCTACATCACGCTGGTAAAGATGCGGATTTTCGTCCGCAACGATTTGAATCAGCTCCGACCGGATCATAACAACTTCCTCCCGAGACTCAGGGCGCACCCGCTCCGACCTGACCACTATAGCGACAATCGCCAACTCTGGAAAATGCTAAAGCCGGGCTGTGGGGGGAAATTCACAGGGAAATTCCGCGTATTAGCCACTTCAAGCGGCAGGTTGAGAGGATTTCAACCAAACCGTGTGCGAATCGCTCAGACGCGCTCTCTGTACAGTCCGCCGCTTTATCCGACACCACGTGATGCCTCTGTTTCAGACGTTATGCCGTTGGCAGGTGTACGCGAAGAACCTTCGTTTACGTGTCGTTAAGGCATGATCTTCACTGTGTTGCCCAACTTTTGCTGGTTTTGCTCGGTATCGTTTCGGGGATTGGGTTATGAGTAATGCTTTCTGGGAAGACGAATGAAGACAATCAACAAAATCACTGTCGCTGCCACCCTGACCTTGCTCGCAGGGGCTGCCAGTGCCGCAACCGTCGAAAACGGCAGCTTTGAGGACATCGGCAGCGGAAGCCTCAATCGGTCTGGCTGGAACCTGTTCAAGGACATTCCCAGCTGGTCCGCTGCGCACCGCGTTGAGATTCAATCGAACCGAACCCTCCGTACGGTAGATGCACAAGACGGCTCCAACTATGTGGAACTCGTGACAAACCGAAACGACAGCCTGTTCCAGGATGTCTATCTTGAGATTGGCACTTATGAGCTGAGCTTCTTCTACAGCCCACGTGTCCGCTCCCCCGGAACCACCAGCAACAATATGGCGTTCTCTGTTGGTCGTAGCGATACAACACTGACGTCCGGCGTGGTGGAGGGACCGGCCGGCACCGATCCGCGCTGGGGTTCGTGGACCGAGATCACCAGCATCTTCGGCGTGGCAGAGGCTGGAACCTATACTCTGTCGTTTTCCGCAACCGGTAACCCGAACGCCCGTGGCTGCGGGAATTGCGGGGCGCTCGTTGACAATGTCACGCTGGCCGCCATGCCCTTGCCTGGCTCGTCTTTACTGCTTCTTGCAGGGATCGGCGGGCTTGGGGCATTGCATGCACGCCGAAAGAAACACCACGGTTGATCTGAGTGCGGATGAACCGCCCGGGACGTTGTCCTGAAGAGGCATTCAAATAAAAAGGCCCCGCACATGCGGGGCCTTTTCGTAAACGAGGGTGCGTTGACTATTCGTCGCCCTTCAGAGCGGCACCAAGAATATCGCCCAGCGATGCTCCGCTGTCGGAAGAGCCATACTGCTCAACAGCTTCTTTCTCTTCAGCGATCTCGCGCGCCTTGATCGACAAGCCAAGGCGACGGGTCTTGCTGTCCACGTTGGTCACACGCACATCGACTTTGTCGCCAACGCCAAAGCGCTCAGGGCGCTGTTCGGCACGGTCGCGGCTGAGGTCAGAGCGGCGAATGAAGGATTTCATGCCTTCGTATTCCACTTCGATCCCACCATCCTCGATCGCTGTGACTTCCACAGTGATGACCGAGCCACGCTTCACCCCGCCAACGGCTTCGGCGAACTTGTCGCCTCCCAGAGCTTTGACGGAAAGCGAGATGCGTTCTTTCTCGACATCCACTTCCGAGACGACCGCCTGAACCATGTCGCCCTTGCGGTAGTTCTGAATGGCTTCCTCGCCGCGCTGATCCCAGCTGAGATCGGAGAGGTGCACCATTCCGTCGATATCGTTGTCGAGACCGATGAACAGCCCGAACTCGGTGATGTTCTTGACCTCGCCCTCAACCTCGGTGCCCTCAGGATGCGACTCTGCGAAAACTTCCCACGGGTTGCGCATGGTCTGCTTAAGACCAAGCGAGACACGGCGTTTGACTGGATCGATCTCGAGCACCATGACGTCCACTTCTTGCGATGTGGAAACGATCTTGCCCGGATGAACGTTCTTTTTGGTCCAAGACATTTCGGACACGTGAACGAGGCCTTCGACGCCCGGCTCCAGCTCAACAAAAGCACCGTAGTCGGTAATGTTGGTGACCCGGCCCTGATGGACGGAGTCCAACGGGAACTTTCCTTGAACATCGTCCCATGGATCGGCCTGCAGCTGCTTCATGCCAAGGCTGATACGGTGGGTGTCCTTGTTGATCTTGATGACCTGAACCTTCACCGTCTCGCCGATCGACAGAATCTCGGACGGATGGTTCACGCGGCGCCATGCCATGTCTGTGACGTGCAGCAGCCCGTCGACACCACCCAGATCGACGAAAGCGCCGTATTCGGTGATGTTCTTAACCACGCCGTCCACGGCGTCGCCTTCGGCAAGCTTGCCAATAACCTCAGCGCGCTGCTCGGCACGGGACTCCTCAAGAATCGCCCGACGCGAGACAACGATGTTGCCACGGCGGCGATCCATTTTGAGAATCTGGAAGGGTTGCTTAAGACCCATTAATGGACCCGCATCGCGCACTGGGCGTACATCAACTTGGCTACCGGGCAGGAAGGCGACGGCGCCGCCAAGGTCGACTGTGAAGCCGCCTTTGACCCGCCCAAAGATCGCGCCTTCGACCCGCGCGTCGTCTTCGTAAGCTTTTTCCAGACGGTCCCATGCTTCTTCACGGCGGGCTTTATCGCGGCTGATTACCGCTTCGCCGCGCGCATTCTCAACGCGATCAAGGAAAACCTCCACCTCATCGCCAACTGCGATTTCGGGCGCCTCGCCGGGATTTGCGAATTCTTTGAGATCGACGCGGCCTTCCATTTTGTAGCCTACATCGATAATGGCTTGCCCCGCTTCAATTGCGATGACTTTACCTTTTACGACAGACCCTTCGTCGGGTGTGTCAATTTCGAAGCTTTCATTCAGGAGGGCTTCGAATTCCTCCATCGTTGCTGTTTGAGCCATGTGGTCTCGTATGTCCTTTACAACAGTTATTCGGGCCGGGCGGTTGTCTCCACCGGTCTTTGGGGTTTGATTTTGTACGGCGTTGTGCGAAGCGTCCGGTAAAAAAATCAGGGTCGAAGCGTACTGCCCGACCCGATATCACGCGTCCGCATGGCAGTTACCGCCTGCTCAATGCGCGCGATATAAAGAACGGGTCACAGTCATGCAACCCGTTTTAGCTTCGAATGAAAGAATGTTCGTCCTAGATTTCCAGGCTTTCTGGCGTTGCGCCACCGGAAACCGCGTCTTTATACCATGCCGGCTGACGTCCGCGGCCCGACCAGGTCTGCGAAGCATCGTTCGGGTTGCGGTATTTTGCCGGCGCAGCACCACTGCTCGACTTCTTTGCGGAGGCCGCTTTTCCGAGGACTTCCGAAACGCTGACGCCGAATTCGCGTGCGACCTTTTCCATTGCGTCGCGCGCGTCTTTCAAACGTCTTTTTTCTAGAGACATTTTCGCCTTACGGATATCCGACGCAAGCGCATCGAGTTCATCCATCGACATTGCGCTTACATCAATTGCAGGTTTCGCTTTGGGTTTTTTAGCCATTAAGTTCCCTCCCAAAAGATTGAGTTGAAAACCACAAAGCATGCATAGCGGACAGTTGCAATTAAATGCGGTCGATATCTTTTGAAAGTGATGTAAATCCGCAATCACGCATTCTTTGAATTGTAATTTCAACTGCTTTTTGAATTGCGTCTGAAACAGAAAGCCTCGACGTATCCAAAACAATTGCGTCGTCAGCAATAGCCATGGGGGCATCCGCTCGAGCCGCATCGCGCGCATCCCGAGCCTTCAAATCCGCCAAAACTTCTTCCACACTCATCACGCTGCCGTTTGCACTAAGCTCTGAATGCCGACGCTGAGCACGCACTTCATCCGATGCCGTCACGAAAAGTTTGACATGCGCATCAGGGCAAATGACCGTTCCAATATCGCGCCCGTCCAGCACCGCACCGCCCGCACGCCGGGCGAATGCGCGTTGAAAAGCCAGCAGTGCGGCCCGAACCTCAGGGATGGCGGCCACCTGACTTGCCTGCTGACCAACTTCAGCAGTGCGCAGATCGTCCCGCGCAAGATCCTCAGGGCGCAGAGTGCGCGCAGCTTCCTTAGCGTCAGCGCCTGACAGGACACGCCGTGCCGTTGCCCTGTAGAGCAACCCGGTATCAAGATGAGCGAGGCCAAACTGATCCGCCAAGGCCTTGCCGATCGTCCCTTTTCCAGCCGCCGCTGGTCCATCGATTGCTATCGTGAAACTCATAACACTTGCGTTGTAAGTGAGGGGTCATCGCACCGGATTGGCAGTATGCGATCACTGAAAGCACGGAAAGCCCCTCCAACTGCGCGACAATAAACACTCACGCGAGTAAGAGACGTCGCCGCGTGGTTAGGGCTTCCGGTTTTGCGGCAAGATACACCAAGGCAGGCGACGCTGGAACGCAATGCTGCCGTGATTGCATAACGCACAACGCCACACAGGTAGAAGGCACGCGCGATCATTCGGCGGTGCGCTCCAGCTTGGCGCCAAGCTCTTCCATCAGCGACTCGAAAATCGGAAAACTTGTTGCAATAGGTCCGACGTCGTCAACCGATACCGGCTTCTCGGACGCCAACCCGCAGATCAGCAGGCTCATCGCGATGCGGTGATCGAGGCGGCTTTCACAGGTGGCCCCGCCAGGCACTGATCCCGGTCCTTTGCCATCTACGATGAACACGTCGTCTTCTTCCTCGACGCCGACTCCACAGACCGCCAGGCCACTGGCCATGGCGTCGATACGGTCGCTCTCTTTTACGCGCAGTTCTTTCACGCCGCGCATCACTGTCTTGCCGGTTGCATTCGCTGCGACCACCGAGAGGATCGGATACTCGTCAATCATCGACGGCGCACGTTCGGCTGGAACCTCAATCCCCTTCATATCCGCCGAATACTTGGCCCGCAGATCGGCAACCGGCTCTCCGCCTTCGACCCGTTCGTTTTCATAGGTGAGATCCGCACCCATCTCACGTAGAGTCTCGAACAACCCGGCACGCGTCGGGTTCAGCCCAATCCCTGGCACCAGCACGTCCGATCCCTCAACGATCAGCGCAGCGCATACCGGAAACGCTGCAGAACTTGGATCGCGTGGTACCACGATTGTTTGCGGCTCAAGTTCCGGCTGGCCATCGAGCGTGATGGTGTGGCCTTTTCCAGCGGCTTCGATCTTCAGGCTGGCCCCAAAGCCGCGCAGCATACGTTCAGTATGATCCCGCGTCGCCTCTGCTTCATAAACAACGGTTTGCCCGGGAGCGTTCAAGCCCGCCAATAGGATTGCAGATTTAACCTGCGCCGACGGAACGGGAACCTCGTACAGGATCGGGATAGGATCTTCGGCGCCGACTATGGTCATAGGCAGACGCCCACCGCTACGCCCGATTGTTTGCGTTCCAAACAGCGATAGAGGGTCCGTCACCCGCCCCATAGGCCGTTTGCGCAAAGACGCATCGCCTGTGAAAGTGGCTGTGATCGGTGTGGTGGCCATTGCGCCCATAATCAGGCGGACACCAGTGCCGGAGTTTCCGCAGTCAATTACGTCATCTGGCTCCGCGAAACCGCCAACTCCGACACCATGCACAGACCATGACCCTGGCTCGTGCTGGACGACTTCTGCCCCGAAGCTGCGCATTGCCTTTGCCGTGTCGAGGACATCCTGCCCCTCCAGCAACCCGGTGATCTTCGTCTCGCCCACTGCAAGTGCTCCAAGGATCAGTGCCCGGTGCGATACTGACTTATCGCCGGGCACCTCGGCCGTACCGGAAAGCGCCTGCGCCTTGTGCGCGGTCATCGGGATTGGGTCACCATGGCCTGACATGGGGTCTCCTGAGAATAATCAAAGTGCAGCGACTGTTAGCGGACACACCGAAATGCGTCTACCGCAAAAGAACGGCCTGCGCCGCGCATCAGCGTCGCCTAAAAGTCAGATAGTGGGGCGTGCGCCCCTCGCGCAGGGCTTTTTGTTCGTAGCGTGTTGAAATCCAGTCATCCCAAGGCTCACGCCAGTCCTCTGGCCCCTCGGCCAGCCATTCAAACCCGGCTTTCGGCACCTCCTCCAGCGCCTGGCGCACATAGTCCGGAATATCGGTCGCGATACGGAACTCTGCTCCCGATTTCAGGACATGCGCGAGAGGCTCAAGATGCTCCTGGGTCACAAAGCGGCGGCGGTGATGGCGCTTCTTAGGCCAAGGATCAGGGTAGAGTAGAAACGCTTTTTCGATAGAACCTGCTGGCAAAACATCCATCAGATCTCGGGCGTCTCCGGGGTGGACCGCAACATTGTCCAGCTCCGCCTTGCGAATTTTACCAAGAAGCATCGCGACGCCGTTAATGTACGGCTCGCAACCAATGATCCCGACGTCGCGATAGGTTGCGGCCTGGTGAACCATGTGCTCTCCACCACCGAACCCGACCTCAAGCCTGACAGGTTTTCCGGAGAAAAGCTCTGGGAGGTTCAAAGGAATTCTGTCGGGGTTCAAATCCCAGTCCACAGGACCCGGCGAAAGCTCCGCGAGGTCCTCCTCAAGATAGGTTTCTTGCGAGGCCCGCAAGTGCTTGCCCTTGCGGCGCCCATAGAAGTTGCGCCAGGGGCCACCCGTGGGGGATTTTTGAGAGGCATCGGTCATCGCGGCTGGAGTTCGCAAATGCAGCCCAGAGCGTCAAGGGGCGGGCTGTGACCCGCCCCTCGCATTCAGGACAGCACTTTGGCGAAGGTGATCTTCGCATCGCCCTCGCCCCAGTAATCCGCGATTTCAGCGACTTGCCGGTATCCAGTTGCGCGATAGAACGCCCGGGTTTCCGCAAACGCGTCGGTCCCCGAGGTGTCCACCAGAAGCAGGCGATGGCCGGCTTGATTGAGGGCTTGCTCAAGTGTACGCACCAAGGCCTTACCGACCCCAAGGCCCTGACTGGAGGGCGCCACGGCAAGGGCCCGCATATTCCAGGTGCCGTCGGTGAGCGGCTCAGGCTCGCCAAAAACTAGTCCGAGCACCTGTTGGTCGTCGCGGGCGGTCAGCCAAATGTGACCCTCCGCCTGCCCTTCAGCAAGAAGTTCTGCCACCATCTCGGGTGGGAAAAGCCCGGTGTCACGGACAATCCTGCCTATAGCCGGGATGTCATCGGTCCGAGTTTCTGAAATGTCGAGGTCTTGCATCTGCGGCTCCTATCGGTTGTCGAGCTGTGCGCGCACCGCTCCCAATCCCTGTCGCGTGATGCGGTACGGCCGACCGCTTTGTGACCGGATCAAACGCCGTCGGCGCAGCCGGTCGAAAATGGTCATGGTGCAATCGCTCAGTACATGGCCGTCTCGGGTGACGCACATGACATCGCGCACCTTTCCGTTGGTCATACGTTCAAATTGGATCGCCCCGCCTTGTGCGAGGACGTGCAGAACCCGCTGGTCCTGTTTTGAGATGTTCATTGGTCTTCTCGGAGTTTTCATATGCGCGGGCATCCCGCTGGCTGACGCTCAGCGAAAGGCTTTTGGTGAACTCCGTCAGGGGAGTTCAGTCGCGGGTTGCAATCTCTTGCATAAAATCTCCGTTGCCGGGCACGCGCCCGGTGGCAGGTCATCTAGGTGGTTTCGAGCCCAAAGACAACCGTACCATTGCCTAGAACCATTGCCCGGGCTCGATGAAGCCAAGCTCCAAAAGCTGTTGTGACGTCCATTCGAACGGCACCGAGTTTTGCCAATGAAAGCTCTGGATCGCTTGCGCGCTGCCGGGGTTTGATTTCAAAGCCTTGGCGGCGCGAAACGAACAAACGGCCGCGGTCAGATTATGGTGCCACTGGCAAGAGATCGTGTTGTATTCCGGCTCGGAGAAGGTGAAGTCGGGCCGCAACACGAGACCTGGCTTGGCTTTGAACAATCCAATCCTGTCGATCCGACGCGTTTCGTAAGGCACATGCTCCTCAAAGCGCCACCGCAGGCCGCCATAAATGTCCTGCTGACGTTCCAGGCGAGCACCGTCTGCGGAGTGACGAGCCAACGCGTAATACCCAATCCGGTCAAAGCACGCTTGATCACGAGCGACGCCGCCGGGCGCATCCTTTAGGTCGCCAGCATAGAGGTCCACCACATAGGTCACCATGGCGTCACGCCGCTCTTCGCTATGAAACGCCAGAAGTTCCGCAACAGACCGCGTCTCGGCGAAGGGATAAAACAGGTACTCGGCATTATATCCCCAGTAAAACCAAGTCCCGGGTGCCGCAGCGGCAATGCGTGTCACAGCTTTGGCGACCACAGCTCGGCCTCTCTCTTCAAACCCAACGCGATGGACACGCGCGGCAAGTTCCTCCGGGACTTGTAACGCCTTCGCGCCAAGCATGACGACAGCGCGAAACCCCTTGTCGAGGTGGTGTTGAAGCGTGGATGCCAACTCCACCCCGTCTTCGGCGAAGATCAGCGCGACAGGACCACGCGCCAGTACCGCCTTGCCATGCCGTAGGAAACTGTCCAGATCCTCGGCATTGAAGGGGGAAATCATGTAGGGGCTCGTCATGGCGCGACCCTTCCCGATTGTCGGCCCGATTGCAACGCCCCGCGCCCTTGTGTAGATACCCGCGCGATACACCTTTTCTATCAGCGCAGGGGGCCGATATGGCCGATCCCAAGAAGCTCTACATCAAGACCTATGGCTGTCAGATGAATGTCTACGACAGCGAGCGCATGGCCGAAGCCATGGGCGGCGAAGGTTATGTGCAGACCGATCGCGCTGATGATGCGGATATGATCCTGCTCAACACCTGCCATATCCGCGAGAAAGCAGCCGAAAAAGTCTATTCAGAGCTTGGTCGGTTCAAGCCTTTGAAGGCCGAGAAGCCGGACCTGAAAATCGGTGTCGCCGGCTGTGTAGCACAGGCAGAGGGCGAAGAGATCATGCGCCGTCAACCAATGGTCGATCTGGTGGTCGGCCCGCAAGCATATCACCGCCTGCCGGAGCTGACCGCGAAAGCCGCAACCGGGGCAAAGGCGCTCGACACGAATTTCCCCGAGGAGGACAAGTTCGATCATCTGAAAGCTCGCCCAAAGGCCAAACGCGGCCCAACCGCGTTTCTGACCGTGCAGGAAGGTTGCGATAAGTTCTGTGCCTTCTGCGTTGTGCCCTATACGCGCGGAGCAGAGGTAAGCCGACCGGCGGCGCGCGTCTTGTCTGAGGCCCGCGATCTGGTGGAGCGAGGCGTGCGGGAAATAACCCTGCTCGGCCAGAATGTGAACGCCTATCACGGCCATGAAAAAGGTCTGGCTGGGCTGATCTGGGATCTGAACGGGATCGACGGGCTGGAGCGTATCCGGTTTACGACCTCGCACCCCAATGACATGGATGACGCGCTCATCGCCGCGCACGGCGAGTGCGAGAAGCTGATGCCCTATCTGCACCTTCCCGTGCAATCGGGTTCTGACCGCGTCTTAAAGGCTATGAATCGTAAGCATACGGCGGAAAGCTATATCCGGCTGATCGAGCGGATTCGTTCCGCACGGCCGGACCTGCTGCTTTCTGGCGACTTCATCGTGGGCTTCCCCGG
>JASJAW010000047.1 GCA_030066795.1 Dinoroseobacter sp.
AAAAATGCGCATCACAGCGCTGTGAGCGGGGTTGTGGTGCGCTCAGCCGGAGAGGATGGGAATATTCCAAGCCATATCAGAGGCTTAGCTCTGTCACGCTTCTCACGCCTGCGTGACATTACGAGAGATCGCGTACAACCGCATACACGCCTCGCGCACTTCACATCTTTCGTGAGCAGCAAAAAACCAGGGACAGCGCCCGAACAGCTAAAAAATCCGTCAGAAAACCAACCGGACCCGGCCCCCGGATCCGCCCCGCATCCCGCCAAAAGAGAAAAAAAGGACTCAGGCGTTAATCGATCAAGGCGATCGTCACGCGAACCACTTGGTTCTCAAGTCAGAGGGTCATGCAGCTTATGTTAAAGACCGCTGATCCTTGAGATAGCTCAGGCCGGCATCTTTGTGGAGATTCAATTTGAGAACCAATCTGCGCAAGCAGTTATGAGTTCTTGAGCATCTTGGAGGCTCGCGAAGCGAACAGAATATGTCGTCATCGTTTCGGAATTGGGAATGGTTACTACATAGCCGGAACCGTCCCGTACTATCTCCATGTCCAAGTTCGCCTCCCCAATATCGCTCACCGTCTTCAGTTACAGACAATTGTGTCTTCAGCATGAAGGAAGCGTGCGCCCGTTTGACTTTGCAACGTGACTGCTTCGAGCGGTTAGCGGAAGTATGCGGGATCGCCCACTACCAGGCCGACTTTGGCACGAGGTCACCGGCGAGTTCGCCGCAAAGTCGGGTATGTCTCGCGAAGGCTCTCGCGGGTGGCACCTTTTCGCGCCTTTGCAACGCCAGTTCGGAACCCTGTAAAAGGCCGCCGACGGAAGTTGTATCCCGCAACCCCCAGTCCAGCTACGGATGTTTTGGCCCTATAACAAGCCAACACACGCCTCGAATGCTCAGAGTCACCCACCGCGCCAAGTCACGTTTCGTTGGTGCTGCAGGATTCGACTGGCCAGACCTTGAAAACGGTTTGCGACAAAGCTTTTGAGCCGGGTTGCCGCCGGCGTGTTCGTGGCGTCCGAGGTAGTCAGAATGCCCAGTTCACGTTCTGGATGCGAGATCTTGAGCGGGAGTTCGGTGAGAGTATTTTTGTGGCGCTGCAAGAAGACGACTGCGTACGGCAACACCGTAAGCGAGTCAGATTCTGTTAAAACGCTGATCACGGATGCAAGTGAGCCGCCCGAGAAGCTGATCCTAAAGTCATCGACACCAATGCTGGAAACAGCGCGCTTGAGGTCTTGGAAGAGGGGGCTGTCAGGAGGGGGGGCGATCCAGGAATAGGGCGCAATATCTGACAGGCTGAGGGCTCTCTTTCTTGCCAGGGGGTGGCCTGCCCGGCACGCGATCACGTTCAGGCCGGGAAGGATCGCCTGAAAGCTGAATCCATCAGGAACCGCATCCCGGCGCAAGGGGCAGACAGCAAAATCCAGTGCGTCCGCGTTCAGGCGTTGGATTAGTTCGTCGGCGTATCCGTAGGATTGATGCACGTGGACATCCCGCGCCTCTTTCTGAAACTCGGCCAACATTGCTGTTATGACTCCGTCCATAAAGACTGGCGTTCCAGCAACCCGGACCGAGCCAGCATGTCCGCTAAGGTATCGCGTGACCAGACTGGCGGCGATGTCATCAGCGTCCCGCACCCGTCGTCCTTGTTCGGCCAATGCATGGCCCAATTCGGTCGGTTGCAGCGGACGCCGTCCCGGATGGAACAATGGTGTTCCAATACGCGACTCAAGTTGTGCGAGGCTACGCGAAACGCTGGGCTGAGACTTACCAAGCGCTTGCGCGCCTTCGGTCAAGCCTCCTTCATCCACAATGGCGGCAACAATTTCGAGATGGCGCGGGTCGATTTTCATAACTTTAAGTTATGTACTCGTAATCAAATTCGATCAAGTTTCCACTTTGTGTCTGTTAGCGTCTCCCCAATAGAGAACCCGGGGAAGCCAGATGTCGTACTTTCAGCCAGATTTTATCGCTCGGTCAGCGCCGGTTCGCGTGAGGTTTGGCGCAGGTGCACGACACGAGGTCGCCGATGAAATTGCTCAGCTGGGCGCAAGTCGTGCGTTGATCCTGTCTACACCGCAGCAGTCAGAAACGGCGATGGAGTTTGCCGAGAGCGTCGGTCGTCTCGCGGCCGGAGTCTTTTCTCGGGCGACCATGCACACGCCTGTCGATGTGAGTGAGGAAGCAACTGGCTATGCTCAAGAAATCGGGGCCGATTGCCTGATCGCGGTTGGCGGGGGGTCCACAACGGGCCTGGGGAAAGCGGTGGCCTATCGCACGGACCTGCCGCAGATCGTGATCCCCACCACCTATGCCGGCAGCGAGGCAACCCCGATCCTCGGACAGACCGAGAATGGACGAAAGACAACGCTGACAGACGCAAAGGTTCAGCCTGAGGTTATCATCTACGACCCCGAGCTTGTTGCCACGCTCCCAGTATCCATGACGGTGACCAGCGCGCTCAACGCGATGGCCCATGCGGCCGAGGCGCTTTATGCGCGCGAGCGCAACCCTCTATCTACAGCGCTGTCCGTCGAAGGGTTGAAAGCGTTTGTTGAGGCGATGCCCCGCGTGGTAGCGGATCCGGGGGACCTTGATGCCCGCGGCGAGACGCTCTACGGCGCATGGCTATGCGGAACCGTGCTTGGGCAGGTCGGCATGGCGCTGCATCACAAACTTTGTCACACGCTAGGCGGGACCTTCGACCTGCCGCATGCAGAAACGCACGCCATCGTTCTGCCCCACGCCATTGCTTTCAACGAAGTGTCTGTCGCTGATCAGCTTGCCCCGCTTGCCCAGGTTCTGGGCCGCGAGAGTGCTGGTCAGGCTTTGCACAGTTTCGCGAAATCGCTTGATGCTCCGATGGCACTACGCGACCTCGGCCTGAAAGAGGACGATCTCGATCGCGCCGCGGATATCGCAACACAGAACCCTTACTGGAACCCACGTCCTGTGGAGCGCGCCGGTCTCCGTGCGCTGCTGCAAAGGGCGTGGGAAGGCGCAGAGCCCCAGTAAATCAAACACCGTCACTTATCTTCTGGGAGGAAAGACATGCTGACCCGTAGATCATTTCTGAAAACGAGCGCCGCTACCGGCGCATCCCTTGCGGCCAGCGGTCTTGCCGCGCCGGCAATCGCTCAGGGGGCCAAAATCAAGCTGGGCTATGTCAGCCCGCAATCAGGACCGCTTGCTGCTTTTGCCGAAGCAGATCAGTACATCCTTGACGCGTTTTCCGGAACCGAAGCCGGCGCGAACTTCGAAGTGATCGTCAAGGACAGTCAATCAAACCCGAACCGCGCCGCCGATGTGGCGCGTGAGCTGATCATCGACGATGAGATCGACATGATGCTTGTCGCCTCAACACCTGAAACCACGAACCCGGTCGCAAGCACCTGTGAATTCGAAGAAGTCCCTGTGATTTCGACAGTCGCACCATGGCAGCCGTGGTTCATCGGGCAGCAGGGCAATCCTGGTGATCCAGAGAGCTGGGAGGAGTTTTACTACGCCTTCCATTTCTTCTGGGGGCTGGAAGATGTCATTTCTGTCTTTACCAACATGTGGGGCCAACTGGAAACGAACAAGTCAGTCGGCGCGCTCTTTCCCAACGACGGCGACGGCAATGCGTGGGGCGATCCGGTCGTTGGCTTCCCACCCGTCCTTGCTGATCAGGGCTACACTCTGACAGATACCGGCCGTTACCAGAACCTGACTGATGACTTCTCGGCCCAGATAAACGCGTTCAAGCAGGCCCAAGTGGAGATTGTGACCGGCGTGGTGATCCCGCCGGACTTTACAACCTTCTGGACGCAAGCCAAGCAGCAGGGCTTCACGCCCAAGGCAGCCTCAATCGGAAAGGCGATCCTGTTTCCACAGGCAGTCGAAGCGCTTGGCGATACCGGCCATAACCTTTCGTCCGAGGTTTGGTGGTCGCCCTCGCATCCCTTCACCTCCTCGCTGACCGGGCAGACCGCGGGCGGAGTGGCCTCTGGTTTTGAGGCCGCGACAGGCCGCCAGTGGACCCAGCCGATCGGGTTTGTCCATGCGCTCTTTGAAGTGGCCGCGAATGTCATGGGGAGAGTTGGCGACGCGGGCGATCCGGATGCGGTGGCAGAGGCGATCGCTGCGACGCGCATGGACACAGTCGTTGGACCATTGTCCTGGGATGGAGCGGGGCTTCCGCCCTTCGCACAACGCAATGTCGCCAAGACCCCTCTGGTGGGCGGTCAGTGGCGGCTCAAGGACGGAGGTGGCTACGATCTGGTGATCGTGGACAACCAGACCGCTCCGATGGTGCCGACCGCCGGCGCAATGGAAGAAATCGTCTGATGCCGAAACTGCCCCGGGCGCTTTTCCGGGGCACACGGCGCGGTTGAATTGACCCAGACCTTAGGTTTGGGACGAGGAACGTGATGTCTATACTGGCACTCAAGAATGTTTCGAAGAGCTTCGGATCGCTCAAAGTCACCGATGATGTGAGCTTTGACGTCCCCGAGGGACAGGCGCTGGGCATTATCGGGCCAAACGGAGCAGGCAAGTCGACTCTGTTCAACCTGATCACCGGCAACCTGATGTCGGACGCAGGCACGATCATCTTCGACGGGCAGGACGTGACCCGGGTCCCGGCAATGCAGCGCTGCTTGTCCGGCGTCGGACGGTCTTTTCAGATCCCGCAACCGTTTGAAAAGCTGACGGTGTTTGAAAACCTTGTCGTCGCGGGCGCCTTTGGGCGTGACACATCCGAGCGCGAGGTGACGGCCATCTGCGCCGACATTCTGGAGCGGACAGGCATGATTGCTCGGGCGAACACCCCTGCAGGTCAGCTCACACTTCTTGAGCGGAAGCGGCTCGAACTGGCCCGTGGAATGGCGACCGGGCCTCGGCTACTGCTGCTCGACGAAATTGCTGGCGGGCTGACGGACGCGGAGTGTCAGTCGCTGATCCAGACCATCAAGGATATCCATGCCGAAGGCGTAACGATCATCTGGATTGAACACGTTCTGCACGCGCTCACCTCCGTGGTGGAACGGCTCCTCGTTCTCGATTTCGGGCGCGTGATCGGCATCGGCGATCCGGGTGAGATCATGGAAAGCCGCGAGGTAAAGGAAATCTATCTTGGGATCGAAGTATGAGCGCACTTCTTGAGACGAAGGGGCTCACTGCCCACTACGGCGATTTCCAAGCGCTGTTCGGCGTCGATATCCGACTCGAACGGGGAGAGACTGTTGCCATTATCGGCGCGAACGGCGCTGGCAAGACAACCCTTATGCGGTCCCTTTCGGGGGTTCTCAGCAATGATCCCGATATGATCCACAATGACGGCGCCGCGGTGGGTGCGCTGGGCGCAGACACGATCATGAAACGCGGCATCGCGATGGTGCCGGAGGGCCGCAAACTATTCCCCTCGCTCAGCGTCGAAGAGAACCTGATCATCGGAGGTCAGCACAAGGGCGGCCGCGATATGGGCGACCGGATCGATGGTCTTATCGCGCGCATCACCGGAGGCGATGATCCCTCGGCCCTCACCGGACATCACGACGGGACGGGATACTGGACGCTCGACACGATCTACGAGCTATTTCCGATCCTACGCGAGCGACGCAACAATCCCGGTACAGCTTTGTCGGGTGGGCAGCAACAGATGGTCGCTATCGGACGGGCGCTGATGTCGAACCCAGATGTGCTGCTCTGTGACGAGATCAGCCTTGGCCTCGCACCGGTTGTGATCAAAGACATCTACGCGGCGCTGCCCAAGATCAAGGAAAGCGGCGCCAGTGTCATCGTTGTCGAGCAGGATATAGGGCAGGCACTGAAGGTGGCGGACCGCGTCTATTGTATGATGGAAGGCCGCGTCACCCTCACGGGAAGACCCGAGGAGATCAGCCGAGACGCGATCCATGAGGCCTACTTCGGAGCCGCGGCATGATCTGGGTCGATACACTCGTGCAGGGCATCCTGCTGGGCGGTCTTTATGCCTTGTTTGCCGCGGGGTTGAGCCTGGTTTTCGGGATTATGCGTCTTGTGAACCTCGCCCATGGCGACCTGATTGTCCTGGGGGCTTACCTGATCCTGGTCGTGGTCTCCGCGACCGGAATGAATCCGATCTTTGCGGCTGCCGTTGCCGCACCTGTGATGTTCGCCATCGGGTGGACGCTCCAGAAAGTGGTGCTCAACAGAACGTTGGGCGAGGACATCCTGCCGCCGTTACTAGTCACGTTCGGGCTCTCGATCGTGCTGCAAAACGCGCTGCTTGAAGGGTTCTCCGCCGATAGTCAGCGGATCGGGTTCGGCGCGCTGGAGACCGCGTCGGTACCTCTTGGTCCGGTCACGGTAGGGGTTCTGCCGCTGATGACCTTTGGCACAGCCGTGCTCACGATCCTCGTTTTGAACCAGATTTTCTACCGCACCGCCATTGGGCGTGCCTTCCGTGCGACATCCGATGACGCAACGACCGCCAGCCTGATGGGAATCCGGCCCGCGCGGGTCTTTGCCACCGCGACGGGTCTGGCCATGGTCGTGGTGACGATCGCGGCGCTGTATCTGGGCACGCGCGCCAATTTCGATCCGTCGATCGGGCCGGCGCGCCTGATCTATGCCTTCGAGGCAGTGATCATCGGTGGCCTCGGCTCGCTCTGGGGCACGCTGGCTGGCGGGATCATTATTGGCGTTGCACAGACACTGGGTGCCGCGATCAATCCCGAATGGCAGATCCTGGCCGGACATCTCGCTTTCCTGATTGTGCTGCTTGTTCGCCCCCGCGGCCTGTTCCCGAGAGGTAAGGACTGATGACGCCCTATGCCGTTTCCACTCGCACGCCGGCCTCATCGGTCGCTCTGACGCTTGGCATTGCTCTGGTCGTCGTCCTGTATGTCGCGCCGCTGTTTGCGTCACGCGGTCTGATCCAGGATCTCTTCTTCATCCTGACCATGCTCACTCTGGCGCAGTTCTGGAACCTGCTCGCGGGCTATGGCGGGCTGGTATCGGTCGGACAACAGGCCTTTGTCGGGATCGGCGCCTATGCGCTTTTTGGGGGGGTGATCCTGGGTGCGATGGACCCGGTTGCGGCCATCCTGCTGTCCGGCGTTGCGGCGCTGGTTCTCGCCATCCCGACCGCGTTTTTCGCCTTCCGTCTGCAAGGTGCTTATTTCGCCATCGGCACATGGGTGATTGCAGAAGTTGCGCGTCTCAGTATTGCCCAGTGGAAAGCCCTTGGCGGTGGCACAGGCACGTCGCTTCCCCGCGAAGCAATGCGGGAGATGATGCTGACAGACTGGATCGGCACCGTGTTTGACGTCAGGGCCTCCGCAGCGCGCGATATTCTCGCCTATTGGCTGGCTTTGACGCTGGCAGTGGCCACCATTGCCGGCATTTACTGGCTTTTGCGCACAAAGCGCGGCCTGGCCCTCGCCGCGGTGCGTGACAACATGGAAGCCGCCAAATCCGTGGGAGTCGATGCCTCCCGGATGAAGTGGGTGGTTTTCCTAACCTCCGCCTTCGGAACCGGTGTCGCGGGCGGCGTCATCTATCTGCAGAAAGCGCGTATCTCCCCTGATGCGGCGTTCAGTGTCACAGACTGGACGGCTTACGTGATCTTCATAGTGGTGATCGGCGGGATCGGCACGATCGAGGGGCCAATCCTTGGCGTACTGGCCTTCTTCCTGCTCCAGAGCCTGCTTTCCGACTATGGCAGCTGGTACCTGATGATCCTCGGGCTGATCGGCATCGTCGTGATGCTTTTTGCGCCCCGCGGACTATGGGGCCTCATCTCGGACCGCACCGGCTTGCAACTGTTCCCAATCAGACGCCGGCTGACCGGCGGTAAAATCGAAGACTGACGGAGGAGACCCCAAAATGGCAATGATCGAAACAGATGTCCTGATTATTGGCACCGGCCCCGCGGGATCTGTCACGGCCGCCCTGCTGTCGAGCTACGGCATCGAGAACATGGCGGTCAACCGGTATCGCTGGCTCGCCAACACCCCGCGCGCGCACATAACCAACCAGCGGACGATGGAAGTGCTGCGCGATCTTGGCCGCGAAGTCGAAAACGAAGCCTACATGCATGCCGCTCACCAGGACATCATGGGGGAGAATGTCTTCTGCGAAAGTCTTGCGGGCGAAGAGATTGGCCGCATGAAAAGCTGGGGCACGCATCCGTTGTCAAAGGCCGAGCACGAGCTCTCCTCGCCGTCTTTGATGAACGACCTGCCGCAGACGTTTATGGAACCCATCCTGTTCGGTACCGCTTGCCGTCGTGGAACCCAGGCGCGGATGTCCACGGAATACCTAAGCCACGTACAGGATGCCGAAGGCGTCACCACCACGTGCCGTGACCGGCTCTCGGGTGAGGAATTCCAGATCCGCTCCAAGTTCCTTGTTGGTGCTGATGGCGGCAACTCGATGGTCGCCGAGCATTGCGACCTGCCATTTGAGGGGCAGATGGGCGTCGGCGGGTCGATGAACATCGTGTTCCGTGCGGACCTCAGCAAATACGTCGCCCACCGCCCATCGGTTTTGTACTGGGTCATGCAGCCCGGGTCTGACGTTGGCGGGATCGGCATGGGCCTCGTTCGGATGGTGCGGCCCTGGAACGAATGGCTGATCGTCTGGGGATACGACATCAATGAGCCCGCGCCGGATGTCGATGAAGAGATGGCAACGCAAGTTGCCCGGCAACTCGTCGGAGATCCCGAACTCGAGATCGAGCTTCTTTCGGCCAACACCTGGACGGTCAACAACATGTACGCCACGAACATGCAAAAGGGTCGCGTGTTCATCATGGGTGATGCAGCGCATCGTCATCCGCCTTCGAACGGGCTGGGCTCCAACACATCAATCCAGGACGGCTTCAATCTGGCCTGGAAACTCGCCGCTGTGATCAAGGGCGAGGCCGGGATGGGACTGCTCGACACCTATACGGTCGAACGCGCTCCGGTGGCCAAGCAGATTGTCACCCGGGCGAACCAGTCGATCGAAGAATTTGGTCCGATCTTCGAGAGCCTAGGTATGACAGGTGGCTCCGACGTCGAGACAATCCAGGAAAACATGAACGCACGCTGCGGTACGGGTCCGAACGCCGAAAAGCAACGGTCTGACATCCGAGATGCGATTGCCTTCAAGAAGTACGAGTTCGATGCGCATGGCGTTGAAATGAACCAGCGGTACACGTCTGCCGCAATCGAAACGGACGGCCAGATCGAACCCGCATTCGAGCTTGATGAAGAGTTGCATTATCAGCCGACGACATGGCCGGGTGCGCGCCTGCCGCATGTGTGGGTTTATGACCACGACACCGGCGAGAGAATCTCGACCCTTGATCTGACCGGAAAGGGCAAGTTCACCCTTCTCACGAGCATCGGCGGCGAGGCGTGGGAGCGCGCAGCGGCGGAAGTGAACGCCCAGCTTGGTCTGGATATTCAGGTACGGATCATTGGTCCTCGGTTGAAATATGTCGATCACACGGGTGACTGGGCGCGCGCGAGAGAAGTCTCTGACTCGGGTGCCGTGCTGGTCCGTCCGGACCAACACGTTGCCTGGCGATCAGAAGAGATGGTCGACGATCCTAAAGGCGCGCTGGAGCGTGTCCTGACCCAAATCCTGTCCCGTTCGGATGCCTCGGCCCTTGCCGCACAGTAGGAGCACAAACCTATGAACAGTCTTGCTAACCTGGAAGGTCTGCCAAGGGCCTATTTTACTGAAGCTGACAGCGCCGACGTTGTGATCGGCCAGAACGTCAATGCCAAGGATGCGCGTCTCAAGGAGGTCATGGACGTCCTGACACGGCATTTGCACGCGGCAATCAAAGAGATCGAACCGACGCAGGCAGAGTGGTTTGAAGCGATACAGTTTTTGACCGCGACGGGCCACAAATCGGATGATTGGCGTCAGGAGTTCATTCTTCTTTCGGATGTACTCGGTGTGTCGATGCTGGTGGATGCAATCAACTCGCGCCGGCCAGTCGGAGCCTCCGAAAACACCGTTCTAGGCCCCTTCCATGTCGGCAATGCCCCGGAATATCCAATGGGCACGAACATCTGCCTTGATGCCAAAGGGGAGGACATGGTTGTGCGCGGGCGGGTGCTTGATGTCGATGGCAACCCCCTCTCCGGCGTGAAAATCGACGTTTGGCAAGCCAATGATGAGGGCTTCTACGACGTTCAGCAAAAAGGCATTCAGCCGGATTTCAACTTGCGAGGCGTTTTTCGGACGGTTGAAGACGGACGCTATTGGTTCAAGGCCGTCCGCCCCAAACACTACTCTATTCCGGATGATGGACCGGTCGGGAAACTGTTGTACGACCTTGGTCGTCACCCGTACCGTCCGGCGCATTTGCACTACATCATCTCCAAGGATGGCTACGACGAAGTCACAACCCACATCTTTGACCCCGACGATCCCTACATCAATAACGACAGTGTTTTCGGTGTTAAGGAAAGCCTGATCGCAGATTTCGTGAAAGTCGACGACCCAACTCGAGTAGCAGAAGCGGGATTCGATGGGGCGTCCTACTGGGACGTTGAGTTCGACTTCGTTCTGGCGCCAAAGGCGTGATCCATGGGCGAAGCGAACGAAACACCCTGCATCATTTGTGTCGCGATCACCGGGTCGCTCCCACGCAAGGAGATGAACCCGGCGGTTCCCATCACTGTCGCGGAACAGGTCGAAAGCACGCACGAGGCTTTTGAAGCGGGCGCCACAATCTGTCATGCGCATGTGCGGAACGATGATCAGAGTCCCTCCAGCGATCCGGAGAAGTTCGCCGCGCTGAAGGAAGGACTTGAGAAGCATTGCCCGGGCCTGATCATTCAATTCTCTACCGGAGGACGCTCGGGCGCCGGCAAGTCGCGGGGCGGAATGCTTCCGCTGAAGCCAGACATGGCCTCTTTGTCCGTGGGGTCGAACAACTTCCCAACGCGCGTCTACGAGAACCCGCCCGATCTGGTGGCTTGGCTCGCAAGTGAGTTGAAGACCCATGGCGTGAAGCCAGAAATCGAAGCCTTCGATCTTAGCCATATTCTGAAAGCCGCAGAGATGCACGCAGCCGGCGAAATCGTCGACACCCCGTATGTGCAGTTCGTCATGGGTGTGCAGAATGCCATGCCGGCGGACAAGCATGTATTTGAATTTTATGTAAAAACCGTCGAAAGACTCTTTCCCGGTGCGCCTTGGTGCGCAGCGGGTATCGGCCGCGAGCAAAGTAAGATCAACGAATGGTCTGTCGCAGCGGGCGGCCATGCGCGGACAGGGCTTGAAGACAATATCCGCCTCGACCGAAGCACCCTGGCCCCCTCAAACGCAGCACTTGTAAAACGCGCGGTGGATATCTGTGCCAACAACAATCGCCCAGTCGCCACTCCCGCGGAAGCCCGCGCGATCCTTGGGCTGCCCCAAATTTCCGAAGGTCTGCGCAATGCCCGATGATCTCCAACAACTCGATGAAGCCGCGCGCAGTGCTGCGGCTTCCTTTCAGGCGCGTGGTCTGACCGCTGACGAGACAACCCTCGCTCTGCTGTTTTCCGAGGCGAGGACACATTATGGATGGCAGCAAAGAGATGTCACCGACGAGACCCTGCAGGCTCTGTATGAGATTGCGAAAATGGGTCCGACGTCTATGAACCAGCAGCCGATGCGCGTGGTTTTCGTGCGTTCAGATCAGGCCAAAGACCGGCTGGAGCCTGCGCTCTTGCCGGGCAACGTGCCTAAGATGCGGCAAGCCCCCGTCACCGCTATTCTGGCTTACGACCTGAACTTCTGGGAAAGCCTGCCGGAACTCTTTCCGCCAAACCCCGACGCGCAGAATATCTTCAAGAACGACGCGACCGCTGCGCAAGTCAACGCGTTCCGCAATGGCACGCTGCAAGGGGCCTATTTCATGCTGGCGGCCCGCGCGGTCGGGCTCGATGTCGGGGCCATGTCCGGTTTCGATAATGCCAAGGTAGACGAGGAATTCTTCCACGGCACGTCACTGAAATCGAATTTTCTCGTGAACCTCGGCTACGCCGACACATCCAAGATTTTCCGCAGATTGCCCCGCCTCGACTACGACCGGGTCTGCGAAACGATCTGACATCAAAGAACAAATGGGAGGAACCGCAATGAAAAAGACAATCGCCACACTTGTCCTGGGCGCCTTGGCAACGACGGCCTCAGCCGAGACCTACAACCTGACCATGTCATCCAGCCATCCCACCGTGCTGCCCTGGGTCGGACAGCTCTCAACGCTGGTCGTGGCAGAATCCAATAACCGCCTGGAGGCGATGGGCTCTGAAGACCGGATTGAGTGGACCGAAGCCTATGGCGGCTCGCTCTATGGGTTCAAGGACACTCTGGAGGCGGTCGGCGATGGTCTGACCGATGCGGGCTGGGTCGGCACGCTGTGGGAAGGCTCAAAAATGCCGCTACAAAACGTGACCTACTTCACGCCCTTCGTCAGCGATGACCTTGTTGGGACATTGAAAATCATGAATGAGCTGCATCGCGATGTCCCGGCCCTGCGTGAGGCTTGGGAAGACGAAAATGTCGTGTTTCTGGGTGCCAGTGGCGTGGAGACCTACCACCTCTTCACGAACTTCCCCGTCAATAGCCTGGCCGATCTCCAAGGTCGCAAAATTATTGCGCCCGGGCCATCTGCCAACTGGATCGCTCATCTTGGGGCTGTGCCGGTCGATGGAGCGCTGCCGACCTACTACAACCAGATTCAGACCGGCGTTGCCGATGGTGTTGTCGTCATTATCACCGGGGCCTTCCCGAACAAGCATTACGAAGTCGCGCCCTACGTTACTCTCGTCGGCCTCGGCGCCCATATGACCGGAGGACTCGGGATCAACAAGGATGTCTGGGAGGGGCTATCCGACGACGTAAGGCAGGTGCTCACCGAACTCGGCCAGGAATACACCGTCGCCCACGCCGAAGAGGTCATGGCGCGCTACGAGGCCTTTAAAGCAAAGCTGCCCGAGGTCGGCGCAACAGTGACCGAGCTGCCCGAGGAAGAGATCGCGAGCTGGGCCGACGGAATGCCAAACCTTGCAGGTGACTGGGTCAACGCCAATGCTGACAAGGGCGCAGGGGAGGTGCTCGACGCCTACATGGCTGCGGTGCGCGATGCAGGTCTGAAGCCCCGCATCGACTGGTCTGCGAAGTAGATCCCGAGGGAGGACGCGTCGATGGTTCTTACGTCTTCGGCTTTTCGGCGCGGCACAGATCAAGCGGTCAGCGCAGTCTCCGCGCTGACCGGAATTGTCAGTGGTGCAGCGTCGATCTGGATCTTCTGTCTGATGCTGCTGATTTGCGCGGATATCATCGGCCGCTCTGTTTTCAACGCGCCAGTTCAGGGCGTGGCGGAAATCGTTTCCAACTCGATTGTCGCCATCGTTTTCTTGCAAGCAGCGCACGCGCTGATGAGCGGGCGTATGACCAGAACCGATCTGCTTGCGGGTTGGCTGGAAGAAGAGCGCCCCTTTGCCGCCAGCGCGATGCGGATCGTCTTCCATTTGGCGGGGGTGCTGGTCTTTGCGCTGATTGCTCAAGGCACCTGGCCAAAGCTTGTCGATGCCTGGGTGGAAGATGAATTCTTCGGCGCGCAAGGCGTGTTCACTGCGCCTGTCTGGCCAATCAAGGCCTGCTTGTTCGCGGGATCCATATTGACGGCGTTGGCCTTTGCCACACAAGCGCTCAAAGACGTCAAGGACATGGCCAATGCAGGCCGGGTTGTGCCCCTTCGCGTTCAGCATAGCGTCGTAGTGAAGCCCAAGGGGTGGCTATATATACTACTCTTCGCGGGTATCCTTGTCTTGGGCTATGGGGTCTTCATGGCCGATATCGGGCGGGTTGGCGTTGGATTGGCCGCGATTGGCTTCATGCTGCTTCTGATCTTCTCTGGTGCTCATATTGCAGTTGTGCTGATCCTGCTCAGCTTTCTTGGCATCTGGCTCATCCGTGACAATCCCAAAGTCGCTATGCGGGCGCTGGCGCTTTCTGCCGACGGAGCAATCAATCGCTACCTTTTCGGAGTAGTACCGCTGTTTGTGCTCATGGGCTTGATCGTGGACGCGGCGGATATTGGACGCGATGCCTATCGTGTTGCTGCATGGCTTCTGCAAAAGATCAGAGGGGGCCTCGGCATCGCAACCGTGGCCGCCAATGCGGTATTTGCGTCGATTACGGGGATTTCCATCGCATCAGCAGCCGTGTTCAGCCGCGTCGCCGTTCCACAGATGGTTGCCAACGGCTATAACAACCGGTTCGCTTTGGGTGTTGTGGCTGGCTCGTCAGTGCTCGGTATGCTGATCCCTCCAAGTTTGCTGCTGATCATTTACGGGGTTCTGGCGGAACAATCGGTGGGCGCGCTGTTTCTGGCCGCGATCGTGCCTGGGGGGATCCTGGCCTTTGTGTTCGGGACGGGTATTTACCTGATGGCGCGGTTTCGGCCTCGAAGCGTCATGCAGACCGATCGCCCCGTCGTGATTGACGACGAAGACTGGAACAGCGCCACACGGAAACTCGCGCCGATTGTCGCCCTGGTCACGATCGTGTTGGGCGGGATTTACTCGGGCTTCTTTACGCCCACTGAGGCTGGTGCCGCCGGTGCCGCTGCAGCCATTCTGGTCGCTCTGGCGAAAGGCAGCCTGACCTGGAGCAAGTTCTGGAGAGTGCTCGTGGATACGGGCCTCGTGTCGGTGTCGATTCTCTTGTTGATCATTGCAGCATCGATGTATTCGCGCATGCTCACCCTCTCTACGATCCCGCAGCAGACAACGCTTTTCTTCGCGGAAATGGGCTTGGGCCTCATGGGTTTCATGCTGATCTACCTGGTCCTGGTCGTCATCATGGGCATGATCCTGGACAGCACCTCGATCATGCTGATCTTGCTCCCTCTATGTTTGCCAATCGTCACCGAGCTGGGGGGCAACCTGATCTGGTTCGGTATCGTGACTGTAATTGCGGTCGAGATCGGATTACTAACACCGCCCTTCGGGCTCACGGTCTACGTCGTCAAGGCGACTATAGCGGACAGGAACACCACACTAGGCGACATTTTCAGCGGCACATTTCCCTTTGTGATCATGATGACCGTGGTCACTTTGCTCCTTACATTTGTACCGGCCTTGAGCCTTGTTTTTGAGTAGATGAAAGGTACTCAACCTGACGCCTTTCGGTGACGTTAAGGTCGCCGACGCCTTGGGGTCAGCGTAGTCAGCGGTGAGTTGTCGAAGTGTTAGACTTAGGCAGTTCTTTCGCCGCTCAGCAGGGAGACGGAACGTGGGCCTGCGGTCAGTCAAATTTACTCGCTTCTTTTTTGGGTCGCCTTGGCAGACTGATTGGCGGTGCCCTCGTCGCTGATGCCGCTGATACTATGCCAAATAGCTGAGCGATACTGTTCTCTGTCTGCTTCAATGCAGGCCAGCTCTTAGCGACAGTCCTTCTCGATCAGTCTCGCACCACGCGGTTGGAAGCCAGAGAACTAAACCTGTAAAGGTTGCTCGGGATTGGCGCGGTCTTAATGGCCGATGGCTAGGTTCAACACAGTCAGGTGTCGGGACACCAGCAAGATTCTGGCCCGCAGCGGTATTCTGAGCAAGTGAAACCAAACCAGGTCATGCGACGCCAATGACTGCTTTTTCCGCAAAGCTGCCGTTCACTTAGTCTCAGGCGCTTTTGAAGCCTAGGCGTAGCATTGTCGAAAGTCATCTCTTGCGAAGTCAATCAGCGCGCGGACTTTTCGCGGCAGGACGCGCCCTTCAAGGTAGACAGCGCTGACTGGTCTGATTTCCCCTGTGTAGTCGGGCAAGACCTGTATCAGCTTTTTAGCATCAATCGCCTGTTCCAGCGCAAAGCGCGGGCCGTAGGCAACGCCGTTTCCAGCCTTAGCAAGTGCGCAGGCGGCACTTGCTGAATTCACGAAGTAGCGCCCGGAAACGAGGACATTGGTCTCGGTTCCGTCCTTTGAGAAACGCCAAAGCTTTGGGGATTTGCGGTTGGTGTCCAGGATGCAAGCGTGGCCGTCAAGGTCGGCGGGGGTATTCGGCATCCCGTGACGCGACAGGTAGGACGGCGCCGCCGCCGCGATTACTTCCAAGTTTCCCAGCTTTAGGGCTTTCACTGACAGGACTTCTGCCGCTCCGACCCGAAAGGCGACGTCAATCCCCTCAGTCGCAAGGTCCGCGTACTGATCCGTTAGCTGAAGCGATACCGTCAGGGCGGGATGCAGCGCGCTGAACCGGCCCACCATCGGAGCCACATAAAGTTCCCCAAATGTCATCGGTGCGGTGACTCGGATCATGCCGGTAAAGCCGCGGGAGCCCTCGGACACTTCAGCCACAAGATCATCGAGGTCGTCCAGCAGAGCGGGCGCGCGAGCCAGAAGTTCGGCGCCAGCTGGGGTTAGCCCGACCTTACGAGTAGTCCGCTGCAAAAGCCGTACGCCCAGTTCGGCCTCCAACTCCGCCACGTATTTTGAGGTGAGCCGGTTCGAGATGCCCATCTGCTCGGCCGCAGCCGTGAAGGACTTGGTCTGCGCGGTGGCAACGAAGGCTTTCAACCCATCGAGAAGATCCATCGGCCTCTCGATTCAGAACACTTCAGAGAAAATCATTCTCTATATTCGTCATTTTGATGATGAATGGCAATGGGTAGGTTGATCTCACAACGAATGGGCACATCGCTGACGCAGCCCGGATACCACGTAAAAGACCTTAGCCGTCTTACCTGAAAGAAAGAGATTCAAAATGATTGACCAGAAAACCGCCCCCTTCGCTGCGCTGGTATTGCGCGTCACCTCCGGAGTGCTGCTTGTAGCCCACGGCTGGCTAAAAGTCTCCGTCTTCACCATCCCGGGCACCGTCGCCTTCTTCGAAAGCGTCGGCATCCCGGCGGTTTTCGCCTACCTAACTATCCTTGCAGAGATTGGCGGCGGTCTGGCGCTGATCCTTGGCGTGGCGACTCGCCTTGTGGCCCTTGCCACGCTGCCTGTTCTGATTGGCGCGACCTATGTTCATTCCGGTGCCGGTTGGCTCTTTGCCAACGAAGGCGGCGGTTGGGAGTACCCGGCTTTCTGGGCGATGGTACAGGTCACAATCGCGCTTCTGGGCAGCGGCGCCTACGCCCTGAAACTCCCGGTGCTTGACCGCGCCATCGGCAAGTACGCCTGATCGAATTGAATGGGGGCCCCTAGGGCCCCCGTTATCTTTGAAAGAGGACTGAAACCATGCTGGTATGTGGAAATTGGACAGAAGACTGGCACCCCATCCAGCATAAGGACAAAGACGGGCGCTTCGTGCGCCAAGTCTCAGGGTTTCGCAACTGGATCACGCCAGACGGATCGGCTGGCCCGACCGGAAGTGACGGGTTCAAAGCTGAAGCTGGCCGCTATCGCCTCTATGTCGCTTTGATTTGCCCCTGGGCCTCTCGCACACTGATGGCCCGCAAGCTCAAGGGGCTCGATGACATGATCCCCGTCACCATCGTCAATCCGGAACTGACGAACCAGGGCTGGCGCTTTGGCGGCTATCCTGGCGCAGACCAAGATCCACTTTTCAACACGAGCTACCTGCACGAGATCTACACGCGGGCCGACCCAAGTTACTCCGGGCGCGCCACTGTACCGGTCCTTTGGGACATGCACCGCAACGAAATGGTGAACAACGAAAGCGCGGATATTTTACGGATGCTGGACACGGCCTTCGAAAATCTGGCACCATCAGATGTACGGCTCTATCCCGCGGACCTTGCACCAGAAATCGACGCGCTGAACAAACCGCTCTACGAAAAACTCAATAACGGGGTCTACCGCGCGGGTTTTGCCTCGACGCAGGAAGCCTATGACGAGGCCGTTGAGGGGGTGTTTGAAATGCTCGATCACCTCGAAGCGCGCCTGAGAGGGCAGTTTCTGTTCGGAGACCGGCTCACCGAAACGGACATCCGGGCTTTCGTGACGCTAATCCGCTTCGATGCCGCCTATCACGGGCTGTTCAAAACAAACCAAAAGCGGATTGCGGACTATCCACGCCTCTCCGCGTATATGGAGCGCATCTTGCATCTGCCAGGCGTCATTGACAGCGTCAGCCTCGACCACATCACGCGGGGCTATTATTCGATCAAGGCGCTTAATCCCCGCGGTATCCGCCCGTCCGGCCCGAACCATATCACGGATCTTTTTGCGTCCGTGAAGGCGGGGCGACGCGCGTGACCGCTTCGTCGGCGATCTGGTAAGTGGTGCTGCGGATTTATGAGCGCAAACCTTTCATTCGTTGATGGCGTGGCGAACGGCTGCTGCGATCCGATTGTGTTGAAAAACTCTTCTTGAGCGACGCGTTGGCTGCTGCTTCACTTCCTTTGAGGCAAGGGAGGTCTGACGATGATGGGGCCGCGGCAGGTGGCGCAGGGTGCGCTGTTTTATGAGTTCTCAAT